>JAKEET010000049.1 GCA_022616435.1 Gemmataceae bacterium
AGCGTGCCGACCATCGTGCCGTACGTCGTGAACAGCGTCCGCTCGGTCAACTTCTGTTCGGTCGCCTTGGCGACGCCGAAGTCGATCACCTTGGGGACCGGCTTGCCGTCGTAGAGCGTGACCATGACGTTGGACGGCTTGATGTCGCGGTGGATGATGCCCTTCTGATGCGCGTGCTGGATTGCCTGGCAGACCGGGACGAAGAGTTCCAGCCGCTCGCGCGGCGTCAGGTGATTGTCGTCGCAGTACTTGGTGATGGGCACGCCGTGGACGAGTTCCATGACGAAGTAGGGCCTTCCAAAGGATGAAGGATGAAGGCGGAAGGATGAATCAGAACTCACGTCTGGTTCATCCTTCATCCTTCCGCCTTCATCCTTCGTTCCGGTCGTGCCCCCATCGAAGACGCGGGCGATGTTGACGTGGTCCATCATGGCCAGGGCTTGGCGTTCGGCCTCGAATCTCGCGATGACCTGCCGGCTGTCCATGCCGGGCTTGATGAGCTTGAGGGCGACCTTGCGCTTGACCGGCTCGCTCTGTTCGGCCATCCAGACGATGCCCATGCCGCCTTCGCCGATCTGCTGCAGGAGCTTGTACGGGCCGATGACCGTGCCGGGGCGTTCGGGGCTCGGCTCGTCGACGGTGGCGCACTGGGCAAGGGCGGGCGTCTCCAGAAAACTGCCGGCGTCGCGGTGCACCTGGAGAAAGCGGCGAACCTGCTGCTCCAGCTCGGCGTCCCCGGCGCAGGCGTCGGCGACGTAGCCGTCCCACTGTTCCGGCGGCAGCTTGCCGACGGCGTGCAAGAACAGCTCACGGGTTTTTTGCAAGTCTGCGGGCATGGCATTCACTCCCGGCCGACGACTACAGTGCGGATTCGGGCCCTGGTTTGTCCGGAAGAAAAACAAAATGTTCGCGCACCAGTCAGAGGCTGTCCGAAAAGGTGTCTGGACCCTTACGACACGAAATCAGGGGTCCAGACACCTTTTCGGACAGCCTTTCATTCGCCGTCCAGCAGGCAGCGGAGCCGCACCCGCGCGTAGGCCCAGTGTTCGTACGCGGCTGAACGAGAAATGCCGACGACCTCGGCGGCGTCCTCGAAGGACAGGCCGGCGAAATAGTGCAGTTGAATCAATTGAGCGGCCTGTGGATCTTCAGCGGCCAGACGCGTCAGGCCGTCATCGATGTCGAGCACGACGTCGGCGGGGGACGTGAAGCCCACCGCGACGGCGTCCAGGGGAACTCGACGAGCGCGGCCGCCGCGCTTGTCGGCCTGTTTGCGGCGGGCCTGATCCACGAGGATGCGCCGCATCGCCTCGGCCGCGGCGGCGAAGAAATGTCCCCGGCTGTTCCAGTGTTGTGGCGTTTGGGGCTTGGCGGCGTCCGGCGCCTGGTCGCCGACCAGCCGCAGGTACGCCTCGTGCACCAGGGCCGTGGCCTCGAGCGTTTGCCCCGGCTTTTCCTGGGCCAGCTTCCGCGCGGCCAACTGCCGCAGCTCATCGTAGACCAGCGGCAAGAGCTGTTCTGCGGCATGCGGATCGCCCTGCTCGATGGCGGACAGAATGCGCGTGACTTCGTGCATGGCAGCGTTTCCGGGCGCTCCAACTCGCGACGCAGCGGCCCCATGATCATAGCAGAATCGGCGCCGGCGTTCGCGGATCAGAACTTGGGCAATCCAGGCGCGTCCCATATATTACCAACGATTTTCGCACCGCGACGCCTGCGAGATGACCGTGCGTGATCCCGCTGCACCAACCCGACGCGTAAGCGAGGGGAACAGTCGAAATCCCTCGCTTACGCGTCGGGTTGGTGCCGAAATCCCTCGCTTACGCTTCGGGTTGGTGCAGCAGAATTGCGCACGGCTGTGTAGCGTCCGTCCGCATCCAGGAGCCGACATGCCATACCAGCACGCCAAAGTCCCCGCCGGCGCCAAGATCTCCATCCAGAACGGCAGGCTGCAGGTCCCCCACAATCCCGTCGTGCCGTTCATCGAGGGCGACGGCACCGGGCCGGACATCTGGCGGGCGGCGGTCCGCGTCTTCGATGCGGCCGTGCAAAAGGCCTACGGCGGCCAACGCAAGATCGCCTGGATGGAAGTCTTTGCCGGCGAAAAGTCGTTCACCAAGCTCAACAGCTGGCTGCCGGACGAGACGGTCGAGGCGTTCCGCGAGTTCTTGGTCGGCATCAAGGGGCCGCTGACAACGCCGATCGGCGGCGGCATCCGCTCGCTCAACGTCGCCCTGCGGCAACTGCTCGACCTGTACGTGTGCCTGCGGCCGGTGCGCTGGTTTGCGGGGGTGCCGTCGCCGGTCAAGCGCCCGGAGAAGGTGGACATGGTGATCTTCCGCGAGAACACGGAAGACATCTACGCCGGCATCGAGTTCGAGGCGGGCAGCGAGGCCAACAAGACGTTCCTCAAGCTGTTCAAGGAGGCGTTTCCCAAGGAGTATGGCAAGATTCGCTTCCCGAACACGTCGGGCATCGGCATCAAGCCGGTGTCGCAGGAAGGCAGCGAACGGCTGATCCGCTCGGCCCTGGACTACTGCATCGCCAATAAGCGCAAGAGCCTGACCCTGGTGCACAAGGGCAACATCATGAAGTTCACGGAGGGCGCGTTCCGCATCTGGGGTTATGCGCTGGCCGAGCGCGAATACGGCGACAAGGTCTACACCTGGGAGCAGTGGGAGAAGACCAAGAAGGCGAAGGACGAGGCCGCCGCCAACGCGGAGCAAAAGGCCGCCCTCGCGGCCGGGAAGATCCTGATCAAGGACGCGATCGCCGACATCACGCTGCAGCAGGTGCTGACGCGGCCCGACGAGTTCGACGTCATCGCGACGATGAACCTCAACGGCGATTACCTGTCGGATGCGCTGGCGGCCCAGGTCGGCGGCATCGGCATCGCGCCGGGCGGCAACATCAACTACCTCACCGGGCACGCGGTGTTCGAGGCCACCCACGGCACCGCGCCCAAGTACGCCAATCAGGACAAGGTTAATCCGGGAAGCGTGGTGTTGTCGGGCGAGATGATGCTGCGGTACATGGGCTGGACCGAAGCGGCCGACCTGATCATCAAGGGGATGGACGGCGCCATCGGTTCGAGGACGGTGACGTACGATTTCGCGCGGCTGATGGAGGGGGCCAAGGAGGTGAAGTGCAGCGCGTTCGCGGATGCGGTGATTGGGAAGATGTGATAACATGCTTTCGAGGAAAACCATGGGACTCACCCACATACAAGGCACGGTTACCGGGAACAAGGGCAAGCAAACCACTGTCAAGTTTCTCGTTGACAGCGGCGCCATCTATTCGTTGCTGCCGGAAAAGACCTGGAAGGAGCTAGGGCTCAAGGCCAAACGCACCATGGATTTCACCCTCGCGGACGGCACCGTGATTGAACGCGGCATCTCTGAATGTCACATCGCACTCCCGCAAGGCGAAGGACACTCGCCGGTCATACTCGGTGAAGCGGGCGATGAGGCCCTGCTGGGCGTGGTGACCTTGGAGATTCTCGGCCTGGTGCTCAATCCCTTCAATCGCAGGTTGCAGCCGATGCGCGCGATGCTGGCGTGAGCGATTGGTCCGCGATGACGCAACCCGCGATGACACGAGGAACGGAGGACGTGTAACATGCGTCGTTCCCGATTCTCACAGTCGCCGCCGCGATCGCTTGCATCATCCCATCACTACCGGCCCGGCGGCGTCGCGACTCGAACCGGTCAACAAGAACGTTGTCGTGCTCCGAGGCGCCAATTCCCCCCGTCGCCGCCTCACCCACCCAGATAGCGCCAGATCCCCACCAACAGCGGCGCCACCAGCAGCAAACACCCGCGCCGCGCCGGCTCCGGTTCCGGCTTCTTCACCGTGATCTTCGGGATCGGCGGCGCCGGACGCACGCGCGGGTCGGGAATGTCTTGTTGAATCTGCCGGCCGTTCACGTCCAGCACGAACGACTTCGAACCCATCGGCAGCTCGAACTCCAGGAACGCCGGCAGGCCGAGGCTGGAGAAGTCCTTGATCACTTTGCCGTCCGCGTCCAGGATCCGGCCGTGGTCGGCGACGCGGGCGTTCTTGTCGACGACCTCGGCGAAAATCTCTTGCAGCACGCGCATCTCGCGCGCGATCTTGTGGTCCCACAGGTCGATGTTGGTGCCGGTGTAGAGATCGTCGAGGGCCTCCATCTGCTCTTCGTCCACGGCCGAGCCGACGCCGATCAGCACGAACTTGACCGGGTTGCGCTTGCCGGCGGCGATGTCGCGGGCCAGGTGGGTGCTGTAGCTCTTCAACAGGCCCATGTCGTTGAGCGAGCCGTCGGTGATGAAGACGTAGAAGCCCCACGGCGCGTCGGCGAAACGCTCGCAGAAGTACTTGACGGCCGGCAAGAGCTGCGTGTCGTTGCCGTACTCCTTGGGCGGGCCGAAGACGTGCCGCTCGGCTTCCTCGGCCCGGAAATCGCCGACGACTTCGATCTGATCGCCGCGAAAGCCCGTCGCCCAGTAGATGACGGTGGTGCCGCCGTCGGCGTCGAGCTTGCTCGCCAGGTAGGCGCAGATGCGCTGCGTCACCGGCGTGACCTGGTTCACCGGCGTCGGCCCGAAGCCGTACAGCATTCGCATCGACGACGAGCCGTCCAGCGCGATGCCGGTCTGGGTCCCTTCGCGGCGCGGCTCCATGAGGATCGTGGCCGTGACCCGGATCAGGCCGCGGTTGGTGGTGTGCACGTTCACTTCGCCGAACGGATCGACGGGCTTTTTCACCTGCATGGGCAGCACCGGGTGGCTGAATTCTGGAGACGGAGGCGGGCTTGATTGTAAGCGCGGCGAACCGCAAAGCAAGCTGCTTTGCCGACGACCGGGCGGCGGGGCGGTTTGTCGCCTTTCGCTCCGCGAAAGAGCACCCTTTCGCGGAGCGAAAGGCGACAACGAAGCGAGCCGCTTCGTCGACGAGTCGGCGGCTCGGCCTCTACAATGATCCGGAACGCCCAACCAAATGTCCCGACCTTGCCCCGGAGGATCCGCATCATGGGCCTGCTTGCCGACTGGCAGATCAGGAAGCTTGTCAAGATCGAACCGTTCGCCGAAGAGGCGTACCGTCCCGGCACGGTCTCGTTCGGCGTGTCCAGCTACGGCTACGACGTCCGCGTCGGCCGGCATTTCAAGGTCTTCACCAACGTGTACGGCACGGTGATCGACCCGAAGAAGTTCGAGCCCAAGGCGTTCGTGGACATCGAAGGCGATTTCTGCGTCATCCCGCCGAACAGCTTCGCCCTGGCCGAGACGGTCGAGTATTTCGAGATCCCGCGCGACGTGCTGGCCACGTGTCTCGGCAAGTCGACGTACGCCCGCTGCGGCATCATCGTCAACGTGACGCCGCTGGAGCCGGAGTGGCGCGGCCGGATCACCATCGAGATCAGCAACACGACGCCGTTGCCGGCGAAGGTCTACGCCAACGAGGGGATCGCGCAGATCCTGTTCTTCAAGGCTGACGCGCCGTGCGAGAAGAGCTACGCGGACAAGAGAGGGAAGTATCAGGATCAGAAGGGGTTGACCTTGCCGTTCGTGGTCGGCGGCCAGCCGGCGGAGTAGCCGCTTGTGGCGGCAAGTTTCCAACGTGCCACAGAGTCACTGGACTGGACCCCGGTCGCGGCAAGTTGGGAAACTTGCCGCCACACCCGCAGCTGACGGATTGGGCAAGCCGCGTCAACTTTGCCGGCCTTGACGCTTGTCGCATAATGACAATGGATGGTTCCGAACCTTTTCCTTGTTGCAACATGGGAGGCAACACCATGACCCGCATCGTTACCCTCGCTTTGCTGGCGCTCGGCTTGACGGCAAGCGCTGCGCCGGCGCAAGTGTTCTATGGGCCGCCGCGCCGGGTGGTTTACTCGGCGCCGGTCGTGTACTCGGCGCCCGTCGTCACGTATTCGTCACCCGTCGTTTACTCCAGTCCGGTAGTGACGTACTCCGCGCCGGTCACGTACTCGGCGCCGGTCACGACGTACTCGTACTATCCGCCCACCACCGTGTATTCGGCGCCGGTGACCACGGTCTACTCCGCACCGGTGTTTGCGACGCCCAGCGTCGTGACGCGCAGCTTCGTCGGCTTCGGAATCTTCCGGCCGCGCGGCGTCTACACGCAGTCGTACATCGTGCCGTAGTCATCCGGCGCGCGTGGGATAGGTCTCCGCACCTGCCACAGCGGACAGAATCGGAGTCTATCCCACGTCGCGGCTTTGGCGCTCTCGGGTCCGATCGGACTTCGCCAGGCCGCGGCTGCTCGCTGCCCATGTCATCGCCGCGGCTCGCTCATCAGTTTTTCATTTCAAACGGACGCGATTCTCCGTTACAAAGGAATGCATGAGCCATCTGATCGCTTTGCAGGGGCCGGAGCTGGGACGCACCTATCCCCTGACTGACGATGTCACCATCCTGGGCCGGCAGCACGACTCGACGGTGTGCCTGCTGGGCCGGGCGGTCAGCCGCCACCACGCCCGCATCATCCGGCAGGACGACGGCTGGCTGGTCGAGGACCTGGACAGCAGCAACGGCACCTTCCTCAATGGCCAGCGCTTGACGCCGAATACGCCCGTGGCCTTGACCGAGCGCGACGCCCTGCAGATCGGCCCGTACACGTTCGGCCTGCGCGTGCCCGCCGAGCCGGCGCCGGCGTCGGAGCCGAACCTGATCATCCGCGAAACGGTCAGCGCCGTCACCCTGCATCAAGGCTTGCTCGGCCCCGACGCTTCGTCCAAGCTGCAGGTCATCCTCGACATCTCCCATCACGTGGCCCGCGCCGCCCATCTCGATGAGCTGCTCGACAAGCTGCTCGACAAGGTGCTGGAGCTGTTTCCGCAGGCCGACCGGGCCCTGGCGATCCTGGGCGAAGGCCCCGAGCTGGCGCTCCGCGCCCAGAAGACGCGGCGGCCGCCCGGCGACGAAGCCCCCTTCAGCCGCACCATCGTCCGCCGGGCCTTGACCGAAGGCGTCGGCCTGATCAGCGACGACGTCAAGCAAGACGACCGCTTCACCGCCAGCCAGACGCTGCACGGCCTCGAGCTCCGCTCGCTGATGTGCGTGCCGATGATCGACGCCGACGGCCGCCGCCTGGGCGTGTTGCAGACTGACCGGCTCGGCAAGGGCTTCGGCTTCACGGTGGAAGATCTGCGGTTGTTGACGGCGATTGCCCTGCAGGTCGCGGTGGTGCTCGACAACGCCACCCTGCACGCCGAGCGGCTTCGCCAGCAGCGCTTGCACCAGGAGCTGGAGCTGGCGCGCGAGATCCAGCAGGGCTACTTGCCCGACGAGCTGGACGATTTCCCCGACGCCAACTTCGACATCCTCGGCCGCGTGTACGCGGCGCGGCAGGTGGCGGGCGACTTCTACGACTACCTGAAAGCGCCGTGCGGCAAGCTGGCGTTCTTCATCGGCGACGTTTCCGGCAAGGCGATGCCGGCGGCGCTGTTCCTGGGCGCCGTGCGCACCCTGGCCCGGCACCTGGTGAGGGAAGGCCGCGGCCCCGTGCCGACGCTGACCGCCCTCAACCGCGACCTGGCCGACGACAACCCGACCTGCATGTTCGTCACGCTGGCGCACGGGCTCTATGATCCGGCGACGTCGGAGGTGCTGCTGACCTCGGCCGGCCATCATCCGCCGCTGTTGCGGCCTGCGAAGGGGGCCGTCGAACCGCTCCCCTTGAGGCCGGGCCGGTTGCTGGGGTACGACGATCCCAACCTGCACCTTCGCGAGCTGCGCCTGACCCTGGCGCCGGGCGACTTGCTCGTCTTTTTCACCGACGGCGTGGTCGAGGCACGCGCGCCGGACGACGCCGAGCAATTCGGCATCGAGCGCCTGCGCCGGGCCGTGCAGGACCTGGCGCCATCGATGCCGCTGTCGAGGGGCGCCGACCTGATTCGCCAGCATCTGCAGCGTTTCACCGGCGCCGAGGAGCTGCGCGACGACGCGACCTTGCTGCTCTTGCGGCGGCATGGGTGACGTCCGTCGCAGGGGCGGCGCTGACGCAGTTCTTGGGGCGGATGCTGGAGGAGGAATATCGGATTCACATTGTTTGGCAATTGGTACCATGGCTCTCCATTGGCTGAGGCACTTGGCCCGTTGAACGCCAGGCTGTGGGAGATTGCCGACGAGTCTGCGGAATTTCGTCTCATGCGGTTCTGGTTGCAGTATGCGCGACGATTCCCGGACCGCGTAGCGACCGCGCCGCGGCCAGTCGGCCCTTAGCCGCCCATGGGACTCATTCTGCGCGGCTACCGACCCAGGTTCCGATACAGCTCCGCCAGCCGCCGCGCGTGTTCGTCATACGCGGCCTCGAACAGCTCCTTCGCGCGCTCCGCGCCCACCACGCACGCCCCGGTCAGCACCTTGGGCGGCTGGCCGGCGCGGGTGAGCCGTTCCGCCACCTCGGCCTTGAGCATGTTGACGATCATGCAGCCGCCGACCGTCGAGCCGGGCGCCACCGGCGTCTCCAGGCCGTCGATGCGAACCATGGCGTCGCCCGGCGGGGCGCCGGTGTCGAGCGTCAGATCGGCGACATCGGGCAGCTTCTTGCCGGACGGATGATTGGACCTGGTCGCCTCGCTGTGCCGGCGGCTGACGAGCGCGACTACCTTGATGCCGCGCTCGCGAAACAACTCCGCCATTTCGATCGGAACGATGTTGCAGCCGCTGGATGAGATGACGAAAGCGCTGTCCGCCGGCTGCACGTCGAAGTTGCGGAGGATGCGTTCGGCCAGGCCGTTGACGTTTTCCAGGAACATCGCCTGCCGCTGCCCGTTGGCGCCGACCACGAGGTTGTGGAAGGTCAGCGACAGCTCCACGATGGGGTTGAAGCCCGGGAACGAGCCGTAGCGCGGCCACAACTCCTCGACCATGATCCGGCTGTGGCCCGAGGCGAAGACGTGCACCATGCGGCCGGCGAGGATGGCGGCGGCGAACCAATCGGCCGCCTGCCGCACGGCGGCGAGCTGGCCGCGGGCGTTGTCGATCAGCCCGCGGCATTGATCCAGGTAATCGTCGGCGGGAGGCATGGAAGAGGGTCATTCCGAAATCCCGTTCAGCGCACGCCGTGTCGCGCCGGCGTCAAACGGGTCACACAATGTTCCGCAGCTCGGACAACAGGTGATCGATTTCGTGATCGGTGCCGACGCTGATGCGCAGGCCGTCGCCGTGCGGGCCGAAGTCCATGCAGCGCACCAGCACGTTGCGGCGTTTCAATTCTTCGAAGACCGGCTTAACCGGCGTGGAGGCCGACGTCGCCCACACAAAGTTCGCCTGGCTCGGCACGACGTCGAAGCCGAGCTTCGCCAGCTCCGTTTCCAGGCGCTGGCGGGTGGCGATGATCTTGTTGCGGGTGACGCGGAAGTACTCCTGATCTTCAAGCGCGGCGGCGGCGCCGGCCAGGCTCAGGGCGTCGCAGTTGTACGAATCCTTGACCTTGATCAACTCGCGCACCAGGGCAGGGGACGCCACCGCGAAACCGAAGCGCAGGCCCGCCAGGCTGTACGACTTGCTCAGCGACCGCGTGACGACGACGTTGTCGAGCTGCGCCAGCCGCAGCGCGTTGGCCGGGGCGAAATCGCCGTAGGCCTCGTCGATGACCAGCGGGCCGCGCAGCGCGCCGGCCAGTTGCTCGAGTGCTTCGGTCTCGACGGCGGTGCCGCTGGGCGAGTTCGGATTGGGAACAAACGTTACATTGGCATCGGGGATGGGCCACGGCTCGGGCAGCGTCCAGCCGTCGGCGAACGGCACGGCCTCGAAGTCGGCGCCCTGGATGTCGGCCAGCGTCTTGTAAAGCACATAGCTCGGCGTCGGCGCTACGGCCAACCCGCCCTCCGGCACGAACGCCCGCGTGATGATCGTGAGGACGTCGTCCGAGCCGTTGCCGATGAGGATGCTTCCCGGATCAACCCCCAGCACGCGCCCGGCGGTCTGACGGAAGTGCGTGCCGAGCGGGTCGGGGTACTTGCGCAGCCGATCGTTGTGCAGCACGTCTTCGATGGCGGCGACGACCCGCGGCGACGGCGGATACGGGTTCTCGTTGGTGTTCAGCTTGACGACGTCGTCGCGGCGCGGCTGCTCGCCGGGCGTGTACCCGGCCATGGCGTGAATCGCGGGGCGCAGGAAGCGTGACATGGTGTTTTTTTCCGAGCGCGACGCGATAAATCAAGCCCCTATTTTTCGAGACGGACCGCCACGCTGGCCGCGTGGGCCGTCAGCCCCTCGGCGCTGGCGAGCAAGCTCACGTCGCCGGCGAGGGCGGCCAGGCCCTGCCGCGTGAACTGCAACACGCTCGAACGCCGCAGGAAATCGATGGCCGACAGTCCACTCGTAAACCGCGCCGTGCCGCCGGTCGGCAGCACGTGCGACGGCCCGGCGGCGTAGTCGCCCAGGGCCACGGGCGAATACGGGCCAAGGAAGATCGCGCCGGCATTGTCGATCCGGGCGGCCGTCGCTTTGGGATCGGCGGTCATGATGTGGAGATGTTCCGGACCCAGCAGGTTCGTCCACTCGATTGCCTGTTCTTCATCGCGGACCAGGACCAGGGCGCCGAACGCCTCCAGGCTCGACCGCGCTTGCGCGGCCCGGTCGAGCGTCGCCAGTTGTTTTTCGAGGGCGGCCTGGACCTGGTCCAGGAGCGGCGCGTGCCAGGTGATCAGGATGCTGCTGGCCGGATCGTGCTCCGCCTGGGCGAGCAGGTCGGCGGCGACGAAGTCCGGCGGCGCCGACTCGTCGGCCAGCACGATGATCTCGCTGGGCCCGGCGAGGCAATCGATGGCGACATGGCCGAAGACGAACTTCTTGGCGAGCGTCACGAAGATGTTGCCGGGCCCGACGATCATGTCCACCGCCGGCAGTCCGTCGACGCCGTAGGCGAGGGCCGCGACCGCCTGAGCGCCGCCGATCCGGTAGACTTCGCCCAGTCCCAGCTCGTGGCACGTGGCCAGGAGCGTCGGGTTGTAAGCGCCGTTCGGCGTCGGCGGCATGACGACGGCGATTTCCTGGACGCCGGCCGCCTGAGCCGGCACGACCGTCATGAGGATGGTGGAGGGATAGGCCGCGGCGCCGCCGGGGACGCACACGCCGACGCGGCGCATCGGCCGGAAGCGCAGGCCCAGCTCGTGCAGGCCGGCGACAGTCATGGTCGCGTCTTGCAACAGCACGCCGCTTTGGAAGGCGATGATGTTCTTGCGAATCCGCCGCACGGCTTCGAGAAAGCTCGGCTCGGCGGCGGCGTGGGCCTTTTGCAAATTCTCCGCGGGCACGCGAATCGTGTCGCGCGTCAATTCCTTGCGGTCGAGTTGGGCGGTGTAGCGCAGCACGGCGTCCAGGCCGCAGCGGCGCACGTCGGTGCAGATCCGCTCGACAACCTGGCTCGGCGTCAGCGGTTCGCCAAACACTTGCTCGGTAAGCTGCCGGCCGCGCGGCGCGACGACGTCGGCTTGCAGGCCCAGACCGCGGCGCAGCTCGGCCAGCTGGGCCGATGCCTGCGGGTTGGCGGAGTCGATCCTTCGCAGCTTGAGGCGTCCCATGCGCGGTCCTCGCGTACGCAGTGCAGCGCGGGCGGTTCCGCACGCCCCTATCGGAAACCCGTATCGGAAGAGTTCGGCAAGGTCCAACTATACGATGGGCGCGCAACCAATGCAAGCAGCGAAGTCGGGCCGTTTTGGCTGCATGATTTGTCTACACGATGATCTGCTTCAGCTCGCCGCGTTCGACGGCCAGCCAGCCGTACGCCGCGGGAACGACGACGAACAGCGACACGTGCCACAGCGCAGTGGTGGTGCACGCGTCCGGAGGCATGCCGAGCACCAACGCTTCGCCGGTCAGCACCGTGGCCACCGCGAACAGCAGGGCCCGCAGCCGGAACCCGACGATGGAAATCCACAGGAGGCTAGTCCCCGTCACGATCGCATAGAGGTACAACCGGCCCAGCGCGTTCAGCTCGAACTCGAACGGGATTTCGACCTGATAGTAAAAGTGCGCGACCAGGGCGCCGATGCCCGCGAGCGTCGCCAGCAACGCGAGGATGCCGAACAATGGACCCAGGATGCGGGCGGAGATGCCCCGCATGACGGCGCCCAGCACGCCGATCGCCACCGCGAAGGCCATCGCCGCCGCCGCCCAGGCGCCCAGCGTCCAGAGCACGTTGTTCTGGTCGACGGCGCTTTGCAGGAGCCCGAAGCACTCGTTGAGATAATCGCCGTCGAAGAACTGCGGCAGCTTGCCGGGCGGCGGCGTCAAGTCCTGGGCCGCGATCGGCGGCGACAGAACCACGTCGGACACATGCGGCACCTCGATCGCCTCCTGGGCGGCGCCTTGGACCGGCCGCTCCGCGTACAGCAGGCCGAGCACCAGCAGGTAGAACAGCAGGGCGGCGACCGCCGCGCCGAGGAAGCCGCTCAGCAGCCCGGCGAACAGGAAGTGACCCACGGCTCGTGGAAAGGAGGCCATGCTCAAATTGTCGGCGGCGCGGCCGATGCGTGCAAGACGGATTCGAAACGAAGAACCCACCCGCCTGGCCGCTGGCCCCCCCGTCCGTCATTTTGACAAGAATTGACAAGACGATGATAGTGCGGATACGTTGGCGGAACAGGAGGCACCATGAGCCAGACGTACCCCGCCCTAGCACCAAACGGTTTTTTGGGGTCTGACGGTTAATCTCTGGTTGTTACAATTCTCCCTGACAGGATGTCACGGAGGATTTCTCATGACGGCCACGGAC
>JAKEET010000050.1 GCA_022616435.1 Gemmataceae bacterium
AGCTCGCCGGCTCAATGAGTGTTTGCGGACCGGGATCATTTCTCAAGAGACGCACGCCGGCAGCCGGATCGTGAACTTCGTCCCCTTGCCGACCTCGCTTTGCACGTCGATGCCGCCGTTGTGGGCGGCGACGATCTTCCTGGTCGTCGCCAGTCCCAATCCCGAGCCGCCGGACTTCGTCGAAAAGAACGGCTCGAAGATCTTGGGCAGCACCTCGGGCGCGATCCCCGTGCCGGTGTCGATCAGGCTCAGGACCACGTCGCCCGCCTCGGTCGCCGCCTGGAACGTCATCGAGCCCCCCTCCGGCATCGCCTGCTCGGCGTTGAGCATCAGGTTCAACAGGGCCTGCTCGAACATCTCCCTGTGCAGCGCCACCTGCGGCAAGTCGGCCGGCAGATACGTCTTGATGTCGATGTTGGCCGCCTTCGCCGTGGGCGTGAAGAAGTCCACCATCTCCTCGATGACCTTGCCCAGCTCGGCCGGGGCCAAGGGCAGCTCCTTGATGCGAGCGAAGCGGAGAAAGTCGTTGGCGACGTCGGTGAGGCGTTGACATTCCGCCTGCAGCTTGTGCACGCGCGCCAGGGCGCGGCGCTCGCGCTGATCGCGCGCGTCCTGGAAATCTTCGGCCAGGAGCTGCAAGTTCAGGCCGAGCGTGCCGAGGTGGTTCTTGATCTCGTGGATGAACCCGCCGGCCAGCTCCGCGAGGGCGGCGTATTGCTCGTGCATGCGGCACCACGGGGATGAAGCCGCGGCTATTCTATCGCTTTTGCGCCGGCCTTTCGTCCACTGCCCGGGCGGCTCAGAAATCGCCGACCACTTCCCCGCCGGCGCGAGTGCCGAGCGCCCGCCACGTCGTCAGGTCGACGTTCTGGCTCACCGAGCGCACCGACCCGTCCATCAACAGCACGTTGACCAGGCCGCCCGAGTGATAGCTGCGCGCGGTGATGGCGGCATACGTCTTCTGGGTGGCGCTGTTGCCTTCCTGGCGGGAATTGTAATCGATGTTATACGTGCGGCCGCCGTCGGCAAACGGCACCACGGTGTTGGGCGTGAACACGGTGGTGAAGCCGCTGTGGTGGACACGGCCGTCGGGCCATTCGGTGTGGCCGGTACAATCGTTGACGTTGGGACCAAGCTTCTTCTGGCCGCCGCCGGCCATGGCCACCACGGCGGCGGGCGAAGCAGGCGGCGTCGGTCCTGGATCGGCGGTGTTGCGCACGTAAGGCGTGAACGCCTTGACCTCGGACGCGCACAGTGTGTTGCTGAGGCCGTCCTGGAAGCTGGCGGGACGATGGCGCGAGTTCGGATGGAAGGCGCCGTCGCCGCCGCCCCCGGTCGTCGGATCGTACACGAACCAGGTGCCGAAGTTGAAGCCATAGGTGTGGGGATAGACGTACGGGTTGCCGCCGTTGGTGCGGACCACGTCGTTGGTTTCGTTCGGACAGAGATAGATGGGGACCCGAAACGTCGGCACGCCGGTGTTGAGCTGCGCGTCCCACGCGGCTTCGAGGTTGACGCGCACGTAGGCGGCGCTCTGCTCGACATACGGCAAGATGCGAGCATGGATTGACCACGAGCCGTTGTTCGAGGCGAAGACGGTGTTCGGCTGGATGTACATGCTGAGGGGATACGACTTCATGGTCCCTTCGAAGTTGTGGATCGCCAGGCCGATCTGTTTGAGGTTGTTCTGGCACTGCACCCGCGCCGCCGCCGCGCGGACTTTTTGCACCGCCGGAACGAGCAGGGCGATCAGGATGGCGATGATCGCGATGACCACGAGCAGTTCGATCAAGGTGAAGGCGGGTCGGCGGTGCATGGTTTCTCCTTGGTTGGAAGGAGATCGACAAAGCAAAGCGGATGCCAACAACCGGACGGGAGGAAATGACACTTCAGACACGCGGTGCGTGGTTGGACGTGGAGTAAGCTGCAAAGGGAATGGACAATCTTGGCGCAGCGCTGGACAGGATTCGATCAAGGTTCATCCTTTACCACCCAGGCCCCATCTGCTTAAATGGATGGTATCCTACCTTCGGGCGCATCGTGCGGCGCCTTCAGTCAGAACGTCTGTAATTGCCCCGGCCCGCCTCGCGGAGTTTTGTATGAGCAGGTCCTTGCTTCTGTTCGTCGTTGGATTTATTGCTGCGCCGTCTGCCTTAGCCGCCGACAAGAAGATTGAATTCAACCGCGACGTGCGGCCCGTCCTCGCCGACAAGTGTTTCGCGTGCCACGGCCTGGACACCAAGAAGGTCAAAGGCGACCTGCGGCTCGACGTGCCGGAATTGGCGAAGCAGAAGAACGACGAGGGGAACGCGGCGATCGTGCCGGGCAAGCCGGACACGAGCGAGGCGATCCGGCGGATCACGAGCAAGGACCCAAGCAAGATCATGCCGCCGCCGAGCTCGAAGAAGACGCTGACCGAGGCGGAAAAGCAACTCTTGAAAGATTGGATCGCGCAAGGGGCGGAGTACCAGGCTCATTGGGCCTATGTTGCCCCGGTGAAACCGCCGCTGCCCGTGGTGAAGCATGCGAGCTGGCCGAACAACCCGATCGACCATTTCATCCTGGCGCGGCTCGAAAAAGAAGGACTGACACCGAATGGCGAAGCAGCGCTGCACGCGCTCATCCGGCGGGTGACCCTCGATCTGACGGGATTGCCGCCAACGCCTGTGGAGGTCGATGATTTCCTGAAGGACTGCGCGAGCGCTAAGCCGCAAGCAGCGGACAGGGCGTACGAGAAGGTCGTCGATCGTCTGCTGAAGTCGCCCCGTTACGGCGAGCACATGGCCCGCTTCTGGCTCGACGCGGCCCGCTACGGCGACACGCACGGCATGCATCTCGACAACTACCGCGAGATGTTCCCGTACCGCGACTGGGTGATCCGCGCTTTCAACCACAACATGCCCTTCAACCGCTTCCTGATCGAGCAGATCGCCGGCGATTTGCTCCCCAACGCCTCCGTCGATCAGAAAGTCGCCACCGGTTTCCTTCGTTGCCACGTGACCACCAGCGAAGGCGGCTCCATCGAGGAAGAAGTCTACGTCCGCAACGTCGTCGATCGCACCGACACCAACGGCCTGGTGCTGTTCGGCCTGACCGTGGGCTGCGCCCGTTGCCACAACCATCCGTACGATCCCGTGTCGGCGAAGGAGTATTACCAGCTGTTCGCGTTCTTCAACAATCTCGACGGCTCGCCGCTCGACGGCAACATCGCCCGCCATCCGCCGGTGGTCAGCGTGCCGACGGCGGAGCAAGCAGCGGCGCTGGCGAAGCTGAACAAGGAGATCGCGGCGCTGGAGCGCGCGGTCAAGGACACGCTGGCCAAGGTCAAGTACGATCCGAGCCTCGACGCCAAGGCCGGGCCGGAGCCGAAGCACGCCGAGCACGTGTGGATCGATGACGCGTTGCCGGGCGGCGTCAAGGCGCTGGTGGACAACGGCACGAACGTGGCGTGGAACTTTGTCGATGCGCCGGCGCCGGTGAAAGCGGGCGGCAAGTCGATCAAGCTGACCCACGCCGGCCTGGGGCAGGTCGTTCTGCAAGAAGCGAGCCCCGGCCTGCGCGTCGGCAAGGGCGACAAGCTCTTCGCTCACGTCTACATCGATTCGATTTCCCCGCCCACGGAAATCATGCTGCAATGGCACACGGACACCTGGCGGCATCGAGCCTACTGGGGCGAGAACGTCATTCCGTGGGGCGCCGACAACACGCCGGAGCGACGCCGCCTGGGCGATCTCCCCGCCAAGGGCGAGTGGGTCCGGCTCGAAGTGGACGCGGCCCATGTCGGCATCAAGCCGGGAATGGTGATCAACGGCTGGGCGTTCACGCTGCACGGCGGCACGGCCTACTGGGACCAGAGCGGCCTGGTCACGAAGACGCCGCAAAGCGACGGGCCGTTCGAAACCCTCACGGCGTGGCTGCAGTATCAGCGATCCATCAGCGGCAAGGGCCTGCCCAAGCCGCTGCAAGACATCGTGAAGCTCGACCCCAAAAAGCACAACGACGAGCAGAAGAAGAAATTGCTCGACTACTTCGTCGAGCACACCTGGAGCGGCACGCGGGCGCTTTTGGCGCCCGTGCAACGGAAGCTGACGCCGCTGGTCCAGGAACGCGACAAGCTGGACAAGGAGATCCCGACGACGCTGGTCTTCAAGGAACGCGCCGACCAGCGGCCGGCGTATTTCCTCAAGCGCGGCGAGTACGAGCAGCGCGGCGACAAGGTCGAGCGCGGCACGCCCGCGTTCTTGCCGCCGTTGCCCACAAAAGCGCCCCGCGACCGTCGCGGCTTCGCCGAATGGCTGGTCGATCCGAAGCAGCCGCTGACCGCCCGCGTCGCCGTCAACCGCTTCTGGCAACAGTTGTTCGGCACAGGGCTTGTGAAGACGGCGGAAGACTTTGGCGTCCAGGGCGAATTGCCGAGCCATCCGGAGCTGCTGGATTGGCTGGCGCTGACGTTCGTCGAGGACAACTGGGACGTGCAAAAGCTCATGAAGCGGTTGGTGATGTCGGCGACCTACCGGCAATCGGCGCGGGTGACCAGCGAGCACCTGGCGAAGGACCCGCAAAACCGGTTGCTGGCGCGCGGGCCGCGTTTCCGGCTCGACGCGGAGATGCTTCGCGACCAGGCGTTGTTCGTGAGCGGATTGCTGGTCGAGAAAACGGGCGGGCCGAGCGTCAAGCCGCCGCAGCCGGAGGGCTTGTGGAGGGCGGTGGCGTTCACCGGCAGCAACACCGGCATCTTCAAGGCGGACACGGGCCACGACAAGGTCCACCGCCGCAGCATGTACATCTTCTGGAAGCGGACCGCGGCGCCGCCGATGATGACGGCGCTGGACGCGCCGTCGCGCGAGGCCTGCGTCGTCCGCCGCGAGCGGACCAACACGCCGCTCCAGGCGCTGCTGTTGATGAACGAGCAGCAATATGTGGAAGCGTCGCGCGTGCTGGCGGAACGGACCTTGAAGTCGGGCGGCGCGACGCCGGAGAGCCGGCTGCAATTCTTGTTCAAGAGCGTGACGAGCCGGCCGGCGGAATCGTCGGAGCTGGTCGAGCTGCAAGCGACGTTGCAGGACCACATGACGCGCTACGCCCAGGATCCGAAGGCGGCCCAGGCGTTGATCGCGGTCGGCGAAACCAAGGCAGACCCGGCGCTCAATCCGAGCGAGCTGGCGGCGTGGACGCTGCTGGCGAATCTGGTGCTGAATTTGGATGAGGTGGTGACGAAGTAATGGGTGCGACCGATGGACGCATTGCAGATTGCGACGGCCGCCACACAGGGATTCGGACTGTTCCAATGCGAAGAATGCGCGAACAATGTGGAGCAAGCGCTGATGGCGGCTGGTTTGCCAGGCGAACGAATCGAACTGCGAGCCGGCCAGGGACGGCAGTTCATGGCGTGCTTAAGTTATGATGGAGGACGAACATCCATAACGCTCAATGGCCGGCACCTTGGCATTCGGGTGGGCCGACTGGTATTCGACAATCTGCATACGGATGGTTTGGGATACGATGAATGGTTGAGAGACTTCGACGCGCCGCTGGGCGTTGTCGTTTATCGTGTCGATTCGTTCTGAGGATTCATTATGCTCTCGATTCCTGGCCTGCTTAGCGAAATACGCCGACGGCCCGGCATGTTTCTCGGCGAACCGTCGCTCGTCCGGCTTGCCCCCTTTGTCGATGGGTACGGACTCGCTCTCGATCGGATGAACGTCGATGCGCGCTATTCCCTCATGGCCGAATTCCGCGATTGGATTCAGGCGCGCTACCATTCCACTAAGGCAAGCTGGGACACTCTCATTCTGCAAGACAGCAAGGACGATGCCGACGCATTTGACCGTTTTTGGCGTCTCATGGATGAGTTTCTGACCCAGCATCCGGAACATGCGGCAACGACTGCCCCGGTCGCACGCCTCGAGCCGGCGACCGCTTCCGTTGCGCCGTCGCTTGAATCGGCAAAGCGCGGCTAATGCCGCGAGGAGCAGGCTCATGAACGCGATCCATAATCACGCCAGTGCCCTCACCCGCCGCCACTTCTTCCGCCAGGGCGCCCTCGGCCTCGGCGCCGCGGCGCTCACGACACTCCTCGCCCAGGACCGCGCCTACGCCCAGAACCGCGGCATCGGCGGCTTGCCGCACTTCCCCCCCAAGATCAAGCGGGCCATCTACCTGTTCATGAACGGCGGGCCGTCGCAGATGGACCTGTGGGATTACAAGCCCGTGGTCCGTGACTGGTACGACTACGACCTGCCCGAATCGGTGCGCCGCGGCCAGCGGCTCACGACCATGACCAGCGGCCAGGCGCGGTTCCCGCTGGCGCCGTCGAAATTCTCGTTCCAGCGCTCTGGCCAGGCCGGGACGTGGGTCAGCGAGCTGTTGCCGTGGACCCAGAGAATCGTCGATGACCTGTGCGTCATCAAGACGGTCCACACCGAGGCGATCAATCACGATCCGGCGGTCACGTACATCTGTACCGGCAGCCAGATTCCCGGCCGGCCCAGCCTCGGCGCCTGGCTCAGCTACGGCCTGGGAAGCGAGAATGAGAACCTGCCCGATTTCGTCGTCATGACGCCGTCGTGGACGCGCGGCAACGACCAGGCGCTCTATCAACGCCTGTGGGGCTCGGGATTCTTGCCGGCCCGCCATCAAGGCGTGTCGCTCCGCGCCAGCGGCGATCCGGTCCTGTACCTCAACAATCCGCCCGGCGTCGATGAGGCCACGCGCCGACGCATGCTCGACTCCTTGGCCCGTCTGAACCAGCGCACCGCGGAGACGATCGGCGATCCGGAAACGCTGGCCCGCATCGCCCAGTATGAAATGGCCTTTCGCATGCAACGCTCGGTGCCGGACCTCATGAACATTGCCGGCGAAACGCGGCAAACCCTCGACCTGTACGGCCCCGAGGTGAATCGGCCCGGCTCGTTCGCCGCCAGTTGCTTGCTCGCCCGGCGCTTGGCCGAGCGCGGCGTGCGCTTCATCCAGATCTTCCACCGCGGCTGGGACCAGCACGGCAACCTCGGCCCGGACCTGCCGCTGCAATGCCGCGACGTCGATCAGGCCTGCTACGGCCTCATCACCGACCTCAAGCGGCGCGGCATGCTCGACGAGACGCTGGTCATCTGGGGCGGCGAGTTCGGCCGCACGGTGTACTGCCAGGGCCCGCTGTCGCGCGACAACTACGGCCGCGACCATCATCCGCGCTGCTTCAGCATGTGGATGGCCGGCGGCGGCGTGAAGGCAGGCTTCGTCTACGGCGAAACCGACGAGTTCAGCTACAACATCGTCGAGAACCCGGTCCACATTCACTCGATCAACGCCACCATCCTCAATCGCTACGGGATCGACCACCACCGGTTCAGCGTGCGCAACCAGGGACTGGATGTGCGCCTGACCGGCGTCGAGGGCTACGACGTGGTGAACGACATCTTGGCGTGATCATTCGTCTCCTGAGGCAAGCCCCAGGATGAGCGCAGCGATTCCTGGTCAGCCGCGCTTGGGCCCCAGGCGTGGGATTCAAGCGCGCCACTCCGCCTGTCCCCAAATCTGCGCCAGTTCCACCAGCACCCGCACCGCGGTCGCCATCTCCTCTAGACATGTAAACTCGAGCGGCGAATGCAGATTGTGCTCGCCGCACGACAGGTTCGGCGTCGGCAGGCCCAGCTCGGTCAGGCGCGAGCCGTCGGTGCCGCCGCGGACGATGGTGCGCTTCGGCTCCAGGCCCGCTCGCCGCATCGCCTCCTCCGCGAAGGTCACGGCCCGCGGCTCCTTCGCCAGCCCCTCGGCCATGTTGCGGTATTGCGGCGTCACCGTCACGTCGATCTTCGCCTTGGGATGTTCGGCGCGCAGGGCCACGGCGATGGCTTCGAGAAGCCGCGCCTTGTCGGCGAGCTTGGCCGTGACAAAATCGCGCAGCAGAATCCGCAGCGTCACCTGGCCGACACCGCCTTCGATGCGGTAGGGATGCAAGAAGCCGTCGCGCTCGCCGGTCGTTTCCGGCGCCAGCGTCAACCGCGGCATTCGGTCGAGCAGTTGTCCGGCGATGCGGACGGCGTTGACCATGGCGCCTTTCGCGATGGCCGGATGGATGTTGACGCCGGTGATCGTCACCACGGCAAGATCGGCCGAAAACGTCTCGATGTCGATCTCGCCCTGACCGCCGCCGTCGAGCGTGTAGCCGACGTGGGCGCCGAGCTTCTTCAGGTCGAGATGATCGACGCCGTGGCCGATCTCCTCATCGCAAGTGAAGCAGATGCGGATCGGGCCGTGTGGGATTTCGGGATGGGCCAAGAGATGGGCGGCGGCTTCCATGATCACCGCGATGCCTGCCTTGTCGTCGGCGCCCAAAAGAGTGGTCCCGTCGGTAGTGATCAACGTCTTGCCGGCAAGCGCCGCCAGTTCGGGATTATCCGCGACGCGGATCACCTTGCTCGGGTCGCCAGGCAATTGGATGTCGCCGCCGACATAGCCGCGCTGCACCACGGGGTTGACGCCGCGGCCGCTCGTTTCCGGCGACGTATCCAGATGGGCGATCCAGGCAATGGCAGGCGCCTGACGCTGCACAGTCGCCGGCAATGTCGTCAGGATGATGCCGTGTTCATCGTGCGTCACGTCGCGCACACCTACTTGTTGCAGCTCCTGCGCGAGCAATCGGCCCAGCTCCAGCTGGCCCGGGGAGCTGGGATACGTCCCCGCGCTCTCATTAGCCTGCGTGTCAATGCGCACGTAACGGCAGAAGCGGTTGAGGAGGTTTTCCATAGTTCATCCGACGTTGTCATTGGCGCGCTTTTTCCTAGGCCCCGCAGACGGCGCCGCGACGCCAATCTTCGGACAATCTTTCGCCAAACTACATCCTTCACAGTTCGGCTTGCGCGCGAAACACACCTGCCGGCCGTGGAAGATCATGCGGTGGCTGAACATCGTCCAGTTCTTCTTGGGGATGATCGCCATCAGGTCGCGCTCGATTTTCTCCGCGTCGTCGTGCCTGGTCAGCCCCATGCGGTTGGACAGCCGCCGCACGTGCGTGTCCACCGTGATGCCCGGCACGCCGTAGGCGTTGCCGAGGATCACGTTGGCGGTCTTGCGGCCGACGCCGGGCAGGGGCACCAGCTCTTCCATGGTCGCCGGCACGTTGCCGCCGTGTTTGTCGACGAGGATCTTGCAGCAGGCCTGGATGTTCTTGGCCTTGTTGCGAAAGAAGCCGGTGGACTGAATGGCCTTTTCCAGCTCGCCCAGTTCGGCGTCGGCGAACGCCTGCGCGTCGGGGTAGCGCGCGAACAGCGCCGGGGTCACGAGATTGACGCGCGTGTCGGTGCACTGCGCGGACAGGATGGTGGCGACGAGCAACTGCAACGCGTTCTCATGGTTCAGGGCGCAGCGCGCGTCGGGGTAGAGTTTCTCAAGACCGCGCTCCAGGCGCCGGGCTCGCTGCTTCAAGGCTGGCGGAGTTGTCATCACTGGTCTCGAATCGGCAGCTCCAGCAGGATCAACGATCGGTCGGCGCCGGCCGCCAGGGCCTGCTTGCCGTCCGGCGCCAGCGCCAGGGCGGTGATCCCGGTCGCCAGCGCGGCATTGGCCAGCTCCAGGCCCGTGTCGAGCTGCCAAAGGCGGATGGTTTGATCCTGGCTGGCGGTCACCAGGTGGTTGCCGTCGGGAGTGAGGGCCACGGCGGTCACCATCTGTTTGTGTCCCTGGAAGCGGCGCAGCTCGCGACCGGAAGCCATGTCCCAGAGGCGCACGAGGGTGTCGAAATGCGCGGATACCGCGCAACGCGCGTCCGGCGTCAGCGCCACCGACAGGACGGCGCCGGCGTTCGGCGTCATCACCTGCAGCGCCTGGCCGTGGCGCAGGTCCCACAGGCGCAGCGTTTGATCGCGGCTGCCGCTCAGGGCCACGTTGCCCGCGGCATCGACCGCGCAGCAGGTCACGCCGGCGCTGTGCCTGGCCATGCGCTGGATCTCGCGGCCGTTGGGCACGTCCCAGAAACGCACGGTCCTGTCCTCCGCGGCGCTCACCAGGCGCTGGCCGTTGGCCGCGAAGGCGACGGCCCGCACGGCGTCGGTGTGACCGCCGATGCGGCGCGTTTCGAGGCCGGTGTGCGGGTTGCCAAGGCGGACCGCGACGCCGGCGGCCCAGGCGACCAGAGCGCCGTCGGGCGCGAACGCCGCCGCGCGGATTTCCTGCGTTTGCTTGGAAAAGCTGCGCAGCCACTGGCCGGCGGCCAGGTCCCAGACGCGCACGACGCGATCCTTGCCGCCGGAGACCGCGTGCCGGCCGTCGGGCGCGATCGCGACGGCGGCGACGCTCTCGGTATGTCCCGCCAGGCGAAGCCGCTCGGGGATCGGTCGCCGCGGCAGCCGCGCGTCGGTGAAGCCGCTGCGCGCCAGGTCGCCCAGGGCCTCGGCCAGTTCGGCCGGCGTGCGATAGCGGTCGGCGGGTTGCTTGGCCAGCAACTGGCGGATGACGGCCGCCACGGCCGCGGGCACGTCGACGCGCAGCTCGTCGACGGACGTCGGCACCTGCCAGCGCTGCTTGTCGAGCTTGGAGACCAGGCTGCCGCCGGGAAACGGGACCTGGCCGGTGAGCACGAAGTAGAACGTGCAGCCCAGGCTGTACAAATCGGCGCGAATGTCGGCCTTGTGCGGGTCTTCGAGCTGTTCGGGGGCGATGTAGTCGGCGGTGCCGATGACGGTGCCGCCCTGCGTCAGCGTGCTGAAGGAATCGCCCGGGGCCGGCGCGCCGCCCAGCTGCAACACGCGGGCCACGCCCATGTCGAGGATTTTCACCACGCCGGCGGCGCCGTCGATGCCCGCGTCGCGGGGCGCGATCATCAGGTTGGCCGGCTTGATGTCCCTGTGAACGAGGGCCTGATCGTGCGCGTGCTGGAGGCCCAGCGCCGCTTGCCGCATGTAATCGCAGGCCTGCGTGAGCGGCAACGGGCCGCGCTCCTGGACCAGGCGCTCCAAGGTGACGCCGTCGACGTACTCCATCACCAGGTAGTGCGTGTCGCCGGAATGATCCGAATCAAACACGCGGACGATGTTGGGATGGTGCAGACGGGCGGCGGCCTGGGCCTCGCGCCGAAAGCGGCGCACGGCCTCGGCGTGCTGCAACCGGTCCTGGCGGATCACCTTCAGGGCGATGACACGGTCCTCGCGCCGCCAGCGCGCCTTGTAGACGATGCCCATGCCGCCGCGGCCCAGCTCACCCAGGATTTCGAAATCCGCCAAGGTCGGCGGCGCTTCGGCGCCCACGGGGGCCAGCGGTTGCCAGTCGGGCGGATGGGCCACCGTTGGGGCGCCCTCCTCGCCGGGAAGCGGGGCGGCGTTGACGCCGCCGCTGGGGTGCGTGGCGACCTCGGCGCCACACACGGGACAGCGCGCGGGCTTTCCGGGGAGCGCGTCGGCCTCTTCCCAGACATGGCCCAGCGGACACGTCAACCGCAGCGACATCATCATTCGTCCAGACAAAAAACCCGGAGACGACGCTCCGGGCCTTGCTCGCGATCCCTGATCTGGAGCGGGGAACTGGTTCAATCATAGTCGTGCGCGGCAGTCACGCCAAGCGGCAGCCACGCCAAGCGGCAGCAGTGCCAAGGGGCGCCAACGGAAAACGCCGCCAGCGCCGGCCAGCGGCGACATGGGTCGCGCGGCTCGGCGGCCAGCGGCGTCCGCGTGATTCGACGAAGGCTACTTGCCGAGTTTCCACACGACTTCGTTGCGGGCCGTGCGCAGCTTGTTGATGATATGCTCGAGTCCGCTACGATCGATGTTCTTGGCCATGGTCAAGCATTCATCGATCAACTCTTCCAGCGCCTCCAACTTGCCGGCTGAAGCGACTGTGGTGACGCTGATCGATTTGGCGCCGCTCTTGACGCGCCCCTTCTTGCGCAGCACGCTCTTGACGTTGGCGAGATTGGCGACGATGTTCTTGGCCACGGCCGCGTCGGAGGCCATGCCGTGATCGGCGCGATACTTGCCCAGGACCGCGGCGTTGCTCTTGATCTTCAGCCACTCCGGATGCGCCGCGAACACCTCACGAAAATAACCACCGACCGTGGCCTGCCTGCGTTTACGCTTCGCCATGAACTGCACTCCCATGGGCTTGATCCGTGAATCTGAGAAAGGCGATGTCGAGATTGTAGAAGTGAAGCTATGGATTGCAAGCGTGAAACGCGGGCGGCGGAGAGGAATGCTAACAACCGTTTCTCATGAGCTGTCTTAGTCTCAACGATAGGTTCACCCGAGCGCTCATGATGCTACATCATGAGCAACGTCGTTATGTCGTCGGTGATTGAGATATCACGTTCGTTCGTCGTCAAGCGAGGTAACAGGCTGGAATGCTCAACTACGAACTCGCCTGAGCTTCAGCGTGGCCGAACATGCCCCCGACATCGAAGCCGCCCTCGGCGCTGGGAGTGCAGTGCGTGATATGGGTCAGGAGGGCGTACTTGCTGAGCGGCCCGAGGTCGCGCGGCGCGACGTAAACGTGCCGAGCTTCCAGCGGCGCGGCCACGTGAAAACCGATGCCGACGTGGGACAGGTTCTTCGCGGCCGCGGCCTGCGGCTTGCCGAGGCCGCCGTCCGGCAGGATCGGGAAAATGTCGAGCGGCAAACCGCAGGGCCAGCGTTCGCGGCGGCGTCGATCCTGGTCTTCTTCCAGGTACGAACGAACCTGGACGATCAGTTTTGGCCCGATCTCGTTGATGTCCTGGCGCTGGCCAAGCTTGCCGTAGGGTTCGATCCGCACCAGTGCTTCGACCAGCTGCGGGTTCGGATCGTCGGTCGGTTGCACGCTGACCTGGAGGATCAGCCCGCTTTCATCGCTGAAGCAGCGTTGCCAGAACGTCCGCGGCGCGGGAATGCGGCACACCAGGGCGTCGCCGTCTTGGCGGGAAACCGCCGCCTGCAAGTGCTTGGGCAGATCGTGAAGCTTGAAGCGCAGCGCCCCCGGGATGATGCGGACCGGGTAGCGATGCTCGATCACCGGATTGTCGTACACGAGATAACGCAGGTTGCCGTGCTGGCGCAGCTCCTTGGCCTTGCTGGCCGAGAGGAGCCAGACCGTGGCCACTTGCTC
Source organism: Gemmataceae bacterium (assembly GCA_022616435.1). Lineage (GTDB taxonomy): Bacteria > Planctomycetota > Planctomycetia > Gemmatales > Gemmataceae > JAKEET01. The sequence goes on from JAKEET010000050.1 coordinate 13,066, forward strand.
GGCGTTGGGAATGGGCGCCGCGGCGCTGCCCACGCCCATGAGCTGCACGACTTCGGCCAGGCGTTGGTCGGCGTCGCGGGCCGCGACGGTGCGGGCCGCATTGCTCAGGGCCTGCAGGAACTCGCCGCAGCTCGCGAACCGCTGAGCCGGATCGGCGTGGAGGGCCCGGGCGAGCACGGCGCGGTCGCACGCGGGCAACAGATCGAGATCGAGCTTGCCCTGACCGCGGGCCCCGCCCCAGCGTCCGGCCCGGGGCTGCACGCCCATCAGCATTTCCGCGTAGATCAGGGCGAGGCTGTACTGGTCCGACGTCGGGCTGAAGCCCGGATCGTACAGCTCCGGGGCGGCATAACGAGCATTGAGGGCGGCAGCCGCTTTCACCTGCAAGGGCCATAACAGCGCCGCCATGCCGAACTGCGCCACCAGCACGCGCTCCGACCGCAGCACGATCGAGCGCGGCTGCAGCATCAGATGCGGAAACCGGTGCTCGAGCTGCAACTCGTCCAGGGCGGCGGCGGCGCTGGTTAGGTAGCCGAGCAGCTCCGTGCGCGGAATCCCCGGCTGTCCCGCCGACCTGCAGGTCGCGAAGCGATCGGCCAACGTCGGTTCCTGCGGATCGCCCACGGCGAAAATGCGCCCCGAGGGACTGCGCAGGATCTCTTGCACCGGCAGCGCCGGATGGCGCAGGGCGTTGAGTTTGTCGACCACGACGGCGCCCCGGTAGGGCGGCGCGTGCAGGAGCTGGGCGTGCCGGTCGCGGCCATCGGGGCCGTGCACCAGCCATAGATCGCTGAGCATGCTCCGGCCGAGGCACTTCTGCAATTCATAGCCCGGCATCACGTCGCACGAGGCCACCGCCGCGGCCGGGGCCAGCGCCCGCGCCGCCTCGTGGTCCGGCAGGGTCTCGTCCAGAAAGCCCTGGGGCGTCGCCGCCGGATCCTCCAGGCCCAGCGGCGCCGCCGTGACCGAGGACAGCACGATCTTCTCGTACATCAAGCTGTGAATGAACTCGAGGCACGACGGGAAGCGGTGGTTCGGATCCTTGGCCAGCGCCTTGGCGACGAACGCGCGGTCGCGCGCCGGCAACGCGTCCAGGTCCGGCTCGGCCGTCGCGTGCAGCATCATGAGCTGCCGGAAGTTCCGCCCCTGCAGCGGCCACGTCCCGGTCAGCAGCTCCTGATAGGTGATCGCCAGGCTGTACTGGTCGCTGTGCTGGCTGATGCGGCCGTTGAACACTTCGGGCGCGGAATACAGGGGCGTGCCGCACGGCGCCTCGGCATGGGCGCGGCGTTCGGCGAGACTGTTCACCAGGCCGAAATCGGCCACCTTGACGTGCGTGCTGATCAGGAACAGGTTCTGCGGCTTGATGTCCAGGTGCTGCAAACGGTGTTCGTGATAGAGGAAGTCGAGGACTTCCGCCGCTTCACGCAGATACGCCAGCAGCTCCGCCCGCGGGATGCCGGGCCGGCCGACGGCGCTGCACTCGCGCGCCACATCGTGCAAGCTGCGGTCGGCCAGCTCCATGACGATGATGAGCTCGCCGTCGATCAGCTCGACCCGCTCCATCGACAGGATGAACGGATGACGGATGGCCTTGCAATGTTCGAGGGCCCGCAATTCCTGCTGGGCGGCATTGCGGGCGCTGAGCGCGCTGGAGCCGTCGCCGGGGACGAACTTGATCGCCTTGGGAAGACCGCCGGGAGCCTCGCACTTCCAGACCTCGCCGAAGCCGCCGCGGCCCAGCGGTTCAATCAGGCGATAACCCGGAATGGGTTGGCTTCCCGCCGCCTTGGTGAAGAACGGCGTTGTGGTGTCGATCGATGATTCGGCAGTCAGCGGCACGTTGATCCTTCCGTCCCCCAAAACCGGGATGACAGTCCGGGCGGGAAACCGGTGCGTACGGAGCACGGATGAGGATTCCCTACATTCCCTACGCCCAAATCTAGTTCACAAATGGGGTGATGTCGAATCACGCGTCCGGTTGTCCAGCACCCGGCGATGTGCATACGAAGTCCGCAAGGCGACATCTGGAAAGGAGTTACAGAGGCCCGGTCGCGGGAATCGCGCATCGCTGAAGAATTACTGATTTCTTCGTGCGAACTACTGATTTTTACGTACTTGCCTCCCGCGCCTCAATCCGACTTGCGATGAATCGTTGTTTAGACTACAGTTGCGCGACCGATTGGGTCATTCGCTTGGTTCGACCGGAACAGGAAGTCCTCGTCCTTCCGCAATCCCAAAGAAAACATGGGCCATCGTTTTCGTCCCACGTTCGACGCGCTGGAGCGCCGCGACGTTCCCAGCGCCGCCAACCCCAGCCTCGTCAATCTGACCGCGGGGGTGTTGACCGTGCTCGGCTCGCAGGGCGCCGACGTCATCAATATCACCCAGACGGCCGGCAGGATTCGCGTGGTGGACAGCGGCCGGCTGCTGGGTCAGGTCCCGGCCACGGCCGTGAGGAAGATCGTGGTGGACGGCGATTTCGGCGGTGACACGATCACGGTCGCGGCAGGCATCGGCAAGCCGGCGCATCTTTATGGAAGCTACGGCAACGACACGCTCCGCGGCGGCCGTGCCAGGGACCTGTTGTTCGGCGGCGCCGGCGCCGACAGACTGTTCGGCCGCGGCGGCGGCGACCTGCTGTCCGGCGGCAGCGGCGTCGACACGCTGGACGGCGGCGTCGGCGCCAACACGCTGTTCCAGGAGCCCCCCGGCTTCGCGCGGCAGCTCAATGCCACCGAACAGCTGGTCGTGGACCTCGTCAATCAGGAACGGTTCAGCCGCGGGTTGGCGCCCTTGGCCGTCAACCTGACGCTGAACTACGCCGCCTGGCAACATTCCAACCAGATGGCGGTCCGCAGCAAAGCGTTCCCGAGCAATCCGGCCCAGGCGCTGCAGCACACGCTGTTCGGCGTCACCGGGCCGACCGTCAGCAGCCGGCTCGACTTCGCGGGCTACGACAACTGGCTGGCGTACGGCGAGAACATTGCGTTCGGTTACACGACGGCCATCGCGGTGATGCAAGGCTGGATGAATTCGCCGGGTCACCGGGCCAACATCCTGAACCCGAACTTCAAGGAAATCGGCGTGGCTGTGGCGACCAACGCCCAGGGATTCTTGTTTTGGACGCAGGAGTTCGGGTCGCGCTGAGTTGGTTGGTGGTTGGTGGTTGGTGGTTGGTGGGTACTGGATTCATTGGCATTGCGCGCACACACACACACACACACACCAACCACTAACCACCAACCACCAAACGAGGGATTTTTTGCAAAATGCCCTTCCCAAGACGCGGAAAGTTGCCATAATACAAGTACATCTTGGCGTTTGGGCCTTCGTGTCTTTCCGGTCAAGGTTCTTGCGGCTTTGCTAATCCGTCCGTTTCCTCCAGCGAAAAAAAACGCTCGAATCGGCAAAAAAGCGCTTCCCTTGGGGCCGGCATACGTTCAAGATAGGATGCTCAGAATTCCCTAAAGGTCCGTCGGCGTCGAAGCCGGCGGCTTGCGGGAACTGAGGTAGGCTCGCGTTCCTTCGACTCGCCTTGAAGAGGAGTTTCATCGGCGAGCCGTCGTTGCCGTCCTCGACTCGAGCGTGACACCCGCCCGCTGGTTCCGAGAACGGAACTGCGCCGAGACTTGACTCGTACCGGCGCCCCCATCCGCCAGCCGCCTGCGACGTATGGACTCGTTGAGGCTTGAGGCTAACCGCAAGGGTCTGCCCTTGTCGGATTGGCCATGCATGGGGCGAACCCGTTTTGCCGCGGCAGAAGAAACGTTCGTGAGTACTACTCCGCATCCCGGACAAGGTTGAACATCCCAAGCCGTTCATCGGTGCCGATCGGCGTCTCCGCCAAGGCAAACGGCTTATCGACTGTTCCTTTCTTTTTGGAGGAAGCATCATGGCCGTCGCTCGTGGCGACGAAGGTTCGAACTATTCGAACCCCACTTCGAGCACCGGACTTCGCCGCCGCACCATGCGTAAGCCGCCGGATGTCGCCGTCCCCTCGGGCGAGCCCCGACAATCGGCGCCCGTCCTGATCTCGCCGCCGTCGGCGCCGGGCCGCGAATCGACGCGCCTCGACGACCTCTACCGGCTGGCCATGCCGAAGCTGTTCGCCCTCGCCGAGCGCGAGGGGATCAACGAGCACACCGGCATGAATCGCGGCCAGCTGATCATGGGGATCGTCCGCCGCCAGATCGAGCGCGGCGTCACGGTCAAGGGCTCCGGCACCCTCGAAGTCCTCCCCGACGGCTACGGCTTCCTGCGCTCCACGGCCCACAACTACCTGGCTTCCCCGGAAGACATCTATGTGTCGCCGAGCCAGATCCGCCGTCTAGGCCTCAAGACCGGCCTGATCGTCGAAGGCCCGATCCGCCTGCCGGTCGAAGGCCAGGACAACTTCGCGCTCATGCAAGTGGACCTGGTCAACGGCCACAACCCCGACGAGCGGGTGTCGCCGACGACGTTTGAAGATTTGACGCCGCTGCACCCCAACCGGCGGCTGACGCTCGAGACCTCGCCGGAAGAGATCAACATGCGCGTCGTGGACCTGGTGACGCCGATCGGCAAGGGCCAGCGCGGCCTGATCGTGTCGCCGCCGCGGGCCGGCAAGACCATCCTCTTGCAGAAGATCGCCTTGAGCATGCTCAAGAACCATCCGGAGAGCTACCTGATCGTGCTGCTGGTGGACGAGCGGCCCGAGGAAGTGACCGACATGGCCCGCACCGTGGCCGGCCCCACCTGCGAAGTGGTGGCCAGCACGTTCGACGAGCCGGCCATGGAACACATTCACGTCGCCGAGATCGTGCTCGAAAAGGCCAAGCGCCTGGTGGAGCACGGACGGGACGTGATCATCCTGCTCGATTCCATCACCCGCCTGGCCCGGGCTCACAACACGGAAGCGCCCTCGGGCGGCAAGCTGTTGTCCGGCGGCCTCGACACCAACGCCATGCAAAAGCCCAAGCGGTTCTTCGGCGCCGCCCGCCAGACCGAGGAGGGCGGCAGCCTGACGATCCTGGCCACCGCGCTGATCGACACCGGCAGCCGCATGGACGAAGTGATCTTCGAGGAGTTCAAGGGCACGGGCAACATGGAGCTGCACCTGGATCGCCGGCTGGTGGACAAGCGCATCTGGCCCGCCATCGACATCAACCGATCCGGCACGCGCAAGGAAGAACTGCTCCATCATCCCGACGCGGTCGAGCGCATCCGCATCCTCCGCCGCGTGCTCTCGGACATGCACCCGGTCGAGGCCATGGAAATGCTGACGACCCGGCTGCGCAAGACCAAGTCGAACGCGGAGTTCTTGATGAGCATGAACATGTCGTAGCAAGCCGCTTCCGGGCGGCGGTCCGCCGGTAGAATGCAACGAATGGATTCGTCACCCCACGCGTTGCAACTCCTCGTTATTCTCGGCATACACGGAAATCTCGGCCTGGCACTTCTGGCCTTCTTCGGTCGAGCCGTGCAGACGCAAACTGACGCGCATGGCGCAGACCTCCAGCATTCCTTGGCGATGATGCTATCCTACCGGTAGGATAACATCCGCGGGAACGATTGGGCGCGTCGGAGTCACCCATCCATGCCGTTGCAATTTACCTGTCCGCGCTGTGGCGCCGCCCAGGCCATCCCCGACGATGGTCGGGGTCAGGCATTCCAGTGTCCCACGTGCGGCGAGGCGGTCATGATCGCGGCTGCCCCGCCCGCGCCTCCGCCCATGGCGACACCGATCGCCAAGCCGGTCTCCAAACCGGTCCCCAAGCCCGTCGTTGCCAAACCGGTCGCCAGCATCCCCCAGGACCCACCGGCGCCGGCGCCCATGGCGCGGCCGACGCCGCCCAAATTGGGGTCGCACCCGGCCATCTACATCGTCGGCGGCTTGACCGCGCTGACCATGGCGATCGGCGTGTCGCTGGCGGTGTTTTACGGGCCGTGGCGCGCGCAGCCAGCGCCGGAACCCCAGCCGCCGGATAAGAACACGTTGGCCAAAGCCGGCGACAAGTCCGGGCCCGGTAAACAGCAGCCAATCGACGAGCCCGAGGAGCCGGAACCTGGCGACGAGGTCAAAGAACTCTTCGAGGATTGCGTGGTCACGCGCACCGTGGGCGAACCCTACCTCGAAGGCGAGCAGGTCAGGGTCCGAATGGACTTCGAGTGCGTCGATCCGCGCGGCAGCATCAAGGAATTGAAGGTGGTGGTGTGGACTGGCGACGTGGCCGCGCCGAAGCCGGTGTCGTGGCGCAAGCCGGCCCGACGCCGCGGCGACGGTCCGCGCACCGACGTTCCCGTGACGTACAAGGACGGCCGCGGGTCGGTGGAGGTGCCGCTGCCGCCGTTGCCCAAGGACCACATGTACTGGCTGCAGCCGGTGCTGGTGAACGCACCGGGCAAGGCGCAGTGGCTCGAGGTGGCGCCCTGGGAGCCGCTGGCGCCGCCGCTCGAGCGCCGGCCGGCGCTGCTCGCCCACCGGCTGGACGGGCCAATGCGGAAAGCCCAGCTCTCCAGCCAGGCCAGCGTCACCGTGTCCGACGACACCTACGACTTTGGTCTGCATGCCGACCTCGAGGAAACCGTGAAACCCGACGGCAACGGGGCGGCACTGCACGTGCGCTGGACCCGCGTCCGCTTCGAGTTCGCCACCAACGGCATCCCGGCGATCGTCGAAAAAGTGCTGGGCGAAGCCCTCGACGCGACGGCAAAAACCCCTTCCACCTGGCGGCTCGATCCGGCGGGGACGGTCGGCAAGCACACCGTCGATCTCGGCGATCTGGAGCCGACGGTGCGCAAGGATGCTGCTGAACTGCTGGGGCGCCTGGCCGACGGCTTCGATCTGGCGAGCCTGCAGTTGCCCAACCGCGAGCTGCAACCGCTGGAAAGCTGGACCCAGCAGCGGACCTGGAACAAGGCGACGCTCGACCTGACCGCGGTGTACGAAGGCCGGCGCTTTCACGAGAAGCGTGAGGAAGCCCATCTGAAGTTGCACGGCACGCTCCAGGGCGCCGACAAGGACAACGTCGGGACCGTGGAAGGGACGGCGCTCGTTGACCTGAAGAACGGCTTCGTCATGAAGGCGGAGCTGAAGATCGAAACCAACCTCATCGTGCCCTTTGTGGCGCCGGGGGGCCTTCCAGGACAAGGGGTCCTGGAGGTGCGGCTGACGCGCGATCCAGCGAAGTGATTGCGCTTCCCGTCCAACGTGAAACCATCCCGTGCATGAAAGGACTTGCCATGTCGAAGGCTGGATACGTTGCCTGCGCCGTCGCGACGCTGGCCCTGTGCCTGAGCACGGCACGAACGCAAACGCCGGCGCCGCCCCGCCAAGTCGACAAGGGGCCGGACATCGGCTTTGACTATCGAGCGTTCATCGCCGAGCATCAGGAGCTGATCAACTCCGGCCAGGTCGAGAAGGCGGTCGACCACCTGAAGAGCCGGGCCAAGTACCCCAAGGCGTTCGCCAAGCTCGACGAGCCGTTCCGCAAGGTCTTCGCGGGCATCTTTTCCCGTTACGGCAAGCCCGACGGTTTCGAGCTGGTGGGCTACAAACGCTACAGCTCCAGGCAATACCAGTTCTTCGTGATGGCGTACTACGAGAACGGCTCGATCCAGTTCAACTATGGTCTGGAACGATGGCGCGACGAGTGGAAATGGATCCAGTTCGGCACGCAGAACAACGTCGATGAAATCGGCAAGGGCATCCCGTTTCAGCCGATCGAGGGCAAGTAGCGTCATCCGTTCTCTCGTTCCAGCTCGCGCATGAAATCGAGCGCCTCATCCACGGTTCCCACCGCGGCCCCGGGAATCCGGCCGGCCGTGTCCAGCTCGCGCAACAGTATCAAGTCGTCGAAATCCGGCGACGCCCGCAGCTCGGCCTTCAGCTTTGCCCCGAGCTTGCCGGCCTTGAATTCCAGCGCGTGCATGTGGTGCTCGATGAAGAACCGCGTCCGCTCAGTGATCAATCCCTCCAGCACGTCCAGCCCGGCCGCGACGTGATCGCCCGGGTCGATCCCCTTGCCGACGTCGTGCAACAGCGCCGCCTGGAGAAACTCCACGTCATACGGCCGATGCTCCTTCGCCAGCTCGAAGACCTGCAGCGAGTGATACAGGACGTCGCCTTCGGGATGATGGACCGGCGCTTGCCGCACGTTCTCCAAAGGCAAGAGCAGCCGGCGAAAGACGGAATACGGATCCTCGACCTCGTCCGTGGCCGCGACTTCGTTCTCCAGGTCGAGGTCGGGGTACTCCTGCCGGAGGAACTCTTCGAGCTCCGCGACGGAAGCGCGTTCGATCGCCTTGCCGGTGATCGAGCTGCGGAAGACATAGTGGGCCTTGTCTTCCGGGTAGACGGTCAGCTCGTAGGTGAAGCGGTCGTAGACGTGGATGTGCGTGAACACCCGCGCGTCGCCGTGCTTGACGACCTGCTTGCGTTCGAGGTCGAACTGGTAGCCGTTCTGCTCGAGCAGGTCGGTGATGAGGCTGGCGCTGTCGGAGAAGACGTGCAGGTCGATGTCGGACCCTTGGCGCACGTGCCCGGTCATGACGCTGCCGATGAGCCGCGGCTTGAACGCCTTCAAGAGCCGCATCAGATGCAGGGCGGCCAGGCGCATCGCGCGCAGGTGCTTGGTGCGCGAATCGCCTTCGTGCAGGCGGGCGAAGAGCTGGATCTGATCGCGGATTTCGGCGTTCGACGGGAGGTCGGAGGGCTTGACGCTTTGCCGGCAGAGCCGTTTGGCGGCCTTGCGCTTGGCGGTGTAGTACTCGCTTTCGACGCGCTCGTACATCAACCGCGCGGCTTCGAGGGCGATGGCTTGACGGAGCTTGACATTGGACATCCTTTCATGCGCCGATATTGGGAGCCCATTCGTGCGGCGCGGGGCTGTGGGTCGTTCATACGAACACTGCTACAATGGTAGGGCGTAGACCGTGTTATCGCAAGTCAGCGTTGCGTCGTGCCTGACGGAGTGCGGTCATGATCAAAACGCAAGCGAGACCATCCGCACGTGATGCGGCCGGCCGTGCGATCATACTCAAGTGCGTGGTTGTTCATGCCATGACCAGACCGCCGCGTGATCTTCTAGCCAAAGTCATGAAGAATTGGTCTCAGGAGGACCAGGATCGCTTTCCACGGGACGTGCAATCGAAGCGGAACAATTCTGGGCGCGCCTGGGACCATTGCGCTCCGAGCTTTCTCCCTGGGAGCAGCAATTCGCGGCGACCAATCCGCTCGACATGTCCGATCGAGATCAGATTAGTGCGTCATGGCGGATCGAGGCGGTCCAGATCTTGCTTTGGGCATTGAACTTCGTTGAGGAAGTGCCGGCATATGACACGCAGGCAGATCACGCATTGTTGAAGACGCATCTGCGCACCGAAGTGCCAGAGATACTTCGGACAGCAACGCTTCGGCCAACGGCAGAGATCGACCGCGCTAGAAGTATTGCCGAGTTCTGGCACTGGCGCAGCCGAACCCGTCAGCTAATTGAGGAAGGACGCGACTTTGTCGATCCAACAATCACGCAGAAGAGAGGTTTCAAGACGCTGGATGACATTATTCGATTCTCGGCCAACGAAGCACACAAGAAAGGCACATTTTCCTCCGTGATCGATGAAGACTTCCCGGCATTTGGAAAAGCATACCGGAGACTGACGGCGGAAGAATGGACTTGCATCCGCTCAGTTACGATGGAACGCCACTTTGCGCTGAATTGGCTCTGCGGATATGCTCCAGGGAACAGGTGGGACGAGACACCAACTGACACCTGAGCCTCGCGATTCGCGAATGGCAATCGGCTGTTGCCACAGCGCGGCGTTTGGTACAATCCGGTCATGAGCAATCCATCAACCACCATCGCGTGGCAGCACCTGGCCCGCGATCCGCTGTCGTCGTACAAACAGCTTTCCATCAAAGGCAGGCGGATCAAGGCCCGTACGTTGTACGGCCGCTTCATGAGCGCCGAGGCGCCTATGACGCCGGAGGAGATTGCCGCCGACTACAACCTGCCGCTCGAGGCGGTGCGCGAAGCCATCGCGTACTGTCAGTCAGACCCGCCGGAAATCCGGGAAGATTTCGAGCGCGAAGAACGGATCATGGAAGCCACCGGCATGAACGACGCGGACTACAAGTACGGCGGCAAATACCGGCCACTCTCGCCGCAGGAACGGGCGCGACTCGGCATATGAATATCCACCTCGACGAAGACATGGCTTCCACGGTCCTCGCCGGCCTGCTCGAAAAAGCGGGACACACCGTAACGGAGCCGATTGCGGCCGGGTTGGCGGGCCGTTCCGACGCGGTTCAGCTTGCCTATGCGATTCGTGAACAACGTGTCTGCTTGACGGCCAATCATGAGGACTTTGAGGAGTTGCACTTGTTGATTCAAGACGCGCACGGACGCCACCACGGGATACTCGTCGTGCGCCGAGAAAACGATCCTACGCGGGACCTTTCCTACAAAGGCATCGTCACGGCCATCCGCAAACTCGAAGCAGCCAACGTGCCGATTGCGAACGAGTACATCATCTTGAACCATTGGCGCTAACCTAACCCATCAATCCAGAACCACCACCTGCCGCTTCGCCTGGCTCTGGCCTTCCGTGTTCATCAGCACCTTGTGCCACCGAACAGCTCGATCGTCTTGTGATCGGGATGGCTGATCTTGCCTTCGCAGGAAAACTCTTTCTTCTTCCCTCCCGCGCCGTTCCCCATTATCATCTCCCTCGTCACCTATCAGCCCCCGGACCGCCGTCCGCGGGCTTACTACCCTGTCACCACACCCGGGAGATTCCACATGCCAACCAACGCACCCCTCAATCGCAAGCTCCGCATGGGCCTGGTCGGCGGCGGCCAGGGCGCGTTCATCGGCCGGGTTCACGCCACCGCCGCGATCCTCGACAACCGCGCCTCTCTGGTCGCTGGGGCGCTGTCGTCCGATCCGGCCAGGGCGAAGGCCTCGGCGCCCGATTACGACATCAAGCCCGAACGCGCCTACGGCTCGGTCCAGGAGATGATCGCCGCCGAGCTGAAGTTGCCGGCGTCGGAGCGCATCGACTTCGTGGCGGTGGCGACGCCGAACCACACGCACTTCGAGATCGCCAAGGCCTTCGCCGAGGCCGGCTTCAACGTCATGTGCGACAAGCCGATGACCTTTGACCTGGCCCAGGCGGAAGAGCTGGCCAAGGTCGTGCAGAAGTCCGGCGTCGTCTTCGGCGTCACGCACAACTACACAGGCTACCCGCTGGTGCGGCAGGCGCGCGAGATGGTCCTGGCCGGCGAACTGGGTGAAATCCAGGCGGTGCGGGCGTGCTACATCCAGGGCTGGCTGCGGACGCGGCTGGAGAAGGACGCCCAGAAGCAAGCGGCCTGGCGCACCGATCCGACCAAGTCCGGCGCGGCGGGCTGCTTCGGCGACATCGGCACGCATGCCTACAACCTGGGCCGCTTCATCACGGGACTGATTCCGGACCAGATTTCATGCACCCTCAAGGCGTTCGAGCAAGGCCGGGCGCTCGACGATTACGGCGCCGCGATCATCAAGTATCAGAACGGCGGGCTCGGCACCGTGACGGCCTCGCAGATCTCGCATGGCCGCGAGAACGACATCTGGATCGAGGTGGACGGCACCAAGGGCGCCCTGGAGTGGCATCAGGAAGAGCCGAACAAGATGCTGGTGCGCCAGAACGGCAAGCCGCACCAGATCTACACGCGCGCCGGCGGCCCCTACCTCGGCAAGGCGGCGGCCGAATCGACCCGCATTCCCTCGGGCCATCCCGAAGCGTTTCTGGAAGCGTTCGCGAACATCTACACGGCGGCGTACAGCGACATGATCAAGCGGGTTTCCGGGGAGAAGTTCGACGGCGTGAACACGCTCTACCCCAACGTCGCCGACGGCGTGGACGGCATGAACTTCATCACCCAGTGCGTGGCTAGCTCGAAGGAGAACGGGGCGTGGCGGCCGCTGAAGCATTCACTGTGCCGCAAGTAGCCGCTTGCGGCTTTGCGTTCTCATGTGGTAGGTTGAAAGCCAGGAGGGAATCGATGGCCACCGTCGAAACACAGGTGCCGCCGCTGGCAGAAGGTCAGCGCCTTTCGCGCGATGAGTTCTTGCGCCGCTGGGAGGCGATGCCGCATGTGAAGCGCGCGGAGCTGATCAAGGGGGTGGTTCACATCATGTCGTCACCGCTGAGCATGGATCATGGCGACCAGGACTTTGACTTGGGCGTTTGGTTGGGCTTCTATGCCGTCCACACCCCCGGTACGAAAGGCAACAAGGCTTCGACGCACCTCATGTTGACGGATGCGCCGCAGCCGGATTGCCATTTGCGCATTCTCCCTGAAGCAGGTGGTCGCACCAAACGGGTGGGCAAATATCTGGAGGGCGGGTTCGAGTTCGTTGGCGAAGTCAGCCTCAGCAGGGCGTCATACGACCTTGGAGACAAGTTCGACTTGTATGAGGAAGGGGGCGTGCTGGAGTACGTCGTCATCCTGGTCGAGGAACGTGAAATCCGCTGGTTCCATCGCCACGAAGGAAAGCTCCAACCTCTGCCCGAACCGCCCGACGGCGTCTGGCGGTCGCGCGTGTTTCCTGGCTTGTGGCTCAACGGCCCCGCGTTTCTCGCCGGGGACATGGCGAAGGTATTGGCGACTTTGAATCAAGGCTTGCAGTCGGCGGAGCACGCCGCATTTGTCGAGGAACTGGCGAAACGCATTACGAAATAATGGAGTTGCTCACATGAAGCCCTTGTTGGTTTCGCTCAGCGGCATGTTGTGCTGCTTGCTTGGCTTGGGTTCATCGATCCAGGCACAGACAGCAGACACCATCGCCTCGTTCCGCATGCAGGAAATCGAAACCAAGCTCGGTGTCGGCTACGCCGTGTCGCTGGCCGACGTCAACCACGACGGCAAGAAAGACATCGTCGTCGTCGATACCACCCGCGTGATCTGGTTCGAGAATCCGACCTGGGAGATGCGGACCATCATCCAGGGCGGCACCAAGCCCGACAACGTCTGCATCGACGCCCACGACATCGACGGCGACGGCCTGCTCGACTTCGCCCTCGGCGCCGACTGGAAGGCGTTCAACACCAGCTCCGGCGGCACCCTGCAATGGCTCAAGCGCGGCAAATCCCTCGACGAGCCGTGGTCGATCCATCCCATTGACATGGAGCCGACCGTACACCGCATCCGCTTCGCCGACGTCGACGGCGACGGTAAGGCCGAGCTGATCTCGGTCCCGCTCATGGGCAAGGGGAGCACGGCGAAGAACAACTGGCAGGACGGCGAGCCGGTGCGGATCATCGCCTATCGCATTCCCAAGGATCCTGTGAAGGATCGCTGGACGCCCGAAATCCTCGATCATGGCTTGCGCGTCATTCACAATTTCCAGCCGATCCCTGCTCTGTATCGCAAGGGCATGGATGTGATTACCGCGAGCTACGAGGGAGTGCATCTTCTGACGAAGCGCGGCGAGAAGTGGATACGGCACAAGCTCGGCGACGGCAACCAGGCCACGCCGCAAGGCAAGCGCGGCGCCAGCGAGATCAAGCAAGGCAAGCTCGCCAATGACAGGAAGCTCATCGGCACGATCGAACCATGGCATGGCGACCAGGTTGTGGTCTATGTGGCGCCGAAGCCGGGGAGCCGCTCGGGCCGCATGACGCGCCACGTCATCGACGAGGAGCTCAAGTGGGGCCATGCCGTGTCGTTCGCGGATCTCGACGGCAAGGCAGGCGACGAGCTGATCATCGGCGTGCGCGACGACGGCGGCAAGCAACGGCGCGGGGTGCGCGTGTACAAGGCGATGGACGAGCAAGGCACGACATGGTCGCGCCAGCTCGTCGATCCGGGCGGCGTCGCCGTGGAAGACCTGGCCGTGGCGGACCTGGACGGCGATGGCCGCGTGGACATCGTTGCTGTCGGGCGGCAAACGAAGAATGTGCGGATCTACTGGAATGGCGGGAAATGACCTGCCTTCGATGCTCGCATGCAACGGCTAGGAGCGGACCGATTCGCGCGTGGTTCGCCGCAGCCACGCCGCGTCCTCCTTGGGCAGGCGCGGCTTCAGCGGCTTGGCATAGTCGATGCGCGGGCGGTAGCGATAGCGTTTGTAAATCGCATCGACAATGGATTGCAAATCAACGGACAGATCGGGATCGGGAGACTCGAGCGGCACGACCAACTTGGGCAGGGGCCGCCGATAATGGGCGGTTTGCACTCGGCAGTAGGGCGCTTTCGGCCTGCGCGCCACCAGGATGTAGTAGGGAGAACTCGGCAACGGATCGACCGTCGGCATCCGCTGGCCGCCGCGCAGCAGGTCGATCTCCACCAAGTTCGCTTCGCCCAAGAGCAGCCCATTGCGTTTACGCAGATATTCATCCCAGCCGGCCGTGCCCTTGCGCTTGTTGGAAGGAGAAAGCATTTCGATGCAAGTCACCAGGCGCCGCTCCGGCTCGGCGGCATAGATCTCGATGAACGACTCTCGAAACTCCTCCGAGATCAAAGCCCGGACCGTGTACGTGTCCTCGCCAACTGCCGATTCGTCTAGCACCGCGGCGGCGCCGTTAGCCCGCCTCCGACTTGTTCGCGTACTCACATCGACATCCGGCTTGAAAACGCTCGGCTTCTTTCCTTCCTCTTCCACGAGCACAACATAGTTGCGTGTTCCCGTGTCAACGAAGTAGTTTTCCGGAACCTGGTCCGCGAGCGCCGCGCTGATGTGCTCAATGACATGGTGATGAAATCCCTCCCACAGTCCGCACGCCTCGATGAACGGATCCATGCCGGGAAACGGCGATTTCATGGGAAATCCTCACTGATCTAACCCGCATTCTACACCGCCCTACAATAACAACTACCAGGTTCACAAGGAATCGCTCCATGCCGCTCAAACAACGCTTGCTCACCCCAGGGCCGACGCCCGTCCCTGAGGAAACCCTGCTGGAGCTCGCCAAACCGGTGTTCTTCCACCGTACCGCGGAGTTCCGCCAGCTGCTCGGCGAGGTGCTGCGGGATTTGCAGACGATCTTCTGCACGAAGAACCAGATCATCCCGCTGACCAGCTCCGGCACCGGGGCGCTCGAAGCGGCGCTCGTCAACAGCGTGCCCGCCGGCAAGAAAGTCATCTGCTTGATCGCCGGCCGGTTCGGCGAACGCTGGAAGAACATCGCCAAGGCCTACGGCATCGAAGCGGTCGTGGTCAGCGTGCCGTACGGCCAAGCCGTACAGCCGGAGCAATTGCAGAAGGCCCTCGCCGATCATCCCGACGCCCTCGCGGTGTGCGCGACCTTGAGCGAAACGTCGACCGGCATCGGCCACGACATCGCCGCGTTCGGCCGGTTGGCGGCGGCGACGCCGGCGATCCTGATCGTCGACGCGGTCAGCGGCCTGGGCGCGCTGGAATGCCGCACCGATGACTGGCACATCGACATCTGCTGCACGGGTTCGCAAAAGGCCCTGATGTTGCCGCCGGGACTGGCGTTCCTGTCGGTCAGCGCCAAGGCATGGCAAGCGATCGAGCGGCATCCGGCGCCGCCGAGCTTTTACTTCGACCTCAAGAAGGCCCGCAAGAGCCTGGAGAACAACGACACGCCGTACACGCCCGCGCACACGCTGATCCGCGGCCTGAGAGTCAGCCTGAAGAAGATCTTGGCCGAGGGAATCGAGAACGTCTGGAAACGGCAAGCGAAGTACGCCCAGGCGGCGCGGGCCGGCTTTCAGGCGCTGGGGCTGGAGCTGTTTCCCGCGCAGCCGAACAACGCGCTCACCGTCGTCAAGGCCCCGCCCGGCATCGACAGCACCGTCGTGCTCACCAGGCTCGAACAGCAGTACGGCCTCAAGCTCGCCAACGGCCAGGACACGCTCAAGGGCAAGATCATCCGGCTGGCCCACATGGGGTACATCGACCAGTTCGACATCCTGGCGGCGATCGCGGGAGTCGAGCTGGTGCTGCACGCGATGGGCCATCCGGTCGAGGTGGGCAAGGGCGTGGCGGCGGCGCAAAGGGTGTTTGCGACATCATGATCGGTGTGACGAATTGCCGTTTCGAAGCCGCAATGTAGGTGGCATAATTTGGAGCAGCGAGAGGAGGGCCATCATGAGCACCGTAACGGTCAGTGAACAGGCGGTGAGCGACTTGGCATCCCTGACGGAAGCCACGGAAATTCGCGACAGTACTGGGAAACTGATCGGCGTCTTTCGACCGGCCACGGAGATTGAACGACGTTGCAACCAGAGCGGATTGCACACGACGCTGGAAGTGTTTCAGCACATGCGAGCACTCACCAACGATCCCGAGCGACTGGCTGATCTCGATCGGCACATCGGAGAAATCAAGCGACGGGACCAGGATCCATGCCCTACGCATTAGCCTGGACCACTCAGGCTCGGGACAAATCCGCGAAGATGTGGCTTGATCTTTGGCTGAGCGACCCGGCCACGGCCCGTCGATTCAGCAGCGCGTTGAATTGGCTTGACCAGGAATTGCGGGCTGCGCCCCAACAAGGGCAACGGCGTGGAACGGGCTTTGTCATGCTCCGCGATCCTGTCGAGGTTGTATACAGCTTTTCGCAGGTAAGTTATTCGGTTACGATTACCGACGTAGACCTCATCGCTCCGAGCGCGACGATCAATCCCCCCATCCCCTAGTTGGTGGAGCCCCAGCAGCTATGCCACGCGTCTTCATCAGCGACACACTCGAGACCGGCGGGCTCGACCTCATCACGCAGGCGGGGCTCGAGCTCGACAACCGCCCCGGCCTCAAGGGCGACGAGCTCAAGCAAGCCCTGCAAGCTGCCGACGGGATGGTCGTGCGCAGCGGCACCAAGGTCACCGCCGAGCTGCTCGACCAGCCGGGCAAGCTGCGGGCCATCGTCCGGGCCGGCGTCGGTGTGGACAATATCGACGTCGCCGCCGCCACCCGCAAGGGCATCGTCGTCATGAACACGCCCGGCGGCAACACCGTCAGCACCGCCGAGCAGACCGTCACCTTGCTCATGGCCCTGGCCCGGCACACACCTGCCGCCGACGCCACCGTGCGGCAGGGCAAGTGGGATCGCTCGAAATTCATCGGCACCCAGCTCGCCGGCAAGACGCTCGGCGTCGTCGGCCTGGGCCGTATCGGCCGGGAGGTCGCCCGCCGCGCCGCCGGGCTCGACATGAAGGTGATCGGCTACGATCCGTTTCTGGCGCCGGACCGGGCCGCCCAGCTCGGCATCGAAGCGGCGGCCGATCTCGACAGCCTGCTGCCGCGCGTCGACTTCCTGACGGTGCACACGCCGCTGACCGCCGAGACCACGAACCTCATCGGCGCTCGCGAATTGGGCATGATGAAAAAGGGAAGCCGGGTCATCAACTGCGCCCGCGGCGGCATCATCAACGAAGAGGCGCTGGCCCAGGCGCTGCAGTCGGGACACTTGGCCGGCGCCGCGCTGGATGTGTTCGTGCAAGAGCCGCCGCCCGCCGAGCATCCGCTGGTCAAGCTGCCCAACGTCGTCGTGACGCCGCACCTGGGCGCGTCCACCGTCGAGGCCCAGGAATCGGTCGCGCTCGAGGCGGCGCAGTTGCTCGTCGATTTTCTCACGAAGGGCATCATCGGCTTCGCCGTGAACATGGCCCCGGTCGATCGCACCGAGTTGCACGAGCTGCGGCTGTATGTCGATCTGGCCCATCGGCTCGGCCTGTTGCACGCCCAGATGTGCCAGGGGACGATCCAGCGCGCCGAGCTGACGTTTCGCGGCGAAGTCGCCCGCCGCAGCACCAAGCTGATCACCGCCGCGTTTGCTGCCGGCCTGCTGGAGTTTCGTCTGGCCCAGGACGTCAACATCGTCAACGCGGAGCTGTTGGCGCGCGAGCGCGGCATCGAGATCGTCGAGCAGTCGAACCCCAAGAAGGGCGACTTCAGCACGCTCATCAAGGCCGAGGTGGTCACGGACAAGAAGACCTACACCGCCGCCGGCACCATGTTCGGCAACCAGTTCCTGCGGCTGGTTCAACTGGGACCGCACCACCTCGAAGCCTACATGGACGGCATCCTCTTGATCTTCACGCACCGCGACGTGCCCGGCCTGATCGGCTTCATCGGCACGATTTTCGGCAAGCACCACATCAACATCGCCCAGATGAACGTCGGCCGGCAGGTTCCGGGCGGCGACGCCATGGGCGTCTTGAATCTGGACAGCATGCCGGGCGAGGAAGCGCTGAAAGAGGTCCGTCAGAATCCGCAGATCAGCAGCTTGAGCGTCGTCAAGCTGCCCGCGGCGGGCGCGATGCCGAAGTGGTTTGGCTAGTCTCACTCACGTCTTCTTGGCATTCGGATTGGCCGGCGGGGTTCGCGAGCTCGACGGCGGCACGTCGGGCGCCTTCAGCTCGGGGTTCGGCGGGTCCTTCGGTTGGCTGTTGCAACCAAGGGAACCCATCGCGCCGAGCAGCGTCGCCAGGCAGAGGAACGCAACGGCCGCGGTTCGCATGGCGGTTATTGCTCCGGTCCGGTGACCTCGCCGCCGTTGCGGGAAGCCAGCGCTTCCAGCAAGGTCAGGTTGGTGATCCCGTTGTAATTGCCGACGATCGTTTGGCCCGCCGAGTAAGTAATGAAGCGAACGCTGCCGTCGGCGAACAGCCAGTTGCCGCCGTTGGTGTGCAGGCTCCAGAAATGATAGCGATGGATGTTCTGCGGATCGTTCAAGCTGCCGGGGCGGTAGAACTCGCGCGGACCGTTCGGCGCGCCGTTGGTGACTTCGCGGACGCCGAGCACCACGTCGGTTGTCCCGAAGTACGGCGAATCCCCCGACCCCGCCCACATCCAGCCGTAGCGCAGATCGTTCGACGGCGGCCGCTCGCCGACCAGGAGCGTATTGCTGGTGCCGTCGCCGATGTGCGGAATGCGGACCGACGCGTTGACGTAGAGGATGCCGTCCTGGCCGCCGTCCTCGCGAAACTGATCGCGGCCGTTCACCCCCATGTACGAAGTCAGGGCCGCGAGATTGCCGCCGAAGTTGCAGACCAGGTCCCCCTCCGCGCGGGCGTCGGATGGGCAGCGCATGATCCGGGCCGTCAGCCCGTTGACGGTGGCGCCGTTGGGCTGGTATTGCCACCAGGGCCAGAGCTTGCGGTTGAACGTCTTGTGAATGTTGTCCAGCTCCATGTAGGGCGCGATGTGGTAGGTCCAGCTCAGGTACGGGCCGTCGTTGGGATATCCCGTGGCCGGATCGACGCCGCCGGGCGGGGCGTCGCGCAGATACGGCGTGTCCCAGAACTGGCCGATCTGGTGGGCCGACGGGAACCGGCGGATGGCGTCGTGATGGGCGTGCAGGGCCAGGCCTTGTTGCTTGAGGCTGTTCTGGCATTGGGTTCGGGCGGCGGCCTCGCGGACCTTCTGGACCGCGGGCACCAGCAGCGCAATCAAAATCGCGATGATGGCGATGACCACGAGCAATTCGATCAGCGTGAAGCCGCGCGGCCAGTTTTGGCGATGGCGTCCGAGCATGAGACGACCCCTTCGTATCGGGGACCATGAATGAGAACGTCGAGAGATGGAAGGCACGTCAAGTATGGATTTGCGCTTGCCCGCCTGTCAAGCAGAAAAGCGGCGTTTGACCGCGGCCAGGATCTCCGCCCGGCCCGCCATGGCGCCCATGCCGACGTCCGCACAGGCCAGCGCCTTGACCACCGGCGGCACGATCGTGAGGTTGCCGGTGTTCGCGTTGATCCATTCGGCGAGAGCGATGCCATTGGCGACGGCCGGCGCGGTCAGCCCGGAGAGGTCGCCGGCAATCTGGGCCAGATGGCGGGCGGTGGCTGGGTGCTCCCACATGAGCGTGTTCATGGCCGGCGCCAGCACCACGGGCCGCGACCGGTCCCAGGCGCGGTACACGCAAGTCAAGCAGTTGTCGCAAATCCCGAGGGCCAGCTTCGCCAGCGTGTTGGCGTCCAGGGGAGCGATCACCAGCACGTCGGCCCAGCGGCGCAGCTCGATGTGCAGCACCGGATCGTCGCGCTGGTAACGCGGGCCGGGCCACTCGTCCTCATCGAGCACCACCACCTCGGAATTGCGCACGCCCCGATCGCCCACGCTTGGATCGCGCGGCGCCAGCCGGGCCGGTTCGAAGAAGTACAGCGACGCCCGGGTGGCCGCGACTTTGACGTGATGGCCGGCGCCGCGCAGCTCGTCGAAAAGCTCCGGGGTGTAGATGGCGGCGACGGACCCCGTCACGCCGAGGAGGATGTTGGACATGGATGGCGCCATTCCAGCGTTTCGAGCAGCCGCGCCGCCAGATCGGCGCGGCTGACCTTATGATAGCCGTCCGCGAACGGTCCCAGGAAGGCCCATTCGGCGGCGCCTTCCAGCGTGTTGGCCACCATCCAGTCGGCCTGCGACTGCCGGCGCGACCTTTCGGCCACGTCGAGCAGCTCTTTCTCATTCAGGCCGACCTCGAGCTTGAACTTCACCAGTTGCCCGCCGAATCCCCATTCGCCGCGGATGCGATCGACCAGCTTGGGCGCCCGGACCAGCCGCAGCCACAATTCCGGCTCGTCGCTCTTGATTTTGCCCGCGGTGCGATCGACGAGGGCCGGCGGACCATCGACCCCGTGCCACACGCTGGCCTCCGCATCGAACCGCGTGCCCGGCGCCAGGGCGTAGGCGCCCGCTCCCAAGTAGTCGCTGACCGCGGCGGCATGGATGATCGCGTCGAATCGGCCGGTCGGAATGAGCGAGGCCATCAGGGCCTGCAAGTCCTCGAACGTGCGGTACGCGGTGAGCGCGCCGCGTTCGCGCCAGTCCGCGCGTGTCGCATCCACGGTTTCCGGATGAGAAGTGAGCAACGTGACCTGATGGCCGCGCTCGCAGCCGCACAGCGCGATGCCGGCCCCGGTGCGGCCGGTGAAGATATTGGTGAGGCAGCGCACCCGGTCGATCAAGACCTGCGTGTTGCCGGCGGTTACTAGTAGGTTCATTGTCGACGTCAACGCTTGGTCAACTCCGCGCCGTAATCGTTGCTCGGATCGCGAATGATGGTGTGAATGTGGTTCGTGCTCCCCTGCGGAGCGTATTCGATGAGCAGCGTCGGGCCCTGGACGCGGAAGTACGCGGCGCTGCCGTTGGCGGTTGGCCCGTACCAGGCGAAGTGGGTGTCGTCGAGCTTCGTCTTGATCGCGGCCATGCGGCTGCGGCGGCGTCGGGCGGCAGGATGTTGACCCAGGCCGCGATCAACTCCACGAGCACGGCGCGCTGCGCTTCATTCAGCGCAGAGCCCTTGAGCCCTTCCGGCGGAATGGCCTTGCCGTCCTTGCCGGGACCGAGCACGAGGTTCTTGGGCTTGGCGCCGAGGACGGCCTGCTTCCGCTGCTGGGCGTCGAGCATGTTGACCAGCTTGAAGGCCAGGTCGTTCTCCGGTCCCAGGGGCCGCACCGTCTTGCCGGCCCTCGTGAACGCATCCGGTTGCGTGCCGGTGAGGGTCGGCGTCAGCACGGCGTTCTTGCCGACCATGGTGACGTTGATCCCGAGGTGATGGCCGCCGAATTGCACCATCCACGGCTCAGTCGGCGACGGCTTGCCGAACAGGGCGATGAAGAAGTGCTCGGTCCCGAACCGCATCTTGTTGTCCTTGCCTTTGACGAGCTGGTCGTCGGCATTCATGATGTCGATGGCTTTCTGGTAGCCCTGCTTGCTGAGGACGGCCGCGAGGACGTCGAGGGCCGCGGCGCGTTGCGGCTTGGTGAGTTCGCCGAGCGGCAAGCCATTGCGAGGCACCATCGTCACCGGCAAGTTGGACCACGACGGCTTCTTGGCGCTGCCGAACTCATACAGCACCTTGTCACGCTGCTTGGCGTCGAGCATGTCGAGGAATGCATTCGCCTTGGCCACGGCAATCGTCGTGGTCTTGTCGCCGCCGGTGGCCAGGCCGGCCGTGTCGCGCGAAGCGTACACCGCGAAGCCAAGGATCAGGACGCTCACCAGTGCGGCCGGCAGTCGCGCTATTCGCTTGCGTCCCGCTTCCGCGTGTGGCATCTCGGGGAATGGGAGTTCGCTCATGGTGCGGCCCTCCGGTTGCATGTCGTTTCTCGTTGTACCAATTGAACATCGAGTTGCGTCATCGGTCCAACCCGGATTGTAGCCCGTCGTGGATGGGCGTCAACTTTCGGTGGAGGATGGTCCTCGATAGAACTGAACTGTGACAGGCACACTGCCGCCGAAGCGCAACGAGTTTACGGCGTACGGACGTTGCGGCCGAAACGCGCGGTCGGCAACGAATGTGAATCCGTGTACATCGATCGACGCCCCCGGTGTTTTATGGAAAGATTTGGGCGAGTCATTCATTACTTCTCGGTGACCCGCGCCGTGCCCGCCGACCAGTGCTGCCCACCTGCTTTCCAGCGCGACCGCTCGGCGATTTCGACATCCGTGTTATCCGTGCAATCCGTGGTGAGAATTTTCGGCTTGGCGTTCGGACGAGGCCGAGCAAGACACGAAAGCGGCTTTGCCGTTGCACGCCCGCGCCCCGCCTCCTATGATTGGCAGTACGGCGCAGGAGCAATGACGACCGACATGGCGGCTTCGGAACCACCTCGCGACGACATCTTTCATCCCGGCGGTCAGCTCCACCCGGGGCGCCTCAGTGAATCGACCACGCGCGTGCTAAACGAAGCGCTCCGGCTGGCCCGCGAGACGCGCTGGGACAGCGTCCGCAGCCCGCACATCTTCATGGGCCTCCTGGCGTCGCCCGATCCCACCGTGCGTTCCTGGGGCGACCGGCTCAACGCCGATCTGGGCAAGCTGCTCGGCCAGTTTCAGGAGCTGTTCCACCAGGAAGAGGGAGAGCGCGAGGCCCTGCTCGTCCTGAACCGCGAGTTCCTGTCGGACAACGTGATCCGTCTCTTGCGCGAAGCCTGGCAGCGCGCCCGCGATCATCACCGGACCACGGTCACGCCCATGGACCTGCTCATCACCCTGCTCACCGCCTCCAACAGCATCGTCGCCGAGTGCTTCGAACGCATCGGCGTCACGGCCGCCAAGCTCACGGAGCTGGCCGTGATCGCCGAGCAACAAGCCGGCGGCGGCGGGCCGTTGCGGTCGTGAGCTTCACAATCCCGCCAGATACTCCACCAGATCGCGCAGCTCGGAGCGGGTGATCTTCTTGATCAGGTCGTCGGGCATTGCCGATTTGCCGCGGCTGCGCTCGTCGATGTCGTCTTTCTGCACGACGATGATCTGCCCTTCCGCGTTCATCAGCCGCACTTCTTTGCCGTCCTCACTTTTCAGGATGCCGCTCTTCAACTGCCCGTTGGCGAGGTTCAGGACCACCGTGTCGAAGCCCTTGGCGATCTGCCGGTTCGGATCGACGAGCGCTTCGAGCAGATACGGCCGCGGGAACTTCTTGCCGATGCCGGTGAGATCAGGCCCGACTTCGCCGCCGGTCCCGTTGACCTTGTGGCAGCGAACGCACGACAGCTCGGTCCGGTTGAGGAAGATGTCGCGGCCCCGCTCGGCGTCGCCGCCCTTGAGCGCGGCGCGATAAGGGAGAACCGTGTCGGTCTTCGGCAGGCCGGCGTCGTAGGCGGCCAGCTTCTGCTTCAAGGCGGGCGTGCCGCGCCGCGCCGCCGCCTCCAGCAGGTCGAGTTGCACCTCGGCCGGGACCTTGTTCTTCAACAGCCGGTCGAGCCATTGTTCCAGGAGCGCGTCCGCCGCAGAGGCCTTGAGATCGGCCAGCAAGCTGAAGCTGCCTTGTTTCTCGATCGTCGCGCCGGAATCGAGTGCTTCGGCAAGCTGGCGCACCGCTGCGTCGCGAGGAAGCTTCGGAATGACCAGGGCGCGGGCCCTGTGGCGCAGGCGCGGTTCGTCGCTCTTGAGGGCCAGCCCGGCGATGGTCTCGAATTCGGCGTCGCCAAGGTTGTGCAGTGCGTCAAGCGCGTCGACGCGGACCGCGGGCGGGGAACTCCCATCACGAACCACGTCGCGCAGACTCGGCCCGACTTCCTTGATGCCGTGAGCCGCCGCCAGCCGGACGGCTTCGAAACGCACCCGGAAGGCCCCGGTCATCAGCGCCGGCAGAGCAGTCTTCAAGGCCGCGGCCACGTCCGCCTTCGGGCGGTCCGGCAACGGCCGCCACAGGCCGACAACGGGATCGCGGCCGCTCGGTTGTTCCCATTGGGCCAACGTCTTGAGCGCTTCGAGACGGATGCTGTCCGGCGCCTGACGATCGGCGGCCAGGGCGGCAAGCGCGGAGGCATTGTCCTTTCGCCCCAGGAATCGATGGGCGGCGACGACGCGAAGGAGCAGGGGCTCGGCGAACGCCGCCGGCAACGTCTTGCTCAAGCTGGCCGCCTTCGGCGACAGAGCGGCGAGCCGATCAAGCGCCGGGACAATCGGCTCGTCATAAATCGCGCGAGCCGCCTCCGCTTGCAGCCGCGGTTCGACATCGTCGAGGAACCGAGCGACCTCGGGCAGGTGCTGCCGCCGCATCGCCAGGAGCGCGGCGAGGCGGACCGACGGCGACACGTCATGGATCGCCGGCTTGAGGCTATCGACCCTGCCGTCACGAAGCGTCAACGCCATGACGCCGGCATGACGCAGGTACGGATCCCTGTCGGCGTTGGCGCGAAGCATCTCGGCGACGGCCGGCGCCAGTTCGGCGTCGGCCAGCCGTGAGGCGAGCATGGCGCTGGCGTAGCGCACACGAGGCGATTTGTCAGTCAAGCCTTGCTTGACGGCAGCCCTTGCTTTGTTCCTGAAGTCCCAGGTGAGAATGCTCATTCTCGGGACGGCGTTGAACGCCTGAGCTCGAATCTCATCGTCGGAGTCGCGCATGTGGGCCAACAGCGCCTCCAGCGCGGATCGATTCGGCTGACGGCGCTCCTCGGGATCATAGAAGCTCAGTGGCCAACGAGCGCGCGGAGGTTTGACGAGCTGACCGAGGCCCCAGATCGCATGGATCCGGGCGCGGCGCGATCGACCGGACTTGGCAATGCCGACGAGCGCGGCCGTCGAGTCGCGCCGAACCAGTTCGAATTGTGCCTCGAGTCGCACGCGCATGTCGTCATGATCCAGGAGCTTTTGCAAGTCGCTCGCGGATCGTTTGGCCATTCCCTCGGCCAGGATCGCCTTCACCTGGCGCACTGCCGGGTTGTTGACCGTCGCCGGATCGACGAGCTTGTAGAGCCGCCCCCGGTTCGGCAAATCCCAGCCGTCGATCCAGTCGCTGAAGTACAGGCCGCCGTCGGGGCCGAACTCGCAATCGGTCGGCAGCGCCGACTGCATGATCTTCGTCGGATTCACCACTTCGAACGACGCCCCCTTGGGTTTCAGCGCGAAGGCGTGGATGGCGCTGCCGGTCGGGCCGCCGCGGAAATCGCACAGGAAGAAATGATTCTTGTACTTGTCCGGCAACAACATGACGCCCGGGTTGTAGGTCAATCCCGACGGGCCGCTGGCGATGTGCGCCAAGGGCGGCACCAGGAACGCCGGCTGGGTGTCGTGGGCGGTGTGCCACATCTTCTCGCGGTTCCACGGCCCGAGGCCGGGCATGTACTGGTAGCCGATGCGCCAGCCGCTGTCGCCGCCTTCGACGACCTGCACCCAGCGGGCCTTGTCGCCGCCGTCGGCATTGTTGTCGCCGGTGAAGAGGTTGCCGTACTCGTCGAACGCCAGCTCCTGCGGGTTGCGCAGCCCCGTGTGGACGATCTCCAGGTCCGAGCCGTCCAGGTTGCAGCGCAGCACCGAGCCCGTGTCGGGCGCCGAAATCACCCGGCCATTGGTCTTGACGTGGAGCCCGCGGTCGCCGATGGAAAAGTACAGCCGCCCGTCCGGGCCGATGCACAAGCCGTGCGAATCGTGGCCGATGAAAGAGACGTGGACGCCGTAACCCTGGTGCAGCGACTTTCTCACATCGGCCTTTCCGGTCCCCTTCGTGTCCTTCAGCAGCCAGAGATGCGGGATGTTCGTGAGCCAGACGTTGCCGTTGCGCGCGAGCACGCCGGACGCCAGTCCGTCCTCGGGCTTGTTGAAACCGTCGGCGAAGACGGTCGCCGTGTCGGCGACGCCGTCGCCGTCGCTGTCCTCGATCAGCCGGACGCGGTCGTCGTGGATGCCGTAGCTGTCGAATTTCGTGCCAAGGTGCTTCTTGTACAAGGCGAGGCGATCGGCCGCGGTGCGGGCGGCGAGATCGTCGTCGGTCCACTGCTTCGGGTGACCGCGGTTGTCGGTCACGCCCCGGTGCAATCGAAACGTCTCGACGACGTAACAGCGCCCCTTCTCGTCGAAGCCGAAGGCCACCGGGTTGGCCAGCAGCGGCTCGGCCGCGAACAGCGACGCCTTCAAGCCGTCGGCGAGCTGAAAGCGCGCGATCGCCTTCTGACCCGCGTCGGACGCCTTGGCGATTTGCTTGGCATAGGGGTCGGCGTCTTGGGCGGCGGCCGGCGAAACCATGAGCGAAGCAAGCAGGCAAGCTGCGACAGCAAGACACGAGATCAGGACGCGCGGCATGGATTGACCTTTGGAGGGAACGACGGCACGGGTTCCGTTTATCATATCGCCCAGGCACTGGAATTGGCGCTTCCGATCAGCTATCCTAAACCCTGCCTCCCCGAACCTTATCCCTCGCGCGATCGCCAATGAACCTCGCTGTCTTGTCGCCGTTGCTTGCCGGCCTGCTTGTCGCCCAACCCGCGCCGCGGCAACCCGCGCCGCAGAAGGTCGAGTTCAACCGCGACATCCGGCCGATCCTGTCCGACAACTGCTTCACCTGCCACGGCCCGGCGAAATCGACCCGCAAGGCCGACCTGCGCTTCGACATCGAGGAATCCGCCAAGGAGGATCGCGGCGGCTACCACGCCATCGTGCCCGGTAAACCGGGCGACAGCGAGCTGATCAAGCGGGTGGCGACGACCGAGAAGAGCAAGCTCATGCCGCCGCCCTCCAGCAACAAGAAGCTGACGCCGCGGCAGATTAACTTGCTGCGCCAGTGGATCGCCGAGGGGGCTCAGTGGCAGCAGCACTGGGCGTTCATCACGCCGCGGCGACCCCCCCTGCCCCCCCTTGCGAAGGGGGGGATTGAGGGAGGGTGGCCCACGAACCCCATCGATCGTTTCATCCTGGCGCGTCTCGAGAAAGAGGGCTTGGCACCGATGCCGCAGGCGAGCCCCGAGACGCTGATCCGCCGCGTCACGCTCGACCTGACCGGGCTGCCGCCGACGATCGCGGAGATCGATGAGTTTCTAAAGGACTGCGCGAATGCCAAGCCGCAAGCGGCGGATACGGCCTACCGTAAACTGGTTGAGCGCTTGCTCGCCTCGCCGCGCTACGGCGAACGCATGGTCCTCGACTGGCTCGATGCCGCCCGTTACTCCGACACCAACGGCTACCAGACCGACGGCACCCGCGCCATGTGGCCGTGGCGCGACTGGGTGATCGAGGCGTTCAACAAGAACATGCCGTTCGACCAGTTCACGATCGAGCAGATCGCCGGCGACCTGCTACCCCCCCCATCCCCCCCTTCGCAAGGTGGGGACGAACTCGTGATCCGGCGGAAGGTCGCCACGGGCTTTCATCGCAACCACATGCTCAACGGCGAGGGCGGCCGGATCGCGGAGGAGTCGCGCGTCGATTACGTGGTCGACCGCGTCGACACCACCGGCACCGTGTGGCTGGGCCTCACCGTCGGCTGCGCCCGTTGCCACGAGCACAAGTACGATCCGCTGTCGCAGAAGGAGTATTACCAGCTGTACGCGTTTTACAACAACATCGCCGAGTCGGGCGGGGTCGATCGCCGCAGCGGCACGGCGGCGCCGGTGCTGGAGCTGCCGACGCCGGAACAGCGACAGCGGATCGACGAGCAGGGCAAGAAAGTCGCGGACCTGGAGCGGCGCTTCAAGGAACTGAACGAGCGACTGCAAGCG
Source organism: Gemmataceae bacterium (assembly GCA_022616435.1). GTDB lineage: Bacteria > Planctomycetota > Planctomycetia > Gemmatales > Gemmataceae > JAKEET01. The sequence continues at coordinate 40,940 of JAKEET010000050.1, forward strand.
CGGCAGACGAGCTGGGAAAACGAAGTGCTGCGCGACAACCAGCTGCCGGCCGCGATCCGGCAATCGCTATTGGTCGCGGCGCCCAAGCGGAGCAAGGAACAGAAGGAGCTGATCAGCAATCACTACTTCAAGAGCGTCCCGGAGCGGCAGAAGCTGCAAACGGAGCTCGACCAGGCCAGGAAGAAGCTGACGGGAATTCAGAATTCGGTGCTGATCACGATGATCATGGAGGATCGCAAGGAGCCGCGTGAATCGTTCGTCCTCAAACGCGGCGTCTACAACCAGTACGGTGAGAAGGTCCACGCCAAGGTCCCGGACGCGCTCCATGCGCTGCCGAAGGGAGCGCCGAACAACCGCCTGGGCTTGGCGAAATGGCTGGTCTCGAAGGACAATCCGCTCACGGCGCGGGTCACGGTCAACCGCCTGTGGCAGATGCTGTTCGGCACGGGCCTGGTGAAGACGACCGAGGACTTCGGCATCCAAGGCGAGCCGCCGAGCCACCCGGAGCTGCTCGACTGGCTGGCGGTGGAGTTCATGCAACCCAGCCCCGGGATGAGCGCAGCGATTCCCGGGGGTCAACCGGCATCATGGGACATCAAACACATCCTCCGCCTGATCGTCACCAGCGCGACGTATCGCCAGCAATCGCGAATCAACCCGGCCGCGCTGGAAAAGGATCCGGACAACCGGCTGCTGGCCCATTTCCCGCGGCTGCGGCTGCCGAGCTTCTTCCTGCGCGATCAGGCTCTCGCCGTCAGCGGCCTATTGGTGGACAAGATCGGCGGGCCGCCGGTGCGGCCGTATCAACCGCCGGGATTGTGGGAAGATTTTAGCTTCAACCAGATCAGGTACACGCAGGACAAGGGCGACGCGCTGTATCGCCGCAGCCTGTACACGTTCTGGCGGCGTTCGATCGGTCCGCCGAACATGTTCGACACGCCGGCGCGGCAGGTGTGCACGGTGCGGCAATCGCGCACGAACACTCCTCTGCACGCGTTGACCCTGATGAACGACACCATCTACGTCGAAGCGGCCCGAAAGCTGGCCGAACGGATGATGAAGGAGGGCGGGACGACGCCGGCGCAGCGGCTGGCCTACGCGTTTCGCCTGGCCACCGCCCGGCCGCCGAGCGCCGCCGAGCAACGAGTGCTGGTCGCCGGCTTCGAGCGGGCGCTCGGTCAATATCGCGGCGACAAGGAGGCGGCGAACAAGCTGCTGAGCGTCGGCGAATCGCCGCGCGATGAACGGCTGGACGCCGTCGAGCTGGCGGCGTACGCGGCGCTGGCGAACATGATCATGAGTTTGGATGAAGTGGTGACTCGGGAGTGATCCACGTGCTTCCCGATTTCAACGAGAATGGTGATTTGCCGGTCGGCATTTTTCGAGCAACGCTAACTGAACTCCTCGCCCGATTCGGAAAGGGCTCCGATCGGCGTGAAATCGTAGGTCGCCGACTCGAACGCATTCACGGATTGGCGCACGGAACCGGTTGTGTCGCACGGATGATCGTATTCGGTTCCTTCGTCACCGATAAGGAAGAACCAAACGACGTCGACGTTGTTATCATTATGGATGATTCATTTGACCCCGATCAGTTGAGCGGAGAGGCGAAACTGGTGTTTGATCACAGCGCGGCGCAATCGCATTTCGGAGCCAGTGTGTTTTGGGTAAGGCGATTCGCGATCTTTGGCGATCCACAGACGTTCATCGACGATTGGCAAATCAAGCGCGATCGCCGGCGTCGCGGTATTATCGAGATCATATAGGAGAAAACATGATCCAGAACGACACCGAACTGCAGGCGACGCAGGAACGGATAGCACGATTTCAGCAGCAACTCGCACACTTGCGCAAGGTCGAGTCGAACCCGACCGCCTTTCGCTTGTCGGCAACCGGGTTCATCGCGGAAATCGACCGGATGCAACTGGAGGTGCGCGAATATCTGGGATCGTTGCCAGCCGAGCTGAAAAAAGGTGCGTGACGCACTGAGAATAATGGAGACGTGATCGACATGCATCCGTTTCTCGAAAACCATCTGCATCTCACGCGCCGCCAATTGCTGGGCCGCACCGGCCTCGGCGTCGCCGCGCTGGCGACGCTGCTCGGCAAGGATCGCGCCGCCGCCCAGACGGCCTCTCCCGGCGCCGGCGCCTTGCCCGGCCTGCCGCACTTTCCGGCGAAAGCCAAGCGCGTCATCTACTTGATGCAGACCGGCGCGCCGACCCACGTCGATCTGTTCGATTACAAGCCGCAACTCTACCGTCGCCGCGGCGAGTTGCTGCCGCCGTCGGTGCAGATGGGCCAGCGGCTCACGACCATGACGCAGAACCAGCGGCAATTGATCCTGCCCGGCATCGCCGGCTGGAGGCGGCACGGCAAGTGCGGCCTGTGGCTCAACGACTTCATGCCGCACACGGGCGCCATCGCCGACGACATCTGCCTGATCAAGTCCATGCACACCGAGGCGATCAACCACGCGCCGGCGGTGACCATGTTCCTCACCGGCGCCGAGCAGCCGGGCCGGCCGAGCATGGGCGCCTGGCTCTCGTACGGCCTGGGCAGCATGAACGAGGACCTGCCGACGTTCGTGGTCATGACCTCGCAAGACCGCGAATTGTCGTGTGGCCAGCTCTTCTACGACTACTACTGGGGCAGCGGCTTCCTGCCGTCGCGCTTCCAGGGGGTGAAGCTGCGCTCCAACGGCGACCCGGTGCTGTTCCTGTCGAACCCGAGCGGCATCAGCGCCCCGATCCGCCGCGGCCAGCTCGACGACCTGGCCGCCCTCAACCGCCTGCGCCATCAGGAAACCGGCGATCCAGAGATCCAGACGCGCATCGCCCAGTACGAGATGGCCTACCGCATGCAGACGTCGATCCCGGAGCTGACCGATTTCTCCAACGAGCCGCGCCGCATCATCGACATGTACGGCCCCGACGTGAACCGCCGCGGCTCATTCGCCTGGAATTGCCTCATGGCCCGCCGCATGGCCGAGCGCGGCGTCCGCTTCGTGCAGCTCATGCACGCCGGCTGGGACCAGCACAACAACCTGCCGACCCAGCTCGAAATCCAGTGCCGCGACACCGACCAGCCGTCCGCCGCCCTCGTCAAGGATCTGAAGCAGCGCGGCTTGCTCGACGACACTTTGGTCATCTGGGGCGGCGAGTTCGGCCGCACCGTGTTCGTGCAAGGCGATTACACGCAGCCGCGCTTCGGCCGCGACCATCACGGCCGCTGCTTCTCGATCTGGCTGGCTGGCGGCGGCATCCGGGGAGGCATCACCTACGGCGCCACGGACGATTTCTGCTACAACGTCGTCGAGAACCCGGTCAGCGCCTTCGATTTTCAAGCGACGATCCTGCATCTGTTGGGCATCGAGCACACGCGGCTGACGTTCCGGTTCCAGGGACGGGCGTTCCGGCTGACGGATGTGCATGGCGAGGTGGTGCGGGAGATCGTGGCGTAGTCACTGCGATCGCTTGCCGTTCGCAACCTTGCTCAACGGGGACTTGGAAATCATGACCCGGTGAACGCCTTCAGCCGGCCGAAAATCCACGGACTCAGCCTCCCCTCGTTCCAGCGTCGCCACCCCTTGCCGGCCAGCACCGCCAGGTGCATCGGCACTGCTCGCCACATGGCCGAGCCGGGCGTGTTTCGCCAGAACAGGTGTTCCTCGTTGCACGACTGCTGCTGGAGCACGCGCCGGCTGGTGACGGCGTGCGATGCCGAGCCGTGATGCAGCACGCGCGCGGCCGGCTCGAACATCGTCCGCCAGCCTCCGCGCCGTAACCGCAGCGCCAGGTCGACGTCTTCGAAATAGCTGCCGAACGATTCCGGAAACAAGCCGGCGTGATCGAGCGCCGCCCGGCGATAGAAGCCGGCGCAGGCATTGGCGCCGAACACCGGTCGCGGCTCCAGAAACTCCGCCGAGAGCGGCTGGCCGTGGCCGCGCTTGCCGGCGACGCCGCCCAGGTGGTAGCGGTCGCCGGCGCTGTCGATGACGTTGCCGTCGGGCCACATCAGCACCAGCGGGGCGACGGCGCCGACGTGTGGATCGTCGAACCAGGGCAGGGCGGCGTCGGCCCAACCCGGTTGCACTTCGGTGTCGTCGTTGAGCAGCTCGACGATGTCGCCACGACTGGCGCGGATGCCGGTGTTGGCGGCGACCGCGAAGCCGCCGCGCCGTTCGAGCCGCACGACGCGGATGCCCTTGAACTCGTGAACCGCGGAAGTGGCGCGTCGGTCGGGAGAAGCGTCATCGACGACGATGGTTTCCGAGCCGGGCGGCGCGTGCTGGACGACGGTCGCCAGGCAGCGCCGCAGGAGATCGCAGCGTTGATGTGTCGGAATGACGATGGAGAGGGTCGACATGGTCAACACGCATTAACCACTGATTTCACGGATAGCACGGATCAGCTGGCAGACACGCTCTGAGTTCTGATCGCCGAGCTTCCCGATTTCGACATCCGTGCTATCCGTGCAATCCGTGGTGAGAAATCCTGGCTAGACGCCGACGCGCAAGTCGAGCCGCTGGATGGCTTGTTCCAACCGGCGCCGGGCGGCGGCCTCGTCGTCGTGCAGCAGGCTGGCCACCACGGCGTTCAGCTCGCGGAAGCTGTTGGCTTGCTGCACGTCGCCGCGCCACCAGGCCCAGGCGCGGCGCGTCCAGGTTTCGGCGGCGACGATCCGCGCCAGCAAGCGAAACTGCCAGCGCGGCCAGTGCTTGGCCCCGAAGGTCAGCAGCGAATGCCGCGTCACCAGGCGCAGCGCCGCCGGCACGGGGCGGCTGTGGAGGGGATGATGGTGGACCACCGCCAGATTCGGTTCGTACCACACCGACCAGCCGTGCGCGCGGGCGCGCAGGCACAGGTCGACGTCTTCGTAGTACAGGAAAAAGCGTTCATCGAGCCCGCCCAGGTCGTGGAGGCACGCGCGGCGCACCAGCAGGCAGCAGCCGGTCACCCAGGCCACCGGCTGCCGGTCGGCGCCGCGGACCGGCCGGTACTTGCGGCGGCGGCGCGGCACGGCTAAGCGCGCCAGCGTGGACAGGAGCGTCGGAAACGGGCCGGACGAAAGCTGCTGGCCGCCGTCGCTGTCGCGCAGGTGAAAGCCGACGATGCCGGCCCGGTCGCTCCCGGCTCGGTCGTCCGCGGCGGCGAGCTGGTCGGCGACGGCGAGCGCGCTGTCGAGGAATCCCTCCGACAGCGTCGTGTCGGGATTCAACAGCAAGAACCAGTCGCCCTGGCTGAGCCGGCAGCCTTCGTTGACGGCCCTGGCAAAGCCGTGGTTCTTGCCCCAGCGGCGCAGCGACACCTGCGGCAGCCGCCGCAGCTTCTTGGCCAGCGGGTGAGCCGGCGAATGATTATCGATGATGACGATCTCCGCGTCGCCCCGGCGCACGCAGGCGGATGCCAGCAGTTGCCGGACCAGTTCGGCGGTTGGTTCCCATTGACGATAGTTGACGATGACGACCGACAGGCGCGGCAGGCCGAGCTGTCGAAGCGTCCGCGGCCGGGGTTGACTGGCGGGAGTTGGGGGCGCGAGCAACGTCTGCGCCGGCGACGAGGCCATTACGGGCTCCTTCCCTGAGGCCGCGAAACGGGCAGGGCCGGCACAGTATAAGAGGATTGCGAGTCGGGAAGCAATGCCGGGTTACGCGACGGCCGTTTTCCGGACAGGATCGGCATCCTGTCCTACGATTGTCGGCCGTGAGGATCGTCGCAAGGTTGCCTGGTTTTCCTAGGTTCCCGAATATAATGACATTGCCTGTTCGCCCCCACCACCTTGCCCTCGATTGGACCAGCCAGAGAAGAGTGCCCAGGATTCCCTGGGCGATTACAATAAGTGCGTATCGGACAGGACTCCGCTCCTGTCCGCCTCAATGCGGTGGAAGCCTCGACAGACACGGACGCGGCACGGGGTGCGTCATTCACGCGCGGTCTTGAGCAGGGATGAGTCAAGCAGGCCGCGGATTCGCTTCCCCTAGCGAGTGAGCCGTGAAAAAGCTGTTGATGTTCATCATGCTCGCCGTTGCCGCCGCGGCGGGTTTCTACCTCTGGCGAATCGCCCCGCGCAATCACACCCTGTCCGAAAGTCAGCTCACGTTCGCTCCCCTGCAGCAGGCGACCATGCGCGACATCGTCAGCGCCACCGGCATGCTGGAGGCGTGCGAGCCGATCATCGTCGGCAGTGAAATGCCGGGCATGGTCCAGGCCGTGCTGGGAAAGATCAATCAAGTCGTTCCGGAGGGGACGGTGCTGGCCCGCCTCGATGACCGCAAGCTGAAGCTCAAGCTCGAAGAAGCCGGCAACGGGGTGCGCACGGCCAAGGCGGCGCTCTTGCAGGCGGAATCGAGCCGCGACGCCGCCGAGATCGCGGTGAAGACGCAGACCGAACTGGCCAAGAGCCGCGGCGGCTTCCGCGCCGACAAGGAGCAAGCCGAAGCGCAGGCGAAGGCAGCCCAGGCCGGCGTCGTGGCGGCCCAGGCCCGGCTCGAAGTCGCCAACACCGCCCTCAAGGAAGCCCAGCTCGCGCTCGACATGACCTGGATCAAGGTGCCGGGACCGCTGTCCGCCGGGCCGAAGCGCGATTTCCTGATCCTGGACCGCAAGGTTCACGAGGGCCAGATGGTGGGGCCGCAAGGTCCGCCCTTGTTCGTGCTCGCCGCCGGCCTCGACCGCATGGAGGTTCACGCCCAGGTTGCCGAAGGCGACGTCAACAAGGTCAAGCGCGGCCAGGTCGCCATCTTCAGTGTCACTACTTTTGCCGACGAGGAGATCGAGTTCCGCGGCGCCGTCAAGGAAATCCGTCCACAGGCGTCGAACATCAAGGGCGGGATCTATTACGACACGGTCATCGAAGTCGTCAATCAGCAAGACCCGGAGTCCGGCGAATGGCAGTTGCGCCCCGGCATGACGGTGTCGGTGGACATCGTGCGGCGCGAACACAAGGACGTCTGGCGCATCCCGACCGCGGCGCTCAACTTCCACCTGGAAGCGGCGTATCATTCCGACGCCGTCAAGGCCCGGCTCGCCCAGTGGCAGCAGCGTGCGGACTCCCGGGATTGGCACGCGCTGTGGATCTGGGACGCCGCGAAGCAAGGTCCGTGGCCGCTGTTCGTCCGCCTCAACGGGCTGAAGAACGGCGAGCCGGGACTGAAGGACGCTGAAGGGATCGAAGTGCTGGAATGGGAACAGGGGAGCGAGCCGAGCCCATCCGCGGTCCCGCGCGTGATCATCGCCGCCCCGCTCGCGCAACCGCCAGGCTTCTTCGACAAGCCGGCGAATATCAAAGTGAGTTAGTCATTGGTCATTGGTCATCAGTCGGTGACGCCGCTGGTTTGCCCCCTCCAATGACTAATGACTAATGACTAATGACTAATGACCAATGGCCATCATCGCGCTCGATAACGTGTCGAAAGTCTATGAAGGCAGCGGCGTGCCGGTACGGGCGCTGCGCGGCGTGACCATCACGATCCGCACCGGCGAATTTGTGGCCATCCGCGGCGCCAGCGGCTCCGGCAAGTCCACGTTGATGAACATCATCGGCTGCCTGGATCGGGCGACGTCGGGGAGCTATCACCTCGACGGCCGCGACGTCAGCACGCTGAGCCGCACGGAGCTGGCGCACCTGCGCAATCGCAAGCTGGGGTTCGTGTTCCAGGGCTTCAACCTGCTCAAGCGCTACTCGGCGCTGGACAACGTCGCCCTTCCCTTGATCTATTCGCGCGTCGCGCCGGCGCGCCGCCGGGCCAAGGCTCTGGAAGTGCTCGACCTGGTCGGGCTCGGGAACCGCGCCCACCATCTGCCGAATCAGTTGTCCGGCGGCCAGCAGCAGCGCGCCGCCATCGCCCGCGCCCTCGTCAACGAGCCGCAAATCCTGCTGGCCGACGAGCCGACCGGCAACCTCGATTCGGCGACGGGGACCGAGATCCTGGCCGAATTCAAGCGGCTGAACCATCAGCTTGGGCAAACGATCGTGCTGGTCACGCACGACGCGGCCGTCGCCGCCCAGGCGCCGCGCGAGATCACGATCAAGGACGGCCTGGTCGACAGCGACATCCGCGACGGCGAGCTGGTGGACTTGCCGCCGGTGGAAGACTCGTGAGTATAGGTTAAGTTTTTCAACGTTTTCAACCTGACCGAACCGAAAACGGACAGATTGGAAATCTATCGTACGAGACGCCTCCGCGTTATGGGCATCCTGTCCGCGATCAACATGGCATTGGCCGCCCTGCTGGTGCACAAGGGCCGAACCGCGCTCACCAGTCTGGGCATCGTCATCGGCACGGGCGCCGTCATCGCCATGGTGTCGGCGGCGGGCGGGGCCCGGCAGAAGCTCGACGAGCGGCTCGACAACGTCGGCAAGAACCTGATCCTGGTCCGGGCCGGGGCCCGCTCCAGCAGCGGCACGCTCACCGATCTCAAGCCGATCACCAACGAGGACGCCAACCTGCTGCGCCGCCACTTGAAGAACCTGGTCCACGGCATCGTCGAGGTCCAGGCGATCGTGCGCGTGGCCGCCACCCGGACCCGCTCCTGCGCCACCATGATCTGCGGCACCAACTCCGAGATGCGCAGGGTGCGGGCCTGGGTGGTCCGGCACGGCCGGTTCATCACCGACGAAGACCTGAAGAAACAGGCCAACATCTGCGTCCTGTGCGCGACCGCCCATGACAAGCTGTTTCCGGGCATGGCGAACCCGGTGGGTCAGAGGGTCCGCGTGGACAATCTCTACCTGCGCGTCGTGGGCACCCTCGAGCCCAAGGGCCGGTCGCCGGTCGGCGGCGACCAGGACGATCAGATCTTCGTGCCGCTGACCACGGTGCAAAAGAAGCTCGACGACGCCGAACGACTGAGCTTGATCCTGACCTCGGTGAAGGACATGAGCCAGCTCGACAAGACCAAGGACGAGATGATCGCGGTGCTGCGCGACAAGCGCCGCGTCAAGGCGGGGCAAGAGGACTTCGACGTCAGCACCGTGCAGGAGATGGCCTCGATCGCCGTCATCATGTCGAGCACCATGCACTTCCTCGCCATCGCGATCGCCTCGATCTCGCTGCTCGTCGGCGGCATCGGCATCATGAACATCATGCTCGTGTCGGTGACGGAGCGCACCCGCGAGATCGGCATCCGCATGGCCATCGGCGCCACGCCGTTCGACGTGCTCACGCAGTTCCTGATCGAGGCGGTGGTGCTGTCATTGATCGGCGGCGCCATCGGCGTCTCGGCGGGCCTGGGCACGGCCTACTTGCTCTCGTGGCTGTTCAACTGGCCGGTGGTCGTCGAGTACTCGATGATCGGCATCGCCTTCGGCGTCTCCGCCGGCGTCGGCGTGTTCTTCGGCTACTACCCGGCGTACCGGGCGTCGCAGCTCGACCCCATCGAAGCGCTGCGGCACGAGTGATCAATCGACGCGTGGCCGCGGCTTCGAACTCAGCCCCGGCCACGTCACCCGTTTCCATCGACTACCACACCGAAATCTCCTGCTCCAAGTCGACCTTGAAGTGTTCCAGCACCCGGCTGCGGACGAGTTCCAGCAGCCGCAGCACGTCGCGAGCCGTCGAGCCCGGCTCGACGACCACGTAGTTGGCGTCGCGGTCGTTGACCTGGGCGCCGCCGACCTTGGCGCCGACCAGTCCGGCTTGCTCGATCAGCGCCGCCGCGCTCAGGCCGGGCGGGTTCTTGAACATGCGCGTCGCCGCCTGGTAGCTGAACGGGTGGCTGGCCTTGCGGTGAATCCAGGCCTTGCGCAGCCGCTTGACGATGGCGTCGGTGCTGTCGGTTTCCAGCTCGAAGTCGGCCGTGAGCAGCACGGGCTCGTCGAGATTGCTGGTGCGGTAGGAGAAGCGCAGGTCGTCGCGCTCCCGCGTCAGGACGCGGCCCTGGCTATCGAGCAGGTCGACCGACTGGACGAACTGGCCGATCTCGCCCGCCCGGTCGCCGGCGTTGAGCCGGATGGCGCCGCCGACCGAGCCGGGCATGCCGACGAGGTGCTCGAGTCCGGTGAGGCCGTGGCGGGCGGCCGCGGCAATGAGGGCGCCGAGCGAGGCGCCGCAGCCGGCGCGAATGCGGCGGCCCTGGGCGGTGATGTCGGTGAACGGGGCGCGGTTGAGCCGCAGCACGGCGCCCGGCACCCCTTCGTCATTCACCAGGACGCTGCAGCCGGCGCCCAGGATGCGCAGCGGAACCCGCCGCTCGCAGCAGCGCTTGACGACCGCCGCCAGCTCCTGGACCGAGCGCGGCTCGACCATGACCTCGGCCGGCCCGCCGATCTTGAACAAGGTGAACGGGGCCAGCGGCTCCTTGAGTTTCAGGATCTCGGTGAATTCCGCCAGCTCGCCGGCCACGTCGGTCTGCGCCATGCCGCTTCCTCCGATGGATTGTAGTGGTTGGTGGTTCGTGGTTGGTGGTTGGCGAGAATCGGCACCGAGCACTTGCCACTCATTGTAGTGGTTAGTGGTTGGTGAACGACTCACCAACCACTAACCACACCAACCACTAACCACCAACCACTAACCACTAACCACTACAATGACTTCAACTTCGCGGCGCCGTGAGGACGACATGTATCAGGTTACCAAGGAAATCCGGTTTTGCTACGGCCATCGGCTGCTCAACTACGACGGCAAGTGCCGCCACCTGCACGGGCACAACGGCCGGGCGGTCATCACGCTGTCGGCCGACAACCTGGACCAGCTGGGCATGGTCGTGGACTTCTCGCACATCAAAAAGGTCGTCGGCGGCTGGATCGACGCGCACCTGGATCATCGCATGCTGCTGCAGCGGAGCGATCCTGCCGTACCGGAGCTGCTGCGGCAGGGCGAACCACTGTACCTGCTCGATGAAAACCCGACCGCGGAGAACATCGCCAAGCTGATTTACGACATCACGGCGGCGCAGGGCTTTCCGGTGCTCGAAGTGAGGCTCTGGGAAACCGACGACTCGTTCGCGGTGTACCGGCGCGACGACCGCTGACGCTGGTCGGAAAAATGCCGCGGTTTGCGCTTGACAGGTTTTGCGACGCGGGCGTAAGATACCAACGGCTGGCGGAGCAAACTCCCATCTAGGCTCCGGCGGCCGGGACTTCAGCAATCGGACGACGCGGTTCGATTCATGTCCTTGCGAATAGCCTGGTTCGGACGACAACAGCACATGCCTTCCCGTCGGGGAACGGCGATCTCTTTCCGCTGATCGGTGGTGGATTCTAACCGGAAGCGTCGCGCGGTTCCAAACCCCCCAGGGACCAGCACGCTTCCGGTTCTTTTTGTTCACGCATCTCTGCCAATCGCCGACGCGTTGGCGCACAGCGCTCCATGTTGCCAGCACGTGAAGCACGCTTGATGCCGCAATGGGAACGCGCGATCCGCGTCGGCAAGCGTCGCGCCGAGGCGAGCGTCCGGCGCGTCGAGCAGGATCGGACAGACGTAGACGCCGCGGTCGGTCACCACGCGGCTGTGGCTGCACACGAGCTGGCCGGCGTCATAGCCCGCCATCATGGCCGGCGTGACGCGCTCCTCCGGTTGATAGCCGCGGCGCCGCTGGACCTCCGCGCCGAGCCGCAGCGCTGGGAGAATCTTGACGCGGGGGCGCGGACACCCGTTCTGTTGCAGCAGCTCCACGAAGCCATCGAACAGGCGACCGTCATCGTCATCGTCGTTCACGCGCGTCACGGTGAGGATCGGCAGAAACCCGTGCGCCGCGAGCTGCCGGACGCCGCGCAGGCTGCGCTCGAAGGTTCCGGCGCCGCGGATGGGATCGTTCTGGTCCGCGGTGAAACCGTCGATCGACACCCGGAATTCAAGGCTGTAGGGGGAGGCGTCCTCCGCGGTCCGCAGACGCGCTAGCCACTCGTCCTTCAACACCGTGCCGTTGGTGAGGACCGTGGCGGGGCCGTAGCGCAACGTCATTTCGAGGATGGCCGTCATGTCGGGGTTCAAGAACGGCTCGCCGCCGGTGAAGTAATACTCCTTGACGCCGAGGCGGACCGACTCGTCCAGGGCGCGGCGGATCGTGTCCACGTCCAGGAATTCAAAGGCGTGGTTGTGCGGGCTGCAACTGATGAAGCAGTGGCTGCACGTCAGATTGCAGAGCGTGCCGGCGACCTGGAACCAGAGGTCGTCGAGGTGGCCCAGCGCAACGCTCGGCGCAACGCTCGGAACGTCAGGATCTTCGACGATGGGAAGCTGCATGTCAAAACTCTTGCGAATTCCGCGACGTGATGCGCTGTCGCACTACTTCTTGTACAAATCGAGCTTCGCGTCGCCCGTGATGATCGTGAACGCCTCGCGAACCTGCTCGAAGCCGACCCGCATCAGGAAGTTCGAATTGCGGCCGTAGCTCTTGGCGCCAAGCACGTAGAAGTTCGGCTCGGGGTTGCGGAGCGTGTCGGGGCCCTGGGCGGTCTGTTTCGTGCAATCGTGCCCCTTCGAGCCGGCTAGCGCCGCGGCAAGCTTCATCGGGCCGAGCGAGGCGTAACACTCGTGGACCTGCAGCTCGCGGTACAGGTTGGTATCGGGCGTGTAGCCGACATTGCCGATCACGCGGTCGACATCCCAGCTGCGGATCTTCTCCGGGGTCCGCGCCGTCACCCGGAAACCCCGGTCGGACCCCTGGAATTCGACGGCCTCGACCACGGCGCCGGGATGAAACTCCACGTTCGCGTCGTTGCGGGTGGCGATGTTGTTGGCGCGGACGGCCAGCCGGTCTCGTTCGCGGAGCGGATCGCTGGCGATTCGCCGCAACGGATTGCTGGAGGTCCCGCGCGCCAGCCAGATCACCCAGGTGGTCTGGTTTTCCTCGGCGATCTGCGCGAGGTTCGACACCGTGGTGGCGGCCGAGTAGCCGGCGCCGACGACCAGCACCGTGCGATTGGCGTACTGCATCTTGCGGTCGCCGAGGATGTCTTCGAGTCCGTAGGCGATCTGCGGCTCGGCCTGCAGCTCGCCGACGGCCGGGATGCCGCCGTCGCCCAGCCAGCGGTGCTGGGCGTAGGTGCCGGTGCAATCGAGGATGACGTCGGCTTCCTCGATGCGCTCGCGGGTCTTGTCGCGCACCAGCAGGCGAAACGGCCTTTTCGACCGGCCGGCGTCCATATCGCCCTTGAGCAGGCCGCGCCGGCCGATCTTGAGGACGACATTCTCGCCCTGCACGTTGCCTTGCAACGTTTCCGCCAGTGGCATCAGGTACGTGGTGACGTGCTCGCGGCCGGTGACGCACGTGTCGTCGGCCGGGAACTCGTGACCCGGTCTGGCGTGGTGGATGGCGTCGCGGCCCAGCGGCGTGGCGTTCATGCTGAATGGGCTGAACAGGCGGACGTGGCCCCAGCGCAGCATGTGCTCGCCGACCCGGCCGCGCTCGTAGACGGTGAACGGCAGATCGAGTTTCCTGGCGTAGAGCCCTGCTTCCAGGCCGATGGGGCCGGCCCCGAGAATCGCCAGCCGTGGCGCGTCGCTTCTGGCCATGGAATCCCTCCCACGCGGCTTGTCGATTGGCGTTCGCGAATTCCGTGAACGCCAAGCGGCAAGCCGAAGTGTCATTTCTCCGCGCCGCGTTCCTTGGCGAACTCCTTCAGGTCCTTCAAGAACTCACGCATGGTCTGCTGCCGGTCCTGCGACCGCTTGGCGAGCATGCGGCGGACGATCGCCTCGAGCGCCTCCGGCACGCGGGGGTTGAGACTGGCGAGCGGCGGCGGCGCCTCCAGGCGGATTTTTTGCACCAGCTCGTCCACCGTCGATCCCTGGAACGGCGGCCGGCCGGTCAGCATCGCATACACGGTGGCGCCGAGGCTGTACACGTCGGTGCGTGGGTCGTTGGCCTTGCCCGGACCGTCGGTGCGTTCCGGCGACATGTACGCCAGGCTCTCGGAGGGAACGCCGGCGGCCGAGATCGGCACGGTGGGGTCTTCCTCGAGCGCGGTCGCCAGCATCAGGTCGGCCAGCTTCGCTTCCTTGACCTGGTGGCCCAGGAGGATGTTCTGCGGCGTGACGTTCTGGTGTACGATCTTGCGGGCATGGGCGTATTCGAGCGCCTGGCCGATGTAAAAGGCCACGTGGGTGACGCGCCGCCACTCGAGGTGGCCGGCGACGGCGACGCGGCCGATCACCGCGGCCAGGCTTTCGCCGCGGACGTACTCCTTGGCGGCCCAGCAGTAACCCTCGGTCTTGCCCGCGCCGTACACGCGGAGCAGGTGTGGATGCCGCAGCGGCAGCACCGTCTTCATGGCCTTGACGAAGCGCTGCACTTTCTTGGCGTCGTGCGAGAAGTCGGGATTGAGGACCTTGACGACCACCGGGAGATTGCGCTTGACGTCGCGGGCATGGAAGACGAAGCCGCTCTTGCCGCGGGCCAGGATGGTGCCGAGCTGATAGTGCGAGAAGGTCTGGCCGACAAGCGCCTGGGCCCAGCGATCGGCCCGCACCGACTTGCCCGTGCGGCGGGGCGGCGCGGCGGCCGGGGCCGCCGGGCTCCCCGGCTCGTCGACGTACTGCAGATGCGTGGCCCCGATGCGGATCAGGTCGCCCGCCTGCAGCGTGTGCTGCTTCACTTGCTTGCCGTTGACGAAGGTGCCGCCGGGGCTTTCGAAATCGGTCAACACGTACTGGCCGTCGCCGCGCTTCACTTCGCACTGCACGCGCGACACGTGCGGGTCAATGAGCTGCGTGTCGGTGGCGCGGCTGCGGCCCAGGAGCAACGCGTCGCCGGTCAGCGGAAATACGCGGCCTTCATCCGGTCCCGCCAGCACCACCAATCGCCCGGCCATAACGCCTCCGTAACGTGAAGGTCGCCGTGGCCGGGGCTGAGTCTTCGAAGCCCCGGCCGCCAGCCAATCGCCGTGTCGCATCCGTCGGGGCATGGCGCATCCGCCGGGGCTTGGAAGACTCAGCCCCGGCCACGCCTCGGTGGGACACCCCGGCCAAGCGCCGGCAGTGAATTCATACCGCCCGCTGCCGCGGACGGCGAGGTCAATAGCCCGGCCACCAACCCTGTGCCACCAGCAAATCGTACAGCCAGGGATGCCGCCACGGGTTCCACGGGGAGTAGTTGGCGGTGACGGCCGAAACGCCGAGCAGCACGTACGCCACGCCCCGGCAGAACCAGCAGGTCGCCAGGCGCTCGGCCATTGGAATCAGGCACGCCAGCCACAGGGGCGTCAACCACATCAGCCAGCGCAGGCCGACGGTGAAGCCGCCATAGTTGACACTGGCAACAATTCCGAGATAGAAGCCGATGACGACGACGCTAACCAGGAGCGTGAGGGGCGCGACGAACCATGGGACGTGGCGGACTTCGGGCGATCCCGTTCGGCCGAACGGCAATGAACCATGGATCATCCCGGCAAGCGCCAACAACCAGATCGGCGTCAACGAAAACCAGCCGTGGTGGCCGACCAGGGCATGCACGGCGTACTCCCAGCGCGATTCGTGCTGGCGCGCCCAATCGATGCCGCGGCGAACCTCACCTTCCAGCGGCCGGCGCCAATGGCTGCCTTCGTACTCGTACCATGGCCCGCCGAACTCGCTGTAGGCCGGCGCCCACTGGCCGACCGCCAGCCAGTTGGTGATGAAGTATACGGCCGCGATCGCCGGTGTCACCGGCACGAACAGCAACAGGGTGCGGCCTGGAAACCAAAACAAGAGCAGAGCGCCGACGCAGGCCGCGAACGCCAGCGCCGGCAGCTCCATGGCCACCGCGAACGCGCCGCACAAGCCGGCCAGCAGGAACCAGCCGGCGTGCGGCGTTCGTCCTGCCTGCCGCGTCTCCCAGATGCGCACCACGGCGTGCAGGGCGAAGAACACGGCAAACGTGCCGAGGGTGTGGTTGTTGAGCGTGATCAGAAACGGCGACACCAGCGTGGCGAACGCAGCCGACAGGAACACGAACAGCTTCGCCCACGTCTCGGTGCACCAGCGCTCCAGCCATCCCGACAGCACATGCAAGTAGATGGCGAACGGAACGACGTTGACAATGATCAGGATGGTGCGCACCACGGCCGCGGTATCGACCGGGTCCAGCGGGTTGGAAGGGTTCGTTTGCAGCGTCCAGCCGAACAAGACGTGCAGCAACCAGTAGAGTCCGGCGATCAACGTGGTCAAGAGGGGCGGTTTGCTCGAGTAGAATTCGAGCTTGTCGGGGTGCAGGACCTTGTCCACCGATTCATAACCGTCTTCGAAGATGATGCCCTGGCTGCTGGCGACGCGGGCCCGGTAGCCGGCCTGGGCGAGGACCGCGGCTTGCAGCGGATCGAGCTGGCCGAGCGGCGCAACGGCCGACGCGCGATAGATGTCCGGGTCGCGCGTGCCGATGACGAACGAGCCGTCGTGAACCAAGGCCCGCACCGTCGCCCAGCGCGAACGATCGTTCGAGCTGAACGTCGGCATCGCCCGCGGCTTGGCCTGGGGCCAGCGCGACGGCAGCGACGGCTCGTAGACGCGCTGCGTCGCCACGATGCGTCCGCAAGCGCTTCCGACCGCGAGAACGATGATCAACGTGTACAACGACCGCGTCACGCGCGATTTCCGTGGTTTCCGGTGATTTCCGTAGGGTGGGTGGAGTCTTCGGAACTCACCCGGCACGCCTCGAGCCACTCACGAGCGGGGTCGGTTCCGAAGACTCCACCCACGCTACTCTTTCTTCTTTTCGAAAATGATCACGTGCTGCCACGGCAGATGCCGTTGCGTTTCCACGTGACGCAGCGCATGCGGCTTCATCTCCTTGAGGACCTGCTTCTCCGACATCTTGTGGACGAGCTTGATCGGCACGTTGTCGTCTTCGAGGCGAAACTCGACGAAGACGAGCCGGCCGCCGAGCTTGAGCGACTTTACCATCGCCTCGGTCATCTCGTAGGGATGCGAGAACTCGTGGTACACGTCCACCATGAGGATCAGGTCGATCTTGCCGGCCGGCAGCTTCGGATCGGTCTCCGTGCCGCGGACCAGCTCGATGTTCTTGAGCTCCTTGTCCTTCATCCGCTTGCCGATGATCGCGAGCATCTCCGGCTGGATGTCCACGGCGTAGACCTTGCCGGTCTTGCCGACGATGCCGGCCAGGCGAAACGTGTAGTAGCCGCTGCCGGCGCCCATGTCCACGACGTGGGCGCCCGGCTTGATCTTCAAGGGCGGCAGCAGCTTCGAGGTGTGCTCTTCTTTTTCGCGTTCCGGACGCTCGAGCCAGCCGGCGCCGAAGTGGCTCATCACCTGGGCGATTTCCCGGCCCAGGTAGAACTTGCCGATGCCGTCCGGATCGTGGTCCTTGCGGAATTCGTAGCGCGGCGGCTTGGGCTGCGCCTGGCCGAGCGCGACGCCGACGCTCGCCGGCGCCAGCGCTCCGACGCATACCAGCACGTGACGTAAACGCATGACGGGTGTTCCCTGGGCAGCCGAGCGGTTCAACTGAAGTGATTGTAATCGAAAGGCCGCGGTGCGCAACACAGAAATCGCCGCTTGCGGCTTAGCGTTCGCAGGTTCCAGCCGAACGCCAAGCCGCAAACGGCCCATCAATAGCGCAGCCCAAGTGTCAGGGAGACGTTGATTTCCTGGATGTCGCTGGCACGCTGCAGGATGTCGCTCCAGGTGTAGGCGTACTCCCAGCGGATGCCGACGAACCAGGCGCCCCATTCGGTCGGAAACTCCACGTCGCCGTGGAGGCCGCCGTACACGCCGCCGATGACATCGGTGCGGTGCTTGATGATGTTGTACTCCTGGCTCAGGGCGCCGTACGTGCCGCCGGCGTCCCAGCCCAGGCGGACATGCCTGCACAGGTCGTCGGCGAAGGAGCGCCAATAATAATCGCGGCCGAAGCCCAGGTTCACGTAGGTCCGGTCGGTGTCGCGGATGCGCACGCCGGGCGTGGTCGGCGTGCCGAACTGGATGAGCGCGATTTCGGGCTGGCCGGTGATGTCCGTTTCTCCCGTGAAGTCGATGACGCGCAGCGCGTAGAGCCGGTTGTGGTCGTGGCCGTTGCTCACGTGGCTGATGCCCGCGTCGATCACCCAGGCCCGGTCGGCAGGCTCGTTGTAGAACAGCGTGCGGATGCCGCCCTGGATCAAGTAGCCCGGCGTCATGTCCCGGCCCAGCGCGTCGCGGCGATTGAAGCTGGAGCTGAACGGGATCGACGCGCCGTTGCGCAGATAGACCTCGGCCGCGATGGGCGCGCCCTCCGGCGCGTTGCACCCGGCAGGCTCCTGGCTCAGCCAGCGGGAGGCGGGCACGATCTGGTCCGCCGGCGCCGGCGCCGCCAGGGGGTCGCCGACGATTTCCGGCACGGGCCGCGCCGACGGCGGCTGCCCAAGGGCTGGGCACGCGGCCATGAGCATGGCGAACAGGCCGGCAAGTGACGTTCGAATATTCATGAGCTCCTCGAACGGGTCCGAGCACGCCCGAACGAGGCGCGCAGGGACAAGCTCATCATCGGCCGAAAGCTGGGGGAGAATTGACAGAAAGACTGGTTGTGCCGGTTGTGCCGAGGATGCCGGTCAAGAAGGGCGAGCGGGCGGGACGTTGTCAAAGTTGAGAAGATCGAAAGTTGGGCAAGATGCAGAAGAAAGAGTGCCTCGATTGGACGGCGTCAATGCCCGATTTCGTTGAACCAAAATGGGCATCCACAAGTCGTTATTTTTCAAGGTGCCGGGTCTTCACAATCCCTCGAGATGCCCGAATTTGTCGGGGTAACCCTGTAAAACTACCTATTCCCGCAAATACCGGGCCTTTCCGTCGAAGAAAAGGAAAAGCCCACGGCAAGCCGTGGGCTCCTTCATTTGGTTGCATTGCGCCGTACACACACAACACACAGCACACCAGGCAGCCATCACCCGATCAGCTGCCGCACCGGCCGCCCGGTGGGAACCAGCTCGATCGGCCGGCCGTCGTGGCTGCGGTACCAGGTGTGCAGCGGCACGCCCAGCGCCGTGTAGATGGTCGCGGCGATGTCTTGCGGCCGAACCGGGCTATCGACCACGACCTCGGCCAGGGCGTTGGTCGCGCCGACCACCTGCCCCATGCGGACGCCGCCGCCGCCCATGGTCACGACGCCGGCCGTGGACCAGTGATCGCGGCCCGCCGAGGGATTGACCTTGGGAGTCCGGCCGAAATCGCCGAACCAGACGACCAACGTGTTCTCCAGCAAGCCGCGCTGACTCAAGTCCTGCAGGAGCGCCGCGTAGCCACGATCGAGTCGCGGCAACAGCCGATCCTTCAGGCTGCGGAAGTTGTTGACGTGGGTGTCCCAGCCGCCGTCGGTGACGGTGACGAAATGGACGCCGGCCTCGATCAACCGCCGCGCCAGCAGCATCGACTGGCCCAGCGTGTTGCGGCCGTACAGATCGCGGATGCGATCGGGCTCTTGAGCGATGTCGAACGCCCGCTTGGCGGCGGGCGACGTGATCAAGGCGTGGGCCCTTTCGTAGAAAGCGTCGCGCGCCTGCACGGCCTGGCCGGCGGCCGCGTCGATGCGGCGCTGGAAGTTATCCACTTCGTTGAGCATCGAGTACCGGCGTTCGAGCCGCTCGCGCTCGGCCTGGTCGGGGATACTGAGGTCGCGGACCTGGAAGCGGGCCGCGTTGGGATCGTCGTGAACCTCGAACGGGTTGTATTGATCGCCGAGGAATCCCGCGACGCCGCCGTTGAAGCGGCGATCGATGTTGCGGCCCAGCTGCACGAACGGGAACATGCCGTCGCGATAGCCGCGCTCGCGGGCCACCACCGAGCCGTAGCACGGGAACGGCAACGACGGATTGAAGCGGTGGCCGGACATCATGATGTGATCGGCGACGCCGTGGCTGCCGTTTTGCGGGTCGTGGCCGCGGATCAGGCTGAGCTTGTCGAACTGCCGCGCCAGCAGCGGAAAATGCTCGACGATGCGGCAGCCCGGAATGCGCGTCGGGATCGTGTCGAACTCGCCGCGGATTTCGACCGGCGCGTCCGGTTTGGGATCGAAGGTGTCGATGTGGCTCGGCCCGCCCTGCATCCACATGAGGATGCAATTGACGTTGCGGCGCCGGCCCGGCGCTTCGTTGGCCTGGACGCGCAGGTATTGAGCGAGCGACAGGCCCAGCGCCGACAAGCCGCCCACGCGCAGGAACTCGCGGCGGCTGTGGCCGGTGCAATCCGCAGACTTTCTCCCGGTGAACAGCTGAAACATACGGTGGGACCCCCAAATCAAAGGCGGGACAAACAGGCGGGAAAGAGCGCAGGGCGGGCACCGCTCTTCTAACAATAGCCTGACGTTCTTTTCGGGAAAGTCAATAGGGAAAATGAAGAGCCATTCGAAAACGGGCGGTCTGACCCCTTTTCGGGCAGCTCACCAACCCGGAGGTCCCCGTCATGGTTCCGACCACCAAGGTCCTGTCGCTGTTCGACGAATTCAAGAAGTTCGCCCTCAAGGGCAACGTCATCGACATGGCGATCGGCGTCATCATCGGCACGGCCTTCACCAAGGTCGTCGATTCGCTGGTCAAAAGCGTGATGATGCCGTTGATCAACGTGTTCCTGCCGGGAACAGGGGCCTGGGCGGAGTGGGCTCCGGAGATCATCCCGGGCAAGCCCGTGCCGTTCGGCTTGTTCATCAGCGAGGTCGTCAACTTCCTGATCATCGCCCTGGTGCTGTACGTCTTCGCGGTGAAGTTCCTCGGCTGGATTCTGGACCTGCACAAGCAGGAGAGCGCGGCCCCGCCCGAGCCGCCGGCGGACGTCAAGCTGCTGACCGAGATACGCGACCTGCTGAAGGCGAAGGCACAAGACATTCCCTCTTCCCACCAATAGGGGGAGAGGGGGTGGGGGTGAGGGGGTTTCGTCAGGGTCCTAAGATGACATCATCCGACCCGGGGAGGACACCATCATGGCCACCGTCAAGCTTGTGGACGAATCCGCGGCGAGCCCGCGCGTGAAGGCGATCTACGACGACATCAAGGCGACCAAGAAGATCGACCGGGTGCCGAACTTCTGGCGCGGGCTGGCGGCCCATCCCGAGCACCTGGAACTCGTCTGGTCGCGGGCCAAGGCGATCATGAAGCCGGGCGCGCTCGACCTGGTCGTCAAGGAGATGCTGGCCCTGGCGGTGTCGATCACCAACAGCTGCAAGTACTGCATCAACTCGCATACCGCCGCGGCGCAGAAGCTGGGCATGACCCCGGAGCAGCACGGCGAATTGCTGGCGGTGGTCGGCTTGTACAACCAGCTGAACAAGCTCGCCGACGCGTTGCAGGTGGAGCCGGATTTGTTGCCGAAGGTGGAGTAGGTCAACCGCGGATCGTGTGAGTGTCACGCGTTGTTCAAGGGCGCTGCCGAAGTTCCCTTCGCCGCGCCGCGCCGTCCCAGTCGCCAGACATACGGAATCGCCGCCACCGCGGTCGGCGGGCCGAGGATCCAGCCCCAGCGCCGCGCGGGCGGCAGGTCCCAGACTTCCGTGACGCCGTCGGGCGTGAGCATGACGAACCGGTCGCGCGTGACATACGGCCAGCGAACGGCGCGGTCGTCGGGCTTGCTCGACGTCTTGCGCAGGAAACGAAAGTGCTCGTGGCCGCTGTCCACGTCGGTGACCCGAATCCGCATCTGGTCCTTGACGGTCAAAAACGGCAGCCAACGGCCCAGGCGCTCCGGAAGGTCGTGCGCTTCCAGCAGCGACACGATGTCGTGTGAAATGAGGCAGCGAGAGTCGTCGGAGAGGACGCCTCGGGGCCGCGTGCCGATCTCCACCCCGGTCGAGCCGTTCCGCAGACTGGCCGTCGTTTCCGTGATCAGCAGATTCGAGCCGTCGGTCACCCAGGCGTATTGCGAAGCGGCGGCTTCGTGCCAGGACACTTGCGCCGACGACGTGTCCAGCACCGCCAGATCGCGTTTGCCGCCCCATTCCTGGAACGCAAAGCGCCGGCCGTCGCGCGAGAATCCGCAGAAGCCGCCGACGGACGCCGACGGCGCCGACGCGACCCGGCCGGACTCGACGTCAACCAAGTCAAGACCCCGGTTGCTGAGCGACCACACGGCCAGGGCGCTGCCGTCGCCCGACAGCGCGATGCCCAGATCATCCCTGCGGAACGACAGCGCGGCCTCGCGGCGCTTTTCCCCGGCCAGCACATCCCAGACAATCACCCGCGGCGGATCGACGCATTGGGCGACGAGCGTGCGGTTGTCGCCGGCAAGCCGCCACTGCATGATCACACCGGGAATGGTCGCGCGCAGAGTGTCGGCCTTGTCCCGCCGCCACAGCAACGTCTCGGTGCCGGCGCCCTGGGTCGCGAAGAACAGCGCCCACGAGTCGTCGCCGGCGAACTGCAACAGCTCATAGCGGGCGCCCACGTCCAGCAGGCAGCGCTTGGTCTCGGCATCGTACAAGCCATGGGCAGCGCCGGACGCGGCCCAGATCAACGACCCGCGCGGCGCGAGCTGGAGCTGGGCGTCGTCGCTGGGCCGCCACCGCTGGCCCGTGAGCAGGTCATGGACGAAAAAGCTCTGGCGATCGGCCGCGGCGCCGACCAGATAGCGCAGGTCGGCGCTCATTTCCAGGGTCAGGCAGACCTCGCCCCCGGCCAGCGCCGTTCCGACGACGTTTCCAGTGGCGATGTCGCGCACACAGATCGGACCGGCGATGACATTGCGGCTGAGCGGACCGAATTCAATCCAGGGGAGCTTGTCGCCGGCCTCTGCCGCCAGGGCGGCGGTGACGATCCGCGTCGGCGCGAAGTACAGCGGAACCTGCGGCGGCATCAGCACCCACGCGGGCCTGGGCGGCAGCATCAAGTACAGCCACCACGCCAGGAGCGCCGACACGCACAACCAGAGAAGGCGACGCCAGCTCATTGCGCTTCTGCCGATTTCGTTTTGAGGGAGCTACCCCGAAAAACTCGGCGTCGTCCGCCGAGATTGCACGGTGGGCTGTTCGGGCCATCAGCGCATCTCCAGCCGGTAGTCCGAAGTTCCCTCACGACCTTCGTTGACCAACAGCCGGAAGGACTTGCCGAACACCCCGGATGTGATCCAGCCATCGGTCTTGCGCGTGGCCCGGTACTTGCGGCGACCGGTGCGGAAGATGTCGAAACGAAAATGATCCGGCCGCGAATCGACCAGCCAGTATTCGCGGATTCCGGCGCGGTAATACAGGTCGGGCAAGGTCATCGTGTCTTTTCGCACCGATGTCTTGCTGACGACTTCGAGGACCATGTCCGGAGTGCCCATCACTTCCAGCGATTCATCTCCTTGTTCCAAGACAACCTCCCCGGAGCGCAGCGTTGGCGCGGCAATGAACATCCCGTCAGGTTCCGCGCTCAATACTGCGTCCAGATTGGTTAGCATCATGCGATCACCCACATAGAGCCCTGCCTTTGTCTCGTAGATGAAGGATCCGAGGACCATGGCAATGACTTGCTTGATTTTGTTGTGCGATAGCGTCTCCATGCTCAGATTCACCCAGAGCTCGCCGTTGAGATGGAAGAACTGACCGCGCTCCGGGAAGTCGCCGGAATAGATCCAGCGCCGAAACGAGTCGTGATCCACAACCCAAGCGGGAATACGGGCTTGCTCGCCAATGACGATGGTGCTCATTTCTTGATCCCAAAAGACTCATCATAGCGGATGATCTACCCTGCCGCCAGAACCTTGCCTGAGTAGACTTTACCGGTCGAAATGTTGTGCCGGGTGTTCCAGCCACAAGCGGAGGAGCGAACCATGAACCGCCGCGATTTCCTCAATTCCACCGCCACCGGCCTCGGCGCCAGGGCCACGGGCGCCCAGGCCAACGAGGGTCCCGTCCGGCCACGCGATCCATTGCGCGTCACCCGGCTCGAGACATTTCTGGTCCAGCCGCGCTGGCTGTTCCTCAAGGTCCATACCAACGCCGGCATCGTCGGCCTGGGCGAGCCGATCGTCGAGGGCCGCGCCGAAACCGTGGCGACGGCGGTGCGCGAGATCGAGCCGTATCTCGTCGGCAAGGACCCGCGTCAGGTCGTGCATCACTGGCAGGCGATCTACCGGCACGCCTTCTACCGCGGCGGGCCGATCCTGACGAGCGCCCTCTCCGGCATCGACATGGCGCTGTGGGACATCAAGGGCAAGGCCCTGGGCGTGCCGATCTACGAGCTCTTCGGCGGCCCGACGCGCCGCAAGGTGCGCGTCTATGCCCATGCCCGCTCGGTGGCGGCGCTCAAGCAGGGCATTGCCGCCGGGTTCACGGCCTTCAAGTGCGGGCCGGACTTTCGCCGCAATCCGCGGCAGATCGAGACGCCGGCCCAGGTGCAGTATTCGGTCGAGCGCTTCGCCGAGCTGCGCCGTGCGGCGGGCAACGATGTGGACATCGGCATCGACTTCCACGGCAAGATCGGCCCGGCCCTGGCGAAGGTACTGATCAAGGGGCTGGAGCCGCACAACCCGATGTTCGTCGAGGAACCGATCAACTGCCAGAACCACGACATCATGGCGGAGATCGCGCGCGGCACGCACTTGCCGATCGCGACCGGCGAGCGCGTCTTCACCAAGTGGGGCTTCCGCGAGGTGCTGGAAAAAGGCGCGGCCACGATCTTGCAGCCCGACCTGTGTCACGCGGGCGGCATCACCGAGTGCCGGCTGATCGCCGGCATGGCCGAGGCCTATTACGCCACCATCGCGCCGCACAATCCGCTCGGGCCGATCGCGCTGGCCGCGGGCATCCAGCTCGCCGCGTCGATTCCGAACTTCCTGTGTCAGGAGCAAGTCAGCCTCGGCGTGGGCTACCTGCGCCGGCCGTTCACCGTGCAGAACGGCTACATCGAAATACCGACCGGCCCGGGCCTGGGCATCGAGCTCGACGAACAAGCGATGGCCGACAAGATCGGCCACAAATGGCGCAACCGCGAAACGTACGACGAGGACGACGGGTCGGTGGTGGATTGGTAGCGGCGGCGAAGCGAACCACGGATTGCACGGATAACACGGATAGGCCTGTGTACCGAGACTGATGATCTCGACCAAGGGAGAACATCATGAAGTTTGTGCAAACGCTGATTCTCATTGGTGTGGCCGGCTTCGCGGTCCTGCCGGCGCCGGCCGGCGAACCATCGCTGGTCGCGCCGGACGCGAAGGTTGAAAAACTCGCCGGCGGGTTCAAGTTCACCGAAGGCCCCGCCGTCGATGCCAAGGGGAACATCTACTTCACCGACATCCCCGCTAACCGCATCCACATCTGGTCGGTCGAGGGCAAGCTCTCGACCTTCCGCGAGAAGAGCGGCGGCGCCAACGGACTGTTCTTTGACAAGGACGGCAACCTGATTGCCTGTGAGGGAGGCAGTCGCCGGGTGACGTCGATCACGCCTGCCGGCGACGTCGCCGTGCTTGCCGACAAGTACAACGGCAAACGGCTCAACAGCCCGAATGATCTCTGGATCGATCCGGCCGGCGGCGTCTACTTCAGCGATCCGCGCTACGGCAGCAAGGAAGGCCTCGAACAGGACGGCTTCCACGTCTATTTCATTTCCGCGGATCGCAAGCAGATCACGCGCGTCACGAACGATCTGAAGATGCCCAACGGCGTGCTCGGCACGAGCGACGGAAAGATCCTGTACATCGCCGACCCGGGCGCGAGCAAGACCTACGCGTACCCCATCGAAGGCCCCGGCAAGCTGGGTGCAAAGAAACTCTTCGCCTCGCAGGGCTCCGATGGCATGACGCTCGACGAAAAGGGGAACTTGTATCTCACGGGCAAGGGGGTCATCGTCTACAGCCCCGCGGGCAAGATGATCGAGACCATCGCGGTCCCCGAGGGCCCGGCCAATGTGTGCTTCGGCGGCAAGGATCGGCGGACGCTGTTCATCACCGCGCGCACGTCGCTGTATGCGGTCGCCATGCGCGTCAAGGGACAGTAGTCGCAGCTAAGCTAAAACGACCGTGCGTGCTTCTGCACCAACCAGAAGCGTAAGCGAGGGAGTTGCTCGCTTAGGCTTCGGGTTGGTGCAGAGAAGCCGGTTTCTCTTTCTGCCAACAATGCGCGCCCGATCCGCGCGCCCGTTACGCTTCCTATCTTTGGGTGCCAGTATGGCCGAGCCGACGGACTCCAGCCGCTGGGACCGCTATCGCGAGTATCTCGTGCTCCTGGCCCGGCTGGAGGTTCCGGCCCGGCTTCGCGCCAAGGTCGATGCCTCCGACGTCATCCAGCAAACCTTGCTCGAGGCCCATCAGGCGGCGGCCCGGCTGGCGGACCTCGCGGAGCCGGCGCAGCTCGCCTACTTGCGGCAGGCATTGGCCAACAACCTGGCCGACCTGGTGCGGCGCTTTGGCGCCGAAGCGCGCGACGTCGCCCGGGAGCGCCCGCTCGAAGCCCAGGTGGCGGATTCGTCGGCGCGGCTGGCCCAGTGGCTGGCGGCCGATCAGAGTTCCCCCAGCCAGCGCGCGGCCCGCGAGGAAGAGTTGCTGGCGCTGGCCAAGGCGCTCGCCCAGTTGCCGGACGATCAGCGCCTGGCCGTCGAGATGAAGCACCTGCAAGGTTCATCGGTGGCGGAGATTGCCGAGGCGATGGGCAAGAGCGAGACGGCGGTAGGCGGCCTGCTGCGGCGCGGGCTGATGCGGCTGCGCGAGTTGAAGATGCCCGATCGATGAAGGCGAGCGTCGAGGCGTAAGCCCGACGTGGCGGCACACGTTCGCAACACCCGCCGACCCGCGTTTGGAGTGGTCCAGGCACATTCGGGCTTGCGCCTCGACGCCCGCCATTTTCGAGCATGATCATGGACCGCGAACAACAACTCGACGAAGTCATCACGGCGTATTTGAAAGCCGTCGAAGCCGGCGAAAGGATCGATCAAGGCGAGTGGCTCAAGCGCTATCCGGACCTCGCCGACGCGTTGGCGGAGTTCTTCGTGAGCCAGCAGAGCGTGGAGCGCGTGGCGGCGCCGTTGCGCGACGTGCTCCCCTCGCCCAACGCCCCGCTTCCCCCCCTTCCTAAGGGGGGGACTGAGGGGGGGTCGCTGCCGTCATCGTCGCAACTCGGCAAACCCGCCCTGGCGGCTGTGATTGTCGCGGCGCTGCTGAGCCTGCTCGGCGGTGGCGCGTACTTCACGGCACAACTGGCGAAGCAACGAGCCGAGGAGGCGAATAAGGCTCGCAAGGACGCGGATCTTGAAAAGACCAAGGCACAGGCGGAGCGGGACAGGGCCAATAGCGTTCGCCATGCGATCCATATTCATTTAGGGCTGCGAGCATGGGAGCAACACGACGTTGCCCTTGCGGAGCGCATCCTGGGCGAGATCGACGAGCCGTTTCGAAACTCCTGGGAAGTGCGCCATCTCCTGTCCCTGTGCCGCCGCAAGGCCCTCACTTTCCGGGGCCACACGGACAGGGTCAGCAGCGTTGCCATTAGTGCGGACGGCCGACGCATCGTCTCGGGTAGCAGTGATGGGACCGTGCGGGTTTGGGACGCGGCCACGGGCAAGGAGCAGTTCACCCTCAAGGGGCACCAAGGATATGTCACGAGCGTAGCGCTCAGTGCCGATGGCCGGCGACTTGGTTCGGCAGCGGGAGCATTGAATGGGCCTGGTGAGGTAAAGGTGTGGGATGCGGACTCAGGAGAGGAGAATCTTACCCTCAAGAATCCCTTCTACAGAGTCTATGCCGTGGCGCTCAGCGGCGATGGCCGGCGAATCGCCGCCGGTGGCAGACTCAGAGACAAGACGGGTTTGGTGTTGGTTTGGGACGCGGCCACGGGAGAGGAGAAACTGACTCTCAAGGGCCGCCCAGGGGGCGATTGGGCCGATGTCGCAAGCGTCGCGTTCAGCCCTGACGGGCAGCGCCTTGCCGCCGGGAGCTATGGGGCGGCGATGGTGTGGGACACAGTTACGGGACAGGAACAGCTCACTCTCAAGTGCGATACGAACAGGGTCAGTAGCGTGGCGTTCAGTGCCGACGGCCGCCGCATCGTGTCTGGAACCGGGAACCGGGACAATCCCGGGAAGGCCGGCGTGATCACGGTGTGGGACGCGGCCACAGGCAAGGAACAGCTCACCGTCAAGGGGAGTACGGGCCCTGTCTTGAGCGTGGCCTTCAGCGCCGATGGCCGGCACATCGTCTCAGGAGGGAGCATCTTTCGCCAAGCTGGTGAAGTGAAGCTGTGGGACGCGGCGACGGGCCAGGAGAGGCTCACCCTCAAGGGACACACGGGCCCTGTCTTCAGCGTAGCCTTGAGCGCCGACGGCCGACGCATCGTCTCCGGAGGCGGTGCACCTGCCAGGCCGGGCGAGAAGCCTGGCGAGGTGAGATTGTGGGACGTGGCGGCGGGCCAGGAAAAGCTCACGTTGGACGGCTTCAAGTTCGGGGGCGCGGCCTTCAGTGCAGACGGCCAGCGCGTCGCAAGAGCAGACCCTGGCAACGTGGTGAGTGTATTTCGACACCGCCACGGGACAGCTTCTGCTCACCCTCAAGGGGCAGAAGAATGTCTACGGCGATTACGGTGTGACGTTCAGCGCCGATGGCCGGCGCATCGCCGCCGGGAGCTCGGACGGGACAGTCATGGTGTGGGATGCGGTCACAGGGCAGGAGAAGCTCAGCCTCGAGGGCCACGAGAACTCTATTCGGAGTGTGGCGTTCAGTGGCGACGGTCAGCGCCTCGCCTCGGGCGCCGGTGACGGGACCGTGAAGGTGTGGGACACGGCCACGGGGAAGGAGCAGCTCACGCTCAAGTCGCACCTGGCCGGACCCATTCGAGCGGCCTTCAGCGGGGACGGCCAGCGCATCGTCACTGCCTTGGGCCCGAGTGTCTGGGTGCGGGACGCCGCGACGGGACAGGAGCTGCGCACGCTGAAGGGGCACACGGAAGGAGTCATCACCGTGGCCACAAGCGCGCACGGACCGCACATCGCCTCGGGGAGTCACGACAGAACCGTGAGGGTTTGGGACGCCGCGACGGGGACAGAGTTGCTCACGCTTCGGGGTCACGCGTACTCGGTCACCAGCGTGGCGTTCAGCCGGGACGGCCAGCGCATCGTCTCGGGGAGCAACGAGTTTGGCAAGCCTGGCGAGGTGAAGGTGTGGGACGCGGCCACCGGCCAGGAGTTGCTCAACCTGCAGGGCCACGCGGAGGGTGTCATCAGTGTGTCTTTCAGCGCCGATGGCCAGCGCATTGTCTCGGGGAGCGGGAAAGGGACGGTGAAGATTTGGGAAGCGCCTCTCGGCAACGATGCCGGGAAATGACACGGAATCTCTACCCGCCTTCGCCGCTACGCCACCAGACGCCTGCCGGTGTCATTTTTCCTTGCGGCGCGCCCGATTCTGGCGTCCATGACGCTGTAACCCTTGTGGACAAAACCGTTGCAGTTCCCCTGAGCCACGCTGCTTGCTGCGGAGTGAATCATGGACCGCGAACAGAAGCTCGACGAAGTCATCACGGTGTATCTGAAGGCCGTCGAAGCGGGCGAGCCGATCGACCGGGCCGAATGGTTGAAGCGATATCCAGAACTCGCCGACGATCTGGCGGAGTTCTTCGCCGGTCAGCTAAGCGTCGAGCGCGTGGCGGCGCCGCTTCGTGGGGCCGGCGGGGCGCCAGCACCTGCAGGCGAGCCGCCGGCACCACGATCAGCCGACGCCCCCACATTGCCGCCATCGTCCCAAATCGACACGACCGACCCCAAAACGCGGGGCGATTCCCGCGAGTCTCGCCCCGGCGACCGGGTCCGCTACGTCGGCGACTACGAACTGCTCGAAGAGATCGCCCGCGGCGGCATGGGGGTGGTCTACAAAGCTCGACAAACCAGTCTCAACCGCGTCGTTGCGCTGAAGATGATCCTCGCCGGCAACCTGGCCGGCGACGCCGACGTCAAACGGTTTCATCGCGAGGCGGAAGCGGCGGCCAATCTCGACCACCCGAACATTGTGCCGATCTATGAAGTCGGTGAACACGAAGGGCAACACTACTTCAGCATGAAGCTGATCGACGGCGTCAGCTTGGCGCGGCGCACGGCGGAGTTTGTCCGAAACCCGAAGGCCGCGGTCGCGTTGCTGGCCAAGGTGGCGCGGGCGGTCCATGACGCCCATCAGCACGGCATCCTCCACCGCGACCTCAAGCCGAGCAACATCCTGCTCGATGCCAGGGGCGAGCCGCACGTTGCCGACTTCGGGCTGGCCCGGCGCATCGATGGCCGCAGCCCCGATGGCCGTGGCCTGGAAACGCGCACGGGCGCCATCGTCGGCACGCCGAGCTACCTGTCGCCGGAGCAGGCGCGCTCGGAAAAATCGTTGACCACGGCGGTGGACGTGTACGGGTTGGGCGCCATCCTCTACGAGCTGTTGACCGGCCGGCCTCCGTTCCGCGCCGAATCCGAACTGGAAACGATCCTGCAAGTGCTCGACCGCGATCCGCCGCGGCCGCGGACCGTGAACCTGCGCATCGACCGCGACCTGGAGACGATCTGCCTGAAGTGCCTGGAAAAGGCGCCGAAGAACCGCTACGCCTCGGCGCTCGCCGTGGCCGAAGACCTGGAGCGCTGGCTGGCGGGGCACACGATCCAGGCGCGTCCCAGCGGCCCGGCGCGGCGCGTGTGGAAATGGGGCGAAGCGCAATCCGACGCTGGCGGTGCTGCTCGTCGTGCTGCCGCTTTGGTACTTCAACGTGCGTTTGCCCTGGCAGTGGGCGTGGCTGAACTGGATCTTGCTCGGCATGATCATGCTCCCCGGCCTCACCAGCCTTGTGGCGCTGGTCCGCCGCGCGCTCGGCAAACCAGGGGCCGAGCCGTTCAACCTGGTCAACGACGTCTTCGTCCTGCCGGCCGTCGTGGCGGCTTTTCTCGTACTCACGTTCTATCCGGACGAAATCGAAATCCGCAGGACCATCGGCTATGGCATCGTCCTGACCGCGCTGTCGTGGGGCTTCGGAACGCAGTGGTTGTTGGGGCGTCGCTCGGCGGGGATCCTGTCGCTGGCGGTGCGGACGCCGCGGCAAATCGCCATACCCTTGGGCGTCTGCTTCGGCGCGTTGGCGCTGATGGAGCCGTTCAAGCTCGTGGACAACATTCAAGACGGAAAGAACATCGTTGCCGAAGCCGTCTCCTCCTTCAGCTCCGCGAGCAGCTTTGTTTTCCTGTACTTGTTGCTGATCGTCGGCATCGAGATGCGCGAGCACGGATGCCTGACCTTCTTCCGGTTCATCGGTTGGCACGACATCGAGTCGTATTCGTGGCAGGCAACCTCGAAGGATTACGCGATGCTCACGCTGGCGGTGCGCGGCAACCCGCTCGGCCTGATCAAGGCTGTGCCGCGCTCCAGCGTGGATGCCGTCGATCGGATTCTGCGCGAACGTGGTTTGCAAGCCGGACCAGATATGCCGCCGATCGAAGTTGCGGCGCCTCCGCCGTCGCCCGAGGAGCGATCGGCGGCCGACCGCCTCAGCGGTCCGGCCATGCTATTGATGTGCAGTGCCTTCATGCAGATCACCGGCGCCGCGCTTCCGGTCGGACTCCTGACGATTGTCAACGCTGATTTTGGGCAACCCTGGTTGGTTTGGACGATCGCGTTGGTGCTGGCCATGATCAGCGCTGCGGTCGGCGTCGTCGTTTTTGCGGGCGCCGTCAAGATGCGCGGCCTGAACGACTATCGCTTTTTGCCGCATGAGCGCGATCGTCGCCATGCTGCCGTTGGGGGCCGGTTTCCCGCTCGGTTTGCCGTTCGGCATCTGGGCCCTGCTGGTGTTGCGTAGGCCCGATGTTCAGGCAGCCTTCGCAACCAGAACTGACCCCTGACTCCTGACGTCTAGAACTCCCGGAAGCACTTCCGTTCCTTGTTGCAGCACGCCTCCAGGTTGACGTCGCCGTCGTCGGGGCCGAGGTTCTTGAACGTCTCGGTGCACCAGAACTCGACCATGCCCGCCTGGTACTCGGGATCGTTCTCGAAATCCTCGCCCCAGACTTGCATCGATTTGCAGGTCAGGGAAATGCAGCGCGGGCGGTACGGCGTCGGCTCGGCCATGGCTCGGTCCTTTCGTGAAGCGCCTCGGGATGTGGAGGGCATTGTAACCGACCCGTTCGCGGATGCAACCTGTCGCCACTTTTGGCCTTCCATTCGCCAGGGCGGCGAATACGATAGAGAATAAGAGATACGAGAGGTCTTAGAAGCGAAAGCGGTCAGCTGTGGCGCGTAATCAGCCGAAACTCGTTGTGTTGACGGGAGTTACGCGCGGACTCGGCCTGGCGATGGCGGAGAAGTTCATCGAGCTGGGCCACACCGTGCTGGGTTGCGGCCGATCGCGCGACGTCATCGAGCAGCTACGGCGCACCTACAGGCCGCCCAACGACTTCGCCGCCGTCGATGTCGCCTTCGAAAGCCAGGTCGAGCCGTGGGCGGCCCGGCTGTTGTCCACGCACGGCGCCCCCGACCTGCTCATCAACAACGCCGGGATCATCAATCAGAATGCCCCCTTGTGGCAGGTGCCGGCCGAGGAGTTCGACCGGCTCATCGACGTCAACGTCAAGGGGGTGGCCAACGTCATCCGTCATTTCGTGCCGGCGATGCTGGCCCGCAAGACCGGGGTGATTGTCAACTTCAGCTCCGCCTGGGGCCGCTCGGTCGCCTCCGACGTGGCCCCGTACTGCGCCAGCAAATGGGCCATCGAAGGCCTGACGCAAGCCCTGGCCGAGGAGTTGCCGCGCGGCATGGCGGCGGTGCCGCTCAACCCCGGCGTCATCGACACCGACATGCTCCGCAGCTGCTTCGGCGGCAGCGCCAGCCGCTATCCCGATCCGAAAAAGTGGGTCGAAAAGGCCGTCCCTTACATCCTCGCCCTCAACTCCCGCGACAACGGCAAGTCGTTGTCGGTCATGCGGGGTCAGTAGTCAGTAGCCAGAAGACAGCATGTCCTTTGCTACTGACTTCCTTCGAAAATCGAAAATCGAAAATGCTAGAGCGCCGCCAGCTCGTGCACCGGGGCGCGCTGCGGTCGTTGCCAGCCTCCCGGAAGGTCGGCCAGCGTGCTGTCGATGAACGTGTGGTACCAGAGCTGCGTGGTCACGACGCCGACCATGCCCAGCTCGACCATCGAGCGCTGGCGGATGCTGAGCCGGCCCTCCAGCATGCGCTGCCGCCAGTACTGCACCTCGGCGATGTTGAACCAGCCCGTCTTGCGCAGCGACTCCGGACTCAGCAGTTGATCGACGAACGGCGGCACCTGGTGGGCGAAGAAGCTGTCGAGCGGGGCGCGGAACATCCCCTTGGGCCGCCAGGCGACTTCCCTGGGCAGGTAGCGCTCGCCCAGGAGGCGCAGGATGTACTTGTCCTGGAAGCCGCGCAGCTTCCAGCGCGGGTGCAGCCTGGCCAGGAACGCGAACACGTCCTCGTCGAGGAACGGGTAGCGCGTCTCGACCGAGGAGTTCATGGCCACGCGATCGCCCTTGAGGCTCAGCAAATGCCCCGCGAGGTGGATGCGCCCCGCCCAGTACAGCCCGCGATTGAGCGGGTCCCAGCGGTTCATGCGGACGAGGTTCGGCTCCAGCTCCAGGTACGGGTTGTGTCCGCTCAGTTGCCGCAGGGCGTCGTCGGCGAGGAACCGGAAGCGCGAGATCGTCATCACGCTGTAGATGTCGTGGAAGGCGGAGTGATCGCCGAGCGATTCGCGGATTTCCCGGATGTGCTGCTTGGCCAGGGGCGACGCGCCGACCGCCCAGTACAGCAACCGTCGAATCCCATGCCCCATCTTGAGTCCTGGAATCACGTCGAAGAAGCTGAACAGCCGATGGAACTTGTACCAGGCGTACCCGGCCAGCCATTCGTCGGAGCCTTCGCCGGTGAGGGCTACCTTGTAGCCGCGGCGATGCACCTCGCGGGCCAGCATCAGCATCGCCGTCGACGACGTGTCGATCACCGGCGCCTCGGTCGCTCGGATCAATTCCGGGTAGGTGTTGAGGACCTCGCTGTCGCCGACCGGCACCACGATCGGGTCCGACTGGATGTGCCGGGAGACGACCGCGGCCTGGCTGGTCTCGTCCAGGTGCGGCGTCTTGATCTGGACGGTGAACGTCGGGATCGGCTCGCCGCGGACCTTGGCGGCCATGGCGACGACGATGCTCGAATCGATGCCGCCCGACAGGTACGACACCACCGGCACGTCGGCCCGCAAACGCCGCTCGACCGACGTCCACATCAAGCGCTCGAACTCATCGACCAGCGGCTTGGCGTCGCCGCCCTCCTCCCGGCCTTGATCCGGGAAGTCGATGGCCCAGTAGACGCGTTTGTCGATCTTCGCCGTTTGGCCGTCGCGGCCGAGATCGATGCGCAGGTAGTTCCCCGGCTGCAGGAGCTGGATTCCTTCAAAGCAGGTGCTCGGTCCGGGGACGGCGAAGAAGTGGAAGACCTGGTCGATTCCCTTGAGATCGGGCCGGGCCGTCACCATGTCGGAGGCGAGCAGGGCCTTGATTTCCGAGGCGAACAACAGCCAGTCGCCGTCGGCGGACGTCTGCCGGGTCCAGTACAGCGGGCAGATGCCGAAGCGGTCGCGGGCCAGGACCAGCCGGCGGCGGCGCTGGTCCCACACGGCCAGCGCGAACTGGCCGCGGAGATGATCGAACATCTGCTCCTGGTGATCTTCCCACAGGTGCGGGATCAGCTCGGTGTCGCAGTGGGTGCGGAATTGATGTCCCCGTGCTTCCAGGCGCTGTTTCAGCTCCGGATAGTCGAAGAACTCGCCGTTGAAGACCGCGACCACGCCGTGATCTTCGCTGGCGATCGGCTGCTTGCCGTCGGCCAGGCCGACGATGCTGAGCCGGCGGTTG
>JAKEET010000051.1 GCA_022616435.1 Gemmataceae bacterium
GTCCGTGGCCGTCATGAGAAATCCTCCGTGACATCCTGTCAGGGAGAATTGTAACAACCAGAGATTAACCGTCAGACCCCAAAAAACCGTTTGGTGCTAGGAGTATGGTCTCGAGTGGAATGGCTATCGCGAACGCCACGATTCACGCGAGGTGAGATATGAACGAACACGGCGATAGGAGCGGCGAACCGATGTTCGCGCCCTTCATTCGATGCGAAGCTACACTTCGTTTGGCCCCTGAATACCAGTATCTGGACAACGCCTCGCTCGGCGAAGCCGAACCATGCCGGAGCGAACCGATACACTCGACGCCGCAGGCCGAGCTCGTCGATCGTTTCTGGAGCCTGTTCAATCGACCCGGCATGATCGCCGATGGTGTCGACGACCTGCGCGATTTGCTCGTGTTCGCGCGGGGTGTTTGTTTCGCAATGGCGCCGCCCGGTGGCCATGCCTGCAAACAAGAGTTGGAGTTCAGCGAGTTGGTCCACAAGCGATTTAATGAGCCAAAGCCCGGGAACTGGTCGACCATTTTGCTCAGGGCGCTCGGCGACCGTCCCTATCTCGAAGCGTTGGATGAAATCGTGCAACTCTTGCGCGAGTGGCAGGCGCTGAGAGCCAAGTCTTAGGACCGTAGACATTCATGGAAGTTCCGCTCGAGCTCTAGCCGCACCAATCGAAGCGACGTAGTTGAAATCGCTGAATCCCCCGCGGGGCCAGCGGCCTCTAACCGACTGACCCGGCGCGTGTGTCCAGCGCTGCCTGTACGGAACTCCACACCGGCGAACTACCCATGGACCAGAACCGCTTCACCGAAAAATCGCTCGAAGCCCTGCAGGCCGCCGGCCAGCTGGCATCCAAGCTCAACCATCAGCAGATCGACGTCGAGCACCTGCTGCTGGCGCTGCTCGATCAAGAACGCGGCCTGGCGTCCGGGCTGCTCGCCAAGGCGGACATCTCCGTCGATGCCGTCAAGATCAAGGTCCATCGCGAGCTGGAAAAGCTGCCGCGGGTCAGCGGCGCCGTCAGCGAATCGCCGGGCGTGGCGCGGCGCTTGAACAACGTCCTCGGCCAGGCCGAAACCGAAGCCAAGAAGCTCAAGGACGAGTACATCTCCGTCGAGCACTTGCTGCTCGCCATCCTCGACGATTCCGGCCCGGCGGGCAGGATCCTCAAAGAGTTCGGCCTGAACCGCGCCCGCCTGTCGTCCGCCCTCCAGCAAGTGCGCGGGCACCAGCGCGTCACCACGCAGAATCCCGAAGCCACCTACGAAGCCCTCGAGCGCTACGGCCGCGACCTCACTCAGCTCGCCGCCCAGGGCAAGCTGGACCCGGTGATCGGCCGCGACGAGGAGATTCGCCGCGTGATCCAGGTGTTGAGCCGGCGCACCAAGAACAACCCGGTGCTGATCGGCGAGCCGGGCGTCGGCAAGACGGCCATCGTCGAGGGGCTGGCGACGCGCATCGTCCGCGGCGACGTTCCCGAAAGGCTGAAGAACAAGAAGATCATCGCCCTCGACATGGGCGCCCTGATCGCCGGCGCCAAGTTCCGCGGCGAGTTCGAGGAACGCTTGAAGGCCGTCTTGAAGGAGGTCCAGGAATCGCAGGGCGCGATCATCCTGTTCATCGACGAGTTGCACACCGTCGTCGGCGCCGGCAAGGCCGAAGGGGCCATGGACGCCGGCAACCTGCTCAAGCCCATGCTGGCCCGCGGCGAGCTGCACTGCATCGGCGCCACCACGCTCGACGAATACCGCAAGCACATCGAAAAGGACGCCGCCCTCGAACGCCGCTTCCAGCCGGTGCTGGTCGATCAGCCGACGGTCGAGGACACGATTTCGATTCTGCGCGGCCTGCGTGAGCGTTACGAAGTCCATCACGGCGTCCGCATCAAGGATTCGGCCCTGGTGGCCGCGGCGGTGATGTCGAACCGCTACATCTCGGATCGTTTTCTGCCGGACAAGGCCATCGACCTGATCGACGAGGCCGCCGCCAAGCTGCGCACCGAGATCGACTCGATGCCGGCGGAGCTGGATGAGCTGAATCGCCGCGTGATGCAGCTCGAGATCGAGCGCGAGGCCCTGCGCAAGGAAAAGGACGCGGCATCACAAGCGCGGCTGCAGAAGCTCGAAAAGGAATTGGCCGACCAGAAGGCCGGGGCCGACGCCTTGCGCGCGCAGTGGGAAAACGAGAAGAAGGCCGTGCAGCAGTTGAGCGGGCTGCGCGAGCAGATCGAGCAGACCAAGATCGAGATCGAGCAGGCCGAGCGCAAGTACGACTACGGCAAGGTCGCCGAGCTGAAGTTCGGCAAGCTGCGCGAGCTCGAAGAGCGTCTGAAGGCCGAGGAAGCGACCTTCAGCGCCGAGGCCAAGCCGAGCGAAGGCAACCGCCTGATCAAGGAGGAAGTCGGCGAAGAGGAGATCGCCAAGGTCATCAGCCGCTGGACCGGCATCCCGGTGGACAGGCTGCTCGAAGGCGAGATTCAAAAGCTGTTGCACCTGGGCGACGAGCTGCACCGGCGCGTCATCGGCCAGGACGAGGCGGTGACCGCGGTCGCCGAGGCCGTGGTCCGGGCCCGCTCGGGCCTGAAGGACCCGCAGCGGCCCATCGGCTCGTTCATCTTCCTCGGGCCGACCGGCGTCGGCAAGACCGAGCTGGCCCGCGCGCTGGCCGAGGTCCTGTTCGACGACGAGCGGGCCACGATCCGGATCGACATGTCGGAGTACCAGGAGAAGCACAACGTCGCGCGGCTCCTGGGCGCCCCGCCGGGCTACGTCGGCTACGAAGAGGGGGGCCAGCTCACGGAGGCCGTGCGCCGCAAGCCGTACGCGGTGGTGCTGTTCGACGAGATCGAGAAGGCCCACCACGATGTCTTCAACGTGCTCTTGCAGATCCTCGACGACGGCCGGCTGACCGACGGCCAGGGCCGGGTCGTCGATTTCAAGAACACGATCGTGATCATGACGTCGAACATCGGCAGCCAGCGCATCCTGACCTATCAGGGCGCCTTCGCCGGCGAGGGCTACGAGCGCATGAAGGAAGCGGTGATGGACGAGATGCGCCATCACTTCCGGCCGGAATTCCTCAACCGCGTCGATGAGACGATCGTGTTCCACGCGCTCGACGAGGAGCACCTCAAGCAGATCGTGCTGATCCAGCTCAAGCGGCTGCAGGAGCGCCTCGCCGACCGGCGGATCACGCTGGAGCTGACCGAGGCCGCCCGGACGCACCTGGTCCGCGTGGGCTACGATCCGGCGTATGGCGCCCGGCCGCTCAAGCGGGCGCTGCAGAAGGAAGTCGAGAACCCGCTGGGCCGGCTGATCCTGGAAGGCAAGGTGCGCGACGGGCAGACGGTGGTGGGGGATTTTGATGGGAAGATGGGGCAGATGACGTTTGCGGCAAGTTAATTAACGGCAATGGCGCCGTGGACGAATTCGCGGGGGTTTTCACCACCGCCTACGACCGTGGCCGCTTTGGCCGCAGCATCTCCTACTCGGCGCCGTGCCCGGCGCCTTTGCGCGATGATGATCGCCGTTGGGCCGAGTCAATCGGCGGCGAACAGTAGCCGTAACATCTTGCCAAATCGTCGCTTCACAACGCGCAACTGTTCACGTCGCATCGCGCCGTCGGCATTCCATTTGCACTGATTCTCGCGCGCCCATGTCTGACTCCCGTGGGAAGACCGGTGCCCACTTCGTGTGGAAGGAGGCATGCCATGCACGATGTCGACAAGGACCTGCTGGTGGAGGCCCACAAGGCGCGCTGGGGGACCTTCTGGACCTGGCTGGCGTTCCTCGCGGCGCTGCTGGTGAGCTTGCGCGTGACACGCCTGTCGTTCGAGGCCGGCTACTACTGGATCACGATCCCAGCCATGTTGCTTGTGGCTCATCTCATGCATTCGCAGCTACTGGCGTTTCATGAGGCCGCGCATGGCGTGCTGTGCCCCAGCCGCTGGCTGAACGAAACGATCGGCATCGGCATCGGCGTCTTTCACTTCGGCGGATTATCCCTGTTTCGAGCCGTCCATCACAGCCACCACGCGCACTTGGGAACCGAACGCGACGAGCAGCTTTGGCCCTTCGTCCATCCCGAGACGCCGCGCTGGACCCGGCGGCTGGCGGCCGTGTTCGAGCTGACCTTGGGCATCGTGTACGATCAGGTCTTGTTCTGGCGGACCTTCTTGCGAAAGGACTCGCCGGTGCGCAATCCGAGGACACGACGGCGCATCTGGGCCGAGGCGGCCCTCATGATCGCCGTCTGGAGCACCGCCTTCACCGTCGTCGCCTGGTTCAACCTCTGGCCGTATTTCTTCGTGATGTACCTGATCCCCGCGGTCCTGGCCGGCGACATGCACAGCCTGCGCAAGTACATCGAGCACATGGGCCTGACGGGCTCGACCAACATGGGTTTGACGCGGACGGTGATTCCCAGCACGCCGTTGGGCCGGCTGCTGGCGTTCACGATGTTCAACATCTCCTACCACGGCGTGCACCATTACTATGCCGGCATGTCGCAGGCGGCCTTGCCGAAGTTCACCGCGGTGCTCGCCCCGCAATCCACCGACGAGGAA
The DNA here is from genome assembly GCA_022616435.1 of Gemmataceae bacterium. Lineage (GTDB taxonomy): Bacteria > Planctomycetota > Planctomycetia > Gemmatales > Gemmataceae > JAKEET01. The sequence continues at coordinate 4,567 of JAKEET010000051.1, forward strand.
ACGGTCTATCCGACGTATCGCAGCGCGCTGCGCGCGATGCTGCCGAGCCTGGCCGATCCCCATGTCGGGCCGCAATGGGCGGCGCATCGGGAAGACGCTGCTCGTCACGACGCGGCACGTCCAAGCGACGAGAGGGTGCTGGTGTAGGCGTCGTAACGTGAAGGCCACATTTTTTTAGAATGACCTCGTCGATTCCGGCCTGGCGTGCGTTTCACCTTGGGATGCCAGGAAGCCGCGATGGAGTCTGCCGACCACGTCCTCATGGAACGCTGGCGCCTGGGCGATGTCCGGGCGTTTGAGGCGCTGGTGCGCCGCTGGGAAGGCCCGGTTGCGCGCTTCCTCGCGCGCTACGGAAGCGATCGAGACAGCGCGGCCGACGCCACGCAGGAAGTCTTTTTGCGCGTCTTTCGATCCGGGTCGAGCTATCAACCGCGGACGGCCTTCTCGACGTGGTTGTTTCAGATCGCCCTCAACGTGGCCCGCGACGCCGCGCGCCGCCGCCGCATCCCCGCGATGCTGCCGGAACACCTGCTCACCGCCGATGCCGATCCATCGGCCGCCGTCGCGAAGCGCGAGGCCGCGGCCGCGGTCGATCGCGCCCTGGCGGAGTTGCCGGAGCCGCTGCGTCTGGTGCTCGTGTTGCGGCACTACCAGGGCATGAGCTTCGCGGAGATCAGCCGGGTTTGCGACGTGCCCGCGACGACCCTGAAATCGCGGTTCGCGGCGGCGCTCGACCGGTTGCGGAAATCCCTGGGCGCGCTCAAGCCCGACTACAAGGAGAGCGAACCATGAACTGCGAACAGGCCCGGGCGTTGCTGGTTGAAGGCGGCGCTGCCGCGGCAATCGACGAATCGTTGACCGACCATTTGGCCGCCTGTCCGGCCTGCGCCCGCGTTCGCCGCGAGCTGGATCAGGTGCGTCGAGCGCTGGATGCGGTCCCGGGGCCGCCGGTTCGCGTCGATCTGGGGGCGCTGTATCGCCGGGCCGGCGAGCTGGAGCGGCTGCGCTACCGGAACTGGCGGCGGCTGGCGTGGGCGGCCAGTGCCGCGGCCGCGATTTTCCTCGTGGCGCTGTGCTTGCGATTCGAGGTTCGCTGGCACCAGCGCCAACTGGTGATCGGCTGGGGATTGCCGGCGCAGCCATTGCCGGCGCAGCCCATCGAGCCGCCCGCGCCGGCGCCGCCGATCCAAACTGATTCCGCGCAGCAAGAACAGCTCGCCGCCGACCTGATGCTGATGAAAGACTTGATTCACGCGCTGGCGGCCGACGTGCAATACCGCGCCGACGAACAGCGCAGCGCGGTCGCCGACCTGGAACGCCGCTTGGACGGCATGTCGGCGACCGCGAATGCCCGTTGGACGTCAACGCAACAGGATGTTCGGGCCCTCTATACCGCCTGTTTTGGAGTTCGTGACCAAGGAGTTACGCCATGAATCGCTGGTTGATTTCGTGCAGTCTCGTCTTTTTCGCGCCTGCAATGGTCCTGCCGCAGACGGCGAAGATCCAGGCGGAGATCGACAAGGAGCTGTCGCAGGCCCGGGCCTATGAGGACATCGAGATCATGCGCCGGCTGGTGCAGCGCAAGCTGGCCGTGTTCGCACACAGTTGTCGGAAATGCCATCAAGCGGCCGACGCCGACGCTTTCTGGCTGGCCGAACGCGATTTCGATCTGGCCATGCGGGTGGGTCGCTTTAGCGCCGCCGGCGCCGGGCAGCCGATGGGCGCGGGCGACAGCGGGGCGATGGGCGGCAAGAATGTCTGGGAATTCTTTCCTCACCATGGCCAGCTCGCCCAGGCAAGCGAGTCGATCCCGGTGGACGGCGTCTACGTCAAAGGAACCGGCGTGATTCTGCAAGCGCAGCTCCCGGCCTCGATCCTGCAGATCATGCCGGCGACGCCCGGGCCGAAGAAGCAGCCGCCGGCCTTGAGCGAGTGGGAGGTGATCCGCAAGCAATTGCGCGGCGAGAAGGCGCCAACGCCCGTGGCCCAGGAGGACCCGCACGCGCGCGTCAGCCAGGGCGTCAATCTCCAGGATGTGCTCGTCCAGCTCCTGGCCGAGCACGGCAAGCACTTTCAGTCGCTCGCCGACAACGAGCGGCTGACGCTGACGGTGACGTTCCGGCCGACCACGGACGTACGTGCCGCAATGGCGGGCGGGAGCGATATGGGCGGCATGGGGGACGCCGGCGGCGGCATGATCGGCGGCGGCGGCATCGGGCCGATGGGGGGCGCGGCGCCCGGCATGCCGCAGATTGGGCCGCGCAGCTCCAGCAAGGACTACGAGCTCTTGGCGGATTTTCACCTGCGGCAGGCGCGCTACGCCGAGGCGGCGAAGACCTTGGAAAAGGCGCTGGAGCTCAACACCAACGCGGTGCGGACCGGCACGCTGTATCGCAAGCTGGCGTCGGCGCTGCTGTTGCAGGAATCGGGCGCCGCCAACGCCCAGGCCGTGGAGCGAGCCATCGAGTACTTGCGCAAAGCCCAGGCAGGCAAACCCGCCCCCGCGCCGGCATGGAAGACCGTGCTGCCGACCAGGCTAGTCATCAGCGCGCCGCGTTCGGCCTTGCACAAGGCGGCGACCGGCGGGCTGGACGAGTTCCGGCGCCAGATCGCGATCGACTGGCTGCGCTTCGATCACCCCGTGCTGCGGCGGCCGGCGGACGATCCGGAGGGAGGCGAGGACAGTGATGGAGTTTCACGATGACAGCGAGCCACGGCGCCGGCGCCGGCTCCCCGCCACTCGCGAGCCGCGTCGGCAGCGAACCGGGATCGAGCGAACGCGGGATGCGAGTTCAGAATTCGCCGGGGACATCGCCGGCAGGTTGGTAGGGGGCGACGATTTGGAACGGAGTGGGCATCGAACTATTCTACGCGGTCTATGATGCGGTCAGTCGGAGAGGAAGTCGGGACAAAGCAAACCGACCGCGGCGATGGAATTGTAGGAGGGCACAATCGGGGAACGCATTGTTATCGTCATCCAGGTTGCAGCGCTTAGGTATTCACTCGCTGAAGTTCCGGTGGGAACGCTAGGCGCACCCCATCCGACTGATGGTCCGCGATCAGGCGAGGTGAGGCGTTTCGCGCGACGATATTCGGCGGCCAGCGTTTGTTTGACCAGGCCCACCTGAGTTACGCGATAGACCGGCTGCTGTCCATTGCCGTGCGAGGTCATCGGCGTTGTTCATCCCATGTCCGTTGTTCGTCCTTGAGTTCGGCCAGAAACTCCTCGAATGAGGTAGCCTGATCCCAATCCAGGTTCTCCTTGAGATCGGCCTCCGAGACTTGGGCAAGGAACAACCTACTGACTTCCGCTTTTTCCTCCGGGGTCAGCTCACGCGACTCGGAGAAGGCGTTCAATTGCTCAGGCGTAAGATCCTTGAGGTCAACAAGTTTCATGGCGGCGCCTCTGCTTGGATGACAGCATGATAGCCCACATCGGCCCAGGGTTGCAAGACATGAACGCCGTCCCTAAAACGCCTCGCCGCGCAGCCAGCCCCAGACCACGCGCGTCGGCTCCAGCCAGACGGCGAACGCGGCGAGGATCGCGAGGATCAGCGACCAGCGGATCTTCCGGCGTTTGGTCATGGCGGCCTGTTCAATTCAAATTGAGGCCGGCTTTCTCGCAAGCGCGCTTGCTCGCCGCGGACGCGATCCTGTCGCGGACTACATCCGTCCACGCACACGGCACAACCCGGATTCACTTCCGGAAGATCAGCGCATCTGCCGTGTCCAAATCCAGCGTGCACTGGACCATGGCGCCGTTCTGCGATACCCGGACCGGATTGCCGCTTGCCAGCGTCACCTTGCCCATCGGTATCGGCACACGCACGGCCACGTGCAGTCCCCGGATGGGCCGCGGCGTCCAGTTGATCAGCGGGATGGCGGCGCCGGCTGTTGCCTGCAGCACGGTGGCTTCCACGAGCGGCTCGCTGCACTGGACCGGGCGGTCGGCCGGCACGTGGGCGGCGAAGAAGGCTTGGGCTGCCGGATCGAACGTCGTCGGCAGCCAGTGCGTCATGCTGTCATCGGTGGCGCCGCGGTCCATCGGACGCTTCGGGTACGCCGGCTTGGAGATAGGTCAGCCCCGGCAGAAAGGCGACGTAGGTCGCCGTGCCCTTGCCGGCCTTCGCCTCGGTATGGGCCGGCGCCCCGTCCGCAAAGGCCGACAGCACCTGGGCGGCGCCTGTCACGGACGCGACGCTACGGACGCCGAAGACCGGCGTCTTGGCCGCCTTGCCGTTGATCTTCCAGCTCACGTGGGCGAGCGGCGTCGCGAAGGGCAGGTCCTGTTTCTCGAAGCGAATCGGTTCCTTGGCTTCCTCCAGCCGCTGCTGACTCACGCCGAGCAGCTTGCGCATGGTTTCGTTCGGGCGGTTGTACTCGTCGAACATGCCGGCGCCCGCGGTGGCGATCAGCTTGCCGCCGGCCTCGACCCACGCGGCGATGCGTCGGGCGCCGGCCTGGCTGACGTGGGCGTCGCACACGTAGAGGACCTTGTACGAGGCAAGATCGTCGCCATCGACCACGAAATCGAGCGGCGTCTGCTGCTGCCGGATCGCGAGGTACAGTGCCCGCTTGGCCGCGTCGAACGGCGACCTGTGATCGTGCCAGACGTCGGCCGCCTCGCTGCACCACAACCCGGTCTGGGCCGGCAGCACGCGGCCTTCTTGCACGATGTCTTCGAACGTGCCCAGGTCGTGGATGCCGCGGCGGACTTCCTGATACATCGCCGGCGAGTTGACGTGGTTTTCGGTGTAGGCCGCCTGCACCGGCCGGAATTCGAACAGGTTGAATACCTTGGCGCCGTGGCCGATCGTGCTGAACCAGAGCCGCCGCCAGGTGGCGGGCGTGTTGTTCGGGGCGTGCGGCATCACGTAGTAGTGGATCTTGCCTTCGGGCCGGTGCCGGATGGCGGCGCGGAACATGTCCAGCATGATGCAATTGATCTGCGAGCTGGCGACCGGCACTTGCCAGATGTAGTCCTCGCCCCATGGCATGGTCATGCCGTCCTCGCGGAACACCGAAATCCAGTGATGGGTGTCGCCCAGGTACATGTGCCGGTGGTGCGGCGAGAAGTTGGCGCCCACCTCGGCATTGGGCAGGTGTTTCTTGATGATGTCGGTCCGTTCCTTGAGCTTCTTGATGCCGACGCGGAACTGATACATCTTCGACCAGTAGTAGCGCCGGGGATTGTTCTTGCTCGTCGGTTCGGCGGGATGGTACATCACCTGATCCCAGCTCTTGGCCGCGGGATCGACGTCGCCGGGCTGGACCTTCTGGGTTTGCAGCCAGGCTCGAAAACCGGCGTGATCGTCGGCGGGCGGGCCGCCCAGGCCGATCTCGTCGCCCAGGCTGACCACGGCAATCTTGGCGGCGCGATCGCCGAGCTTCTTGCAGTGCTCTTCCAGCTTCGGCGTCGGCACGCCGCGGACATCGATGTAGCCGCTGACCAGTCCGTCCTTCGAGTCTTCAGAGCCGGGTTCCTGACCCAACGCGGTGGCGCCGATGAGCCGGATGAACTCCGCCCGCGCGGCGGTGTACCGGGCGTCGCCGGGCTTCCGATTGAAGGTGTAGCCGTAGATGAGCGTCTTCTTCGGCGCGGTCCCGCGCACCGGATGCTTCTTCAGGTAATCGATCAGCTCGTCGAGGACTTCGTCGGCCAGGCGGATGCGGCGGGTGTAGCGCGTGTCGCCGTCGTACGCCAGCGTCACGTTGCCTTTCAGGTTGTCGAAGCGGCGGATCGGAGCGATCTTGCCGGCCGCATCCTTCAAGCCGAACTCGAGGTCGTAGTGCGGCGCCTTGGTTGCCGTGGTCAGCTCCCACTGGCCGTCGCTCAGCGTGTCGAGCAGCTGGCCGACTTCGACCCAGCCGGTCGCGGCGCCCGGCGTGGCGGCCAGGGTGATCGGCTTCCAGGTGCGGATGTGAATCCAGTAGGGCGAATGTTCGGTGCCGTTGGGAACCGTCAGCTTGAGGTCCGCTGCGCCGCGATTGTGCAGCTTCACGAACAGATCGCCGGCCTGCGTCAGCATGCCGTCGAGCGGCAGGTAGTTTTCCTTCTCGATGCGCATCTCGACCTGGGCGATGTCGCTCGTGAGCATGACGAGATCGACGTTGCGCTTGGCGGCCGGCCCGGGCTGCTTGCCGGCGATCAGGGTCAGCCTGGCCGGGCCGGGATCGAGCTGGACGAAGGCGTCGTGGCCTTCCCAGACCATGTTCTCGCCGGCGCCCCAGTCCCAGGCGACTTCCTTCTTGAGCTTCTGGCGAAACGCCCAGATGCGGAGGTTGTCGCGGGCCCCGTAGAGCCGGTCGAGCTTCTTCCGGCCGTTCTGCTCGATCACCAGGCGGAATTGGGTTTCGAAGCGATAGCACGCTTCATAACGAACCAGGGCCAGGTACTTCCCCGCCTTGGGAACCTGGGCGACGATGCCGGCCTCGGACGGCTCGGTCTGTTCGGGCGCGCCGAGATAGCCCTTGCGGCTCAGGAAGCAATTGGCGAACGTGGCGGCGAAGTAGTTGGTGCCGAACGGCCGGGCCTGCCAGCCGGGCGTCTTGATCTGGAACTCCTCGGCTTCGCAAAGCAGCGTCGCATCGGAAACGGCGGCGACGGGCTGGCCCGCGCGAAATGCCTGCGCCGCTTTGCTGTTGTCCGCCTCCTGGCCGTGGGCCAGCGCGGCGCTTAGCCAGGCGATGAAACCGCCGACGAAAGCGCGATGCATGATTTCCCCCCCTTTGTTCCATCATGTTAGGAACGTTCGGGAGGCGTGTCAGCGACAAGGAACGGCGCGGCGAGCCGAGCTTGCTCACTCACCGGCGCGTCACGAAGAGGTCCAGATACAGGACGAAGATCATCAGGCTCAAGATGACGGCCAGCCCCGCGTAGGTGGCGCCGATGCGGACCGCTTCCGAGGCCGGCTTGCGAAAGACCTTCTCGTAGAGCAGGAACACCATGTGCCCGCCGTCGAGCACCGGGATCGGCAGGAAGTTGATCACCGCCAGGTTGACGCTGATCAGGCCCAGGAAGAAGATGAATTCCCACATGTCGTAGCCGGCGATCCGGTAGGCGGTCCTGGCGATGGTGATCGGTCCGCCCAGCAGCTTCGTCGACAGCCGGCTGGTGATCATGCCGCGCAGCGTCTGGAAGACCTGCGTCATGAATCGGCCCGTGTCGCGCAGGCCGAGGCCGATGGCCTCGGCGATGCTGTCGGCCTTCTCGCGGCGCTCGTCCGGCATGAAGATCCAGCCGCGGTCGGCGAGCGGCCAGGCGTCGTCGTGCGTGGGAACGATGGTGACGGTTTCGGTGTCCTTGCCCTGCTTGATCTTGAGCTGCACCATCGTGATCGGGGCCGTGCGCTGGTAGAGCCAGTAGCTGACGTAGGCCCAGTTGTTGCCGATCTCGAGCGTGTCGGTGCGCTCGTCGTCGCCCAGTTGCGTGGTGACGACGAGCTGCTGAATGACATCGCCGCGTTCGAGAGGCTTGCTGGGAACGGGCCCCGGCAACGTGCCGGCGATATCCGGCTTGATCTGGTAGGCCAGGCCCAGCTCCGGGATGGCCATCGGCGAATCCTGATGCTGCGGCACCACCCGGTCGAAGCGCCAGCTGTCGTCCCACTCCAGCGTCTGCGTGACGCGGTCGAACTCTTGCAGGCCTTCGATGCGATGCCGGCGCAGGTGCAGGGTCACGGTCCACGGGGCCTTGGCCTTGGCGTTGCGAAGCCCGTCGGCCCATTGCTGAAGCTGGTACGGCAGCCGCTCCGGATCGAGCGTTTTCTCGTCGCAGAGCACCTCTTTCGAGCCGTCGGCCTTCGACACCTCGACTCGGAGGATGACGTCGCCGTCGCGCTGATTGGTCTTGCTGGCGGCCACGATCTCGGCCTTGGCGGCCGGCGAGCCGTCGCGGATCGCGACGATCTGGCCGATTCGCATGCGCAGTCCCAGCGTGTAATGGAACGCGGGCGGGACCTTGACGTCCTCGGTCGTGCCGTCGGTATGCCGCACGCGCAGGGTGACTTCCTGGCCCGCCAGCCGCATCAGCCGCCGCTGGAACTCGAAAAAATCCGGCTGCTCGTTCTGCTGGTTGCGCGGGTCCCTGGGCAGGTCCATCACCTTGGCCGGGTCGTCAGGATCGGTGGTGGCGATGATCCAATCGCCGTGCCGCAGCTTGGGGGTCGCGCGCGACGCCGGGCTCCCCTCCCAGTACGGGCCGGTGCTGTCGGGGCCCATCAGCCGGCTCGAGGCCAGCTCCAGGCGCGAGGCGAAGCCCACGCCGATCATCGGGCGGGTGTCCCCTTTCTCCAGGCGCGGGATGATGTCGAGCTCGAGCGGCTCCGCGTCGTAGGCGCGGCGGCCGATGAACTTGACCGTCTCGCCGTCGCTCGTGAAGACTACCGAGGTCATCAAGTCTTCGAAGGTCGGGTCCTTGCGCGAACCGATCTGCTCGACGGTCATGCCGGTGCGAATGCCCTGACGAAAGGAGGGCGCGTGCGAGTCGATCGTGTCGACGACGGCCGCGGTGCGGTCCTTGCCGTTGATGCGGTAGACGGCGATGAAGCACAGGAAGGCCAGGATCACGTTCATGATGACGCCGGCCGAGATGATCAGCATCCGCTGGCCGACGGTCTTGTTGCGATACGAGCGCGGGTCCTCTTCGCTGCCGTCGCTCGACTCGTCGCCGTCCACCTGGCCGAGCATCTGCACGTAGCCGCCCAGGGGGAACAACGCGAACTTGTACGTGGTCTCGCCCCATTGGAACCAGCACCCCGGAATCGCCGGGCCAAAGCCGATGCTGAACGCGCTCACCTGGACGTCGCACCACTTGGCCGCCAGGAAGTGGCCCAGCTCGTGGATGAAGATGACGAACGACAGCCCGATGGCGACCTTGATCACCGCCGCGGGTTCGTACCGCCACATCAAGATGCCGACCACGCCCACGGCGATCAGCAGCACGATGCCGTTGCTCGCCAGCCATTGGCCGAACGTTGGCGAAGCGTCGGCGGGCGTCTCCGCGGCCGGGGGGTATTCGGGCGCGTTGGAGCCCGGCGACCCCGGCGCAGGCGGCACCGGCGCCCCGGCGCGAATCCCGGTATCCGCCGCATCGGCGCCCGTATTGGGCACGGGCGGCTTCGGAGTCATCCCATCACGCTGCAGGTCGTCGCGGTTTTCCAACGCATTGCCTCCTGTCGTGCCCAGCGGTCCAGCTCGCCAAGTTCCGTCAGCGTCGGCCGAGGACTGAAATGATGTTCTTCCAACACGGCGCGGCACACCCGCGGAATGTCAAGAAAGCTCAGGTCGCCGTCCAGGAACCGGGCCACCGCGGCCTCGTTGGCGGCGTTGAGCACGGCGCCGCACGTGCCGCCGCGCCGCGCCACCTCGTAACCCAGCTCCAGGGCCGGAAACGTCTCGCGGTCCGGCTGCTCGAACGTGAACTGCCGCAGCTCGTCCCAGCGCAACCGCCGCGCCGGCCCGGCGACCCGCTCCGGATAGGTCAGGGCGTACTGGATCGGCAACCGCATGTCCGGGGGCGACAACTGGGCCAGCACCGAGCCGTCCGTGAACTCCACGAACGAATGGATCACCGATTCCGGATGGATGATCACGTCGATCTTCTCGGGCGGCAGATCGAACAGCCAGCGGGCCTCGATGATCTCCAGGGCCTTGTTCATCAGGGTCGCGGAATCGACGGTGATCTTGCGCCCCATGCGCCAGGTCGGATGGCGAAGGGCGTCGTCGGGACCGACGTCGGCCAGGTCGGCCGCGGTCCGGCCGCGAAACGGCCCGCCGCTGCCGGTCAGCACCACCCGGCTGACCTCGGCGTGCCGGCCCGCCCGCATTGCCTGGAAGATCGCGCTGTGCTCGCTGTCCACCGGCAAGACCAGGGCGCCGGTCCGCCGGGCCAGGTCCATGACCAGCGGGCCGGCCATCACCAGCGTTTCCTTGTTGGCGACCGCCACCGTTTTGCCCGCCTCGAGCGCCAGCCAGGTGCCGAGCAAGCCCGCCGAACCGACGATCGCGGTGACGACGACGTCCACCTCCGTGTCGCACACCATCGTGGCGATGGCGTCGTGGCCCGTGAGCAGCTGGGTGCGGGCCGGCAGGGCTTGCCGCTGGAAGTCTCGGGCCGCCTCGCGGTCGGTCACCGCCACCCAGCGCGGCTGCCAGCGCTCCACCTGGTCGAACAGCGTTTCCCAGCGGGTATGGGCGCTCAGGCCCCAAGCTTCGAGCCGATCTTCGAGATGCCCCAGCACGTCCAGGCAGTTGGTCCCGATCGAACCGGTCGAACCGAGCACGACGACGCGGCGCCGGCGTCCTGCGGCTTTGGCTTGCGGATCGCGCACGTCGGTCCTTTCGCAACCGGGCCGGGATGAAGAGGCTACGTTATTGTAGCCGTCCCGAACCGCCAGCCGCAAGTTGAACTCAGAGGCTACTGACTCTTGATCTTCAGCTTGACCTGGGTCTTCTTGTCGGCCCCGGTGAGATAGACCCCGTAGTCCTTGCCGGCCGGGATGGTCGCCTCGAAGGTCTCGCCCTTGGATTTCTCGGCCTTGCCGCGAATCTCGAGCTTGGGGTTCGCCTTCCCCAGTTCGTCCATGACGGCGTTCTCGTCCTTGCCCAGCACGACGTAGACATTGATCGGCGATTCCGACGACGTGAACTCCACCTTGATCTTCTGCTCGTACTTGGGGGCGTCGATCAGCGCAATCGGATGCAGCACGCCGACCTCGAGGGTCACGTCCTTCTCCTGTTCGAGGCGCTGCCCGCAACCGGCGACCATCAAGAGCGCCAGACCGGCGAGTCCGCACGTGGTCCGCATGGGTATTTCCTCCACAACAGAGGTCCGTAGTCCGTAGTCAGTAGTCCGTAGTCAGTAGCACAACGGGCGCCGGTTCTTGCCACTGACTACTGACTACTGACTACTGACTACTGACCACGGACTGCTTTTTCCATGCCATCTTGCCCAGCTTCATGCGCGCAAGTCGCGGTTGCACCATAAACGCATCCCCGCTATACGGCCGCCTTCCAGCAACCACGATCCCGCGAATCGGGCCGACGATGACCAGTGCCGCTGCGCCCCTGTCGCTGTTCAGTCCAATCCTGGACGACGACCTGCTCACGCGCGGCCTGGGGGACGCGGAGGCGCGGGCGATGATCGAGTGGCTCGTGGAATGCTCGGAGGCGAACCACGCCCGTCTGCCGGCCGGCGTGTGTGCCGGCGAAGTCGCCCGGCTGTGCCACCGGGCCCGGGCCATCAGCCGGTTCGTCTACCTGTGGTGCTACCAGCAGCTTCACGGAGCAGCCTGCCAGCTCGCCGCCACGGAACGCTTCCGCTGGCCGCTGCCGGCCGCCGACACCGACCCGTATGAAGTGATGAACGTCATCCTGGAATGGGAATCCGTGGATGCCGGGCAGCGGCTCAAGTCGCTGGAACGCATTGGTTGCCGCATGCCCCAGGGAAGTTAGGGTCAAGTGTCCCTGAAGGCCAACGCGAAGGGCACTTGTCGCGTTGCCCATCTTCACCAAACCTTCCTTCTGCCCATTCGCGACTTGCTTTTCGCACTTCGCCTCGCATCACCTTGGTTTACAATAGATAGGCTTTTCGCCAAACGACGGACCTGCTTTCCACGTCCTACATAGAGCGAATCCCCGAAGTCTCGATAGCTTCGTGGGTTCCGTTCTCCAGCGCGAGGTTTGATCGTGAGCACGGACATTGATCCACGTCAGATCGAAGAAGCCCGCCGTCAAATCAATCGCCTGGCCGAGGAAATCGCCCAGCTCTCGGAAGCGGAGCTGGCGCCGGCGGAGTATTATGGCGAGTTCCTGCAGCGGTTGATGACCGCCATCGCCGCCCCGGCCGGGGCCGTGTGGATCCGCACGCCGCAGGGCAACCTCCAGCTCCAGTACCAGATCAACATGCGCCAGGTGGGCCTCGACCGCTTCCCGAACAGCCGGCAGATGCACGACGAGCTGCTGCGGCAGGTGGCGATGGGGGGCCAGCCGCGCCTGCAGCCGCCGCAGAGCAGCGTCGGCCAGGCGGAAGGGAACCAGATCGCGCCGGGCAACCCGACCGACTACGTGATCCTGCTGGCGCCGATCATCTACGACAAGCAGGTGGCCGGCATCGTCGAAATCTGGCAGGATCCCAACCGCGGCGCCGACGCCCAGCGCGGCTTCCTGCAGTTCATGGCCCGCATGGCCTCGCTCGCCTCCGGCTACACGCGCAACCACCAGCTGCGGCAGATGGTCGGCCAGCAGCAGGTGTGGGTCCAGCTGGAAACCTTCGCCCGGCTGGTGCACGGCAGCCTCAACCCCACCGAGGTCGGCTATCACGTGGTCAACGAAGGCCGCCGCCTGGTCGAGGCGGACCGGGTCAGCGTGGCCTTGCGCCAGGGGTTTCGCCCGCAAGTCATCGCCATCAGCGGCGCCGACGTGGTTGAAAAACGCTCCAACCTCGTGCAGCTCATGCGGGCCTTGTTCGAGGCCGTCATCGACTGGGGCGAGAAGCTAGTCTATTCCGGCGCCAAGGACGACGCCCTGCCCCCCAAGGTGCTCAAGGCGCTCGACGCCTACCTGGCCGAAAGCAACAGCAAGTTCCTCGTGGTCATGCCGCTGCCCGACGAGCGTGAGACGGCCAAGAAGAAGAAAGCCCGCTCGGCCATCATGATGGAGAGCTTCGAGACCAGCCAGGACCTGGACCAGAAGGCGGCCCGGCTGGAGGTGGTCGGCCGGCACGCGACGTCGGCCTTGTACAACGCCGCGGAATACCGGCGGATTCCGATGCGGTTCATCTGGTTTCCGCTCGCCAAGATCCAGGACGGGCTGGGGGGCAAGGCCCAGGCGATCGTCACCATCATCTTCGCGGCCCTGGTGGTGCTGATCCTGGCGATGATCTTCATGCCGTACCCGCTGCGCATGGACGCCCTCGGCACGTTCCAGCCGGTCAAGCGGGCCACGCTGTATCCGCCGGTGCCGGGAACGGTGAAGGCCATCGCCCCGTGGCTGACGGCGGGGAAGCGGATCACCGAGGACCATGAATTGATGCAACTCTTCGATCTGGAGCTGCGCAAGCAGATCAACGACCTCCGGCAAGAGATCAACCACGCCGACAACCTGATCAACACGCTCAGCAAATCTCAGGACCTGCAAGACAAGTTCGAGGTCGCCAAGCAGCGGATCAATCTCCGGGCGAAGAACGAGGAGTTGATCGAGCTGGCCCGGCGCACCAACGCCAACCTGGCCGATCCGGGGGCGTTCTACCTGAAGTCGCCGATTTCCGGCGTGATCCTGACGGCCGACTTCAAGGAAGTGCTGGGCAGCCCGGTGAAGCCGAACCAGCCGTTGTTGCGGGTGGGGCAGGTCGATCCGAACAATCCGCGGCTGGCCGACTGGGAAGTGGAGCTGAAGATTCCGCAGAAACACATCGGCCAGGTGCTGCGGGCCTTCAAGACCAGGAATCCGGACGAGGAGCTGGACGTCGACCTGCTGCTGAAGACGCGGCCGACGGCGGTGTTCAAGGGGAAGCTGCGGCGCGACAAGATCGCCCTGCAAGCCCAGAACGAGCGCGACGCCCACGACGAGCCCGAGCCGGTGGTGTTCGCCTGGGTGCGCGTGCACGGCGACGACATCCCGCCGGGCTACCGCATCCCGCTGGAGGAGCTGGTGACCAGCACGGAAGTCACCACGCGCGTCCGTTGCGGCGACCGGGCCATGGGCTACTCGCTGTTCTACGGCGTGTGGGAGTTCATTTACGAGAAGATCGTGTTCTTCTTCTAACGAGAAGAATGGGTCTCCTAGGGCCCATGGGACTCCTAGGTCCCATGGGCCCTATACTTGATCCACCTGGAGTCTACACATGGGTCGCATCCTGATGACCTTGACCCTGGCCGGCGTCCTGACGGTCATCGCCGGTTGGTACTTCGGCGCGTTCACGCAAGCGCTGGATGACCCGCACAACGCCGCGGCGAATAGCCCCGCGGCCATCGAGCTGGAACAGCTGGGCGAGCCGCTGTACCCGGCGGCGGCGCTGCCCCGGCGCGGCTTGCGACACACCGTGGCCGGCGGCCGCGATTCGATCGTGATCACCGGGAACCTGCGGGCCATCGACCGGGTCGATGTGCCGAGCCAGGTGCCGGGCCAGCTCCTGTACGTCGGCGACGGGGTGCCGGAGGGGGTCACGGAAGTCGTGGGCATCGCCCCGTTCATGCACGACAGTTACAAGCAAGCCCGCGTGGTTCACAAGGACCGGTACGTCGTGAAGTTCTATCGGCCTTTGAAGGAAGGCGAAATGGTGACGCGTGGGCAGGTGGTCGCCGAAGTTGATTACTCACGCGCCTTGAACGCCGTCATCGGTCACAAGGCGATCCTGGAACGCGCCAAGATCGAGATTGAGACTTCGGCAGAGATGGTGAAAGCCGCGGGAGCGCTTCACAACATGACGATGAAGGCGCCGGGGAGCAGCGCCAATCGGGACATCATCGAATCGCAATACACCCTCACCCGGGCGATGTCGGACAAGGTGAAGGCGGAAACGGAGTACGACAAGGAGCTGGCGGAACTTTACTCCGCCCAGAACATCCTCGCCTTCCACACGCTGCGTTTCGAGCTGCCGGTGGCGCGCGGCTACATCCAGACGATCTATCACAACACCCAGGAAGCCGTGAAGGACAACGAGCCGGTGCTGCAGATCTACAGCACCGACCGGCTGTTGGCCGAGGCGTTTGTCGAATCGCAATACGAAAGCTACCTGCGGCGGCACATGCGGGCCACGGTCGAGCCGGCCGAGGACGAAAAGCCGCTGCGCCTGTTCGAAGGCCACCGGGCGCTGGCGGCGATCAACGGCGTGGGCTTCGTCGTCCACGGCAAGACGCTGTACGTGGTTTCGGCGGGGGACGACGGCTTCCTCAAGATGTGGCGACAGGACATCAAGGGCGAGGTGGCCAACGCCTTCCATCGCGAGCCGATCCGGGCCCTGGCGGTCAGCCCGCGCGGCGCCAAGCAAGCCCTGGCCGCGACCGGGACCTCCGACGGCAAGATTCACCTGTGGAACCTGTTCCCCGACCAGAACGGCGCGGCGCAAAACGGCGAGCCGCGGCCCGTGCCGCTTCTGGAAAAGCCGATCGACGCCCATCGCGACGCGGTCACCGCCCTGGCCTTCAGCGCCGACGGCGGCTGGCTCGCCTCCGGCTCGGTGGACGGCAACATCAAGCTGTGGAACGTCGCCGACGGCAAGCTCATCTACCTGCAGCGCGGCGCGTCGTTCGACGACCAGCCCCACCAGGGCGCCGTGACCGCCCTGGCCTTCACGCCCCACGCCCGCCTGGTGTCGGCCAGCCGCGACAACACGCTGCGCGTCTGGAACCTCCGCGAAAAGGGCGCCAAGCTCGAAGGCGCCCCCATCACCGGCCGCAGCGGCAACGTCCATCACCTGGGCGTCAGCCAGGACGGCCGCTGGCTGCTGTTCGATCAGGGCAAGTCGCTGCAGCTCATGGCGGCGCCCGACGGCCAGGTGGTCAACACGCTGCGCAATCCCGGCAGCACGACGCCCTTCGAGACACTGGCCCTGTTCTCGCCCGACGCGTCGTTGATCCTCACCGGCGGCGCTCCCGAAGGCAGGCTGCAACTGTGGCGGGCCCCGTCCGACGACAGCCGCGCCTTCGAGGTTCGCCAGTTCGTGAACGAACAGCGCTCGCCGGCGACCTGCGCCGCGTTCGCCCCGGCCGTGGAAGCGACCGGCGAGACCGCCTTCGCCGCCTCGGGGACGAAGGACGGCAACGTGTATCTCTGGCCGGTGCCGGCCAAGAAAGACGTGGACGCCCACCGCATCACCAATGTGCCGGTGACCCTGTTCAGCCGCAGCGTCGAAGCGGGCAGCCGGCAGATCCGCATCGGCGTCGAAGTCCCCAACGCGACCGGGCGGCTGATGCCCGGCCGGCCGGTGACCATCGTGATTGAGTAGTCTCGACATCCGCCGCTTGCGGCTTAGCGTTCGCTGCGCGGCGCCAGCATCGGCGACGTTTGGCAGCGAACGCCAAGCCGCAAGCGGCAAATAGACTCATGAAACCCGATCCGCTCGCCCCAGAAACCGAACGCCGTAAACAGGTGCGCCTGCTGCGCCGGCGCGACCTGGCGATCAGCGTCCAGAAATACGAGGGGCGCACCTACTACGTCGTCAAGGACCCGGTCAGCCTCCGCTACTACCGCTTCAAGGAGCAAGAGCACTTCCTGCTGCAGCTCATGGACGGCGGGCACACGCTCGACCAATCGCAGAAGGAGTTCGAAAAGCGCTTCCGGCCCGACCGGCTGACGCTGGAGGACCTGGAGCAGTTCGGCCAGCAACTGCTTCAGGCCGGGCTCGTGCAGAACGAGTCGCCGCAGTCGGGCAAGCAGCTGTTCACGCAGCGCAAGAAGCGCAAGCGGATGGAGCGGCTGCAGATGTTCACGAACATCATGTACATCAAGCTGCCGATCTTCGACCCGGACCGGCTGCTGACGCGGATGCTGCCGTGGCTGCGGTGGATGTTCACGACCTGGTTCCTGGTGGCGAGCTGCGCCGTGATGGCGTGGGCCGTCATGCTGGTGCTGACGCACTTCGACACGTTCTACGGCCGGCTGCCGTCGTATCACGAGTTCTTCAGCTTCAAGACCGTGATGTACCTGTGGGCGGCGCTCGGCGTGGTGAAGGTCATCCACGAGTTCGGCCACGGCCTCAGTTGCAAGGCGTTCGGCGGTGAAGTCCACGAAATGGGCTTCTTGTTCCTGGTGTTCTCGCCGGCCATGTACTGCAACGTCTCCGACGCCTGGACGCTGCCGAACAAGTGGCACCGGATCATCATCGGCGGCGCCGGCATCTACGTCGAGCTGATGATCGCCGCCCTGGCCACGTTCGTCTGGTGGAACACGCCGAACTGGCCGTTCGTCAACTACCTGAGCCTGAGCCTGATGATCGTGTGCTCGGTCAGCACGGTGCTGTTCAACGGCAACCCGCTGATGCGCTTCGACGGCTACTACGTGCTGGCCGACTGGCTGGAAATCCCCAACCTGCGCGACCGCTCCAATCGCTACCTGCAGCGGCTGGTGATGGAGCACTGCCTGGGGATCGAAGTCCAGCCGGAGCCATACATGGAGCTGTGGCGGCGCATCCTGTTCCTGACGTACGCCATCGTGAGCTGGGTGTACCGCTGGGTGATCACGTTCGTCATCTTGTATTTCATGGCGACGTTCCTGCGGCCCTACAAGCTGGAGATCATCAGCTCGCTCTTGGCCATCTTCTCGGTCGGCACGATGATCGGCTGGCCGCTGTTTCGTTTGATCAAGAATGTGAAAAAGCGTGGGAGACTACCCGACATGAAAACACCACGGGTGCTGATCAGCTCCAGCGTGCTCGCCGCCCTGTTCCTGGGGTTCCTGTTCGTGCCCCTGCCGGTGACGCGCGTCCGCAGCCCAGGTTTGGTGCAGTACCAGCCCGACGACGTGGAGCCCGTCCACGTCGCCGTGCCGGGCATCTTGAAGAAAGTCCACGTCGCCGAGGGGCAGTACGTGACCAGGGGCAAGGTGCTGGCGGAATTCACGAGCCTGGAGCTGGAAACGCAGCGCAACCAGGTGCTCCGCCACTGGGGCCTGAAGCGCGACCTGGTCGAGCTCTACGACCGGCATTTCCGCGAGACCCGCGATCCGAAGGAAAAGGCGGCCATCCAGAGCACCAAGGCCGAGGCCGAGAGCGAGCGCAATGCGGCGCAGCTTCATCTGGAGGTGCTGGACCGGGAAATCGACCGCCTGACCATCCGGGCGCCGCGCGACGGGCACGTCAGCGGCATCCCGCAGCCCGACGAGATCGGCCGGTTCTGGGAAAAGGACGACGAGAAGCCGTTCTGCAACATCGGCAATCGGACCAGGCTGCGGGTGCTGGTGCCGGTGACGTCGTCGGACTTCGACCTGGTCCGTGCCAACATCGCCAAGTACGGCGTGGAACGAGTGCCGGTCACGATCCGCGTGCAGGGGCGCGGCAGCAAGACCTGGCAAGGCCGCATCAACAAGGACCTGCCCAAGACCAAGGCCGAGGAAATCCCGGTGGCCCTGTCGAGCAAGGGCGGCGGACCGGTGGCGGTGCGGCCGTCGTCGGACCCGTCGCGGCTGCAGCCGCAGGACCAGGTGTTCCTGGTCGCGATCGATTTCGAAGACCCGGACGAGGCGATCTGCACCGGGACCATGGCCCAGGTCAAGATCCACAACGAGTACCGTTCCTGCGCGTGGTGGTGCTGGCGGGCGATCTCCGAGGCGGTCGACCTGTATTTGTTGTGATGTCAACCGAACATGTCCCGATTCTCTGCGGTTCTCCGTGGCCTCCGCGGTTCGCGTTTTGAACCGCGGAGGCCGCCGAGAGCGCAGCGACGTCGACCACATCGATTTCTTGACACCCAGGGGGCCACTGTTAGAATGGCGCTAGATGCGGGACGACAACGGTTGCCAGGGACCGCTGCGATGCAAAAGTGCCAGAAATGCCCCAACCCAGCAACATTGCACATCACCGAAGTTCTGGGCCCCGGCCAATTCGACGAGTTGCACCTGTGTGAGCAGTGCGCCAACAAGTATTTGTACGACGGTCCCAAGTTCGGCGCCGCCAAGGCGGCGGCCGGCGGCGTCGCCGAGTCCGAGGAGGCCGGCGTCACCCAGGCCGCCTGCCCCAGCTGCGGCGTCAAGTTCGTCGAGTTCCGCAACAGCGGCCGGCTCGGCTGCCCGCACGACTACGAGGTGTTCCGCGACGACCTGGTGCCGCTGCTGGAGAACATCCACGGCGAAGTGAAGCATTGCGGCAAGACCCCGCGCCGCCACCCGCAGAGCAAGGAGCTGCTCGGCGAGCTGATGCACCTGCGCAACCAGCTGAAGCACGCGGTGACCAAGGAAGACTACGAAGCCGCCGCCAGGCTGCGCGACCAGATCAAGCAGTTGGAAGAAACGTGAGTGACATTAGTCATTGGTCATTGGTCATTGGTCAGTCCGTTGACGAATGACTAATGACCAATGACTAATGACTCTCGGGAGATTCGCGTGAACAATTGCCAACGGTGCGGGCAGCCGGCGACGGTGCACGTCACGAACATCGTGAACGGCCAGAAGCGCGAGATGCATCTGTGCCAGGCGTGCAGCGAGAAACAGCACATCTTGAAGAACCAGGAATTGAACCTGTCGGTCATCCTGCAGACGATGATCGGCCAGCACGTGGGGGCGACCACCGACGAGCTGGCGCGGTTGACCTGCCCTGCGTGCGGGATAAAGTATATGGAGTTCAAGGCCGAAGGGCGGCTGGGATGTCCCAAGGACTACCAGGTTTTCCAGAAGGCGCTCGAGCCGCTGTTGCAGCGGATTCACCGGGCGATGCGGCACGTCGGCAAGATTCCGCCCCACGCTTCCCGCAACGCGGCCCTGCAGGCGGAGCTCATCGACCTCCGGCACAAGCTGCGTGAAGCGGTCGACGTCGAAGCCTATGAGGAAGCCGCCCGCCTGCGCGACTTGATCCGCGAGAAGGAAGGCCACGGATGAATCTGGACATCATGACTCAGCAATCCGGCGAATGGCTGCGCGGCGGCGGCCCCGAGGCCGACATCGTCATCTCCAGCCGCATCCGCCTGGCCCGGAACCTGTCCTCGTTCCCGTTCGCCAACCGCGCCAGCGCTCACCAGAAAGCCGAGATCGAGCACTTCCTGCGCGACCGGCTGGCGAAGTTCGATTTCCTCCCCAAGCTCCACTACCTCAACCTGGCCACGCTCACCCCGCTCGACCGCCAGCTGCTGGTCGAGCGGCAAATGATCAGCCGCGAGCTGGCCAACACCGAGGGCCCGCGCGGCGTCGCCGTCTCCGACGGCGAGACGATCAGCGTCATGGTCAACGAGGAAGATCACCTGCGGCTCCAGGTGCTGCGCAGCGGCTTCGCGCTGGACGAATGCTGGCAGGAGATCGACCGCCTCGACGACGCCATCGAGCAAAAAGTGAACTACGCCTTCAGCGAGGAATTCGGCTACCTGACCGCCTGCCCGACCAACGTCGGCACCGGGATGCGCTCCAGCGTCATGCTGCACTTGCCGGCCCTGGTCCTCAAGAAGGAAATCGAGAAGGTCTTTCGGGCGCTGCAGAAGATCAACCTGGCCGTCCGCGGGCTCTACGGCGAGGGCAGCCGGGCCTCGGGCGACTTCTACCAGATTTCCAATCAGGTGACGCTGGGCAAGAGCGAGACCACCATCCTGGCCGAGATCCGCAACGTCATTCCGCAGATCATCACCTACGAGCGCCAGGCCCGGCAGGCGTTGACGCGCGAGAGCCGGCACCAGCTCCAGGACAAGATCCAGCGGGCGTTCGGCACGCTCAAGTCGGCGACGATGATGACCTCCGAGGAAACGATGGATTTGCTGTCGAGCGTTCGCCTCGGCGTCAACCTGAACTTGCTGGAAGACGTGGACATCGGCGCCATCAACGAGCTGTTCATTCACACGCAGCCGGCCCATCTGCAGAAGCTGGTCGGCCAATCCCTCGACGGCGAGGAACGCAATGCCGCCCGGGCCCGTTATCTGCGCGCCCGGCTTCGCGATCTCGGCACGCAACTGAATTAAACGAGCTTGCGCAAATCCGCTGCACCAACCCGAAGCGTGAGCGAGGGGAGCGGACGAAATCCCGCGCTTACGCTTCGGGTTGGTGCAGCGGATTACGGCGGCGGCATTTCGCTACGAGAACCAGCCCGGCAGGTCAGCCGCCAGCCGTTCGACGAACTGGCTGCGCGGCAACACCACGTCGCAACCGTCGGCACGGGCCTGCTGCAACACCTCGGCGGCAACGTGCGAGCCGTAACCCACCAGCGTGCAACGCCCCGCTTGCCGAAGCTGCGCCGCCAGCGCCGGCACGTTCAGCTCGGCGTGCTGGAGATCGACCAGCACGCACGCCGGCGCCTGGGCTTGCCGCAGCCGCTCCAGGTCGGCGGCGCCGCGAGCCACCTTGAGGTCCAAGCCCAGGGCGCGGGCCGTGCCGGTGATGCGGCTGGCAAAGAGGAGATCGTCGGAAAGCAGGATGCCGGTGGCGGACATGCATGCCATCTTATGCCGCATCCGGCCGTGCGGCAGCACTACCGTGATCGTTTGTATGACCGTGCACAGTCGTGCTCCACCAACCCGAAGCGTAAGCGAGGGGTTTCGACTCCGCCCTCGCTGACGCTTCGGGTTGCTGCAGCACGAAGCGTAAGCGAGGGATTTCGACTCCGCCCTCGCTGACGCTTCGGGTTGATGCAGCGGAAGAGGGAACGCCCAGACTCAACCGGCCTGCCGGGGCAGCACGTCGGCAATCTTCTTGAGCATGTCGATTTCCGGATCGTTGGGCCGCGGCCCCGTCAGCACGCGCACTGCCGTCCCTTGCTCGACGGTCAACATGCAATGGCCGATGCGGATGCGGTCGCCGTCGTAGAGCACCGCGTCGTGCATGCGGTCGCTGTTGATCCAGACGCCGTTGAGGCTGTCCAGATCGACGATGCGCCACTGGCCGTTCTCGTAGAGCAGGCGGGCATGACGCCGGCTGACTTCCGGAAACGCCAGACGGATGTCGGCCTCGGAATGGCGCCCGACAATCGCTTGCGTCCCCGTCACTTCGACGCGCGTTCGTCCGGGCGACACCAGGAGCTTGAGCGGTGCGAAGCCGGGACGTCCGTCGGGGCGAACGTCCAGGTGCGGACCCTGCAGGTGCGGAGCTTGCAACGGATGGGCAGAATCCTGGATTGGTTGGTCATCCATCGCCGGCACTTCCCTTCGATTCCCCCCAGCGAAGCGGCTTGTAGCACAGGCGGCGGCTCGTGAAAAGGCGATTCTGCGAGAGCGCCTAGTGTTCCTCGTTTTCTCAGCCGCCGCGTTTCCGCGCCGCCGCCGTTGCAAAAGGCCGCCCGCACCCTTATCCTGGAGTTGGTCCCTCTCCCGTGGATACGGAGATGATCCGATGGGTGTGACCGTTGCGGTCCTCGCGTTTTCGCTCGGCTTGCCATGGGAACCGACCCGCCTGCCGGCGCCCAAGATGCAGGCCGGCAGCGGGCTCCGGCCCATCGGGTTAGCGCTGCACGGCGCGGAGGAACGCTACGATCAGATCCCGTTTGAAGGCGATCTCGACTCGGTCTTGCAAGACCTGCTCCGCCGCGCCGATGAGGATGAAGAGCTCAACGGCCTCTTCAAGAAGCTGCGGCAGAATTCGAACCTCAAGTCGCCGGACGCCCAACTGCTGAAGCAGCTCGAAGGGGGCAAGCAGCAGTGGCTGCGCGGCGAGCTGCTGGAGCTGGCGCGGTCGCAGAAGGACGGCGGCATCTCGCGGAAAGCCCTCGAAGAACTGCTCGACAAACTGCTGAAGTTCCAGCAGCTGGCCAAGGATCTCGAAGGGATCACGTTGCCGGACTTCCGAGCTGTGCCGCAGCTCGAGCTGGACGCCGAACAGCGCCTGGAGCGCTGGACCCGCGACTGGCTGCAGGACCTCGACGACACAGCCGCCGGCGATTTCTTCCGCGATTCGCCGGCCTGGCAGAACGCGCTGCGCGGCCTGGAGCAATACGTCAAGAACGCCGACGGCAACCTGGACTGGCTGAGCCGCGCCGCCGAGGGCTGGCGCTTGCCGGAGGCCTGGCGGCCAAAGCTCGGCGCGTGGAACGCCCGGCTGCCGAGCGTCAACCTGCCGAACTTGCCGCGCTGGCGCGGCAAGCTTCCCAATCTCGGCCGCTGGAACGTGAATCTGAATCCCGGCGGCGGCGTGCGCCTGGGAGCGCCCTCCCTGGGCGCCCTCAGCGTCAGCGACAACGTCTTCTGGGTCCTGCTGCTGCTGTTGCTGGCGCTGCTCGGCTGGGTGTTCTACCACAAACTGGGGCGCGCGCCGGCGCTCGCCGCCGTCCGGCAACGCGGCCCGTGGCCGGTCGATCCCGCCGGGGTGGCCACGCGCACCCAGCTCATTCAAGCGTTTGATTATCTCGCCCTGTTGCTCCTGGGCGACGAGGTGCGAACCTGGAACCACCTGGCCGTCGCCCGCAAGCTGGGTGAGCAGAAGCTGGGCGAGCAGAAGCTGGGCGAGCAGAAGCTGGGCGAGCACAACCTCGGCGAGGGCGCAGAACCGACCCGCCGCGGCGCCGCCCGCGCGCTGGCGCAGCTCTACGAGCTGGCCCGTTACACTCCCGGCGACGACGATGCGCTGCCGCCCGAGGTCCAGGCCGCCGCCCGCCGGCATCTCGTCCACCTCGCCGGGAGAGCCGCCGCGTGATGGACTTCATCGCCTCAACCATTCCCCAGCCCCAAGCCCCAAGGCGAGCAACGCGAGCCTTGGGGGTAGGGCTCGTCCTCACGTTCGTCTTGTCCGTCAGCCCTTGCGCCGCCCAGGAACCGGTCCCCGTCGTGGCGTTCGAAGGCTCTGAGATTTTCTGCCACATCCTGAAGCACTTCAAGCTCGCGCCGATCGCCGGCATCGATGAGCTGCCGAACTACCCGGCGGACGAGACCCTGATCGTGGTTTTCGGCGATCTGGCCCCTGTGGACGCCATCGCCCAACAGGTCAATCTGGAACAACACGCGATCCTGCTCGCCTCGGACCGGGCATCCGGCAGGTATGAGCGGCAAGGATTCGGTTGGCGCTGGGTCGAATCCCGATTGACGCGCTGGCGTCTGAAGATCATGGGATTGGAGGTGCAGGTCGCCCCCGACGACGCCTACAAGCAGAAGCGGACCAATCCGTTCTTGAAACCGAAACATACCAGCCCCAACCATCCCATTTTTGGCGGCCTCAGCGTCGGCCTGGCGACCAACCGGCCCAGTGTCCTGGTGAGCGACGGCAGCGACCTTCGTCTGCTCGCCGAATTCCCGCCCAGCGCTTTCGGCGGCAAGCGGCGCCCCGGACCGTGGGGCGACGAGATGACCGGCTACATGTTCGGCGCCCGCGCCGACTCCGAGCAGCGCGTGCTCATCATCGCCGGCCACGGGGTCTTCATGAACGGCATGATCGCCCAAAAAGACAACGACAACGGCCTGTTCACCATCAACACGATCCGCTGGCTGCGCGGGCCGCACAATCGCCGCAAGTACGCCCTCATGATCGACAACCGCCGGGTCATCGACAGCTTCGACTTGCCGCTCACGCGCTTGCCCGACGTGCCGCTGCCGCCGGTGCAGGTCATCAATCAAATGCTCCGCGAACTGGAGAACGAAGGCGTGTTCAACCGCTTCCTGGAGGAGGTGGTCGGCTGGCCGCTGGTCCTGCGATTCGCGATTCTGGTGGGAACGATCGGCATTCTGCTGTACGGCTTCTATCGGCTGTTTCCGCTGCGGCGCCGGCATGAATCCGTGCCGCTCATCGTCGGCCTGCAACCCGGCCGCTGGGGGAAGCAATCGTTGCTGGCCATGCGGCAATGGGAGTGGTTGGAGCAAGACAACCTGTGGGAAGCTTCGCAAGCGCTGGCGCGGCAATGGTTCATGGATCACGCCATGGTCAAGGTTCCACTGTGGGACGAAGCGGCGGCCGCGGCGCCGCCGCCGATGCACGTCACGGGCGGCTGGCTGACGCGCAAGCGGCTGGCGCAACAGGTCCAGGCCTTGTGGGGATTCGCCATTCGCGATCCAAGCCAGACCGTCTCCCAGCGTGAATTCGACCACTTGATGAAGATCTTGACCGCCCTCGATGACGCCGCCCGCGCCGGCCGTCTGGTTTTTCCTCGGATTTAGGAGCACCCAACAGCATGTCCGTCGTCGCCGTGGGCAATCCGCCTCCCGCTCTGCAGGAATGGGCCGGTCGCATCCAGGACCTGCGGCAACGCACCTTGACCGAGGTCGCCCACGTCGTCGTCGGCATGGACAAGGTGGTCCACCGCTTCCTGATCGCCCTCCTGGCCGGCGGTCACGTGCTCTTGGAGGGCGTTCCCGGCGTCGCCAAGACCACGCTCGCCAAGACCCTCGCCCAGCTCCTCGGCCTGCAGTTTCATCGCATTCAGTTTACGCCCGACCTGCTCCCCTCCGACGTGACCGGCACCTACGTCTTCGATCGCAAGACCAACGACTTCACGCTCCGCAAGGGCCCGCTCTTCTGCCAGATGCTGCTCGCCGACGAGGTGAACCGCGCCCCGGCCAAGACGCAATCGGCCCTGCTGGAAGCCATGCAGGAGAACCAGGCCACCATCGAAGGCAACACCCTGCCGTTGCCGCAGCCGTTCATGGTGCTGGCGACGCAAAACCCGGTGGAGCAGGAGGGCGTCTACCGGCTCCCCGAGGCGCAGCTCGACCGCTTCCTGGTCCGCATCGAGATGGGGTATCCCGGGCCGCAGCACGAAATCGAGATGCTGAAAGTCCACAGCCGGCCGCTCGCCCCGGTCGAGTGCCTGTTCACGCCCGAGCTGATCCTCGAAGCGCAGGCCCAGGTCGCCAACGTCTACGGCAAGAATGAGCTGCTGCAGTACATCGTCGATCTGGCCGAGGCGAGCCGGGAACATCGCGACCTGGCCCTGGGCGCCAGTCCGCGCGCGTCGTTGTGTCTCTTGAAATGCGCCCGCGCCCGCGCTCTGCTCGACGGCCGCACGTACTTCACCCACGAGGACGTGCAAGCGGCGGCGCTCAGCGTCCTGGGCCACCGCCTGATCCTCCGCCCGGAAGCCGAAGTCGAAGGCCGCACCATCAAGGACGTGGTCCGCGAGCTGCTGCAATCGGTGGCGGTGCTGGAGACGAAGTGACATGCTCACCTCCCGCGGCTGGTGGCTGTTCCTGATCACGTTCGCGCTGCTCGTCGTTGCGGCGGCGCTGGGCATCGGCACGGCCGCGCTGGCCTTTCTGACGTTGCTGGTTTGGTTTGTCGGCGCCTGGATTCAGTTCCAGGTGCGGCTCCGCTGGACGGCGAAGGCGTTGTACGTCGAGCGGTCGCTGTTGCGGCAGGGCACGGCCGTGGAAGTGCTATGGGCGCACTCGACGGCCACGATGGCGGCGCGCTTGCGCAGCGACAGCCGGCTGACGTTGGCGTACGTCGCGGTCTACGACCGAGTGCCGGCCCTGGCCCGGCTGGAGGATGGGCAGCCGTGGAACGAAGGCGAATTGCACAAGGGCGCGCCGATCGAGATCACCTATCAGATCGCGTGCCCCGCCGCCGGCCGGCTGCGCTGCGACGGCCTCAAGGCGCAGTTCGCCGACCTGCACGGCTTCTTCACCGCGACGGCGTTCATTCGCGACCGCCGCAGCTATCGCGTGCTGCCCCCCGTGACCGACGAGCCCGATCACCTGCCGACGATCAAGCGGCACAACTTGCTGCCGCTGTTGGGCACGCACCGGCATTTGCGGCCCGGCTCGGGGAGCGAGCTGCTCGACCTGCGCGATTACCTGCCCGGCGATCCACCCAAGATGATCGCCTGGAAGGCGTCGGCGCGGCGCGACCGGCTCATGACCAAGGAATTCGAAAGCGAAGTGCCGGTGCGGTGCACGCTGTTCGTCGACGTGTCGTCGTCGGTGCGCGTCGGTCCGCCGGGGGCCAGCGCGCTGACCCGCGTGCTGGCCATCGCCTCGGCCGTGGTGCATGCCAATGCCGAGCAGCGCGATCTCACCGGCCTGTGCCTGGTGGACGAGAGCGCCGTCCGCGCCTCCATCCGCCCCGAGCGCGGCCGGCGGCATGTTTACCGCCTGATTCAGCAGCTTGCCGACGTCGCCGACCTCGCCCCGGTGACGGAGTACGCTCCCTTGGATCGCCTCGTGCCGCTGGCGTACGGCGTCGTCCAGGACATCTACCCGGAGCTCTTGGCTCACGACGTCAACGCGTTCCCCTGGTGGCTCCCCTTCTGGTCGCCCCAGCCGATCTACGCGATTCCGAGCGGCGCGCGCTTGCCCCGGTCGTGGCCGGCGCGGCTGTGGTTCCATTTCCGGCGCTGGCTGCGCGAAAGCCCGATCGGTCTGCATCGCGGCCGTTTCTTTCGCCTGATTCCCGCGCGGCACCGGATGTACCGCCTGCGCAAGAAACTGGCCGCGGTGCTGGCGGTGCGTTATCGCCTGGGGCCGGCCGGACTGGCGTGGCTGCTCGAAGACGACGTGGCCTGCAGCCAGTACGCGCAGGCGTTCCTGGCCGAGCATCAGGTCGCCGCGCCGTTGTCGCTTTACGATGAGCTGGGCCGCTATCGCTTCACCGCGCCGGCCAAGATCGACCGCCTCGGCAGGGCGCTCCTGAGCGCCGTGCTGCGCGGCAAGGAGAACGAGTTGTTCGTGCTGCTCGTCGATCTGCTCGAGATGGGACCGAAGCTGGAGCCGCTGCTGCGCGCCGTGCGCGTGGCCCTGGCCCGTCATCATCAGCTTCAAGTCATCTGTCCGTGGCCGCCGGGCGTGCCGCTGCCGGGGACGACGGCGGTGAAGCCAGTCACGGGGCCGCCCAAGCTGCAAGAACTGCTGGCGCGGGCCAGCGCCCAGCGGCTGCAGCAGGCGTTTCTTCGCGTGCAGCATACCTTCGCGCAGCTTGGGGTCAGCGTGATCGCCGCTCCCGAGGAGCAGGCCGTGTCGCTGATCCTGAGCCGCTTGCACAAGCTCCGCGGCTGGCAAAGGAGCGTGCGATGAACCATCAGGCGACGAAGGATCGGGCGATGAACGATCAGGCGATGAAGGATCGGGCGATGAACGATCAGGCGATGAACGATACGCCGCGGCCGGCCGTCCCCACCGTCCAGGTAGGCCCCATTCACTACCAGATCCTGTGCGGCGCCGGCCTGCTGCTCATGGCGCTGGCGCAATTCGACCAGGGCATGTTCCTGGGCAACCTGCTCGTCGCCTGCATCGGCCTGTTGGGCATTCTCTCCAAGACGCGCGTCGGGCCGATCCTCGTGCTGCTGGGCTTCGCCGCCGCCCAGATCGCCTTTCATCGCCTCCGCTTCGGCGACCGTGACGACGTCCGGCCCTTGCTTGACCTCCGCGATCTGCTGCTCGCGGTCGGACTGTTGATCTACATCACCGCCAACTACCGGCTGCAAGGCCTGTGGCTGCAGATCCTCCCCATCGACGCCCGCCAGCGGCAAGCCCAGCGCACGGAAAGCGGCCTGCTGACGTTCGAACGCATCGAGCAGAAGCGGGCGAGCCGGCTGCTGACGCCGCCGGAGATCGCGCGGTTCGTGCTGGCGGTCCCGCTGGTGGCGATCGCCAGCCAGTTCCTGTGGCTGGTCGTCGCGCGGCGCTGGGAGCTGGCGGTCTTTCCGGAGCGGTTCTTGCGGCTCGTCAACCTGGCGTGGTTGACCGTCGTCGGCATGCTGGTCGTCGGCGCGATCTTCACGCATTGGCGCCGCCGGCAGATGGACGGCGCCGCCGCCCAGGTATGCCTCGAAGACACGCTGTGGCGCGAAACCCGCCGCGAACAGCGCCGTATCTTCCGCTGGCTGGCCTGGCGAAGATTGCACGAACGGACGGCGGCGCAAACCCAACCATGACCTGCCGTCAGCGGCGGATCGGAGTTGCCATGTCCCACCATCGTTGCACGCGCCGCCGGTTTCTCGGCACGACCGCCGCCGCGCTGGCGCCGGCCGCATCGGCGCCAGCAGCGGCGCCAGATCGCCCCGTCGCCGAGCTGCGCGCCAAGGCCCTCGTGGCCGTCACGCTCGACCTGGAGATGAGCCGCAACTTTCCAACCTGGGAAACGACCCACTGGGATTACGAGAAGGGCAACCTCAACGACGAGACCAAGCGCTACACGGTCGAAGCCTGCCGCCGCATCCGCGGCCGCGGCGGCGTGGCCCACTGCTTCGCCGTCGGCCGGGTGTTCGAGCAGGAGGACGTCGGCTGGCTGCGCGGCATCATCGAGGCCGGGCACGCCGTCGGCAATCACACGTACGATCACGTCAACGTGCTGGCGACGCGGGCCGAGGACATCCAGTTCCGGTTTCGCCGCTGCCCATGGCTGATCGAAGGGCAAACGCCGGCCCAGGTCATCCGCCACAACATCCAGCTTTGCACAGCCGCGCTCCGCAACCGCGTCAACCTCGCCCCGGCCGGCTTTCGCACGCCGGGAGGCTTCCGCGACGGCTTGCGCGAGCATCCGCACGTCCAGCAGCTGCTGCAGGACCTTGGCTTCACCTGGGTCAGCAGCTTGTACCCGGCCCACGCGCTCGGCCCGCGCGCGACCGAGGACGTGTTGCGCAGCATCGTCCACGCCCAGCGGCAAGCGCAGCCGTTCGCCTATCCGCGCGGCCTGATCGAGATTCCGATGAGCCCGATCAGCGACATCGGCGCGTTCCGCGGCGGTCGCTGGCGGCTGGACGACTTCCTGCGGGCGATCCGCATGGCGCTGGAGTGGTGCCTCGACAACCGCGCCGTGTTCGATTTTCTATGTCACCCGTCATGCCTGTACGTGGTCGATCCGCAGTTCCGCGCCGTGGAGCTGATCTGCGACATGGTCCGCCGCGCCGGGAATCGCGCCCTGATCGTGGATCTGAATGCGATCGCGCGGCGGGTGGCGCGATAGCCCTCCCGGAGACTTCAATCTGCCGCGATGCAATACAAGAAGTTCTCTCCCCGCAAGAACAGTTGCCGGCCCACCAGCACGGGCGAGGCATCCACCCGGTCGCCGAGCTCGTTGGTGGCGAGAACCTCGAGCTGGTCGCTTTGCTTCAGGACCAGCGCCGTGCCGGCGCGGTCGACCAGGTAGATTCGGCCCGCGGCCGCCGCCGGCGAGGCGTAAAAGCTTTGCTGGCCCGGCAGGCGCTCGCGGTCGAGGATCGGCTGGCCGGTCTTGCGGTCCAGGATGGTCAAGAGCGCGACGTTCGCCTGGGTGAAGATGAGCCGGTCGTTCACGAGCAACGGCGACGGGACGTACGGCGTGCCCTTGCGGTAGCGCCAGGCGAATGCGTTGGCCGCGCTGACATCGCCGACGCTGTCCAGCGGCACGGCGAAGGCCGTCGATGTCCCGTAGCCGGCCATGCAGTACACGACGCCGTCCGCGGCCACCGGCGACGGGATGGCGTTGACCGTCATCGGCCCGCATTGCCAGAGCTCCCGGCCGGTTGCCAGGTCATAGCCACGCGCGCGGTTGGTGCCGTTGACGACGACCTGCGTGCGGCCCTTGTGTTCGACCACGAGCGGCGTGTTCCACGACGTGACCTCGTCGCGCGGCGTTCGCCACAGGGTCTTGCCGGTGCGTGCGTCGAGGCAGATCAGCGCCGCGTCCTTTTCCTGGTCCCAGTTCAGGAGCAAGCGGTCGCCGTGGATCACCGGCGTGACCGCCTCGCCCCAGCCCAGCCGCGTGATCAGCCGCCCGAAATCGCGCCGCCACTGGAGCTTGCCGTCCAGGTCATAGCAGAAGATGCCGAACGACCCGAACGAAACGTAGAGGCGCTTGCCGTCGGTGGTCGGCGAGCCGGCGGCGTACGAATGCGAGCCATGATGGCCCTCGTGCGGCACCTTCTCGGCCGCCTGCCGCCGCCAGCGCAGTTTTCCGGTGTGGCGGTCGAGGCTGAAGACGACAAACTGGTAGTACGTGTTCGGCGGCGTGGTCTTGCGCTCCAGCGTCGGATCGACTTTCGGCAAGTCGGCGGGCGCCGCCACCCGATCGGTCTTGATCGCCGTGACCACGAAGACTTGGTCGCCCCACACGATGGGCGTCGCACTGCCGCGCCCCGGGAGCGGCGTCTTCCATTGGATGTTCGTCTTCCTATCCCAGACGATGGGCGGATCAGCTTTCGGCGCCGTGCCGTTGGCCTGGGGCCCGCGCCAGTGATGCCAGTTATCCAGGCGGGCCGTCGCGAAGTCGTCCTGAGCATGAACTCGATTGGCTGCCAGCACAGCGACCGTCAGAAGCAAGGTGAGCCGAACCATGTCGATTCCTCGGCACAAGGGGATTGGGACGGTGGCAGGCTTGGTCCATCTTACGAGCTCAGCCGTGCCCAGGGGGCCAGACTCCCTTCGGATCGCGGGCGATCCGGCTTGACTATGGTGTCCGGCTGGACCGTGCCTTACAATCCATCGGAATCGCCCGCGGGAAACGAGCCCAGCGTCAAGACGATTGCCTCCTTTGCGCACCTAATGGGGTGTGGACCCGGACATGGCACCTGACGACGGTTTGACGCGCTTGCTGCACGATGCGGCCGCCGGCGACGAGGCGGCGGCGCGGGAATTGTTCGCGCTGCATCGGGACCGGCTCAAGCGCATGGTGCATCTGCGCCTCAGCCGGCGCTTGCAAAGGCGCGTGGACGACTCCGACGTCGTCCAGGAAGCGCTGATCGATTGTGCGCGCCGGTTGCAAGAGTACGTGGCCGATCCCAAGCTGCCGTTCTATCTCTGGCTGCGGCACATGACCGGGCTGAAGCTGGCGGAGGTCCATCGCCGCCACCTGGGGACGCAGCTCCGCGATGCCGACCGCGAAGTGACCTTGCACCGCGGCGGCTTGCCGGCAGCCGACTCGATGTCCCTGGCGGCCCACCTGCTGGGTCAACTCACGACGCCGTCGCAGGCCGCCATCAAGGCCGAGACGCGCCTGATTGTTCAAGACGCGCTGAACAACATGGACCCGACCGACCGCGAGGTGCTGGCCCTCAAGCACTTCGAGCAGCTCTCGACGAGCGAAATCGCCGACGTGCTCGGCATGTCCAAGGCGGGGGCCGGCAGCCGCTATCTGCGCGCCATCAAGCGGCTCAAGGAAATCCTGTCGCAGATTCCCGGTTTCATGGAGGCGTGATCGTCATCAGCGTGATCGCGATCGGCGTGATCGCGATCGGCGTGATCGTGGGGTGTGCATCCCAACTTCACTGGCGTGTGGGGAACCTATGGCTGGATCCGCATCCGAATCGAGGTCGGAACTCGTCCTGGAGCTCGCCGAGGAGTTCCTCGATCGCTACCGCAGGGGCGAGCGGCCGCCGCTCAAGGAGTATGTCGACCGGCATCCCGAGCTGGCGGCGGAAATCAAGGAAGTGTTCCCCGCGATGGCCATGATGGAGAACATCGCGGTCGCCGATTCGTCGCTGGAAGGGAGTGAGCCGGACAAGACCGCCAAGCCGGCGGAAGCCGCCCTGAAGCAGCTTGGCGACTATCGCATCATCCGCGAGATCGGCCACGGCGGCATGGGCGTCGTCTACGAGGCCGAACAGGTTTCGCTCGGCCGCCACGTGGCGCTCAAGGTGCTGCCCAACCAGGCGCTGGCGGACGCCAAGCACAAGCGCCGCTTCGAGCGCGAAGCCAGGGCGGCGGCCAAGCTGCACCACACCAACATCGTGCCGGTCTTCGGCGTCGGCGAGCACAACGGCCTGCCTTACTACGTCATGCAGTTCATCCAAGGCCTGGGCCTGGACGTGGTGCTCGAGGAGCTGAACCGCATGCAGCCCGGCGCCGCCCACACGCCGACCGGGTTGCCGACGGCCGGCGAAATCCACATTTCGCGCCGCGAGTCCGCCGCCAACATGGCGCGGTCGTTGATCACCGGCGCGTTCCAGCAAACGGCCGACGACGAGGAACGCGAACCCCATCCGCAACCGACCTTCGCCGCGACCGTGGATGAGCCGGAGATGGGTCAGGCGGCCGCGGCTGCGCCGGCGCCAGAGTGTCCGCCACCGCGAGTCCCCGCGCCGTCCGGCTCGTTGAGTCTGTCGGATTCGTTCACGGTCTCGTCCTCGTCGATCACCCTTCCGGGAAACAGCGCCGCCACGGACCACCGCCGCGCCGGCAAGAAGCAGAGCTACTGGCAAAGCGTGGCCAACATCGGCCGGCAGGTGGCCGACGCGCTGGAATACGCCCACAAGCAGGGCATCCTGCACCGCGACATCAAACCGTCGAACCTGCTGCTCGATCTGCGCGGCACGGTGTGGGTGACCGATTTCGGCCTGGCCAAGGTCGCCGGCCCCGGCGGCGACAACCTGACGCACACCGGCGACATCCTCGGCACCCTGCGCTACATGCCGCCGGAGGCGTTCGAGGGCCAGAGCGACGCCCGCGGCGACGTGTATTCGCTCGGCTTGACCATGTACGAACTGCTGGCGATGCGGCCGGCGTTCGACGAGCGCGACCGCAACAAGCTCATCAAGCACGTGACCACGGGCGAGCCAACGCCGCTGCACAAGGTGAATCGCGAAACCCCACGCGACCTGGTCACCATCATCCACAAGGCGATCGACCGCGAACCGAGCCGGCGCTACGCCACGGCGGAAGATCTCGCCTCCGACTTGCAGCGCTTTCTCGATGATGAACCGATCCTGGCGCGGCGGCAAACGCAACTCGAGCGCTACTGGCGCTGGGCGCGGCACAACCCGGGGATCGCCATTCTCGGCGGCGTGCTGTCGGCGGTGCTGGTCATCGTGACGCTGGCCTCTCTGGTGGTGGCCGGCCGGATGTCGACCCTGGCTGACAACGAAGCGCAAGCCGCGGCCGATGAGCGGACGGCCCGGGCGGCGGCGGTCGCCGCCCAGGATCGCGAGGCGAAAGAGCGTGCGAAGGCCGAACAGGCCAAGAAGGCTGCCGAGGACAGCAAACTGCGCGCCGAACAGGCGCTGCGGAAGGCCGAGGAGAACTTCGCCAAGGCGCGGGCGGCGGTCAACGATTACCTGACCGCGGTCAGCGAGGACGATCGTCTCAAGTCGCCCGGTCTGCAAGGGCTGCGGATTCAACTGCTCCAGTCGGCGTTGCAGTTCTACCAGGAGTTTCTCAAGGAGCGCGGCGACGACCCGACGCTGCGGAAGGAGCTCGCCGGCGTTTATTTCAAGGTCGGCGAAATCCATCGCGAGCTCGGCCACATTCCGGCCGCCGGCCAGGCGCAGGCGCAATCGCGGCGGCTCTACGAAGCGCTGGCCGCCGAGGATCCGGCCGATCCTGCCCTCCAGTATGGACTGGCCATGTCCATGTCGCGCTTGGGGGCCCACACTCAAGCCGTGGCCATCCTCGAAAAGCTCGTTCAAGCCGATGATCCCAAGTATCTCTACGAGCTGAGCCTGGCGTACAACAGCATCGCCATCGGAGCGGCCAAAATGGACAAGGCGAAAGAACTGGAGTTCCTGCGCAAAGCCCTGGGCGCCGCCGAACGCCTGGTCAAGCTGCGGCCCGACGATGCGGATGCGCGCGTGGTGATGTCGGCGAGCTGCAACAATATCGCGATTCGAATCTGGCACAAGCACGACGCCGAGGCCCTGGAACTGCTGCGCCGGGCCGCCGAGGAAGACGAAGCTGCCTATCGGTTGGCGCCCAACCACCCGCTGGCCGCGCGCTTCTTGACGATCGGGTTGAACAACGTCGCCAGCACCGCGCTGCGCCTGGGACTCACGGACGAGGCGCTGGCGGCGCATCGGCGCCGGGTCGAGGTGCTGGACCGCCGCGCCCGCGACAACCCGACGCTTCCGGGGGTGGACGCGGCCTTGGCCGGCGGCCTTGGCGTCTTGCTGTACGAGCTGCGCCAGGCGGGCCGATGGGAGGAAGCGGCCAGGACGGCGGACAAGGCCCGCGATCGACTCGCGGAAGCGACCGAAGAGACCACGGAGTTCTTCCGTCAGTTGTCGTACTTTCACATGACCGCGTATTCCGTGGCCGTGGCCCGGGCCAAGGCCAGACCGAACGAACAGACCAGCACGGAACCGGAAGCCGCCGCCGTGGTGGGTTCCCTGCGGCAACACGTGATGGCTGGGTGGCGCGATCCCAAGTGGCTGCGGACTGATTCGCGGATCGAACCCTTTCGTCAACGGGCCGATTTCAAGGAACTGCTCGCGCTGGTGGACGAGCTGACCGCGGCCGACACGATGGCCCGCAGCTCATCGGCCAGCCCCGATGACAAGCTGGCCGCCCGGCAGAAGATGCTGACGATCCACGAGGCGCTGGCCCGCCCCTTGCCGCCGGACCGCTTCGTCCGCCGCAACCTGGCCAAAGCCCGCCAGGAGCTGGCCCAGGCCCTGCTCGACGCCGGCCGCGTGGACGATGCCCGGCTGGCGTTCGACGAGGCGCACGCGGTCCGACAGCAGCTTCTCCAGGAATTCCCCTCCAACGAGCAGCTGCGCGCCGACCTGGCGCAAAGCCAATCCGCCGCCGGCGATCTCTTCGCCGCCGCCGGCAAGCTCGGCGACGCCGTCAGGACCTGGGGCCAGGCCCTGGCGACACTGGAAGGCGGCCTGAAATCCAATCCCAACAGCATTCCGTTCCAGACGTCGCTCATTCAGCGGCTCTTGCACATCGCCGATCAATACGGCAAGGTCGGGCTCTGGCACGACGCCGCCAAGCTCTACCGCCGGGCCTTCGAAGTTCAGCCCCCGACGGGGTACCACTACTGGTTCTTCCTCGCCAACGTCCTGCTGGAAACCGGCGACGCGGACGGCTTGCAAACGCTCGCGAAACAGATGGCGGCGCGCATGGCGGCCGACAAGGGCGTCGATCTCCTCCACTCGGGCCGCATCATGTTGCTGATGCCCGACGCCGCCGCTCGCTATCCCAAGGAGGTGCAGCTAGCCGCGAAGGTCAATTATCAGGAGCGGGATTGGCCGGCCTGGTGCCAGGGGCTGGCGGCGGTCCGGATCGGGCAAGCGGCGCAGGCGCTGCCTCTGCTGGAGAAGGTGAAAGACCCGCTCCAAAAACTGCCGGTCCAGGCGCTCGCCCTGCATCAGCTTGGTCGAACGGCCGCGGCGCGGCAAGCCTTGCATCAAGCCGATTCGATCGCCGATCAGCGCCTGCGCGAGGGACTGGCCCAGGAAAAGTTGAAGGTTCCCGATGCCTGGTGGGCGGACTGGCTCTTGTTCCGCCACCTTCGGCGCGAGGCCCATCAAAAGATTCACGGCACGGCCATGCCGGATTCGCCGTACGAAAGGTTGTTCCGCGGCCGCGTGCTGGGCGCCCTGGATGAGCACGACAAGGGCGAGGCCGAGCTTACGGCGGCCGTCGCCATCCGGCCCGACGACGCCGACGTCTGGTTGACCCGCAGCCGCATCTTCGCGAAGCTCGGCCGCAATGATCGCATGGCCGCCGATCTGCTGAAGGCGCAACAGTTCAAGGGGGACGACCCGAAGACGTGGATCGAAACCGGCCGGATGCTCGCCGAACGGGGCGAACACAAGCAAGCCGATGTCGCCTTCGCCCGCGCC
This sequence comes from Gemmataceae bacterium, assembly GCA_022616435.1. Taxonomy (GTDB): domain Bacteria; phylum Planctomycetota; class Planctomycetia; order Gemmatales; family Gemmataceae; genus JAKEET01. The sequence goes on from JAKEET010000051.1 coordinate 40,583, forward strand.
GCCGCCCTGGGCAAGGGCGAGCTGAATCGTTTCCTGGAATCCGGTTGGTGGATGGTCGGGCCGTATCCGAACCGGCTCGAGCAGCCGTGCCCGCCGGAGCTGAATCCCGACCCGTCGAAGCCGGTGGCGGCCGTCGGCCGAGCCGGCAACCTGACGTGGCAAGCCGTGTCGACGAATGCCGCCGACGGCGCCATCAATCTCCAGAGCGTCGCCGCCGCCTCCGGCAACGCCTCGTTCTACGCGCTGGCGTACGTCCACGCGGATCGAGACCGCACCGCGAGCCTTCATTTCTTCACCGGCAGCGATTTCCGGCTGTGGGTCAACAACAAGCTGGTGTTCGCCGGGTCAAGCGTTCAAGGAAACGTCGGCGCCTGGATCCCCATCGTCCTCCGAGCCGGCCGCAACCAACTGCTGCTGAGGATGCCCGGCAAGTTTTGCGAATGCCAGTTCGAGGACGCACCCAGCCGCCGGGCCTATGGCCTGATGGCACTCGGCCTCTGGGCCGAAGCGGCCGAAGCGTTCGCCGAGGCCGACCGCCGGGGGCCGCTCGAGCCGTGGCGGACGATGTACCGGACCAGGTGTCTGCTGGCCGTTGGCAAACATGACGAAGCCCGGCGCGTGTTTGGCGAAGCCGTGCTGCGTCACGAAGAGACCACGAACGAGCTCGCGCGGAACCACCTGGGCTTGGCTTGCCCTTTGCCGCCGGAGAAAAGTCCCGCGCGGGATCGCCGGGTTGCGCTCCAGCTCAAACTGCTGGATCGGGAGATGAACGCTGGCAAGCACTACTGGCTCGGGCACAGCTACTTCCGCGCCGCCCGCTTTGACGAGGCCGAGAAGAGCATCCGGCAGGCCATTGCGGATGGGGACCGGCTCGCGTATTACCCGCTGCTCGCCTCGACACTCCACTATCTCGGCCGGGCGGACGAGGCACGCCAGGTGCTGGACGCCGCGGAACAACGATCCACCGCGCTGGTCAAGGACGCGCTGGCGGCGAAATCATACCACACGCCCTTGGATTGGTATGACGAGCTGTTCTTCCGATCCACGCTTCCCGAAGCCCAGTTGCTGATTCGCGGCATGGTCTCCGACCCGACCGCAGACGAGGCGGCCCTTCTTGCCAAGGCCCGACGGCGGCTCGCCGAGCTCGACAAGGCCGACGACTTCGTGCGCTTGACCGAGACGTACCCCAAGCAGCCGCGACTGTGGATCGATCGCGGCCGCCGGCTTGGTGAATCGGGGCGCTGGGATGAAGCGGCCCGGGCGTTCGCCAAGGCCGCGGAGCTGGGCCCCAAGTCGCCGCAGGTCTGGAAGGAGCGCGGCCGCGCTTACGCCGAGCTCGGCAAATGGGATGAAGCCGCCGCCGATTTCGTCAAGGCGCTCGACATGGCGCCGCCCCCCAAAGCCAAGTCTCCACAGTTCCCCTGGCAGCTCGACCGCGACGGCCTCGACGATCTGCTCGTTCGCTGGGATGAGGTGTTTGATCGAGTCACGAAACAGCGGCCCAAGGATGCGGTCCTTTGGGTCCGCCGCGCCCAACATTTCGCACGGCTGGGCCGATGGGTCGAGGCCGAGGTTGCACTGCGTCGCCACCACGAGCTCCAACCCCAGAACCATTGGAATGCGTATTTGCAGGCGCCGCTGCTCCTCCAGCAAGGAGACGTGACCGGCCATCGCGAGGTGGCACTGGCGATGCTCCAGCGCTTCGGCGGCACGACGGGCTGGTCGGTGGCGGAGAAAGTCGTCGGCACGGTCCTTCTGACGCCGGGAGTGGTTTCGGACGTTGACCCACTCCAGAAAATGCTCGATCGGGTCAAAGACCTCAAGCCAGGCAATCTGCATGAAGTTCGCAGGATTCGGCTCGCGCGCGCCCTGGTCGCGTACCGGTCAGGCGATGCCGCCCGCGCCATGAAAGAATTGACCGCCTCCCCGGCGCTGACCGATGTCCCCAGTCATGACCTCCGCGCCGAAGCGCTGACTGTGCTCGCCATGGCGCGGCATCAGCTTGGGCAAGCCGTTGCGGCGCGCGCCGACCTGGCCAACGCCCTCCGGACCGTGGACCGCTGGATGCCGCAGCCGGAGCGCGGCTGGTTGCACGCCGACAACAATTGGTTCATGTGGTTGCGGGTCGCTTTGCTCATTCGTGAAGCGGAAGGCCTGATCCCGCCGGACCCGGCCGTGGCCGCCGTCGAAACCCTGTCGCCGCAGGAAGCCGCCGCCCGGCGGGACCGCAAGACGCGCGCCGACCGGCTTGCCATCCAGGCGGCCCTGGCGCAGATTCGCTTCGACATCGGCCAGCAGAAAGCGGCCGAGGCGGAACTTCGCGCGGTGCTGGCCGAGCGCGAGAAGATCGCGGCCGAGGAGCCGGCCAACCCCGCCTACCAGGAAGACCTGGCCAATGCTCATCACAAGCTGGGTCAATGCCTCGTGAACGCCGGCCGTGTGGACGAAGGAGTCAAAGAAACCCAGCAGGCGGTCGCGGTGCTGGAAAAACTCGCCGCCTCGGACACGGTCGACGGCCGGCATCACGTGAATCTGGCTGCCAACCTGTTCAACATCGGCGAGTTTCACTGGAAGGCCGGCCGGCTCGCGGAAGGACGGAAGGCCTGGCAAGGCGCGTTGCACAGCTTGCAAGCCGCCCGCACCTCCGCGGCCAAGGACCCCAAGCTCGCCAAGATCGCGTTGGGCCTGGAACTGGCCGCCGGTCGTGCCTACAAGGACCTCGGGCTCTGGACCGAGGCCTCCGGGCATTTTGGCCGCGCCTTCGATTCGGATCCGGTTGCTGGAAAAGTGGCCGATCATCTCGACCATGCCTTGCTCCTGGTGATGACGGGAAAAGTGGATGAGTATCGGCGCTATTGCCTTGCCCAGCAGGAGAGTCGCGGCAAGAACCTGAACAACTGGTGGGGCGCGCGGATGCTGACGCTCCGGCCGGGCGCCTTGCCGGACCCCGCGGACGTCGTGGACCTGGCCCAGGAGGCGCGCACTGCGACGCCGACGAACGGCTGGGCCGTGCTGCACCTGGCCCTGGCCCAGCTTCGCGCCGATCAGGACGTGGCGGCGCTGGCGACCTTTCAGGAATTCGAGAAGATCAGCAAGGGCGCGTGGCAATTCAGTTGGCCGGCACTTGCACTCGCACGGCACCGGGCTGGAAAGATCGACGAGGCACACGAGCTTCTGCGCAAGACCGAGGACTGGTACGCCGGCACGTGGACGAGGCACCTGGCCGGCGACGGCACGGGCCTCCCCAAAGACGGCGGCGCGTCGTATTGGGCCTTCTTCCTCAGCCTCCGCCAGGAAGCGATCGAGACCGTGACCGGCAAGCCGCCCCCGGCCGATCCGTGGCTCCATCTGCACCGCGCCCGCGTCTACGTCAAGCTCGGCGAGACCAAGCTGGCCGACGCTGAATTTCAGGCTGCCGTCCAGGCGCAACCCGACGATCCCAGAATCCGGCTGGCCCGCGGCCGCATCTACGCCGCGCTGGGCCGACAGGCCGAGGCCAAGACCGATCGCGAACAGGCAATCGTGTTGACCGAACAAGCCCTGACCCGGCGTCCCGACGACGGCGGCGCCGCCGACGCGTTGGCCGGACTCCTCCTGGAGAACGTCGAAACGAAGTGGACGACCCTCAAGCCGCTCGCCGCCAAGTCGGAGCGCGGCGCGACCTTGACCGTTCAACCCGACGACTCGGTGCTGGCGAGCGGCGCCAATCCGGACAAGGATGTGTACCTGATCGAAACCGAGGTGCAGGGACGCGTTGGCGCGATCCGTCTCGAAGCCATTCCCGACAAGAGCTTGCCGCAGGGCGGCGCCGGTCGGGCGCGTTCGGGAAATTTCGCGCTCTCCGAGTTTCGCGTCACGGCCGGCGGCAACGCGGTGAAGTGGGGCCGGGCGACGGCCGACTACAGCCAGGTGGACCTCGATGTCGCGGGCGCCATCGACAGCGACGCGGCCACGGGTTGGGGCGTCTTTCCCCACGTGGCGTTTCCGCACGCGGCGGTGTTCGTCCCGGTCCAGCCGTTCGGCGGCAACGAGAAGACCCGGCTGACCATCCGCCTGGCGTTCGAGAGTCCGGAGTGGGTGCAACATGGTCTGGGGCGATTCCGCCTGTCCGTGGGCGATGGCTCGGAGTTGATCCAGCAAAGCGAATGGTTCCAGGCCGCCAGCACCCCCCACGCGAAGGTGGGCGCCGCTCATCTGGCTCGCGGCGACGCCCGGCGCGCCGCGGACTTCCTCACCAAGGCCACGGCGGCCAACCCCAAGCTGCCGGCCGCCGACTGGCTGGTGCTCGCCCTGGCCCATGCGCGGCTGGCGGAGACCGAGCAGGCCAGGAAGGCGTGCGCCAGGGCAGCGGAGCATCTGAAGCCCACGGGCGCCGAGGCGGCGCTGCGGCCACTGCTGCGCGAGGCCGTGCTCGCCATTGGCCCGGACCGTCCCGAAGCGAAGGAACTCATCGTCGCCGCGGCGGGCGAGCCTCCGGCGGCGCTGACCGACGCCATCCAGGAGAACCCGGACCAGGGCAAGGGCTACCGCGACCGGGGCAACTGGTACGCCGAGCGTGGACAATGGAAGGCGGCGACCGCCGACCTGACCGAGGCTTTCCGCCTTGAACCGACCACGTTCACCGCCATGCAACTCGGGTTGCTGTTCATCGAAGCCGGGGAAATCGATCGCTACCGGGAGCATTGCCGTGCGATCCTGGAGCGCTGGGCATCGACCGAAAAGAACAATGAGGCGGATCAGTCGCTCAAGACCTGCCTGTTGGCGGCTGAGTCGAAGCTCGATCCGGGGCCGTTGGCGCGCCTGGCCGAGGTTGCCGTGTCGGGCGATCAGAACCAGGACTGGTACGAGTGGTTCCTGTTCGCCAAGGGATTGCACGACTACCGGACCGGCAAGTTCGTGGACGCCCTGACCGCCTGTCGCGAAATCCGGCGGCGTGCGCCGGAAGCGAAAGGCCAGCGCGAGGCGCTGGCCGCGTTGAATCTGGCGGTGGAAGCGATGGCCCTGTTCCGCTCCGGTCAGACGGGCGACGCCCGGGACGCCCTGTCCCAGGCCAAGACGCAGCTCGAGCTCCACATCCCCGGAATCGACAGCGGCGGCTGGTGGCACGACTGGCTGGCGGCGCGCATCTTGTACCGCGAAGCCGCGGGGCTGATCGCCGGCAAGACGTCGGAGAGATCGAACTGAGAGGCTATCCGAAAAAGGGGTCAGACCCCTCCCCGGGAGGCCCGTGCCGTGTCCGACTCGCATTCACAATCCGGCATCGTGCTCGAACTGGCCGAGGAGTTCCTCGCGCGCTACCGCAAGGGCGAGCGGCCGCCGCTGCGCGAGTACATCGACCGCCACCCGGAACTGGCGGCGGAAATCAAGGAAGTCTTTCCGGCGATGGCGATGATGGAGAAGATCGCCGTGGCGGAGGAGTCGCTGGCGGGAAGCAAGACTCCAGTTGCCAAGGCGTCGGGCGTCACCTTGAAGCAGCTCGGCGACTATCGCATCATCCGCGAGATCGGCCACGGCGGCATGGGCGTTGTCTACGAGGCCGAGCAAGTGTCGCTCGGCCGGCATGTGGCGTTGAAAGTGCTCCCCGACAAGGCCCTGCTCGACGCCAAGCACAAGCGCCGCTTCGAACGCGAGGCCAGGGCGGCGGCCAAGCTGCACCACACCAACATCGTCCCGGTCTTCGGCGTGGGTGAACACAACGGGCTCCCGTACTACGTGATGCAATTCATCCAGGGCTTGGGCCTGGATGACGTCCTCCACGAGCTGCAGCGCGTCCAGCCGGGCGCCGCCGGCGCGGCCACGGGGTTGTCGGCGGCCGGCGAAATCCGCGTGGCGCGCCGCGACGTGTCCGCGGCGGAAGTGGTGCGCTCGCTGTTCCACAGCCCCGTTCCCGGGGAGGGACTCGACGGCGCGGCGCCAACCCCTGGCTCGCGATCGAGCGTGGCCGTGACGGAGGATCAATCGGCCGGCGCTGCCACTCGCGAGGCGCCGTCGTACGAGGCGCCGTCGCCGGTGTCGTCCGGCCAGGGCCGGCTTTCGGATTCCTTTGTCGTCTCGTCGTCGTCCATCACGCTGCCGGGCGCCGACGCCGTCGGGGACGCCGCCGCCAGGAAACCGTCGTACTGGCAAAGCGTCGCCGGCATCGGCCGGCAGGTGGCCGATGCCCTGGAATACGCCCACAGGCAGGGGATCTTGCACCGCGACATCAAGCCGTCCAACCTGCTCCTGGACCTGCGCGGCACGGTATGGGTGACCGACTTCGGTCTGGCCAAGGTCTCCGGTCCGGGCGCCGAGCACGCGGACAATCTGACTCACACCGGCGACATCCTCGGCACGCTCCGCTACATGGCCCCGGAGGCCTTCGAGGCCAAGACGGATGCCCGCAGCGATGTCTATTCCCTCGGCCTGACCTTGTACGAAATGTTGACGCTGCGGCCGGCGTTCGACGAGAAGGACCGCCACAAGCTGATCAAGCAGTTGACCATGGAGGAGCCTGCGGCGCTGGAGAAGTTGAACCCTGCGATCCCGCGCGACCTGGCGACCATCGTCAACAAAGCGATCGATCGGGATCCCGGTCACCGCTACGCGTCGGCAGGCGAACTGGCCGCCGACTTGCAGCGTTTCGTGGACGACGAGCCCATTCGAGCCCGGCGGCTGAGTCAGCGCGAGCGCGTGACACGCTGGTGCCGGCGGAACAAGGCCCTCGCCCTGGCGCTGGGAACGGTCGCCGTGCTTCTCGTCCTGATCGCGATCGGTTCCCTGTGGGTGGCACAACAACAGTCGAACCTGGCGGCCAGGAACCGGGATCTGGCGGACGACGCTCACAGCGCCCGGATCAAGGCCGACCGCGCCAAAGATGATGCCGACGCCTCGCGCCGGCAGATGGCGCTGACCCTCGTCGACGCCTACACGTCTCAGGGGCTGGCCGCCGGCCAACGCGGCGACCCCGCCCAGGCCATGCTCTGGTTCGCGAACGCCGCCCGGCTTGCCGATGACGACCCGGAACGCCAGCAGCTCAACCGCGTCCGCGCGGCTACCTGGGAGCGGCAGGCACTCCTTCCCGTTCATGGATTTCGCCGGACGGCAATGCCGGAACCCCCCATGTTGAGCTTGGCGTTTCACTCCTCGGGCGCATTCCTGTTGGCCCACCAGCGCGACCAGCAGTGCACCCTCTGGAACCTCGCCACGGAGCAACCGGCCCCGTTTCCCGGGCCGCCGCGGACGTGCGTCTGTGCCGCCTGGTCTCCCGACGGCCGGTGGCTGGCGGCCGGCAATGTCAAGGAGGGTTTCACGCTGTCTCGGTTCCCTTCGGGCGACGACCTGCAACGCGTGCCTTTTTCCGGCGGGGTCCACCACATCGCCTTCAGCCCGGAGGGACACCTTGTCGCGGTGGCCGGCGGGCGGACAGTCCGCGTCTGGGACCTGCGTAAGCACGCCTTCATCACGCCGGCGCTGGTCCATCCCGCCGAGGTCGAATCGGTAGACTTCCATCCCGAGGGCAAACTCCTGGCGACGGGTTGCCGCGACGATCGGGCCCGCGTCTTCGCCGTCGCACCGGACGCCCAACCCTTGTTTGCTCCCCTGCCGCACAATCGCTGGGCCCGCGAGTTCGCCGGCCGCAATCCGGTGCCGCCCGTGTTCCTCCCGGCCCAGCGGCAGCTGTTGACGGTGTCGGATGACCAACTGATCTGGTGGGACACGGAAACCGGCGCCAAAGACAAGACCATCCCGATTCCCTTCGGAGCTATTTCGGCGGTGGCGCTGCGTGCCGACGGCCGCTATGTGGCGGTCGCGGGCGGCTTCCACAAAGGGGAGGTTCAAGTCTTCGAAGTCGCGTCGGGGCAAGCCGTCGGTCCACGCCTGGAACACCGCAATATCATCTCGTCAGCCGCCTTCAGTCCAGATGGAAGCTCGCTGCTCGTCAGTTCCACCGACCGCACCGCGCGCCTGTTCGCCGTACCGTCTGGCGCGCCCCTCCACTCCCTGGTTCACTCGGGCAGCGTCTACGCGGCCGCGTTTTCACCGGACGGACGGCTGTTCGCCACCGGGCAGGAGGACGGCCAACTGCGCGTGTACACCCTGCCGCGCGGAAACCCGCGGAGCTTTCGGCTGCCGCTCGACGGCGAAGCCTCATTCGCCAGGTTCAGCCCGGACGGCAAGTACGTCCTTGCCAGCGGATTGACCAACGGCCGCTGCTCGATCGTCAGCGCGCAGGTGCACGACCTTGCCGGCCGCCGACCTGCCGGCGCGCCCCTCAAGCCGGGCGGCGTCATCCTGGATGCCCAGTTCGCGCCGGACGGCCAGCAGGTTGCCCTGGCCAGCGGCCGCCGGGGCAGTCCTCCACGAGTGACACTCTGGGACTGGAAGACGGGCAAGTCGCGATCGGCGCCGGCGCCTTCGGAGCCGCGTTCCCTGAGCTACAGCCCCGACGGCCGGCGAGCGGCGGTCCTTTGCGCCGCCGGAGAGGTGATCGTCCTGGATACCGGCGCCGGCCGACCGACGGCGCGCTGGCAGGCCCGTCCCCCTCTCTTCGAGACCAACCATTACGTCAACAACGGCGCGGTTCGCTTCGGACCGGACGGCCGCAGCGTTTGGGTCTGGGGAATCGTCGACGATGCCTACCGTGTGTTTGACCCGGAGACGGGCCAACCGCGCTACACGCTGCGGCATGGCGGCATGGCCCTCGGACTCGATTTCTCGGCGGACGGTCGGTACGTCGTCACCAGCGGCGCCGGCGGCGGTCACACGGCGCGAATCTGGGACTACCACACGGGCCAGCCCGCGGCCGACCCGATCGAGCATCCCGACTGGGTCCTCAACGTCCGGTTCCATCCCCTTGGCAAGATGTTGTTGACGGTTGGCCGTGACGGCATGGCCCGCGTCTGGGACTGGCGGAAGCGTCAGCTCGTCGGTCCGCCCTGCGAGCACCAGGATGAAATCCACGCGGGCGCCTTCACGCCCGACGGACGTTGGGTCATCACCGCCAGCTTCGATCAGACAGCACGCATCTGGGACTGGCAAACCGGTCTGCCGGTCACGCCCCCGCTGCCGCTCACGGGCCAGGGCTTGAGCGTGGCGGTCGCCGCCGACGGCAAGTATGCCGCCGTCGGGGGATTTGTGGACGCGCTGGACCTGATCAATCTGGATGACCTGGCGGGCAAGACTCAGCAAGACACCGGCGAGTTCGGCGTCTGGGCGGAGCTGGTCTCGGGCCAGCGGGTTCACGCCGGCGGCGTCACCAACCTGACCGGGACCGAATGGCTCCAGCGATGGCAGGGGCGGCGCCGTCACTGAACGAGCCGATGAAACTGCCCGGCCGAATCGAGCAGCGGGAGCATTCCACGCGCACACACACACGCACACACTGGCACACAGACCGAACCGTCGCTCGTGTCCCCGATCATGGTGCTTCGTCAGCTGACTTTCCGGCCGGCGAATTCAGTGTGTTTACCTACAACCATCGGCTCCATCAATTTGAAGATTTCGTGTGCGAGTTGGCCGTCGCCATCCGCGGTTCGTGTGCATGACTCCGCATCGCGCGTTGAATTTACCTGGGTTTGCGGAGTTGTTGCCGCTCGCGAGCCGGCCGAACTCCTCGGAGACGGCAAACAGGAGCCGACGATTTCTGGAAAAGAATCTTTGACATCCCGTCAGCGTGTTTGGTAATCGTAGTGTCAGAGTCGATCCGCCCCCACTTTCGCGGGCGCCCAGAAAAACCTGAATCGATCGCAACGCGAACAGAGAAGCCGGCAGCCGTTTCCTTGCGTGGTTCCGCTCTCCCGCCGGAAGGAGTCCGCCCATGTCGGCGCGTTTCTCCTGGTTACGTCGCTGTGTTTCCGCAAGCCAGTTCGCACAGGCCAATCACCGAGTTGGCCGACGCCGGAAGGCGGCGATGCCGCGCCTGTTGCCCTTGCTGGAGGTCCTGGAAGCGCGCGAGACGCCGGCGGCAAACATCCTGGCCGTGGGGCCGGACGCCGGCCATGCGCCAGTGGTCAAAGTGTTCAACGTGGAGACCGGGTCGCTGCTGTTCAACATCAACGCCTATCCGCAAGGCATGCAGGGCGGTGTGCGAGTCGCCACCGCGGATGTAACCGGCGACGGCGTGGATGACATCATTACCGGTCCTGGCACCGGTGGTTCGCGCGTCCGGGTGTTTGACGGCGTCAATGGGAAACCGGTGTCGGGAACCCTGGGCGGGTTCCAGGCGTTCGCGCCAGGACAAACGAGTGGCGTCTGGGTCGCAGCGGGCGACGTCAATGGCGACGGCCGCGCCGACATCATCGTCGGCGCGAACGACGGCTTTGCACCGAGCGTCAAGGTCTTCAGCGGCAGCAACGGATCACTACTGCACAGTTTCACCATCAGCGACATGGACAGCACCAGCGGCGTCCGGGTCGCGGCGGGCGACGTCAACGGCGACGGCCACGCCGACATCATCGCCGCCGCGGGCGCCGGCCAGCGCTCGCTCGTCTGTGTCGTCGACGGCGCCACCGGCCAGAAGCTGCGCGATTTCTTCGCCTACGACCAGGGCTTCCTCGGCGGCGTCTATGTCGCCGCCGGCGACCTGTCGGGCGACGGTCTCGCCGACATCATCACCGGCCCCGGCGCCGGTCACGCGCCGCTGGTCCGCGTCTTCCGCGGCACGGACACCGCCTCTCTGGACAACTTTCTCGCGGCAGATCCAGCGTTCACCGGCGGGGTACGGGTCGCCGCCTTCGACGCCAACGGCGACACCTACGCCGACATCACGGCAGCCGCCGGTCCCGGCGCCGGCATCGTGCGTTGGTTCGACGGTCTCACCAAATCGCAGCTAGGCCAAGCGGCCCCCTATGGCGCCGGATTCTCGCAGGGCGTTTTTGTCGCCGGCAACGGCGTGCCACCGCCCCAATTCACCACCCTGAGCGGGACCAATACGGTAACTTTTTGGGCAAGCAGCTCCATTGCCGCTGAGATGGGATTCGCTGTCGTGTCGGTGCAAATTGCGCGCGAGAACAGCGACACCGTGACGGTCGACTACGCGACCGCCAGCGGCACGGCAATTTCCGGAGTGGACTTCACGTCCACCAGCGGAACGCTGACCTTCACCGACGGCGGGCCCACTCTGGTGGCGTTCAATATTCCGATCATCGAGGATACGCTCGACGAATACAACGAAACCTTCACGATCACGTTGTCCAATATCTCGGGCGGCACCCTCGGCTCGCCCAGCGTGCACACCGTCACCATCAATGACGACGACGAACCTCCAGGCCCGGCGGATGGTTGTCTGGATGGCTCGTGCTACACCGGGTTGCTGGGGCGTCCCATCAACCCGAGCGCGCGCCCCTTGCCGACGCGCGGCAGTCCTGTCCCCGAAACTTCCGGAGGGCCGGTGCGTTATTTCGACGGCACCATTCGCCTGCAGCACACCGACCTTTATTCCGACGGCTTCGGCGGCGCCTGGGGCATCACCCGCAGCTGGAGCAATCATCAAGCCTACGGCCTCAACAGCCTCGGCGCGAACAACACCGCCATCGCCGAACTTCCCTACCTGCAAAACATCTCCAGCTCCATCGCCGTCATCTTCAACGGCCTGGAGGCGCGCTATTTCGACTACAACCTCATCACGTACCTGCCGCGCCATTTCCTCACCGATTCGCTCGACGAGGACACCGGCGCCAAGGAATTCACGTTCACCGACTCCACCGGCAACCGCATCGTCTTCCACAACTTCGACGCGTCGCTGCACGTCGACCTGCGCGGCCAGTTCAAGACGTTCATCGACCCGGCCGGCAACGAGATCGCCGTCACCGACTGGACGAACAACAAGCCGGAGATCATCGAGCGCAGCGGCACGTTGGACAGCGTCACCACGACCGAGACCTACGTTTTCAGCTACGTCGCTTCCGGCGCCAACGAAGGCGAGATCGCGTCGATCGAGCTCAAGCGCCAGGTCGGCGCCGGCGATCCCATCACCATTCGCAAGGTCGAGTACACCTATTACGACGGCAGCGAAGACTACGGCCACGCCAGGGACCTGAAATACGCGGCCATCAAGGATGCGGCCAACAACGTGATCGACACCTGGTACTACCGCTATTACACCTCGGACGAGCCGAACGGCATGGACAGCGGTCTGCAATTCGTCTTCGCGCCGCGCTCGTTCGACCGGCTCAAGGCGGTGTACTCCGATCCGGCGACAGCGACCGAGGCCCAAGCCGCGCCGTACGCCGACCTGTACCTGGAGTACGACGCCTCGCGCCGCGTCAGCAAGGAAGTGGTCCAGGGCGACGGCGCCTGCTGCGGCGGCGCCGGCGGCCTCGGCGAGTACACCTTTACCTACGCGAACAGCAGCTTTGCCAACTCCCACAACAACTGGGCACGCAAGACCGTCGAAACCCTCCCCGACGGCAACCAGCACATCGTCTACACCAACTTCGCCGGCCAAGTGATGCTCAAGGCCTTCAAGGACACCACCACCGACGACGAGTGGATCACCTACTTCAAGTACGACACCAGCGGCCGGCTCATCTGGACCGTGAATCCCTCCGCCCTGACCGGCTACGACGACAGCCAGCCCGACCTGGTCACCAGCACCCATCTCCGCGACAGCGAGGGCCTGATCGAAATCCGCACCTACTCCACGACGACTACCGCATCCTCGAGCACGGCCGGCAGCGTCTCGGGCCAGCTCGAAAAGATCGAGCTGAAGCGCGGTGAGAACGGAACCGCCGTCAAGCAGGAACAGGTCCAATACTTCACCCGCTCGGCCTTCGACAAGAC
>JAKEET010000052.1 GCA_022616435.1 Gemmataceae bacterium
ATCGACATGGATGGAGTTCTCTATCGCGGCAAGGCCATCATTCCCGGCGCGGACCGGTTCATCGACGAGCTGCGCCGCCGCGAGATTCCGTTTCGCTTGCTCACCAACAACAGCCAGCGGACCCGCCGCGACGTGGTCGCCAAGCTCGCAAGGCTCGGCATCGAAGTGGAGGACGAACACGTCTTCACCAGCGCGATGGCCACGGCCCGCTTTCTCGCTCAGCAAAAGCCGGAAGGGACTGCGTTCGTCATCGGCGAAGGGGGCTTGCTCACGGCGTTGCACCAGCACGGTTACGCGGTCGTCGATCACGAGCCCGATTTCGTCGTGGTCGGCGAAGGCCGGACCTTCAACCTGGAGCAGGTCGAAGCGGCGACGCGGATGATCCTGCGCGGCTCGATGCTGATCGCCACGAACATGGACCCCAACTGCCCGACCGATCAAGGCCTGCGGCCCGGCTGCGGCGCCATGGCGGCCATGCTCGAAACCGCGACCGGCGTCAAGGCGTTCAGCGTCGGCAAGCCGAGCCCGCTGATGATGCGGGCCGCCCGCAAGGAGCTGGGGTTGGCGACCGACGAGACGGTCATGATCGGCGACACCATGGAGACCGACATCCTGGGCGGGGTCCAGCTCGGCTTCCACACGGTGCTGGTGCTGTCGGGCGGCACGCGGCGCGAGGACTTGCCGAGGTACGCCTATCGTCCGGAGTTCATTGCCGAGTCCCTGGGCGAATTCGCGGAGACGATGGAGCAGAACGATTGGCAGCCGCCGTGGGGGAAGGGATCCGTCAAGGCGCTGCGGGCCCAGGCGGTGGCGGTGGGATGACGACTTGACACGAACGAACAAACCGCAGAGAGCGCAGAGGAACGCGGAGAGACAAAAACAGGGGTGAGCGCGATCCTGAATCCTCGATGTCCTCCGCGTTCCTCTGCGCTCTCTGCGGTTGTTCTTTCGCGCCACCCAGAGAACTTACTCCATCGGCCGCGGCGTGGACCCGGCGACGGCGAGGGCGTAAGCGGTGGCGTAGGCGCGGCAGTGGGAGATGGTCAGCCAGACGTCGGAGATGCGCAGCTCCTGGGCGCGTTCCTTGGCCGCGCCGCACAAGAACACCTGAGGGGCGCCTTCGGGATTGTTGCGGACTTCGATGTCGGTCCAGCTCATGCCCCTTCGCCAGCCGGTCCCCAGGCATTTCATGATCGCCTCCTTGGCCGCCCAGCGTCCGGCGAAATGCTCGATGGCGTGCTTGCGCGCCTGGCAGTAACGCAGCTCGCGCGGCGTGAACACGCGCTCCAGGAACATCTCGGCGTGCCGTTCGATCATCTGGCCGATGCGCACGCATTCGACGATGTCGGTGCCGATGCCGACGATTTCCATGATGGGAGATCCGTTTACCACGGATACACGGATCGCACGGATGGAACCCAGCCAAGCCGCGCCTATCCGTGCTATCCGTGTTATCCGTGGTTCATTTCAGGGCAAAAACCCATGATAGCAAAACGCGCACGATCCTGTAAAATCGGAATGGTGGATTCTGTGGCGGACAGGTTGGAAGCCTATCCCACATGTCATTCAGGATCGCATGATGCACCCGATTCCGTTCGAGCAGCTTTTGGCATCGTTGACCGAGGCCCAGCGCGAGGCAGTGACGCACGTCGATGGCCCGCTCCTGGTCCTGGCCGGGCCGGGGTCGGGCAAGACCCGCGTGATCACCTGCCGGGTCGCGCATCTGATCCATCAGGGCATCCGGCCCAGCCAGATCCTGGCCATCACGTTCACCAACAAGGCCGCCGGCGAGATGCGGCAACGCGTCGACGCCCTGCTCCCCGGCCATCGCGTCAACATCAGCACGTTTCACAGCCTCGGCGTCCGGCTCCTCAGGCAATACGGCGACCGGATTGGGCTCGACCGCAAGTTCACGATCTACGACCAGGCCGACCGGGTGCGCGTGGTCAAGTCGGCCCTGGAGATCTGCAACATCGACAACGTCCGGTTCACGCCGGAGACGATCCAGGCGGCGATCAGCAAGGCGAAGAACCAGCTCCTGCTGCCGGATAGTTACGCAGCGACCGCCAGCGACTTCTTCACGACCGTGGTGGCCCAGGTGTACGCCGCCTACGAGAAGAAGCTGCGCGACGCCAGCGCCCTCGACTTCGACGATCTGCTGCTGTGGCCGGCGCTGGCGCTCAAGAACGACGCGGAGCTGCGGGCCGAGCTCGACGCCCGTTTCCGCTATGTGCTGGTGGACGAATACCAGGACACCAACAAGGCGCAGTACGAGATCGCGCGGGGCCTGGCCCAGGACCATCCCAACCTGTGCGTCGTCGGCGACCCGGACCAGTCGATCTACAAGTGGCGCGGGGCGGACATTCGCAACATCCTCGACTTCGAGCGCGACTTCCCGCAGGCCCGGGTCATCACCCTGGCGGAGAATTTCCGCAGCACCAAAGCCATCCTGGCCGCGGCCGACGCGCTCATCGCCCACAACCGCAAGCGCAAACACAAGACCCAGGTGACGCCGAACGCCGCCGGCAGGCCGGTGCAGACACTGATGTTCGAGACCGGCGTCGACGAAGCGGAGCAAGTCGTGCAGCGCATCAAGGTGGCGGTGGACGCGGGCGACCGGCACTACCGCGATTTCGCCCTGCTGGTGCGCGTCAATGCCCTGACGCGGGCCCTGGAGACCGCGTTCGTCCGGCAGCGCGTGCCGTTCCAGATCGTCCGCGGCCTGGCGTTCTTCGAGCGCAAGGAAAACAAGGATGTGCTGGCCTATTTGCGGCTGTTGCTCAACCCGCGCGACGACATTTCGTTCCTGCGCATCGTCAACGAGCCGGCACGCGGCATCGGCAAGACGTCGCTCGAGCACCTGCGCGCCTACGCCGAGCCGCGCGAGCTGAGCCTGCTCGAAGCGGCCGGGCAAACCGACAAGATTCCGGCCATCAAGGGGAAGGCGGCCGGCGGGCTGCGGGAGTTCGTGGCCGTCATGAACGAGCTGCGCGGCAGCCTGGAATCGACGCCCGACGACGTCATCCGCCGGGTGCTCGAACGGTCCGGCTATCTGGCCGCGCTCGCCGACAGCGACGACAAGGAAGACGAGGACCGCGTGGCCAACGTCAAGGAGTTGATCACGGCGGCGCATCAGTTCCACGAGGAAGACAACAGCCGCACGCTGGCCGATTTCCTCGAGAACATCACCCTGGCCAGCGACGTGGATGGCTGGGACGACAAGCAGGATTGCGTGGCGGTGATGACCCTGCACGCGGCCAAGGGGCTGGAGTTTCCGGTCGTGTACCTCTTGGCGTGCGAACAGGGCATCTTGCCGCACGAGCGCAGCCTGGCGAAGGACGACGAGCTGGAAGAAGAGCGCCGCCTCGCGTTCGTGGGCATGACACGGGCCAAGTCCGAGCTGGTGCTGACCCATTGCCGGCTGCGCGAGTTCCGCGGGCAATTGAACTACGCGATTCCCAGCATGTTCCTGGAGGAACTGCCGCGCGAGGTGGAGGCGGTCGATCTATCGTCGAGCGGCGCCGCCGGGCCGCGGGCCATGGAGGTGTGGCGGAGCAGCGCCCGCTCGGCCAGCCGCGGCTGGTACGACACCGGCGCGTTCGCGCCGCAGCCGAGGAAGGCCGGCGCCGCGCCGGAGGCCGCGACAACGACCGCGTCGACCGTCATTGATCCGGCCGCGACCGGGTCGCCGCAGACCTACGTGGAAGGCATGCTGGTGCAGCACGACGTCTACGGCGTCGGCCGCGTCACCGCCGTGAGCGGCCACGGCGTCATGAGCAAGGTGAAGATTCGCTTCACCGCCGGCGGCGAGCGGACCTTCTTCGCCGCCAAGGCGAAGCTGTCGGTAGTGCAGAAGGGGTGATAGAATAGTCGAACTGTTTCGACGGCGAGCGGCGCGGCGTCAGCCCGCCGTGTCAGGATCCATTCCCATGTTCACCCTCAGCGCCTTCGCCGATGAAATCTCCCCCGATCCGCAGACCCAGATCGACGTCCTCCAGTCGTGCGGCGTCCGGCACATCGAGTTCCGGTCAATCCTGGGCACGAACGTCCTGGCACTGTCCGACCTGCAAATCCAGGAATTCAAGGCGCTCCTCGACAAGCACGGGTTCAAGCTCAGCGCCATCGGCTCGCCCATCGGCAAGATCAAGATCGATGACCCGTTCGGTCCGCACCTCGAGAAGTTCCAGCGGGCGCTCCACCTGTGCCAGGTGTTCAACACGCCCAATATCCGCATCTTCAGCTACTATCCGCCGGACAACTTCAACGGCGACTGGACGCCCTGGCGCAACGAGGTCGTCAACCGTCTGACGCAAGGATGTGAGCTGGCGGCCAAGGCCGGGGTGCGCCTGATCCACGAGAACGAGCACCGCATCTACGGCGACGATCCAGAGCGTGTCGTCGATCTGATGCAAACCTTGCTGCCGAAGTTCGGCCTCGCGACCATCGGCTGCGCCTACGATCCGGCCAACTACGTCTACTGCGGCTTCGATCCCTGGGACGGCTGGCAGAAGACCAAGGAATGGACGATTCACTTCCACATCAAGGATTGGAAGAAAGGGGCCCAGCACGGCTCGCTGGCGGGCGAAGGCGAAGGGCGGATCCCCGAGGTGATCGCCGACGCCGTCGAGCGCGGCTACCACGGCTTCGCGACGCTGGAGCCGCACTTGCTGGGGGGCGGGCCGACCGGCGGCCAGACGGGGACCGAGCTGTTTCCGAAGGCCGTGGCCGCGTTCAAGAGCATCTTGGAGCGAACGGGAGCGAAGTATCAGTGAGCGGACTTCAGCAGGTCCACCTCCGCGTCAACGATGCCGCGACCGGGCAGCCGACGCCGGTGCGAATCCGCGTCACCGACGCTGACGGCAAGTACCACGCCCCCTTCGGCCGCTTGACTCAATTCGCGAGCGGCCCGAACCAGGACGTGGGCGGCAACGTGCTCCTGGGCGGCAAGCCGTGGGCCTACATCGACGGGGCCTGCGAAATCGCGCTGCCGCCCGGTCCCATCCACGTCAGCATCGCCAAAGGTCCGGAGTACCTGCCGGTCGAGTCGGATGTGCAGCTCGTGGCCGGCAAGCTTTCGCTGCGGCTGCAGATCGGACGCTGGACGGACTGGCGGCGTGAAGGCTGGCAAAGCGGCGACACGCGCGTCCACTACATCGGGCCGCACGGGGCGTTGCTCGAGGCCCAGGCGGAGGACGTTGCCTTCGTCCACCTACTGGCCCGACAGACGGAGACAACCGACTCGTTCGGCCAAGCGCAGCCGGCCATTCCGAATCTGCTGGCGTTCAGCGGCCAGGCGCCGTGCCTGCAAGCGCCCGGACACGCGGTCATCGTCAACACCGAGAACTGGCACCCGCACCTCGGCAGCGTGGGGCTCTTGCACTGCCACCGCGTCGTCCATCCGCTGACCTTCGGCGGGCCCGGCGGCATCGATGCTTGGACGCTGGCCGACTGGTGCGGCCAATGCCATCGCAAGCGCGGCTTGGTCATGTGGACGCGGACGCTGCACGAAAGCGAGGATTTCGACCACGGCGAGCCGCTCGTCGATCTGCTGCTGGGCGAGGTGGACGCGTTCGAGCTGGATCATTTCGAGGACTCGCCCTTCGACGCGCTGCCCTTGTGGTACGACCTGCTGAACCTCGGCCTGCGCGTGCCGCTGGCCGGGGCGAGCGGCAAGGACGGCAACGGCATCGCGCTGGGGACGATGCGGACCTACGTACACGTTCCGCAGACCGGCGCGCCAACTTCCGGCGAATGGATCGAAGGGTTGCGGGCGGGGCGGTCGTTCATCAGCAACGGCCCATTGTTGTCGTTCAGGGTCAACGACGAGCTTCCCGGCGCCGTCGTCGCCTGCGGGTCGGGCAAGGTTCGAGTGCGGGCCCGCGCCTGCAGCGTGGTTCCGTTCGACGCGCTGGAGGTTGTCGCCAACGGCGCGGCGGTCGCGGCGGCCGCGGCCGCCGGCAGTCCGGCCAGTGCCGACATCGACGTCGACGTGCCGGTCACGGCCAGCTCGTGGCTGGCGGCGCGGTGCACAGGCCAGGCGCTGGTCTTTCACCGGCCCGCCAATCAGCGGCTCTTTGCGCACACGTCGCCGGTCTACGTGGACGTGGCGGGGACGCCGTTGCGGCCCGATGCCGAGGTTGCACGGCGGTTCGCCAGGGAAATCGACCGCATGATCGCGTGGTGCCAAACCAAGGCGCGGTGCCCGACGCCGCCGCTGCGCGAACGATTGACGGCCGGATTCATCAAGGCGCGGGACCGACTGCGAGCATTGTGTCAATAACCGTAGCCCAGCGCGTGCCGCCCTTCGCTTCAGCCTTCAAAAGATGCTGCTGCGTTTGATGGTGATCTTGCGGGTGGCTTCGAGACCGTCGCTGGTCTTGACGGTGATCGGAAAGACGCCGTCACGGTTGGGGATCAGCCGCCACGTCACCGGGCTGGCCCGAGGCCGTCCGTCCGCCGTCTTCTCCGCCGAGGGGGGCACGTTTTGCTTCTCCGCGTGGCCGATCGCCAGCTTGAACGCGCCGGGCGGATACTCGATCGTCGCCGTCTGCCCGATGCGCGGCTCGGCGATCAAGGCGACCACCGACAGCTCGCCGTTCACCACGAACGAGCCGCCGACGGTCAGGCCGATCATTTCGGTCGGGGCGGTCAGGTTGCCGATGCCGTAGCTGAAGCCGATGTCGCGGCTCTTGCCCGGCGCCAGCTCGACGGGGAGCCAGTACATGACCACCGCCGAGTCCCGCTCGATGTTGGCCATTGGGATCAGATACTTCGGAAGGTAGTTTCCGCCGGGCCAGTTGGTGAGGCTGACGCGGCCGGGGGCCTCGATCTTGTCGCTGAGCTTGAAGTTGACCTGGGCGATCGTGCCCGGCTTCCGCAAGTCTTCGAACTCCAGCGCCTGGACGAAGTCCGGAACCGGCTTCTTGCTCTTGGGGTTGGCCGGATTGAAGTCTTCGTACGTCGTGACCAGCTTGGCGGAGCCGGGGATCGTGAACGGGGCGCCGTCGTTGGCGCCGATGTAGGTGTCCAGCAAGAAGCGGAAGCCGACCTTGCGCGGCTTGGTGTGACGATTCGTGATCGTGTAGCGCACCAGGCACGTGTCGAGGAAGCGTTTGTAGACCTCCGGCGACACTTCGATGGCCTCGCCGGGAACGATCTCGACGCGCTGCGTCACCAGCACCTGTTCCTGGGTGTAGATGAACGTCCTGGTGCGGCCGCCGTACTTCCCTTCCGGAAGCGGATCGTCTTTCCACTTGCCGAATTGCAAGTCGCCGAACGGACGGTCCTGGCCGTCGATCAGGGCGACGGCGCTGTTGGTCTTGCCCCGCGGACTGTAGGTGAGCAGCTTAGGGTTCCTGTTCGACTTGCCGGGTTCGACCATCACCAGGCCGAAGCTCATGGTGTTGTCGATGTCCTTTTCCTTTTTGACGGCGTAATCGAACAACACCTTGAGCAGCTCGGTCGAATCGATGCCGTTGTTGTCGATGGCCAGGTGTGCCGGCGCCGGGTTGAAGTAGTCCCAGCCGAAGACGCCGGCGACCGCCATCACCAGCAACACCAGGGGCGTCAGATGAAGCAACAACGCATTGCCGGAACCGGCGGACCGGGCGTGCGCTGTGTACGCCGAGTGACTCCCCGAGCCGGTCAGCAGGGGCCCTGGGGCCGCGGTGGGCAGTGACAGCGCCGGCGCCGCGGTCGGCGCCTCGGCAACAATCATGTCCGCAAACGGAATCGCGGGGACGGGCGCCGCCTCAGCCTCGGCCGCCGGCAAGGTCAGATCGAACGGCGACGGTTCGGCCGGGGCCGGGCCCGCGGCCGGCTCGGCGGCGGGTTCGGGCGGCGGGTTCGGGTCCGCCTGGTCCACGGTCAGGAGCACCGGCACCGTGAACTTCTGGTTGCCGTTGCCCATCACCTTGATCGTCGCTTGCAACGTTTCACCGGGGCGATTCGGCACCCGCGGGATCGCCACGGTGATGGTCGCTGTGCGGCCGGCCAGCTTCACTTTCGAACACTGGATCCAGGGCTGCTCGCACGTGGCGTAGGCGTAGACCGGCTTCTTTTCTTGAGTCGATACTTCGAGCGTGGCCTGCAGCGCATGGCCGCCGTCGCCGCGGAACGACAGGCTCTGCGCATTGATCGTCACCTTGGGCGGTCTCGCCAGCCCGAGCGCTTCGAAGAACTGCTGGACGCCGCCCAGCCCCTTCGCGGGTGGTCCCTGGACCGGATAGGTCCAACCGTTGCTCTCGAACCACCGGGCGACGGCGCCGTGCTCGAAGTACGGAGCAGCGGCCTTCGGGTCGGCCTTGGCCTTTTCCGCCACCTGCCGCGGCGTCGTCGCGCCGTCGAAGGGGGCGCCCTTGAAGGGCGTGACCGGCACGTCGGCCCGAAACGTGATCGTCGCCGTGCCGCCGTTGGATTCGACAACCAGCCGGCCTTCGAGCGGCTTGGTCCCGGCGCGCAGGTTCTGGCCCCGGATATGGACGGGAATGATCGTGTCGGCGCCGAACTGGAACAGCTTCTCGGCGCCGCCGGGGGCGTCGCCGAGCGTCAGCCATTTGCATTCGGCGACGACCGAGCCGTAGAGCAGCCGCATTCCCAGGTTCGAGAGATGGATTTCCGAGCTGCGGTCGCTGCCGACCGGCACCTGGCCGAGGTTGATCTCCGTGGGCTCGGCTTTGAGTTTCGGGCTCTGCAAGACGTTGGTCGGCAGCTTGGCCAGGAGCTGATCGAGACCGCGATCGGCGTCGGGGAACCTGGCCGCCTCCATGGCGGCCATGGCCAGGTCGGCGCGGCCCAGGCCGCCGAAAAAGGTCCCCAGGAAGCCTTGCTTGACCATGTCCAGCGCGACTTGCCAGTTCTGCTGACACGCCAGCGCGAGCTGGTCGAAGTTCTTGCAGATCTGGCCGCTGGGAAACACGAACTGGCTCGGGAACGGAGCGGACCCGGCCTGGATCGGACCGTGGCCGCCGTGGCCGGAAAGTATGGCTCCGTCGAAGTAACAGTACGAGGCATCGGCGGGATTGACGCGCGAGCACTGCCGGCAAACTTGCGACATGAGGGAATCCTTGCCGGAGGCAGAAGTCAGAAGTCAGAGGTCAGAAGTCAGAGGTCAGACTTCCGACCTCGGACTTCTGACTTCCGACCTACGCCTTCAACTGCAGATGGACGGTGCCGATCTGGATCGTGTCGTTGACCATGATCTGTTTCTTCTGACCCGGATAGACACGATTGCGATTGACGTAGGTGCCGTTCGAGCTGTTGAGGTCCTCGACGGTGATCGTGGAGGCCGCCTCGTCGAAGTGGATGACGGCATGCTGGCGCGAGCACCACACGCGATCGGGCGGTTCCTGGTCCTCGAGGTCGATGTCCACGGGCTTTTCGTCGGCGCGGCCGATGTAGTTGTATTCGGGATAAATCGGGAATTCGACGCCGATCTTGAGACCGCGGCGGACGACGAGTTTGGGCTGGGCGCCGGGCGGCACGGATTGGCCGGCAGGCGGGGCGGCCACGGCCGGGGTCGGCGCCGCCGAGGGCGCCGGCTGCGCGGGCATGGTGACCTCGGCGACCGGCGCGGGCATGGTCGACTCGCCGATCGGGGCGGGCACGGCCTCCGCCATGGGCTGCGCCATGGGCTGCGCCATGGGCGCGGCCATCGGGACGGCTTCGACCACCTCGGCCATCGGCGGCACGGCTTCGGCCGCGATCGGCACCGCCTCCGCAGTGACGGGGGCCTCGCCGACGGGGGCGGCATCCGCCATGGGGACGGCCTCGACCACCTGGGCCACCGGCACTTCGGCGGCAGGCGCCGCCGGCACCGCGCTCAGGTCGGATTTGCATTGCTCGCAGAACAGCGCGCCGTCCTCATTGTCAAATCCGCAGAATGGACATTTCACCATGACTCGATCTACCTCCCGGGTGGTTTACCCCTTCAGGCCGCGTTGGGTTGTCGGGCCGCCATCAAGGATGGGGCCTGTGATTCCTATTGTTCCGATCGACCAATTAGCTCCCGACCGGCATTTCTTCGGCCATCCGGGCCGAATCCTCCAGGGCCAGTTGGGTCTTCTTGGAAACCCGCCCGCCGGCGTTCAGCTCGGTCAGCACTTGCCGGGCGAGCATCGTCTTCTTGGCGGCCCGCGGCCCCATGATCTCGCCCTTCTTCTCGATCTGCTCGGCCACCCGCTGAACTTCTTCCTTGTTGTCCTTGGCGATGGCAATCTGCAGGTTGTTGTTCAGCTCGAAGATCTGGACCTCGTCGATGTGCCGGGCGACCTCGGCATTGATGTAGCCGTGCCCGGCGGCGGTGTAGGTCATCTCCAGCGGAATCGCCCCGGTCGTCTCGCGCGTGTCGGCGCCGAGATCGTAGGTCACCTCGAGCTGGGCGATGACGTACTTCCCGTCGGCCCGCTTCGGCAGGCTCAGGTCGAGCACGTAGCGAGTCGATTGGTCCTTTTGCAAGGTCCCCAGGCTGGCGACCAGGTGACGTTCCTCGGGCTCCGTGGTCGGCAGCTCCTTGATCTCCGGCACCACCTGGCGAACGCGCTTGATCTTGATGTCCTTCATCGGCCGCAGGTGCATCTCGACGTTGAGAAACGCCGTGGCGGCCAGGTTCTCGAACTCCTCGACGAAGATGCGTTCGGCTTCGGAGGCCTGGTTGACGTCGATGTAGTACCATTTGCCTTCGCTGAGCTTGGCCAGATCCTTGATCAGGCTCGCTTTCCAGTCGAGGCCGACGCCCATCAGCGTCAGGTGGATCTTCTTTTCGTGGGCGCGCTGGGCGAGCTGCCGGCATTCGGTCTCGCCGGAGGTCTCGCCGTCGGTGAGCACGACCACTTGCGACAGGCGGCCCGGGGCCGCGAGTTTTTCGACTTCGTCCAGGGCCAGGCGCATGCCTTCGTTCATCGTGGTGCCGCCGGGATCGACGTCGTACATGTCGACCTTGCTGATGACTTCGTTGATCTTGTCCTGTTCCGACAGCGGCGTCGGCGGCAGCAGGACCAGGGCGTTGTGCGCGAACGCGACGATGCACAACGTGTCGTCGGGCTTCAGCTTCGAGATGGCGGCCGCGGCCGCGTCTTGAATCCGTTTCAGCCGGCTGATCCCCGTGCCGTCCTCTTCGTACATCGACCCGGAAACGTCCAGCACCAGCGCGAGGTTGAGTCCCATGGCCTTGGGCGCGCCTAGCCCGCTGGGAATGAGCTTGATGAGCGCGTAGCTGGCCGCCGATTCACCGGTGACAGCGATGCTGTTGCGGTGCATCATGCGTTCGACATGGATCTTTGCCGTAATCGTCATACGACCTCTGAGGGAAGAAGGGAAACTCCTCGACCGGTTCGGACAGGACCGAATCGGTGTCTTGCCGGCGGTGGACCGTTCGCTCCGCCGGCGGGGCCACTCCCGGAGCGACCGGGCAACGATCAGAGCGGTGTGGTTCCGAGAACTCATCCTGACGGGCGGCCACGATCTCCGTAATCTCGGTTGTAGCACACCAGCCGGGAGGCAGCAATAGGCCGGCCGGCCTTTTTTGCCCTCAATCCGTCGCTGCGCGGTCGCGCTCGCTGTCCGGACCGAGCGTTCCAGGCCAGCGGATCAAGCGAACGTGTCCGACAAGGCGCGCGGACCATATTGTCGCGGCTGGCCGCGGGAATTGCGAGCGTTTTTTCGTCAAACCGCGCTGCTCCAGGTCCGCGCCAACCCGTGGAACCCGCACAATCGACACAACCCCGCCAACGCCTGCTGCACGGGTACCAGGATCCCAGCTCGCAGAGGCGGCAGCAGCGACATCACCACGCCCACGGCCAGGCCGCACAGCGTCCAGCCCGCCAGCGCCAGCACGATCCAGACGAACCAGGCGGCCACGCCGTCGGTTGGCCCGAGCACCGTGGCGGCCAGCGCGTGCGGCACAATTTCGAGCACCAGGAACAGGCACGCCACCGTGGCGCTGACCAGGATGCCGGCGACGCCGCCGGCCAGCAAACCCCACAAGGCGTCGTTGCCGCCGCTGCGCCGCCAGACCACGACGACGCCGGCCACCGCCCCGACCCACCAGGTCCACAGAATCAGCGTGCGAATCAGCGCGCCGGCGTAGTAGTGGCGGAACTCGCGGGCGCTCACCGAGCCCTCGAACTGCGGATTGAAGAGCTTCACGGAAATTGGCGTGTCCTTGCCCGTCAGGATCGCGGTCCACGGCAAGTGCAGCCAGCCGGCCGTCCTGTTCACCGGACTGTCCGGCGCGGGCACCTGCCCGACCTTGATGGCCGCGTGGCGGACGACCGCCGCCCGGCCGCCCAGCTCGACGACCGGCAGCAGGGCCAGGCGCACGAGAAAAAAGGCAAACGCCGCCGCGAGGATCGGCTTGAGCCAGTCCGGCGCCGCCGCGCCGCGCACGCCCTGGGCTTCGACGGCGACCCGCAGCGTCAACTTCTGCCCGCCGTTGGCCACCACCTGCACCGCCGACTCGGCGTGCGGTCCCGGCATGGCCTGCGTGTCGATCTCCAGCCCGATGGCCGCCTTCTGCGGCCCGCTGACCTGGGGAGTCAGCACTTTCAACCACGGCGCCCCGCTCGTCACCTGGCCGTAGACCCACTTCCGCGACGTCGTTTGCAGCGAGATCTGGAACTTCAGCGTCTGCGGATAGGCGATGTTGAAGCGCACTTCCGACTGCGACAGCTTCAAGGGCGGCGGCTTCGAAAGCCCCATCGCCTCGAAGAACTGCTGCACTCCCGCCACGCCCTTCGCCGGCGTCCCTTGGACCGGATACTTCCAGCCGTTGGCCGCGAACCAGCGCGGCACCTCGCTGCCTTCCAGGATCGGACCGGCAGACTTGGGTTGCAGCCGCATGCGTTCGGCCAGCTCGCGCGGCGTGCGGGCGCCTTGAAACGGCATCTTGGGAAACGGCCGGGCGACCACGTCGAAGCCGACCGGGACCTCGACGATGCCGCCGTTGGTGACGAACGTCAGTTTGCCGAGATAGGATTGGGCCGCCGGCAGCCCCTGGGTGCTGACGATGGCGGTGACCCGTTGCTCGCGCGGCGTGTTCACCGGGCACTGGGCGACGCCGCCGTCCAGCTTGAGCCAGTCGCCCCCTTCGGTGACGCTCACCGTTCCCTGCAACACGCCGGTGCCCTGGTTGGCGATCGAAAACGGCACTTGCCGCTGCTCGCCGGAGTTGAGCTGTCCGAGCGCGGCGCGGCGCGGATGGATGTCGATGCGGGTCGCCGGCGGCCGCGTCACCGGCAACGCGCCGAGCAGGTTGGTGAGCGCGATGTCGAGATTCGATTGCCCCAGGGCATCCTGGGCGGCGCGGGCCAGGTCGTGCCGGCCGATGCCGCTGAAGTACTTCTGGAACGTGCCTTGCCGCAACAGATCGCGGGCCGCCGTCCATTCATCGACGCAACCCTGGGCCAGCTCTTCGAACGACCGGCAGCGGCGGCCGGACGGAAAGGCGAATTCCTGCCCCAGCCGGCTGGCGGCCCCGTCCATGCCGACGTGCAGCGCCGCGCCGTCGAAATAGCAGTACTGCGACCCGTCTGGGTTGGCGCGCTGGCATCGGGGACATATCGAGGCGGGCATATGCACTACAATATGACATTCAGCGCTGGACGAACCATCAGGTTGCGGTCGCCGTGGGCAGGGCCCTCTTGGCGCGGGCGCGGTTCAGGGCGGCGCGCAACTGGAACCGCAGCACGATGTTGCCGAGCTGAATCCGGTCGCCGTCTTGCAGCGCGATCGACGCCGCGATCGGCTGTTCGTTCACCCGCGTCTGCTCGGCCGGCGCGCCGTTGTTGACGAGCACGTACTGCTCGTGGTCCCGTCGAATCACAGCGTGCTGCTTCTCGACCTTCATGTCCCGGAATAGCGCGACGTCGGCGTGTTCGGCGCGGCCCAGCAGGCTCGCCGGCTTCTCCAGCGGGTACTCGCGCCCCTCCTGCCAGCCGCGCAGCACGCGCACGCTCGCCGGCTGGAACGCCGCCTGCACCAGCGCCGACAGCGAGCCGATGCAGGCGCCCAGGATCACGAGGCCCATCGCGTTCCAGAAGTAGTCGGTGCTGCCGCGCTGGATCGCTTCGGCATAGAAGAGCTGGAACAGCACCCCGCCGACGAAGCCGCCGATCGCGCCGCCGAGCGTGCCGTAGCTAAACTTGCCCAGCGAGCGTGCCGCAAACCCCTCACTCATGCCGATGGCCATGCCGAGCAGGCTCCAGCCGACGCCGCGGGCCAGCATGGTCAGGATCAGGGCGCCGCCGCTCAACCCGGTCTCGCCGGTCGCGGCCGCGGCGGCCCCCACGATCCAGTAGTTGACCTTGTCGCCGATGAGCATGCCGATGGCGCCGCCGAGCGCGCCGAGCCCCGCGCCGTAGCTCGCCAGACGGGCGAACTTGACGAGCGACAGGTCGCGGATCGCTTCGACGCTGACGACAAAATAGCCGATGACGCCGCCGATGAGGGCGCCGCCCAGGAGTGCGTTGAACGTCGCCGAATCCGGGTTCCGCTCGCCGAACACGCCGTACAGCATCCACCCCAGCAGACCGCCGAGGGCGCCGAAGACGGCATTGAAGTAGATGCGGCTGAGGAGAGGCATGGTCAGGGGTCGGAGGTCAGGGGTCGGATACCATGTTCGTTTGTAATAGATGCGGGGTGGAAATGCAACGGTCGAGCGTCGCGCCAAAAAAACAGTCAGGGGCCAGGAGTCTACCGACTCTGGCCCCGACTTCCGACCTCTGACTTCTGACCTCTGACTTTCGTCTACTTCGGCGAGAACGGGTGCTTGGCCGTGTCCTTCTTGGCCGTGATCTCTTGAATCGTCGGCTCGTTCTTCATGGCGCGGGCGATGGCGAGCTTGGTGGCTTCGTAGTTGAACTGGTAGATCTTGGTGTCGTCCGCGGCTTCCCAGTGGATGAACACGCCGCACACGCACACCAGGCTGTCGGCGTCCTTGGCGGGGATGACGCCGGCGGCGACGCTGTCGGCCATCGCCTTGGCGACGGCCGCCTGGGCCGGGCCGAACATCTGCACCGCTTGCTTGGCGCCCTTGATGGTCACCTTGGTGATGAGCACCGTGGCCGGCTTGCACAGCAGGTTCGGAGTCAACACCGCCAGCAGGTTGGAATGGCCTTCCGATTGCCGGGCCAGGGCGTTCGCGAACGCGTGGCCGACGGGCCCGTCCTTCGAGCCGATCAGCAGATCGATGTGCGCAATCTCGTTGCCGTCGCCGACCAGCGCTTCCCCGATGAACATCGACATGGTTCAACTCCTTGATGAGGGTGTCACAGCTGCCTTCAAGGATTGGATGATAGCAACACCGAATCGAAGATCAACCGAAATCTTGGTGGTTAGTGGTTGGTGGTTGGTGGTTAGTGGTTGGTGGTTGCGGACTGAACGATCACCCAGCCACCACCACCAGCCACCAACCACCAACCACTAACCACCGTTCTCGTCCGCACGCACCAGCCGCAGCCCGATCGGCAGCGCTTCGCCGAACATCTGGCTCTGCTCCGACGCTTCCAGCTCCGTCACTTCCTCGACCATCTGTACCCAATGGGCCGGCACGTCCCGGGCATTGAGCACCGTCAGCACGCTGTCGCGGTGGCTGTCGTCGACGTCGAGGGCGCGCTGGCCGCTCCGCCGGGCAAGCTGGGCCAGGCAAAACGCCCAGGCCAGCCGCTCGCTCTGGTGCCCCGGCTCGAACGGCAAGATCGCTTCGAGCCACGGCTGCACGACCTGCGGATGGACCACGGCGTTGAGCGGCCCGTACAGAAGCACCCGCGCCCCGAGCCGGGTCAGCGCGAAGAACGCGAACGGCGGCGCCGGACTGCGGCGGCAATGCTTCAACAGCGCCAGGCCGAGCTGCTCCTTGTGCTTGACGTCGAGCCGCTCCAGACTGGCCACGGCCCGCCACATCTCGGTCAGCTCGTTGGTTCCGGGGCGGACCACGTTCTTGCCTTTGCCCGGCAACAGCACCGGCCGCAGCCGATTGAAGAGCGAGTTCTGCAGCTCGAGCTTGAGCCCGCCGGCCACGCGCCGCCACATCACCCAGAATTCGGCCCCGCCTTCCGGCGGCCCCATGGTCTTGCCGCCGGCCTTCGGCGCGTGGATCAGCTTCCAGAGCTGCTCGACGCGAAACCGGTCGAGCGGGTCGCCGAAGCCCGGCCGCAGACAGAACCCGACCAGGTTGAACCAGCGGGCCAGGTGGGCAGGCGAGGCGCGGCGGCGATCGGCGACCTCGGCCAGGAAATCCCAGAGCCGGCGGCACAGACCGGTCGGCCACTTGTCGCGGCCGCCGTCAAGGGCGGCTTCGAGGGCCCTGGTCAAATCGCGCGGCGGCGTGGCGCCGGGCTCGTCGCGGAACGAGCCGCGGATCAGGCTGCCGGCAGCCTGCACCAGGTCTTCGGGCCAGACGTCGCTGATGGCGGCTTCAGGCCCGGCTCGGCTCGCCGGGCCTACCTCGTCGTCCGGCTCTTTGACGATGTCGCGGACGTTGAATTCGAGCCGCCAGCGATTGCCGCCATCCTTGGCGACGCAGAACAGTTCCAGCGTGCCGATCTCGGTGCAGCGCGCCGCCAGCGTCACCGGCACGCTCTTGGTGCCGCTCCGCTTGCCGCCGCGGAGCACGGTGTGCAAGGGGGGCAGCCGCAAGAGCTGGTCGGGCTGCACGTCCAGCAGATCGCCGGCGCGATCGGCGTCGCGCACCGTGGACGTGAACAGCGGAAACGCCACCGGCTGCCCGAGGGCCAGTTCCAGCTCGGGCTGATCGAGGACGATTTCGTGCCCTTCTTCGAGGTGCTGCGGGACCACGCATAACACGGTGAGAGGGTGACGAGGTGACAAGGTGACGGGGTGACGGTCGTCGACGTGAATTGCCACATAGTACGATCGCGCGATGCCGCCGCCGATGCGCTTGCCGCCGGTGTGCTTCAGCCACGCAAAATGAGCCGCGCCCCACGCGACCGCCAGGTCGAGCGAGGGATTGGTCAGCACCAGCGGCTGCCAGAGTTTGCCGGGCTCGTCGAACCAGCCGCGCAGCACATCGACCACGCGTTGCCGCAGCACCGCGGGCGTGAACACGCCGCCGTTGAAGAGGATGGCGCGCAAGCCGGCGTGGGAGGATGTCATTCCGGACCCTGACCCCCAGGAATCGCTGCGCTCATCCTGGGGCTTGGGGGTCGGTTTCAAGTGCTTCTTCAGAAATCCAGCCAGGTGGCGGGTGATCGCCGGGTCGCTCACGTACGGCAAACCCATCTCGTGCAGGCCGACGCGGGCGCCGCGCTGCGGCTCTGATTCGCGCAGCACCTTCGGGAAGAAGCCGTCGAGGATCGTGTGCCGGACGTCGTCGGGCGTCAGCGCGGCATTGAGCGAGCCGCCGATGACCTGCCGGCCGCGGCCCATCACGGTGACGCTGTACGACGCGGCCGGATTCGGCGCCAAGAGCGCTTCCTTCGCTTGCCGGCAGGCCTGGGTGAGCAGGCCGTATTGAGCGGCGTCGAGCCGGCCGGCGGCGGGCAGCTTGGTTTCGACGAACTTGGCCAGGGCGAGGTCCATGTTGTCGCCGCCCAGGAGCAGATGATCGCCGACCGCCTGCCGCAGAAAACCCAGTTCGCCCTGCTGCTCGACGGCTTGAATCAGGCTGAAGTCGCTGGTGCCGCCGCCGACGTCCACGACCAGGCACTGATCGCCCGGCTTGATCTGGGCCGCTTCGTGGTGCGTGTGCGTCGCCAGCCAGCAGTAGAACGCGGCTTGCGGCTCTTCGAGGAGTGTGACGTTTTCGAGGCCCGCATTCCGGGCCGCTTCGACCGTCAAGGTGCGGGCCATGTCGTCGAACGACGCCGGCACGGTCAGGACCACGGGGAGCTTTTCGAGGCGATGTTCCGGCTGGTCCGCGGCCATGACGTGGTTCCACGCCTGGGCCATGTGTTTCAAGTAGCGTGTCGAGGCTTCGACCGGCGAGATGCGCGGCACGTCGGGCGGCGCGCTCCACGGCAAGATGGCGGCGGAGCGATCGACGCCGGCGTGACAGAGCCATGACTTCGCGGAGGTCACGAGCCGGCCGGGGATGCGCGAGCCGTGGTTGCGAGCGAATTCACCGACGACGCCGGCGACTCCCGAAGTCGCCGCGACGTCGGGAGTCTTGTCCGCCCACGGTAGAGTGGTCGCGCCCGGCGGCAGGTCGTGCGGTCCGGGGAGATACAGGAACGACGGCAACAGCTCGCGCGGCGCCGTCTCGCCCGCCGCCACCAGCTGGGAGATGTGGAAAGGGCGGATGGTCTTCGGATCGTGGAGATCGATGTAGGCGAGTGCGCTGTTGGTCGTCCCCAGATCGATGCCGATGAGGTAGCGTGGCATGAGGAAATTGTATTTGACGCAGCCATGGCGAGCGTCGCGGCGTAAGCGCGACGTGTCAGTTTGCCGCCATCCGCGCCCCGTCCACGTCGGGCTGGTCCCGTCCACGTCGGGACCGCGTCACGTCCACGTCGGGCTTACGCCCCGACGCTCGCCGACGTTCGCCACACCGACGCTTGCCATGTGGTAGCATCTATTCCATGACGACCACGCAACCGCATCCGCACCCGATGCCGCCGGACCGCCCCCTCGCGTCGCGGCCCGGATTGATTGACTATCTGCTGATCTGGCTCGGCGTCGGCGTCTCGGCGCTGTTCGCCCGCATGACCGGACTGCGGATGGTGCTCCCGGAGGGCGATCCGGGACCCGCCTGGCAGGCGCTGTGCGAAGTGCTGCCCGCGCTCCTGTTGTTGCCGGTCGGCGTCATCCTGTTCTGGCCGATCTTCTACACGACCCAATGGCTGTGCGGCCGGCGTTCCGGATTGACCGCCGGCGAATGGCTGCTGGGGCTGGCGTGGCTGGGCGCGCTGGCGTTCGCCGGCTGGGCGGTCGGCAAGGGAACCGACGCGCTCTCCGGATTCCTCGTCGAAGACGCTTTCAAGAGGCACGCCGTCCTCGGCTATATTCTCTTCATGCTGTCGATGGGGGCGCTGGCCGTGCTCATCTGGCTCGTTGGCCTCATCGGCCGCTGGCAGCAGCCGTGGACGCACACGCTCAGCCTGGCGCTGATGCTGTGGCCGGCGGCGCCGTTGCTGGTGGTTTGGCTGGGGAATATCAAGATGGAGTAGGCCGCAAACTGTTGAGCAGTCGCCTCGCGCCTCGTCGGGCCTTTCCCATGGGCTACCGCAGCCTGCGTGAATGTGTCGCCGATCTCCAACGCACGCGGCAGCTCGTTCGCATCGATGCCGAGGTCGATCCCCATCTCGAAGCCGCCGAAATCCAGCGGCGCGTCTATCAGGCCCAGGGCCCGGCCATTCTCTACGCCCGCGTCAAGGGCTGCCGCTTCCCGATGGTCAGCAACCTGTTCGGCACCCTGGAACGCACCCGTTTTCTGTTCCGCGACTCCCTCGACGCCGTTCGCCATCTCGTCGAGCTGAAGATCGACCCGGCTGCGTTCTGGAAGAATCCCTGGCGCTACCGCGACGTGCCGCGCACGCTGTGGCACCTGCGGCCGAAGTTCGTGTCGTCCGGGCCGGCGCTCGACCAGCGTCTGGCGATTCGGGACTTGCCGCGGCAAGTCTCGTGGCCCGACGACGGCGGCGCGTTCATCACCCTGCCGCAGGTCTACACCGAAGACGCCGACCGCCCCGGCTGGCAGCATTCCAACCTCGGCATGTACCGCGTGCAAATCTCGGGCAACCAGTACGATGAGCGCCGCCTCGGCCTGCATTACCAGATCCATCGCGGCATCGGCGTCCATCACGCGGCGGCGCTGCGGCGCGGCATGCCCTTGCGCGTCAGCATCTGGATCGGCGGCCCGCCCGCCCTGACCTTGAGCGCCGTCATGCCGCTGCCGGAGGGGATGCCGGAGTTGACGTTCGCGGGCGCCTTGGGGGGCCGGCGCGTGCGGCTGATCGAGGCCGCTCGCGGCTTAGCGGTGGCGCTAAACGGCAAGCTACTGATCCACGCCGACGCCGACTTCTGCATCACCGGAACCGTCGATCCGGAGCTGCAGTTGCCGGAAGGGCCGTTCGGCGATCACCTGGGCTACTACAGCCTGCGGCATCCGTTCCCGGTGCTGAACGTCGACAGCGTCACGTGCCGCAAGGACGCGATCTGGCCGTTCACGGTCGTCGGCCGGCCGCCGCAGGAAGACACCAGCTTCGGCAAGATCATTCACGAGTTGACCGGGCCGATCATCCCCACGGTCGTCCACGGCATCCACGCGGTGCACGCCGTGGACGCGGCCGGCGTGCACCCGCTGCTCCTGGCCATCGGCAGCGAGCGCTATGTTCCTTACCAGCCGCGGCGCCGGCCGCAGGAATTGCTGACCTCGGCCAACGCCCTCTTCGGCCAGGGGCAACTGTCGCTGGCGAAATACCTGCTGATCGTGGCCAGGGAGGACAACCCCGATCTGGACATCCACGACATCCCGGCCTTCTTCCGGCATCTGCTGGAGCGGATCGATCCGCGCTTCGACGTGCACTTTCAGACCAGCACCACGATCGACACGCTCGACTACTCCGGCAGCGGGCTGAACGCCGGCTCGAAGGTCGTCTTGGCCGCGGTCGGTCCGGCGCTGCGGCGCTTGCCGGCGGAGCTGCCCGGCGGGCTGCGCTTGCCGGACGGCTTCCGCGACCCGCGCGTGTGCCTGCCGGGCGTGCTGGCGGCAGCCGCGCCCACGTTCGTCAACGAGCCGGATATCGAAGTCGAACGGGCGGCGGCGACGTTTTGCGCCGCCTATCGACCGGATGATCCGATCCATGCGTTCCCACTCATCGTGCTGGTCGATGACAGCGATTTCACCGCCCGGTCGCTGAACAACTTTCTCTGGGCGACTTTCACGCGCTCGAACCCGGCCGCCGATCTGCACGGCCTGGGGGCGTTCACGCGGCAGAAACACTGGGGCTGCACTGGTTCGCTCGTCATCGACGCTCGCCGGAAGCCGCATCATGCGCCGCCGCTGGTGGAGGATCCGGAGGTGAGCAATCGCGTCGACGCGCTGGCAGCGCGGAGCGGGCCGCTGCACGGGATCATCTGACGGACACAACAGGCGGTTTGGGGTTGGGGCTCAGAATCCGGGCCATTTGGAGTCAAGTGTCCCTCTACAAGCCAGCGAAGGGCACTTGACTCCTCGTCATAACATCTTTGATAATTTCACGTTGTGCCGTCGCCCGAGTCAAGTGTCCCTCTAATTGTGGGCGACACCCCCCGCTACCGCAGTCCGCCCCGTCGGGGCGTAGAAATGCGTCCCCTTCCCTTGTCAGCGCAGCGATTCGAGCGGCTTCAACCGCCGTCGAAGTGCGGTTGGCTACCTCTCCCGCAGCGCCTGCACAATGCTGATGCGCACGGCTCGAAGGGCCGGCGCGAAGCCGCCGAGGAGGCCCATGAAGGTCGCCAGCAAAATACCCTGGAGCAGCACCCGCGGACCGAAATGAAACGAAAACGTCACTTCGCTGAACATCATCGCGTTCTGCGTGCCCGACGACATGCCGTTGAGCGGCACGGTGACCAGGCAGCCGACGATGCCGCCGATCAAGCACAGCATCACCGATTCGAGCAAGAACGACATCAGAATGCTGCGGCGGCCGAAGCCGAGCGCCCGCAGGGTGCCGATCTCGCGCGCCCGCGCGGCCACGGCGGCGTACATCGTGTTGGCGGCGCCGAACGAGGCGCCCAGGCTGAGGAAAATGGCCAGAATGTAGCCAACCCACTTGATGTAGTTCATCGCCTCGGCTTGCGATTGGTAGTACTCCTTTTCGTTCTTGACCTCGAGCTCCTTGAATTCGTCGTCACTGGACTTCACACGCGCGACAATCGCGTCGCGCGCCGACGGCGACGCGGCCTGCAGCATGACCAGGGAATAGATTTCTTCGGGCCTTTTCCGGGCCGCATTGAGATTGGCCCAGTCGGTCCAGACTTCCGATTCCGCCGTGCTGCCGTTGGTTTCAAACAGTCCGACGATCTCGAAGTCGGCGCCGTTGATGTTGAGCCGCTCGCCCAAGCCGCAGTCCTGGAAGCGCGCGGCCATGCTCGGACTGGTGATCGCCTCGTTGGTGCCGGGCCGCAGGTCGCGCCCGGCGACGATGCGGAAGCCGGGTCGCAGGGTCCGTCCTTCCTGCGTCAGGCCGCGCACGATCAGGTTGACCTCGATGGTGTCGCCGCGCCGCGCTTTGGACTGGATCGTCACCGACTCCGCCGACCACATGGGAACGCCGGTGGCCGAATCGACGGCGATGCCAGGGAGATTCTTGAGGTTTCGCGCCGTCTCGCCGTCGATCGAGCTGGAGATTTCATTGTCCGATCCCTTGCGGAGCACCAGCAGCTTCTGCTCGTCTGCCGAAACGGTGAAGGCATGCATCAGCCCATCCACCAGCCCGAACACGAGCACCGACGCGCACACCAAAAGCCCCGTGAAGAGCGAGGTCATGAGCGTCGTCACCCAGCGGACGCGGAGGTTGCGGAGGTTGTACTTGATGGGGATCATGATTGGTCACTGGTCATTAGTCATTAGTGCTCGGCCACGTCGCGTTCCAGCGTCTCTTCGACAACCTTGGCCAATCCAGTAGCGTCGAACATGTCGCCGAACCAGTCGGCGGCGCTGTCGTTGTCCCAAGCAGCCGTCGCCCACGCACCCATGATCGTGTTCCTCGCACAATCCTGCGCAATCCATCAAACCACAGGAAACACGGCTGGCCCGGCCCACTACGTGAGTTCGACCGTTTTCGCCGCGTAGTTGATGTCCAGGCGGTGACCATCCAGCAGCATCGTGCCGAGCAGCGGATACTCCCCGTCGCTGGCGGCGATCTGCGTCTCGTAGGTGTTGCCGAACCAATCGAGGAAGCAGGCAAACATTTCCAACTCGACGATCGGCCGTCCGCCAAGATCGCCTCGGCGGACGACTGCTTCGACAGTCCCAGCTCGGCGACCTGTTTCCGCGGTATTGCCAGTCCGCCGTTAAACGCCGTGTCGATCCACACCACGAGGTCGGTGCGCTCCCCGTCGCGCGCCGCCGACACCGGCACGCTGACCAGTGCCCGCAGCTGCTCATCCACGAACCCATTCACCGCTGCAGGCCTCCCAGGTGAAAGGCCGCGCGGTGCCCGATGCGGATGGTGTGCGACAGGCGGGACGGGTGCTTCGTCCTGGCCGACTTCACTGCCTCGTCGAACGTATCCCCTAGGAAAGCTGGCACGGCTCCGACGGTATCGGCCAATGACGACAACCGGGACCGTCTCGCCGGGGGCCAGCTTCTTAACCGCGGACTGGGCGAAACGCTAAAGCTCACCCGCCGGGGCCGCCGCGGTAGACGTTGCGCCTGGAGTAGCCGAGATGGCGGCCTCGGTCGGGTGCAGTGAGTGGTTGGGCTGGGCTTGCAGACGGGCCTGCAGCTCCTCGCGGTGCTTGTGCAGAATACTCATCAGTTCGTCATCATCGATGTAGCCAAGGCCGCGATCAAGATGGACTTCACTAAGGAAACCGAGATGCGCGAAGAGTTGACCCAACCGGACGTCGGGGGACAACGCCCAAACCTCCGCCAGGAGAGCCAGCGCTTCACGTTGCACTTCCGAGATCATGGCAGGAGGTCTCCAATCTTGGGATCGGCG
Organism: Gemmataceae bacterium; assembly: GCA_022616435.1. Classification (GTDB taxonomy): domain Bacteria; phylum Planctomycetota; class Planctomycetia; order Gemmatales; family Gemmataceae; genus JAKEET01. The sequence continues at coordinate 23,601 of JAKEET010000052.1, forward strand.
GCAAAGGCCTTGGGAAGTTTGCCGATCACTTCGACACGGATCAGCGAGCCCGGCGCGAGCTTCGCAATTCGCGTGGCTCTGGTAACCCCATTGTACAGCACGAGCACACCGTCCGTCCCTTCGTACACCCAAGGCGGCGGCATGCCGACTGCCGACGCGCCGAACAGAGAGATTTGCCGAGCAAGCTTGAACGGATCGGCGCCCTGCCGGCGCGAAGGCGGTACGCGAAGCTCACGCGGATCGACGCCACGAAAGTCAGCCATCGCGTCATCTTATCGCGCCAGCTCCAACAGAATTCGCCTTGAAAACTCCTCCCGATGAAGCCGCCAGTGACAAGCAGTACATCTTACTCTTCATCTTAATCCTGCTCTTGTCTGCTCCTGCGGACCGCGGCTCAGACGATTCTTCGCAACCCATCAATCACCGACAGCCGCGCCGCCAGCACCGCGGGCACGATGCCGCTGGCCAAGCCGATGCCGCCGGCGACCAGCATGCCCCAGGCCATCACCTCCCACGGCATGTTGCTGATCTGAATGACCATTGGCGCCACCTGGTGGGCCAGGGCGTAGATGCCGCGGCCGGCCGCCACTCCCAGCAAGCCGCCGATGCACGCGATCAGGATCGATTCGCCGAGCATGATGGCGAGCACGGTGTGATTGGGAAAGCCGATGGCCTTGAGGACCGCGATCTCGGTGGTGCGCTCGCGCATCGACATCGCCATGCCGTTGGCGGCGACCAGGGTGAGCGAGACCGTGACGAACACGGCGATGAACAAGATAAAGTTCTGGATGTTGCCCATCATCTTCACGAACATTTGCGAGAAGGCCTTTTCCGTCTGCGTCTTCGTGGGCTCCGAAGAGTTGGCGTATTTCTCGTCGATGCGCTTGCACAGATCGGGAATGATGTCGGCCGACGCTGCCTTGAAGAAAATGGTGCCGCAGTTGCCGGCGGCGGCGCTGCCGGTCCCCTCGAGCTGACGCAGCCCCTCGTCAAGGTACTTCAGGTTGAAGTACAGGCTGAGGTTGGTTTCCGGCGACTCGTAGATGCCGACGAGCTTCAGATCGAGGTTGAACTGGTAAAAGGTCCCCTGCAGGGGAACGCGGTCGCCGACCTTGAGCTTCAATCGCTCCGCCAAGGCGCGATCGACGACGCACGCCTGCCGCTCGCTCTTGAATGCCGCGAGCTGGTCGGGTGGGATCTTGAACTCGCTCCACACCTCAAAGAGGGTATTCGGATCGGTGCCGAACTGGGCGAAGAACTCGGTGCCGTCGCCGTACTTGCCGCCGTACCACGCAAAGGGTGTCGCCGCCACGACTCCGTCCAGCGCCCGGACCTCGTCGAGCGTCTTGAACGGCACCCGGCCGGCAAATCCCTGCCGATGCATGACCACGACGCGATTGTACTTATCCGCCTCGCGGCCCCAGACTTCCATTTGCGCGAGGTAGCCGTACAGGAAGGTCATGAGCATGAGGCAGATCGCCAGCGCCATGATCGTGAGCAAGGTTCGCAGCTTGTTGCGCCGCACATTGCGCAGGATGTATTTGAGGTACTTCATGCCTTGATGCCCTCGGAAGTTCCCACTTGGATGCCCTGGTCCCGTGGCTGTTGGTTTCCATCGACCAGGACACCCTTCTCCAGGTGCACGAGCTTCTTGGCCCGCTCGGCCGCGTGCGGGTCGTGGGTGACCATGACGATGGTCTTGCCGAACTCGGCGTTGAGCCGGCTGAGGAGATCGAGGATCTCTCGCGCCGATCTGGCGTCGAGGTCGCCGGTCGGCTCATCCGCCACCAGGAGCACCGGATCGTTGACGATGGCCCGCGCGATGGCGACGCGCTGCTCCTGGCCGCCGGAAAGCTGGCGCGGGTAGTGGTCCATGCGGTCGGCCAAGCCGACGATCTCGAGCCCGGTGCGGACGTGCTCGGCGCGTTCACGCTTGTTGAGCGGCGTCAGGAGCAACGGCAGCTCGACATTCTCGAAGGCCGTCAACACCGGGATCAGGTTATAGAGCTGGAAGATGAAGCCGATGTGCTGCGACCGCCAGCGCGCAAGGGCGCTTTCGGACAGCTTGCTCAGGTCGTCGCCGGCGACAATCACCTCGCCGCGCGTCGGCCGGTCAAGGCCGGCAATCAGGTTGAGGAGCGTCGTCTTTCCCGAGCCGGAGGGCCCCATGAGCGCCAGGTAGTCGCCGCGCTCGACCTGCAAGTTGGTGCCCATGAGGACGGGGATGGTGAGCTTGTCGCGGTAGAACTCCTTGTAGAGGTCGCGAACGACGACGGCCGGGCCTTGAAAGGATTGGTCCATGAGGAGTTCTCGGTGAGTCCAGCGACGGCTACTCTCAAGTGGCTGTGCACAACGTCGAAGACGCAAAGAGTAAGATTAGGATCAAGAGTACGATTAGGAAGATGAAGAGGAGCAAGATTCAGAGTAAGAGTAGGATTTACTGCTGATCCTTGTCGTGCGGCTGCCCTTTGTCGTAATCCCGGGTTGAATTCCGCTTAATCAGGCCCATCAGCATTCTCACGATTCGCTGGAGCCGTTCTTTTCCTGGGCGGATCTGGTCCAGCGTCAGCTTCCCCTTCGCCACCAAGACATCCAGGCAGGCTGCGCATTCCAAGGAGGAACCGTGGGCGACGTCGAAGAAACGGCAACGATCCTTGGGCGCGTACTTTCCGTTGCCTTCGGCGATGTTCAACGGCACCGACGTTGAAGCACGGTCCATCTGGTCCTTGACCTCTCCGGCGCGCAACAACCCCTCGGAGATTCCAGAAACCCAACCTACAAAAGCAATGGCCTCTCGAAGACCTCCAGCTTTTCATGATCGAACCAAGCTGCTTGATCTGGTTGCATGCGTCAATCCTTCTCTTTCTCCTCCTCTTGCTCCTACTCTTCTTCATCTTCTTACTCGTCCTCTTACTCTTAATCTTCTGATTGCACTACTGAGCGATCTTCACCAGCATCTCCTCTTTCAGTCCCGCCGGCGGATCGACGACCACCCGTTCCCCGGCGGACAGGCCGCCGGTGATGAGGACGCGGCCGTCGCGGGTTTCGCCGGTGTCGATCGGGCGGCGCTTCACGCGATCGTCCTCGACCTGCCAGACGAACTCGCCGCCCGTATCGCTTTGCACCGCAGCCGCCGGCACGAAGAGCTGCGCCGTGACCTGGCCGCTCGAAACCGTCTTGCCTTCGCTCTGGAAGTGGACGGTGGCGGCCATTTCGGGGAAGAGGGTGAACGTCTGCGTCTGCGGATCGTTGACGCGCTTGACCTCGTTGGGGTCGAGCTGCACCTTGACCTTCACCGTCCCCTTGGCCCGATCGCCCATGGGGATGATCGTGCGCACCACCCCGCCGAAGCGGGTGTTCGGCACGGCCGCCACGGCTACGCTGACGCGCTGCCCCTTCTTGACGCGGCCGATGTAGTCCTCCTTGACGTCGGTGTCGACCTCGAGGTTGAGCAGGTCGGCCAGGGTGACGATCGAGCCGCGGCCGGACGCGCCGCCCAGGCCGCCGGGCATGATGGACTCGCCGTCCTCCGCCTCTTTGGAAATGACGACTCCCTGGAACGGCGCCCGCACGAACATGTAGTCGCGCTGTTGCCCGGTTTCGCGGTACCGCGCTTGCGACTCGCGATGCCGGGCCTCGGCCTCGCGCAACCGCGATTGGGCGATCAACACGGCCGCCGCCATCGACAGGCGGCGGCTGACCGACGCCAGGTGTTTCGACTTGGCAGTTTCGAAGTCCGAGGCGGCGATGGACCGGGAGCGAAACAGCTGCTCGGCGCGGGCGAAGTCGCGCACGTCCTGGGCCGCGATCGATTCGATTTCCTCGACTTCCGCCTTGGCCTTTTCCAGCGAGGCCCGCATCCCCTCCAGCGACGCCGCCTGGGCTTCGAGCGAGGCCTTCATCGCCTGGAGCGATTCGTCGATGTCACCGTGTTCCAGCTCGGCCAGCAAGGCATCCTTGGCTACCGGTTGGCCTTCCTTGACGTACACGCGCAGCACCCGGCCCGCGACCTTGGCGCCGATGGCGGCTTGCTTCTCGGATTTCAGGTAGCCCTGCGCCGACAGGATGGAATCGGCATCGCCCGGCACGCGGGCCTCGACCGACGCCACCTTGACCCGCGGACTCGTCAAGGTTTCGCCATAGCGCTGCCACGCCCACGCGACGCCGGCGCCGATCAAGCCCAGCACAAGGCAGACGGCGACCGCTTTGACAAACCAACCCGAGCGCGGACGACTGCGGGCGCTGCGGTCGATTCTCAAGGAGGCAAGGGGATCGGAGGGCCTGGCGGATTGAATCTGTGACACGCTGCACCTGCTTTCATCGCGGCGACTGGAGTGCCGCGATAACCCAGTGTTCACCAACGATTGTAACAAATGTCCAGTCAAAACCAAAGCGCGTATCAGAAAGGCGTCCCGCAAATCGTAGCTCCATGACGACAACCAATCAGAATCCGTATCGGCGCAGCGCTTCCGGATTGAGCTGCACGCCCAGCCCCGGCGTCTCGGGCACTCGCAGGAATCCCTCCGCGTCCGGCTTGAACGGATTCAAAATCAACTCGTCGATGTACGGCGTCGGCGTCAGGTACTCGACGTATTTCGCCACCGGCACAGCCGCGGTCAGGTGCAGGTCCGCGGCAAGACCAATGCCCGTGTTCCAGCCGTGCGGCACGTAGAGCACGTTGTTCTCGTACGCCATCCAGGCGATGCGGATCGCTTCGGAGATGCCGCCGCACTTGGTGCAATCGGGCTGGATGACGTCCACCGCCCGGCGCTCGATGAAGGGGCGAAAGCTCTGCCGCCGCGTCAGCACTTCGCCGGTGGCGATCGGCAGCGGCGCGTGCCGCCGCAGCTCGATGAATCCCTCGAGATCGTCCGGCGGCAACGCCTCCTCGAACCACACCACGTCGTAGTTCGCCAGCATCTTCGCCGTTTGCAAGGCCCACTTGTAGCCGTGCGGCCAGAACTGCTCGCTGCCGCCGGCGTCCACCATGATCTCAACATGGGGCCCGACGGTGTCCCGCGCTGTTTGGATCAGTCGCTCATCGGTCTTGGCGTCGCGCCGGCCGAACGGTCGCCAGCCAAGCTTGATCGCCTTGAAGCCCCGCGCCACGGTCGCCTGCAGCTTGTCGCGCAACCGTGGTGGTTCGTCGAAAAGGATCGAACCGTAGGGCTTGACCTTGCTGCGATAGTTGCCTCCGAGCAGGCGCGACACGGGTTGCTGGCAGATCTTGCCCATCAAGTCCCACAGGGCGATGTCGAGGCCGCTGATGGCGTGCTCCACCGACCCGCCGCGCCCCTGCCAGAAGGTGCTCTGCCGCAGCCGCTCGCTGACCCGCATCGGCTCGTCGGCGCGCTCGCCGATCAGCATTGGCATCAAGAGCTTGACGGCACCGGCCACGAGGGCCTTGCTGGTGTAAGCGCTGCCGACGCCGGTCAGGCCCTCGTCGGTGATGACTTCGACGATGGTGTGCAGATCGTCGTCGGGCTTGAGGTCCTCAACCCAGCCCCCCTCCACGGTGCCGCCGGCCAGACCGGTGATGCGAATATCGGTGATCTTCATAGTTTTGCGTCCACCTAGGCCCCAGAATGAGCGCAGCGATTCCTGGGGGTCTATCGCAGCGATTGCAGGAACGCCAGCAAGTGCTGCAGCTCCTGCCGCGATAGTTGCGCGTCCAGTCCTTGCGGCATGATCGACACCCGGCCGGGCGCGATGCTGTCAATGTCCGAGCGGACGACGCGGACTTCGTGGCGATCCGCGTTGACTAGCACCAGGGCGTCCGCGGTCTCGCGGGCCATGATCCCTTGATGCACCGTGCCGGCCTTCGTTTCGACGACGAATGGCTCGAAGCCGCGGGCAAAGCTGGCGCTCGGAAACACCACGGACTCGAGCAAATCGCGGCTGGAGCGAATCGCCCCGATCTTCGTCAGGTCCGGTCCGATGACGCCGCCGCGGCCGCCGACGGCGTGACATGCCGCACAGCTTGCTTTGGGTCCGTAGAAGACATTGCGGCCCAACTCGAGGTCGCCGCCCTTGGTCGCCGGTTCCAGCTCATCGAGCTTGGTCCTCTGCTGTAGCACGTCGATCGACAGCTTCTTGACGAGCAGCCGCGCCTGGTCCTGCACGGGCTTTGAGAATCCGCGCGTCGCCCGCTCCAGGGCAGTCGGCGACAGGCTCGCCAGGCCGGGGGCCTGGTCCAATGATTTCACCAGCGCGAACCCGACGGCATCGCTCTTGGCGGATTCAAACGCGGCCAGCAAGTGCGGCATTTCCATCGCCCCCGCTTTCACGAGCAGGCCGGAAAGCTGAAAGAGTTGCTTGTCGTCGAGCCGTGACTGGGCCACAGCCTGGGCCGCGGCGAGGCGATGCAGGGGCGGCTTGTCGGGCGCCAGTTCTTGTTTCAGGAACCCGAACAAATCCGGATCGACGGCCGGCAACCTCGGCGCCGCCAATCCGAGCGCGGCGACCCGGGTTTCCGGCAATCGTTTCCCATCGCGGGCCAACCGCTGCAACGACTCGGTGAAGCCCGGCACGTTGCGCGACCGCAGCGCCACGATGGTCTGCTGGATCACGCGCTCGTCGGGATCCTCCAGGGACTGGCCGAGTGCGGCGATCCATCCGGGCGGAGTCTTGGCGACGGGAGCGCGGGCGACACTTTCGAGCAACGCCAGGCGTGTGTCAACGATGGTCGTGCCCCGCAAACCCTCCTCGATGAGTTTCTGGATGCTCGCTTCCGTGCTCAAACCAACGAGCAGCTCGCGCAGATTGTCCCGCCGCCCGGCATCCAGCCGCGGCGCTCGCAGCCACTCGCGCAACAGCCCGACGATCTCCGCGCCCCAGGCGGGCCGCGCGGCAATCACGTCGAGCGCCGCCTTCAGCAAGGCCGCGTCGTCAGTGGCCAACAGCGGCGTGATCTGCTCGCGCGTCAACGGGCTTTGCGGCATCTGGTCGAGCGCGATCAGTGCGGCCCGGCGCAGCTTGGGATCGACATCGTGGAGATAGCGCGTCAAGCCGTCCGCGTCGCCGATTTGAATCAAGGCATAGAGAAGCGCGTGTTCCAGGAACCGATCGCGCGCCGATTTGACCCCATCCATCAGGGCCGGAACCGCTTCCTTGGCGCGAATCCGCCCCAACGCCGTGGCCGCTTGGCGGCGCACGGCCGGATCCTCGGCGCTGTCCAGGAGCTTGACGAGCGCGGACACGGCCTTGGCGTCGCGATGCATGCCCGCCGCATGAATCGCCGCCAGCTTCACGCTCCGATCCTCGTCGAAGAGCACGCTGCGGTTCACGGCCCGCGCCGCCGGCGCGTCGATGCGGGCCAGCGCCCACACCGCGTTGCGGATCAGCCGGCTCGGATGTTGCCGGAGCACTTCGCGCTGGAGCAGCGACACGGCTTGCGGCCGGCCCGCCAGCTCCTCGATGGCCCGCTCCCGCACCATGAAGCGCGGATCGTCGAGCAATTTCATGATCTCGCTCGGCGCCTTGTCCTTCCAGTCAATGGCCAGGCCGCGTGGATCGGCCATGACCGCGGCGCCGGTCTTGCGAATGCGGTAGATGCCCCCCTTGATGTCGGGCTGCGCGATCTTCGACGTCGGGCAGCCGATGCGGAACCAGCCGCCCGTGTCGATGACGAGCAAACTGCCGTCGGCGTCTTCGAGCACGTCGGTCGGATGGAAGTTCTTGTCGGTCGAGGTGAGGAAATCCTCGCTCTTCATCTTGAAGCCGGCGCCGTCGCGGATCACGACGTGGCGCTGGATGCGATTGCGGTTGAACTGGCACGAGAACAGGTTGCCTTCGTAGTCAGCGCCGAACTCGCCGGATTGATAGCGCATGAGCCCCGACGGCGCTACCCAACCGAGGTCCTCGATGGTCGGTATGAGCGCCCCGGTGCGTGGAAACTCCTTGTAGACGTCATGCCAGGGATACACCGCGCCTTCGAGGGCAAAGCAGATCGCGTCGTTGCGGGCCGGTTGGTTGTGGATGATGTTGACGGTGAAGAACGGCTCGCCTTCGGGAGTGAAGGCGATCTCGACCGGGTTGTCCATGCCGCCCCCGCAGACGACTTCCACGCCCGTGCCGTCGTGCTTGCAGCGGAAGATGCGGGCCGCCTTGCCTTGCAATGTCGTGCCGTCCGGCCGCTGGATGTTGTGCCCGTGCCGGCCGTCGCACCAGTACAGCCAGCCGTCGGGACCGAGGAACGGCCCGTGAATGTCAGCCGCGTTGCCGGTGAAGCCGAACTTGGTCACGACCTCGCGGCGGCGGTCGGCGACGCCGTGGTTCTTGGTGTCTTCGAGCTTCCATAAGCTGGGCGGCGATGCAACGTACAGCGCGTTGCGGTGCCAGAGCGCGCCCATCGGGAACGACATCCGGTCGGCGAAGATATGGCTCTTGTGGAAGCGACCGTGTTGGTCCGCCGGTTCGAGGACGCGAACCAGGTTCGGCAATTCACTGAGCAGCTCGGCCGACCTGAGATTGCGGCCCGCGGTTTCGGCCACGAACAGCCGGCCCCGCGGATCAAAGTTGGCCATCACCGGATGATGCACCAATGGCGGCGCGGCGACCAGCTCGACGGTGAAGCCGGGGGGCACTTGCAGATGGTTGATCGCCGGGCGCGGATTCTGAGGCGCGGCCACGTCCGGCGTCCCGATTGCCGCAATCATCACGAACGAGATCGCCAAGATCGCGGTCCGCATGGGAATTCCTCAGGGGACGGGGCTCCATGGGGAGAATTGGACTTGGAGCGGCCCGTTCAGCGCACGATTGTACCAAAATGCGCTAGACGGCGTGCGCTAAACGGGTCATTCGCTTTTTGCGAAGCAACGACGGCATCGCTACCGCAGAATGCTACCGCAGAATGCTGATGATGTTCGAGAAATCGTCGGTCCACAGCCGCATGCCGGCCGGATTGGGGATGTACCACTGGCGGTTGTCGCCGTAGAACTTCGACTCATCCATCGACACCACCGGATTGGTGTTCGGGTTGGGCGGCAACTGCGGGTTCAGCAGGATCTTTTCCAGGCCGCGGATGATCGTGCCGTCCTGCCCCTTCTTCTCGCGAATGTTGAGCCGGGTCTTGCTGCGCGAGATCATGACGTACTCCGAGCTGAAGTGGCCCATCGACGCGTACTCGGCCTTGGCGTTGCGGCGCCGCTCGCTGCCGGGATCGTGGCCGACCACGTACGCCAGGCCCAGCGCGTCGGCGATGTCCACGATCGGCTTGGTCAGGTCCATGTGCCGGTTCGAGGTGTGCATGCACAAGACGCCCTCGTCCTGCAACTGGTCCATGTACAGCTCGATCGCTTCCTTGGTCGTCAAGTGAATCGGAATAGCGTCCGAGCTGAACGCGTCGACGACGATCACCATGTAGTATTTCTCGCGCTCGGGGTGGAGCGCGCCCTTGTACATGTTGCCCTTCGAGTCAGTCTGGGCGACGTCGTGGTTCAAGGCCAGCCTGTCGTCCGTGAAATGGAACAGGCTGTTCTTCTGGGGAATGCCCTCGGGAACGGCGGCCAGCTCCTGCCCCGCCGCCAGGGCATCGCGCCTGGCCCTGGGCGCCGGCGTCGCACGCTGCATCGCCTGGCGGGCGTCGCCCATGATGACCTCCAGGTTGCTGCCGCGCTTCATCGCGCCTTGCAGGTAGGTGAAGAACGCCTTGCGGCCGTCCAGGGGGAGCGAGAAGTTGCGGATCTTTTCGTCGATCTCGTAGTAGACGACGTGCTGGAGCGGCCGGCCGTACGACGCCACGGTGCCGGTTCCCAGGCCGATCGTTGCGATCGGCGGCTCGGACCAGACGTTGCAAATCTGGTTCAAGGGAAGGTTGCCCAGGCCCAGCGACGTCGCGCCGAGGCCGACCATGCTCGCCGGCATCCGGTTATCCGCCCCGTAGGTGTTTTGCGGACCCGGGAACCAGTTGTAGCGCTCCATGACGATGCCGACCGGGCCCCAGCGATGGTAGTAGGTGGTCGCCAGACGCGACAGCTCGGGGGGGTCGTAATAGTTGCGGCCGTGATACGTCGTGCCGTGCATCAGGAAGTGGAAGCGGGCGCGGCGGACGCCGTCCTGGGTTTCCGGAACAAAGTGTTCCTCGACGTGGCCGTTGGCGAAGTCCTCGTCGCGATTCACGCGCAGCACGCCGAAGTAACTGCGGCCGGCGTAGACGGTGTCGCGGCGATCTTCGACGAAGTACAGGTTGGCGAGCAAGATGGCGGCAATCGCGAGGCCGAACCGCAACGGACGAACCGCCATGAAAAAGGCCATGATCAAGACGGGGCCGAAGACGAAAGCGCCATAGGCAACTTCCCGCCACTCCGCGGCGGTAGCAGTGCTAAAACCGAGGAACTTCAAGATCTTCACGATGCCGTTGCGCTCGGCCGGGTAGTTGGGGTGCCAGTTCCAGGCGGTGGTCCGCTCGCGCAGCCACCAGGCGATGCCCAGCACGACCAGCGCGAGCACGATGTCAAAGAAGTAGTTGATCAGGTAGGTGCTGCGCCGCGGCTGTCCGCCGAAGGCGACCGCCATCTCGTCGCCTTTGTCTTGGGCCCAGCGCTCCAGATCGGGCGCTGACTTGAGCAAGAAGTCGTCGGTCCAGCCGCTTTCCGCTGTCCGGCGCCGCAGCAGGCAGGCGGCAATGATCGCCAGCGGATATTCGAGCACCCCTGCCTGAAAAACGACGGGGGCGAACAAGCCGTTGAAGACGCCGCCGACCATGCCGCCCACGGACAGCAGCAGAAAGTATTCGGTGAGGAACCGCGTTGACGGCCGGTCCTTCGCCAGCTCGCCGTGGCAATAACAGGCCACGACGAAGAATCCGAGGAACGACACCATCGTCGCTCGAAACGGATCGAAGCCGCCGCGCAGCAGGATCAGACAGATGGCGCACAGGGCCAACGGCTGCACAAATTGGACCACGGTGTGCGGCCCTTCGGTCCATACGGTCGGCCACTTCGAGAACACCAGGATGAATGACAGCAGATAGAGGGCGAGCGGAATGACCCACAACAGCGGGAACGGCGACAGGTCGGTCGAAACGTAACTGGTGACGCCGAGCATCAAGCTCGACGGCACCGCCGCCAGCAGGATCCAGCGCAGCCGCCGCCGCCAATCCATCACGTCGGAACGCTGCTCGGGGGCGCGGACGGACGGCGCCGCCGCGGTTTCCGCCGCGTGGCCCGGAACCTTGGCGCCCTTCTTGCGCGACACGCCGCGCAGCGCCGTGGCCGGCTGGATCGCGGTGCTCGCTTCCTTCACCGGCGGCGGCGCGGGGGCCGCCTCGCTGGCCGCGGCCGGCTCGACGCCGGCGCCGGCCAGTTGCACCTCCGGCGGCGCCTTCCACACCACCGACGCCGACAAGTAGATCAAGATGGCCAGGATGATGTACCCGACCGTCCAGATCCATGCTTGCGTTTGCAGCACGAAGTACGGCTCGACCAGGAACGGATACATGATGAGCGACAGCAAGCTGCCCAGGTTGCTGGCCCCGTACAGGAAATACGGATCCTTCGCCGACGGATGCCCGGTGCTCGCGAACCACTTTTGCAGCAGCGGAGCGCTGGTCGAGACCACGAAGAACGGCACGCCGACGACGACTGCCAGCAGCATCAAGGCCGCCGGGATCGGGTTTTCCTCGGTCGGCGGCACCCACCCGGTGATGTTGAACGGCGATGGTTGCAAGAACAGCAGAAAGACCACGGGCAACAACAGCAAGACGCCGTGGATGGTGATTTGCCTCTTGAGCTGCATGCGGGTGCTGACCGTGTGGGTATAGCCGTAGCCGGCAAGCAGCGCCGTCTGGAAAAACATCATGCACGTGTTCCACACCTGCGGCGTGCCGCCGAGCTTGGGGAGGATCATCTTGCCGATCATCGGCTGGACGAGGAACAGCAAGAAGGCGGACACGAACAACGTGATGGCAAAAAGCGGCAGGGCCAAGGGCCACCTCCAGATTGCGCCGTTCAGTCCCTGAGCGGCTTGTGATGCGCAGCGAGTCGAGTCCCTTCGACGGCGAAAAGGTGATTGTACAAAATCCGCATCGTCGGGCAGGTGCGGAAAAAGAGAACGCCGCGCCGGCCGGCGCTTCCGGATCGGACGTTCACCATGGGGAAATCGTAGTCAGACACGCGATGGAGGCAATGTCAGGCGACGACGAGGGCCAGCAGCCTCGCAAGCCGCCGTTTTTTTCTGGTCTTTGCGGTGCGCCGATCGCACAATACGAGCACCTTTCTTCTGGAGGTCGTCATGCTGCGCTATGCATTCTTGCCCGCCGTCGCGTTGTCGTTGTGCATCACGGGCCGGACCAACCCGGAACCGCCGGCGCCGGATTGCGTCCACACGTTCTCCATCGTCGCGCACGATCCGGTCAAGCAGGAATGGGGCGTCGCCGTCGCCTCGAAATACCTCGCGGTCGGCGCCGTCGTGCCGTGGGCCAAGGCCGGCGTCGGGGCCGTCGCCACGCAGAGCTACGCCAACGTGTTCTACGGTTCGAAAGGGCTGGAGCTCATGGCCCAGGGCAAATCCGCCGCGGACACGATCAAACTGCTTACCGACGAGGACAAAGGCAAGGCCCTGCGGCAAGTCGGCATCGTCGATGCCAAGGGCGAAGCCGCGAACTTCTCCGGCGACAAGTGCAACGCCTGGGCCGGCGCCAAAACGGGCAAGTACTACACCTGCCAGGGCAACCTGCTCACCGGCGAAGAAGTGGTCGAGGCCATGGCCAAGGCGTTCGAAGCAACGAAAGGCCCGCTCGCCTGGAAACTGATGGCCGCCCTCGAAGCCGGCGACCAGGCCGGCGGCGACAAACGCGGCAAGCAGTCGGCGGCAATCCTGGTGGTTCGGGCTGGGGCGGGCCCGACCGGGAGCGATCGCTATCTGGACTTTCGGGTGGACGACCACAAGGACCCGGTGCCGGAACTTGCGCGAATCCTGGCGTTGCGGGTGAAACGGCCAAACTCGCAATAAGGGACATTTGGCGATCTGCACTGCGGCGAGCTTGTAAAGTTGCGTGCATAACTTACAATATGTACACTATCGGGTATTTCCACGTTGGACTTCGCAACGATGTGTTGGATCGCTGCTTATGTCATCGCGCCCGTGCAAGTCCACTTTGGCACGCAGTGTGCAAATGAACCCATCCGTTCCGAGCCGAAACCCGAAAACCGAGAACGGAGCAATCGCTATGAACCGGATCTTTGACAATATCCCGAGGTCGCTGTTCGATCGCCAACTGAAGACTCTCCCTGCCCGTGAGCCGCGGCGCCGCAGCGTTGCCGAGACCAAGCGCATGCTGAGGGAAATTGCCTTCGTGCTGGAGATGACCCGGCGCGTGAAGGCCGACATGCTGGAATCCAGTCAACTCGCCGAGCCGGCGACCGTGTGACCTTTGGTGGTTGACGACAAATAACAATGTCGTTGGCCCAGTTCGAATGGGCAGTGGCGCGAGCACGTCGGCTCAGAACCACTGCCCTTTCCCGTTTGCACACCTTCGCCAGTCCACCACAGCACTTCTCTGTTGCATTCCACGGTTGCTTCCGGTAGAAACTCTCCCAATTTCCCAAGACGAGAAGGCGGATCCTTCCCGGGGCGGGGGCCACTGGGTGGGGCGACGCTGGGGCGACGGGCCAAGCCGCGACGCCGTTGCCAGTTGCGCCTCCGGTGGGTGAGGAGGAGCCGCGAATGGCTCAGGCAAGGAGCGCCGGGGCCGTTGGCAGACGCGCGGCTCAATCCGCCCCCGACGCTGGGTCCAAGGATGCAGGGCGCCCGCAAAACCATCTGGGTGTTGGTCGCGAGCTTGCTCGCCGCGGCCACGGGCTGCCACTACCGAGTGGAGCATTACGGCTACACCCGCGAGTTCGGCATCGGCAAGGTCGGCTGCGCGGTCGCCACGCCACGGCCGCACACGATTCCCGTGCCGCGGGCGCCTGCCTCGCCTCAAGAACAAGTCATCTCGATCGAGACGCTGCCGGCCGGCGCGCCCGCCACGGTCCTTCCCCAGACGCTAGAAGCAGTCGTCGTGGAACAGCCGCACGACGTTCGCGCGGGCCCGGTTCGGCCCTCGTCGGCCGTCAATCCCAAAGTTGCCCAGAGCGCGGCATCTTCCAAGGGCTCGGATGTCCTCACACGGATCCTGTCCATTCTTCCCAAGTTGGACGCTCCGGCCGCTGGCCAGGCGCCCCCGGTCGTGCCGCGCTCGCGAAACGCGCCGGCGCCGGCGCCGCCTGCAGAAAAAAGCTGGGTCGGTTTGCCGAATTTTTGAGAATGGCCCGCGCAATCCCTACCATCGTTTTCTTAGGAAAATCATGCGCAATCGTTGCGACCGGCATTTTGCGAAATTTTTTGCTCAATTAGCCAGTCCATTCTGTCGATAACTAGGACGTAACCGGAAGACTCCAAAAAATCGCCAAGGCTGCCGCGGCACGAAACCGCGCGCCTGCCTCGGTTGAATAAGGAGACGTCCCCATGGTGTGGACAAGAAATGCGGTGCGCGCGCTGGTGTGCGGCCTTTTCCTCGCGTCCGTTGGTTGTTGCTACCACGCGCAGCACTTTGGCAAGAGACGCGACGTCGGCATCGGCGAAATAGGCTGCGCCACGTGCGCGGACGGCCCATGCGGCGCAGGCGGCTGCGGCGAGGGCGATTGCAGCCAAGGCAATTGTCCCCCCATGTCCCTGCCGGTCAAGACGTCGAAGCTGAATGGCCGAACCGTCCTGTCCTTCACCTACCAGGATCCGGGCAACGCCATGGTCAACCGTCTCCGGGAGAAGATTCAGGCGCGCAAGGCCGAACGCGTGCAGCTCGTGCTGCCGCAGGAAGCGGTCGCCTCGGAAGGTTACGTGATCGCGACGCCGGAACCGGCGATCGCCGTTTCGGCGAGCCAACCCGCGAACCCGCAACCGGCGCCGCCGGCGCAGTTGCCGGTGCTGACCGACGTCAACCACGGCGTGACGCCGGCGATTGCCCCGGCAGCGCTGACGCCCCCGATGCCCGCCCAACTGCCGGGCAGCGGCAACAAGCAATAGCAGCGGCGTCCGCCGGCGCCTGCCCCGCAGGCGGCGCCCAGGGCTCCGCTGGCCGCGTGCCCGTGCGAGTGACCGGCATCGAGCATCGCGGCAACCGAACTTTGATGAACTGCGAACGTGTTCCCCTGCGGCATTCCGGGAGGCGCACTCTCGGACTGGCGCGGGGGGTTGGAGGTATCCCATGCGCTCGTTCAAAACCGCCTGCGTGGCCTTGTGCTTGAGTGGCCTGCTGTCATCGCTGGGTTGCTGCTACCACGCACAGCACTTCGGCAGGAAGCGCGACATCGGCTGGGGCGAGATCGGCTGCGCGACCTGCGATTCGTGTGATCACGGCGATCAATGCGCTCCCATCGATGGCGGCTCCCACACCATCGTCGTGCCTGTGAACAAGGTGCGCTGACCTCGGGCGAGGTCCCGCCGGCGTCCCGGTGAGGGTCGGCGTACAAGGGCGTACAAGGGCGTACAAGGGCGTACCAGGGCGTACCAGGCGGTACGGGCGGGCGACCGCGGGCCCGATCTCGCGGCTGCCGGCCGGCGCCGGGTCAACGTCCAGTCGGCGGCCCAGGTTGCCGTTTGTTAACCGGGCGGGTTGCTGACGGTCCGTTTGTTGACGGTAATCCGTGCCAGGCCGTCGGTGCTTCACGACACTTCAAAACACAACAAGCCCGCAGGTTTCCCTGCGGGCTCGTTGATAAATCCGGCGATGACCTACTTTCGCG
>JAKEET010000053.1 GCA_022616435.1 Gemmataceae bacterium
AAAGAGAAGGAAAAAGGACGAAAAAGAGGAAGTAGAGTCGAGGAGTGGCGCGGTGGTTTAGGTGGAGCCTTGCGTGTTGGCCGGCCCTTTCGGTTGCCGGTGCCCGAGGAACTCCGTTTCCACTCCCCGCTCATCGAACCGGGACGTGCGGATTTGCCGCATCCGGCTCTCGGACAACTACCCATGCGTTGGCACACGAGGGCGGACGCGGTCGGCCCACGGGCTTGACCAGCCCGCGGATTGATCCTCACGTCCCGACCGCGCCGCCGATGGGCGGCCGGTCGACTACACCGTGCAGACGAGGCAGCAAGGCGATCCCAGAGCCCCTACGCCAACTGGTTCATAACTCGCTCAGTTCGGCCTGATAATCGTCCGCCAAGGATACGCTTTCGAAACAACGTACCAGTTGACGGATCTCTGGAAACGTGGGCCGCGGAAGGGGGGTATTTACTCGTAGGTTCAATGCGAAGCGGTCGTCATCGACAAGGGCTGGCGGCGGCGAACGCGACGGCATGTTCGACCGAAAAGTTGCAAGAACGGCCGAATTAGCCGAGAATGGCGCCGCCGGCAAATCAAACGAAAAGAAGCCGATCCTCATGCCGCACGTCACCTATGTCCCGTTGACGGGAGCGCGAGTGCGCGAGGAGGCGATGCGCGAGCTGGGCATGACGCTGCCCGGCTTGCAGGCTCGTGCCGGCGCGGTCGGCCAGCTTCCCGCGTTGGGCTTGCTCACGCTGGCTGGACTGCAACCTCCACACTGGACCTGCAGCTATCGCGAAACGCCGACGTACGACCACGAAGCGATTCAAGCCATCTGCAACGATCGCCCCGACCTGGTGGCTGTGTCGGCGCTGACCGCCTCCGTCGAAGAGGCCTATCGGTTATCGCACCGCCTTCGGAGCGCCGGCCTGCGCACTGTCCTGGGCGGGTTGCACGCGACCGCGTGCACCGCGGAGGCGACGGCCCATTTCAACGCCGTCGTCGCCGGGGAAGGCGAACCGGTGTGGCCGACCGTGCTGGCCGATGCCGAGGCCAACAACTTGCAGCCGATCTACCGCGAGCGCCGGCCGTTTGCGCTCGTGCGGGCGCCTGTGCCGCGCTTCGACCTCCTCGGCGTCGCGCCGCGCCCGCGCTTCACGCTGCAGACCCAGCGCGGCTGCCCGCTGGCGTGCGACTTCTGCGGCGCCAGCCGGTTGCTCGGCGGCTTTCGCGAAAAGCCGGCGGCCAACCTGGTGCAGGAATTGGGCGACGTCACCCGGATCGCGCCGCGGCCGTTGCTCGAATTCGCCGATGACAACACCTTCGCCGGCAAGCGCGACTTGACGCCCTTCCTGGACGCGCTGGCCGAATGCGGAGCGCGCTGGTTCACCGAAACCGATTGGCGGCTCGGCGAAGACGGCGCGCGACTGCGCGGCATTGCGGCCGCGGGCTGCGTCCAGGTGCTGGTGGGCCTGGAGTCGCTGGACCAGCGCCATGCGGGCATGGGGTCCAAGCAAGCCGATTGGCCGCGAACGCTCGACGCGATCCACGCCATTCAAGAGGCCGGCATCGCGGTGATCGGCTGCTTCATTGCCGGCTGCGATGGCGAGACGCTGGCGTCGCTGGATCGAACTGCCGGATTCATCCTCGCTAGCCCGCTGGCCGATGTGCAAATCACGCTACAGACGCCGTTCCCCGGCACGGCACTGCATGAGCGGCTTCGCCGACAACACCGGCTGCTGCCGACGCGCGGCTGGTCACATTACACCCTGTTCGACGTGACCTACCAGCCCGCCCCGTTGAGCGTCGTCGAGCTGGAAAAGGGCTTTCGTGAGCTTGTCGGCGCGGTCTTTGCCACCGAACCGACGCGCCGCCGCCAGCGGCTGCGGCGAAACATCTGGGCCAACAACCCGAGGTTGCGACCATGGGCGTCCTGACGTTGCTGCGCTACCTGGTTGGCGATGCCACGGCCGTCCTCTCGCTCGCGGTCCATCCCAGGGCGTGGCTGGTCGGCCTGTTGTTCGTCGTGTCGGCCGGTTTTGCCCGCGAGTATGACGGCGAGGATCTGCTGCGCGATCCCTGGTACTTGTTGCTTCCGGTCGTCGCCTCGTTGGTTTCGTCGTTCCTGCTCTATTGCCTCCTGTACGGATTCTTTGCGCGCCGCCGGCCGGAGTCGCCCTCGCTGTCGCCCTCGTTCTGGAGTGCGTATCGGGCCTTTGTGGGCTTGTTCTGGTTGACGGCGCCGCTGGCATGGCTCTACGCGATTCCCTACGAGCGCTTCTTGTCGCCGCTCGCTGCGACCTACGCCAATCTGGCCACCCTGGCGCTGGTGTCCGCGTGGCGCGTGGCCCTGATGGTGCGCGTAGCGAACGTCTTGTTCGGCTTACACCCGGCCATCGCCTTCGTGCGCGTTGTCGCATACGCCGACGCGGTGGCGCTCGCCGCCATGTTCTTCGTGCCGTTTCCCATCATCGAGATCATGGGGGGCGTGCGCTTGCCGGCAGAAGAGAATGCCGTGCGCTCGGCGACGCAGCTGGTGGCGTTCTGGGGCGGTTGTTCGTTTCCGGTGTGGCTGATCCTGACCATCACGACGTTCGCCATGACGCCGCGCCCCACGTGGCAGGCCGCCTCGCTGCGGCCGGCAGCGTCGTCGCCGGTGAGCGGCGCCCTGCGTTGGCTCGTGATTGGATCGCTGGTGATCTGGGCGGCGGCGCTGCCGTTGACGCAGCCGGAACAACAACTGCGCCGCCGCGTTGAGATGGCGCTTCGCGAGGGCCGCGTCGCGGACGGCCTGAAGGTGATGTCGGCCCATGCGCGTGCGGACTTTCCGCCGCACTGGTCGCCGCCGCCGCGGTACTTGCACGGCGAGCCCATGAGCCTGCTGTTTGACATCTGGCACGTGCTGCTGCGGGACGACGCGGCGCCTTGGGTGCGCCAGCACTACCTCGAACAACTCAAGCAATACGCCAAGACGCGATACTACCATTACGACGTTGAAAAGTTAGGGCACCTGATCAACGTCCTCCCCGAGGGCCCGGCGCTCTTCGAGGAGATCGTACGAGACAACCGCAATGAATGGGTCCTCGAACGACTCGAATCGCACTTGCGGCCGGAATTGCGCCGTCAAAAGTAGGGCGCCGCGGATTGATCCTCCCGTCAAGCCCGCGTCGCCGGTTGGAACTCGCGCGAACGTCATGGGCGGACGGTCGACTACACCGTGCAGACGAGGATGCCCGTTTCGCCAGAACCATTTGGGCATCTCGATGAGAACGCGTACCTTTCCGCACTCGAATCGGCCGACAACAAACTGCGTCTGATCGGGCGAGCGGGCCCACTCGAATTGCTGTAGAATCATGAGAGGCGAGCGGTGGGGCCGGTGTCAAACCTTAGGAGAAGAAGATCCACGCGGCACCTGCCCTTTAACGGCGAGGTTCCCGAGACCATTTACCGCTGGATTCGACAAGTCTGCGCGCCAGGATCGCCGCGAAGATCAGGCGAAGAATATGCCATTGAGGTCAACGATGAAAACCCACGTTCTCAAGGGATCGAAGCAGGAAATCGCCGAGGGCCTTGCACGCTTCAGCGGAGAGGTGCGCGAGGCCATCGTGTTCGTCGAGGAGGCCCCCGCCACGGCCGGCGCGCCGGTGACAGGCGACGCGGAGGACATCTTTGCTCATGGCCAACGCCGTGAAGAATGGCGTGCGCAAACGAAAACGTGCGCCGATCAAACAAGTAACGAAATCCTGATGCGAACCGCAGAAAGGGAGCAGGCGCCGTGACGACCTATGAAACGTCCGCGACCGTGGAAGATCAAGGACAAATCCGCCTCGCGGGAGTGCCGTTCGCCCCTGGCACCAGGGTCGAGGTGAGCATCAGCGCGAAAGAGGGGCCAACCTCCTCGAAGCAAGCGGCGTATGGAACTCGACGAGGTTGCCAAAGAGTGCGGCAAGGCTGATTGGGGCACCGACGGGGCCGACCCTGTGAAACCGGAAACGGTGCAACACGCCCGCCGGTTCCTTGACGCGCTTCCGCCGGAATATCCGATTCCGTCCGTGGGGGCCGAACCCGATGGTCATGTCACGCTGGAATGGTATCGGGCGACGAACCGGCTGCTCTCGGTGAGCGTGAGCCCCCAGGCGATGCTCTATTGGGCGGCGCTCGCAGGAGAAGAAGATCCACGCGGCACCTGCCCTTTTAACGGCGAGGTTCCCGAGACCATCCTTTACTGGATTCGGCGAGTCGGCGCCCATGATTGACGCAAACAATATTCCGCCGGTCGCCGACCACGAACTTCTGGCAAGGTTCATCACTCAGTCCAAGCAGTTCCGAGCGAGCGACCAGAGTGTCAAGCCCGATCTCTTCATTCCTTTTCGGCTGACCGAGTTGTCGGTCACGCGCCATCGCGAAGCGAGCGCCCTGGAATTGTGGAAATGCGGGCGTGACGTGGCCGCCCTGCGCGAACAGACGCTTTACGGACGGTCCGACATCCTGGCGTTGGACTGCGCGGTCGGACCGTTATCCGTCGTGCCTGATCCGATCTTGCCGCCGGACGCGCCGTTCAACCCCAATCATGCGAACATAGCCGGCTTTCCCGCCGCCAAGGACGATCAAAAAGCTCTGGCAATCAAGATTGCCCGCAAGGCGTCCAAGCGCATTGCCCCGCCATAGAGGTAGTTGAAATGCCCACTCCTGGCGAATACACGACAGTCCAGGCCCGCATCCTCGCCTATGCGCAGGAGATCGGCTGGACCTGTGTGCCGCGCGCTCCAACGTCGCACGTTCGGTATGGACACCGGTTGTGGCATCGACGATAACGCTTTGAACTTCGCCTAGGGCAAGGCGCTTGCCGCTCGTCCCGTTCTGTCAGCTGGCGTCGTCATTGACGGAGTTGATTCCATTACGGCAACTTCGCCGACTCCACGCAGTTCGGGCTTGAGCGTTAGCACTCGAGCGACCGCTTCTGGGG
>JAKEET010000054.1 GCA_022616435.1 Gemmataceae bacterium
GGCGGCTGGTCGCGGCTGCCCGGCGCGAGCGCGTCGATGCAGCTCAAGTCAATCAAACGACTTGTGACGATCGTCGCGCACATCGGTCGATGTTGATCATCTCAGGATCGGCGTTTTCTCGGACGTTCATTCAACCGGCAAATCCGAAGCAAGTCCATGGCCGAGAACGAGATAACGCTCAAACGCCGGACAATCCGTGCCGCATACGCTGGCCAGTTGGCAGAGTTGGCATTCTCGCGGGCGTTCAGGCGGCCGACTGCGCCAGCCAGCAACAAGCCATTTTTGTCGCGGCAGGTTGGCAGCGTTGGCAGCGTTGGCAGCTTGCCCCACAACATGTAATATGCCAAAACGTCGATCGAGCCCTGGCCATCTTCATCGACTTCGAGAACCTTGCCCTGACGAAACGGGCATCCGCGCCCGGCCTCGACCGTCGCGTTTCCCATGCCAGAACTCCCCGACATTGTCGTTTACCTCGAACGCCTGCGGCCGCGCGTGTTGGGCGAGAAGCTCGAACGTGTGCGCCTGGCGAATCCGTTCCTGCTGCGCAGCGTCCTACCGCCGCTGCCGGAGGCGCACGGCCGCACGATGGTCGAGCTGCGCCGGCTCGGCAAGCGCATCGTGTTCGCCTTGGAGCCGGACTGGTTTCTGATCTTGCATCTGATGATCGCGGGCCGCCTGCACTGGAAGCCGCAAGGGGCCAAGCCGCCGGGGAAGGTGGGCCTGGCGGCGTTCGATTTTCCGACGGGGACGCTGATCCTCACCGAGGCGGGAAGCAAACGCCGGGCGTCGCTGCACCTGGTTCGCGGCGAGGAGGAACTCGCCCGGCACGACCCGGGCGGCCTGGAAGTGCTCGACGCGACCGCGGAGCGATTCGGGGTTGTCTTGCGGCGCGAGAATCACACTCTCAAGCGGGCCCTCACCGATCCGCGGTTGTTCAGCGGCATCGGCAACTCGTATTCTGACGAGATCCTGCACCGCGCCCGCCTGTCGCCCTTGGCGCTGACGCAACGGCTGTCGGCTGCCGAGATCACCCGCCTCTTTCAGGCGACGCGTGCGACGCTGCTGGAATGGCTGGAGCAACTGCGCCAGGAGGCCGGCGACGGCTTCCCCGAGAAAGTGACCGCCTTCCGCGATGGCATGGCGGTCCACGGCCGCTACCGCCAGCCGTGTCCCGTGTGCGGCACGGCGGTGCAACGCATCCGCTACGCGGAGAACGAGACGAACTACTGCCCGCGCTGCCAGACGGAAGGCAAGGTCCTCGCCGACCGCTCGCTATCGCGGCTGCTCAAGGACGATTGGCCGCGCTCGATCGAGGAGTTGGAATCGTAGTTAATAGTCCGTAGTCAGTAGCAACAAGACTGCTGTGCGGATGATCTCGGCAGTCGATAAGATGCTCTACGCGGCATCACTGGTTCCTGCCAAACCGCGTCGGTCCCCCACAAGTTTGAGGGACACTTGACTCGGCGGCAATCACAACACACGATCCAGCCGCGGCTTACGACGAGGAGTCAAGTGCCCTTTGGTCGGGCGTTTGAGGGACACTTGACTTTCCGGAGGATTCCTCATGTCCTTTCACGCGACCTGCCCCGTTTGCGATGCGGAATACACCTTGGCGGACCATTTGCGCGGCAAGCAGATGCAGTGCAACAGCTGCCGGGAGAGCTTTCGCGCGCAGGATAGCGCGTCAGACGGACGCGCCGCCGACGCCATTCAGTCGTCGCCGCGAAAAGCAGCTACGCCGCCTCGGCGCCGTGTGGTGGATGAGGACGACGACGAGCCGCGCGGCCGGCCGCGCTCTCGTGAGCGCGACGACGATGACGACGACGACCGGCCGCGTCGCCGCCGGCCGCGGCCCGACCAAGGTTCCTCGGGGCTGCTGATCGGCCTGTTCGTCGGCGGGGGTGTGCTGGGCCTCGCCGTCATTGCCTTGGTCCTCTGGCTGGTGATGAGCCCGGTGGCCGACGTGGCGGTGGCGCCGGCCGGCGGCGGTGGGGTGATGCCGGTTGGCGGCGGTGGGGTTATCCAGGGAAAAATGGCTGTTCCGGACGACGTCATCGCGCCCGCCGGCCCGCGCGTGCGGCTCGACGTGAAGGACAGCGACATCCGCGACATCGTCACCAACGGGCCGGCCAACACCCGCGCGGCGGTGCATTCGTGGGACCTCGCCGGCAAGATGAAGCACATCTTCCATGTCTACGATGTGCCCAAGGCCGCACTCCTGACCCGCCTCGAGCTGGTCGAGCCGCAGCAGATGGACCTCAGCCTCGACGGGTCGCGGCTGGCGATCTTTTCCCAATCGGTCGACAAGGGCCAATTGCTGCGGCAGGTCGGCGTCTGGTCGCTGCCCGACGGCAAGCCGCTGGTGCAGAACTGGTCGCCGTACCCGGACGATCCCGACTTCGCCAAGCGCCGCGAGCTGATCTTCCTGTACCTGCTCTCCGCCGATCAATTGTTGACCGTCAGCCGGCAGGGCCAGTTCGACGTGTGGGACATTGCCACGCAGAAGAACGTCGTTAGCGTGCCGCCGATCGCGCCGGCCCTGTCGCTCAATACGAACCTGTTCGGGCACACCGCCAACAGCTTCGCGATCAGCCCCGATCGAAAAACCCTGGCCGTGTTCAACAAGGACGGCTTCAGCCTGTTCGACACGAAGACCGGCAAGCAAACCGGCAAGACGGGCGCGATGTCGGCGGGCGCCCGCGTCGGCAATGTCTGGGGCGTCGCGTTCAGTCCAGACGGCAAGTCGTTGATGAGCTACTACTTCAGGTTCGGGGTCGGGCAACCGACGGCGACAATCATCCGCTGGTCCATTCCCGACGGGAAGCAGATTTCGCTGGCGACCATTCCGCTCGATCATGGCCACAGCGGCGGCCTGGCCTTCTGGGGGCCCAATCACGTGGTCCTCTGGAACGGCATCCTCACCGAAGGCAAGTTGCACGAAGTCGCCAGGGGTGAGCTGGTTCGGACGTACGCGCGCCGCCACCACGGCAAGTGTGTCGCCCAACCGCAAGACGGCAAGCTGTGGTTCGCGACCGGCGAAACGGCGCTGGGAATCGGCCAGCTAACGAGTGTCGAGTTTCCCCAGCAAGACCTGGCCCGCTTCCCGCCGGCGCCCGGCGCGGTGCGGCGCTGGCTCCTGCAACCCACGGGCGTCGCTGCGGGCGGCTAACCTCTTTCCAGCGAAATAGCGTCCTGGTAGGATGGCGGATATGAATGATGACAACTTCGAGAACAGCTTGAGTGCTTTTCTGCGCCGCCGCCCCTTCAAGTCATTCGCCGTCGAATTGGTGAGCGGCGACCGGTTCATCGTGGATCATCCCGAGGCGCTGGCGCTGCGCGGCGCTGTTGCCGTTTTCATCAACCCGCGCGGCGAATACACCCTGTTCGACGCAACCACCGTGAGCCAACTGACGGACACGACGGAACGGGCGTCGGCATGACGCGCCGTCGGTCCGCGGTTGACATCTTCTCCTTATCCAACGAGGCATCCATGGCTCGGCTCGTATCCCTGCTGGCGCTCAGCATCGCGGCCCCGCTCGCCGCGCAGGAAACCGATGTCGCCCGGATCGACAAGCGCATCGCCGACTGGCAACCGACCCGGGCCGAGCGCCGCTTCGACGACATCGGCTGGGCCCCCGACTTGTGTACGGCCCTCAAGGCCGGCAAGGCGCACGCGCGGCCCATCTTTCTGTTCACGCACGACGGCCGCATGCAGTTCGGCCGCTGCTGAGGCGGCGCCGACGCGATGAGGGCGAGTTCGCTCTCCAACGACAAGGTCATCGATCTGCTCAATCACTTCTTCGTGCCCGTGTACTTGTCGAACGAGGACTTCGCCAAGGGCGGCTGCGCCCCGGCCGAGGAACGCAAGGAGCTGCAACGCATCTTCCGCGAGACGCTCGACGCCAAGCGCTCCGCGGGCACCGTGCACGTCTACATCCTTGCCCCCGACGGCAAGTCGTACGATTCGATGCACGTCGCCAGCGCGTACAAGGTGGAGAAGCTCGTGCCGATGCTTGAAGCGGCGTTGGCCCGGCACAACCTGACCGCGGCGCGCACGCTGTTTCCGCCAGGCCCGCAGTCGCGCCATCCGAAGGCCGAGCCCGGGTCGCTGGTGCTGCACCTGGTGGCGCGCAACGTGGTCAAGAAGGGGGACGACATCGTGCCGGCGCAAACCAAGCTCGGCGAAACGCGCTCCGCCGGTTGGGGCTCGTATCCCTCGGAAGATTGGATCATCTTCAAGAAAGATGTGGCGGCGAAGCTGCTGCCGGCCGGCCGAATCGACAAGGGGACAACTTGGCAGCTCGACAGGGTGCTGGCCGCGCGGTTCCTGACGCACTTCTACCCGACCACCGAGAACAACGACGTGACCAAGAACAAGATCCTCAAGCAGGACCTGAGCGCGACGGTGCTGTCGGTGGACAACGGCATCGCCCGCGCGAAGCTCGCCGGCCATCTCACCATGGATCACTGGTTCTACCACAAAGCCGACGGCAACCAGGTCGATGCCCGTCTCGCCGGCTATCTCGATTTCGAACCGGCGACCGGCCGCATCCGCGCGCTGCGCGTCGTGACCGAGGACGCGACGTACAGCCGGCGGCCGTTCGGGGCGGTATTGCGTGACGTGGAGTAAGGAATCGCAGAGGAATCACGAAAGCGCGAAAGTACGAAACCACGAATGAGCATGAGGGCGGCGCCCATTTCGTGATTTCGTACTTTCGCGCTTTCGTGATTTGTATTCTTTCATCGGTCCATCATGGATCCAGAAATCGGCCCGATCCGGGACGTGTACGGCCTGCCCGGCTTTCAGGAACCGTTCAGCGCCATGAGCCATCTCGTCGGCGCTGCCGTGTTCGCTTTTCTGGGCTATGGGCTGTTGCTGCGCGGCCGCGGCGATCGTGAACGGCTCGTCTACCTCGGCATCTATGCGTTCTCCTGCGTGCTGCTGTTTCGATGAGCGGCGTGTACCACATGATGGAGCGCGGCGGCGCGGCCCGCAACGTCCTGGGCCGGCTCGATCACAGCGCGATCTTCGTCCTGATCGCCGGCACCTTCACGCCGGTGCACGGCCTCTTGCTCCACGGCTGGCGGCGCTGGGGGCCGCTCTGCATCATCTGGGGCGCCGCCGTGGTCGGCATCTGCTTGCAATCGATCTTCTACGAGGACGTTGCCGAATGGCTGACCCTGTCGCTCTATCTGGGCATGGGCTGGTTCGGCGCGTACGGTGGATTATTTCTGGCGCGGATGTTCGGCTATCGATTCATCGCGCCGCTGTTGTGGGGCGGCATCGCCTATTCGATCGGGGCCGTGTTCGAATTCCAGCGCTGGCCGGTGGCGATCCCCGGCGTCGTCCATCCGCACGAGATTTTTCACGTGGCCGTCCTGGCCGGCGCGTTGTGCCACTGGTACTTCGTGTGGCAATTCGCCGACGGCAAGATGCACGTGCCGCCGGGTCGGGTTCCACAGCAGCAGGGCGGCGAAACCTGAGTTGGTGCCGACGCGGCGACGTCCTACGCTGAACCCTGTCCACGTTCACGAGGCAATCGAGCGATGGTCTTCGCACCCCTTCTCCTGGCAGTCGCGGCCCTGCGCGGAGTTCCCGGGCCGGCCGACTACTTCGCCATCACCGTCGTCGATGCCGAAACCGGCCGCGGCGTCCCGCTGGTCGAGCTGCGCACCGTCAACGGCATTCGCCACGTCACCGACAGCAACGGCATCGTCGCGTTTCACGAGCCTGGCCTGATGGGCAAGGACGTGTTCTTTCACGTCTGCAGTCACGGATACGAGTTTCCCAAAGACGGCTTCGGCATTCGCGGCAAGACGCTGCGCGTGGTCCCCGGCGGCAGCGCGAAACTTACGATTCAGCGCATCAACATTGCGGAACGGCTCTATCGCATCACCGGCGGCGGCATCTATCGCGACAGCCCGCTCGTCGGCGCGAGGGTTCCCTTGAAAGAGCCAGTCCTCAACGGACTGGTGCTCGGCTCCGATAGCGTCGTCAACGTGGTGTACCGCAACAAGATCTACTGGTTCTGGGGCGACACGACGCGGCCCAGCTATCCGCTTGGGAATTTCCACGTACCGGGAGCCACTTCCCTGTTGCCGGGACACGGCGGACTCGATCCGGAGGTTGGCGTCGATCTGCACTACTTCACCGACGCCAAGGGCTTCGCCAAGGAAATGGCCCGGCTGCCCGGAAAGGGGCCTACCTGGCTGACCACCGCCGCCGTGGTCGCCGACAAAAATGGCCGGGAGCGCCTGGTGGGATCGTACGTCAAAGTGAAACCGCCACTGGAGGTGTATGCCCGCGGCCTGGCCGTCTTCGACGACGGGGCGGCAAAGTTCGAGCCGCTGGGCGAGTTCGACATGAAGGCGCCGTCCTTTCCCACCGGGCCATCCTTCATTCATGCGGCGAACGGCGTCAAGCACGTGTACTTCGCGCGTCCCTTTCCGGTGGTTCGAGTCCGGGCGACGCTGGAGGATTTTCGGCGCGTCGAGGCGTTTGAATCGTTCACGTGCTTGAAGGACGGCACCCGCCGCGAGGAAGCGCAGCTCGATCGCGACGCAGAGGGCAAGCTGCGCTACGCCTGGCGCAAACGGACGCCCGCCCTCACCCAGGACGATGAGGCAAAGCTCATCGAAGCGGGCGCCGTCAAGCCGGAAGAGGCGCGCTGGCAGCTCCGCGAGCGCGGCACGGGCAAGCCGGTCAGCGCCCACGCCGGGTCGGTGTCCTGGAACGCCTATCGCGGCCGCTGGGTGATGATCGCCGTGCAGCAGTGGGGCACGTCGGCTCTGGGTGAAGTGTGGTTCGCCGAAGCGGATTCGCCGGTCGGTCCCTGGCGCGACGCCGTCAAGGTGGTCACGCACGACCGCTACAGCTTCTACAATCCCAAGCAGCATCCGATGTTCGACAAGGACGGGGGCAGGTTCATTGTCTTCGAAGGCACCTACACGCACACCTTCTCCGGCAACACCGATGCGACGCCGCGCTACGACTACAACCAGATCATGTACAAGCTGGACCTGGCCCATCCGCGGCTGGGATTGGCGGCGAACGGGAAATGAGCGTTACCGAACCTTCCGTCTCCAGGTCATCGTGGCGAGTGGCAGGTATTGTCGATCATGACGATTGCAGGATTGCTGTCACACGTTCGATGATCCGCGCACCGGCGCAACCTGCCGCGGCCTGTTTTTCCTATCACTCGGCGAGCGGCGCTGATAGGTTGAAAGTCGCGGGCCAGCTCCAGATTGGCCCGGTTTTTGAGCCAAGGCATGCGCGCAACCGATCTGCAAGAGCTTCTGCGGCGAAAGGACCCGGCGGCCGTGCTGGTGTCGCCGCAGGTGCTCGACAAGGTGATCAAGGAGAAGTACGACCTGCCGGCGTTCCCGTGGGCGGCGCCGCATGCGTCGTCGTGCGTGGCGCCGCGGGAGATGCTGTTTCGCTACGTCGAGCAGGATGAGCTGGACCTGCCGGCGGGCGAGCTGCTGCCGGACCCGGTGCATCTCCTGGTGCGTCCGCTCCGCGACGAGCTGAACCTGGCCGAGGACACGCTGCTGCTGAAGTACTGGCGGCTGCTGTTCCACGTGCGCGTGCACTCGGCGCTGGAATCGGCGCCGCTGACCGTCGCGGCCTGCGAGGAGCGTTTGCAGGAAGCTTGCGGCGGCGACAGCACGGAGCTGCGGCAGATGCTGATTCAGGACCAGCTGCTGCCATCGTCCGCCGACGCGCGGACGACGTACATCGAGTTCGCCGCCATCTATCTCGAATACCATTTGTTCTTGCCCAACCTGCTGAAGATCTTCTTTCCGCGCATCGACGATCCCAAGCGCGTCGATGAGCTGTTGCGGCGCGACGTGGACGCGGCGCGGCTGTGGGCCACGTCGCGGCTTCCAGGCGCCCCCGACCCGGTTTACGAGATTCGTCACCTGAAGGACGAGGCCAACCAGTTCTACTGGCGGCTGCTCGAACAGGCGGAACAGGCGGCCCAGGCCGACAACCTGGTCGGCGCCATGATCCTGCAACGGCGGGCGGCGCGGGTGGCCCCCTCCGATCGCGGCGATTCGACGCGCGAGCAGTCGGTATCCACGCTGCGGCGGCTGCTGCCGCGCCTGCAAGTGGCCCTGGAAATCAGCGAGCCCGAACTGGCCGAATGGGAGGAGATGCTGACGATCCTGCTCGACCGGGCCGATCAGGGGACGCGCCCGGTTGAAGCGGCGCTCTTGCAGGACATGCAGACGATCTGCCTGGATAACGAGCAGGAGATCTACGCCCTCGACCTGGTGGAATGGGCCTCGTCGGCGGGACGCCGGCCGATTCGGCGGCCGTTGCCGAGCCGGCGCCTGGTGCGCATCACCCAGCACCTGCGCCGCTCGATGCAGCGCGTCCAGGCCGCCCGTCTGTCGG
Organism: Gemmataceae bacterium; assembly: GCA_022616435.1. GTDB lineage: Bacteria > Planctomycetota > Planctomycetia > Gemmatales > Gemmataceae > JAKEET01. The sequence goes on from JAKEET010000054.1 coordinate 8,402, forward strand.
ACGCCGACCGCGCCAGGCTCGGCCAGCTCCTGGGCTCGCGGCTCGAGCGCTGCGAGGAGCGGCTGCGCGAACGGTTTCGGCCGATCCTGGTGACGGCCTTCCACGACGTCGGCTTGCGGCCGCGACTGGCCCCCGAGCACGCCGCCTTCGACGCCATGACCGAGGAGCTGCTCGACCGCGTCGTGGCCGACGGCTTCTTCACCTTTGGCGAGCTGCGCGACGTCATTGCCCGCAATCATCTCAAGCTGCCCGACCTCAGCGATCCCCAGGATTTCATGCGCGGCGACCCGCTGCTCCGGCTCGATCGCCGTCTGGGGAACCTGCTCGACGGCGTCTATCGGCCCAGCGAAATCTACTTGCGCATCCTGGAGCGAATCACGTCGCTCAATTTCGGCACCAAGCTGGGGCGGCTGCTGACCATGTGGATCACCATGCCGTTCGGCGGCGCGCTGCTGCTCTGGCTGCTGCTGGAACTCGTGCTGGGGTGGTTCGGCGTGCCGGCGGCACCGTTCGTCGTCCAGGTCGGCGCCGTGGCGTGCCTGGGCGTTTTCATGGCCGCCCTGATTCACCGTGGGCCGTTTCGGGCGGCCTGCTGGCAGGCGGTCGTCCGCAGTTGGAAGCCGTTGCGCTACGGCTTGATCGAGTTGCCGGCGCAATGGGTGCGCCACCCGATTGTCCAGCGTGTCGTCGAAAGCTGGACATTCCAACTGTTTGTTTGGTACGGTCTGCAGCCGCTGCTGGCCTTGGCGATCTGCTGGCTGCTCTGGCCCGAGCTGCTGGTCAGCTGGGGCGCCGCCGTGCTGGCGTTCGTCGGGCTGGTGCTGTTGATGCACACGCGCCTAGTCATGGCCGGGCTGCGCGTGGTGGCCCAGGCGTTTCGCGATCTGCTCGATCTGATCCACGCTGGTTTGTTGCCCGGTTTGGTGCGGCTGGTCATCTCCGTGTTTAGCCAGGTCCTCCACTCCCTGGAAGCGGCCCTGTTCACGGTGGACGAATGGCTGCGTTTCCGCGGCGGCGAAGCGTGGCCGTCGACGGCATTGCGCGTGGTCCTGAACCTGCTGTGGTTTCCGATCGCGTATGTCGGGCGCTTCTATCTGGTGGTGCTGATCGAGCCGTGCCTGAACCCGCTGAAATTGCCGGTGGCCAGCATCGCCACCAAGCTGTTGCTGCCCTTCTTGCCGGCCTTCAACCGCGGCATGGCCGAGGTGTTGAGCCCGGTCACCGGCTCCTTCGTCGCCGAGCTGCTGGCCGGCGTGACCACCTTCTTTCTGCCCGACGCCTTCGGTTTTCTGTTCTGGGAGCTCAAGGAGAACTGGCGGCTGTATCGCGCCAACCGCTCGCCGACGCTGCGCCCCGCGATCATCGGCACGCGCGGCGAAACCATGGCGGGGCTGTTGCACCGCGGTTTCCACTCGGGCACCATCCCCAAGCTGTTCGCCAAGCTGCGCGCCGCCACGCGGCTCGCTTCGGAGACCGGCGATTTCTACGACACTCGCCACTACCAGCAGAAACTCGACGCCATCGCCGCGCGGATGAGCCGCTTCGCCCATAACGAGCTGGTGGCGCCGCTGCGGCACGCGATGAGCTGGCGCGGCCGCGAGCTGCGCGTCGAGCAGGCCCAGCTCGCCAATCAGCGCGTCCGCATCCGCGTGGCGATGAACGGCGACGCGACGCTGCCCTTGGTCCTCGACTTCGGCGACTACGCCGGCTGGTTGACGGTTCGCATCGCTCAGCGTGGTTGGCTGGACGACCTGACCGACGAGCAACGCCGCGCGCTGACCACGGCGCTGGCCCAGCTCTACAAGCTCGCCGGCGTCCACGTCGTCTGGGAGATGTGGCAAGACGCGCTCGGCGACATCGAGGCCCTGGCGTGGACCGATCAGCGGCTGACGCTGCGCCGGGTCCATGCCGTGGCCGCGTACAACCTGATCGCCGCCGAAGGGCCGCTGACCGCCGTCACGCCGGACGGCGCCCCGCTGGACGGCGCCCCGCTGGACGGCGCCCCGCTGGACGGCGCCCCGCTGGACGGCGACGCCGCCGGCTGGCCCAGCTTGCCGGCGGAGCAGGTCCTGTATTATCGGCTGCCGCTGACGTGGGCGACCGTGTTCAGCAACTGGAGCAGCGACCAGCAAGGCCGCGGCCACCCGCCGCTGCTCGTCGCCGGCCGCGCCGTTGAGTTGCTCGGCCGCCGAACGGAGCGAACCAGGGACGAGGAGGAAGTCCCCGAATCGGCCGCGTGAGAAAGGGAATTGGCAGGGCAACGCACGTTTTGGGCGGTCCCATGATCCTCGGCATCGATCCCAAGGTCGATTACGCCTTCAAGCACCTGCTGGGCCGCGAGGCCACGCGGCCCATCCTGGCCGACCTCATCGACAAGGTTCTCGATCCGGCCCCCGGCCACCATGTCCAGAGCATCGAGGTGCTGAATCCTTTCAATCCCAAGGAGGCGGGCGATGACAAGCTGTCGATCCTGGACATCAAGGCCCGCGACAACGCCGGCCGGCAGTTCAACGTGGAAATGCAAATGCTCGCCTTTCGCTACTACGAAAAGCGGATTCTCTACTACTGGAGCCGGCTGCATCAGCAGCAGCTCCATGAGGGACAAGACTACCTGGGGCTGAAGCCGACCATTTCCATCAGCTTTCTCGATCACGTGCTGTTTCCGCAGGCGCCGGGCTATCACCTTCGTTTTCGGCTGCTGGAGGAGTCCCAGCAATTCCCGTTCAGCGACGACGTGGAGCTGCATATCCTGGAATTGCCCAAGTTCACGAAGCCGGTCGCGGCGCTGAACAGCGGCCTGGATGTGTGGTTGTACTTTCTGCGGAATGCAGAGACAATAGACACGGAGGCGTTGCCTGTCCAATTGCAGCAGCCGATGGTGTTGCGTGCCGTGGAGGAGCTGAAGATGCTGGCGCAAACCGATATCGAACGCGAGCGTTACGAGGCGCGGCGCAAGGCGCAGTTGGATTACAACACGGGACTGAAAGTCGCCCGCATGGAAGGGCGTGAAGAGGGGCGGTTGGAAGGCGAACTGAAGGGGCGCCAAGAAGGGCGGCAAGAGGGGCGGCAAGAAGGCCGTCAAGTGGGGCGGCAAGAAGGCGAACTGATCGGCGTGATCCGGCTGTCGGAACGATTGCTCCAGCGTCCGCAGACGCCAGTCGAGCAACTGGCAGGTCTGTCGCTGGAGGAATTGACGCGTCTCGCCAGCGCTTTGCAGGAGCAACTGTTCGAGCAGGCATGAATCGGCGTCTGGTCCATCCCGTCAACACGCACCGAACCATTGCCAGACGCACGACTTTCGGCCATGATAACGGCATCCCACAAAGCAGAGGGTGCGATGCCAATGCCAGCGTTGCCAGGGGACGGATGCTCGCGCCGCGAGTTGCTGCGCGTCGGCGCCCTCACCCCGCTCGGCCTGGGTCTGGCCAAGCTGATGGCGAGCGATGCGTCAGCGTCATCATCGCGTCCCCGCCGTGCGGCGCGGTCGTGCATCCTCGTCTTCCTCGAAGGCGGGCCGTCGCACGTCGATCTCTGGGACATGAAGCCGAACGCCCCCGCCGAGGTGCGCGGCGAGTTCCGGCCCATCCACACCCGCGTCCCTGGCGTCACGGTTTGCGAACATTTGCCGCGACTCGCGCAGCAGATCCATTGCCTGGCGCAGGTTCGTTCGGTCACGCACGCCATCACCGATCACAACGCCGGCACGTACTTCGCCTTGACCGGCCGCTATCCCGTGGACGGCGATCGCCTCGTGGTCCGCGACGGGCCCGCGAACTTCCCGTCCTTCGGCGCCGTCCTCGCCAAGCTTCGGCCCAGCCAGAGCGCGCTGCCGGACTTCATCCACGTCCCTGAGGTGATGTCGAACCTCAACGTGAACATCGCCGGCCAGTCCGCGGGGTTCCTCGGGCCGGCGTTCGATCCGCTGGTCGCCGGCGATCCCAGCCTGCCGGACTGGCGCGTCCCCGGCTTGACGCCGTTGCCGGAGGTGTCGCTGACCCGGCTCGGCGGCCGCGAGGACTTGCTGCGCGTCGTCGATCGGCGGCTCGGTTCCCTGGCCGATGCCCCCGGCCTGGACAGGATGAGCGTGTTTCATCGGCAAGCAGTGCGGATGCTGGCCACGCCGGCCGTGCGCCGCGCCTTCGATCTGGAGCTGGAGCCGAGCTCGGTCCGCGAACGCTACGGCATGGACCCCGGCTGGGATCGAAACCTGGAAGCACGCCAATTCGGCGGCCTGCCAAGCCTCGGCCAGAGCATGCTGCTGGCGCGGCGGCTCGTCGAAGCGGGCGTGCGGCTGGTGACGGTCATCACCGGCCGCCGGTTGTGCCAGGCGTGGGACACGCATCGCCAGCACTTCCCGCTCTTGAAGCGGTCGCTGTTGCCGTTTTACGATCGGGCCTTTTCCGCGCTCTTGGAAGACCTCGCCGTCCGCGGCTTGCTGGAAGAGACGCTCGTCGTGGCCATGGGGGAGTTCGGCCGCACGCCGAAGCTGGGCTACATCACGTCGGGGGCCGGCGCCGACCGCGAAGGTCGCGATCACTGGCCGTACTGCTACACCGTCTTCCTGGGCGGCGCCGGCATTCCTCCCGGCGCGGTCATCGGCGCTTCCGATCGCCAGGGCGGTTACCCGTCGCGCGATCCGGTGACGCCGCACGACGTCGCCGCCACCATCTACGCCGCCCTGGGCATCCCCGCCGACACGCACATCCACGACAACCTCGGCCGGCCGCACGCGCTGATCCACGGGCAGGCGATTCGGGGATTGGTTGGATAGATTCCGTTTCGACATCGAAAAACAGCGACGCGCCGGCTCGATATCGCCAATAGTTATTCGGAGGCGACTGCGGCCGGACAACGGAGCGAGCGAACATGATCACCAGTCCACTGAACCGGGTCGTCGCGCGTTGTCGCCGCGGCGCGCTGGCGCAAGCCGGGGGACCGACGGACGGGGACCTGCTCGAGTCGTTCATCGCCGTGCGCGACGAAGCCGCGTTCGAAGGGCTGGTGCGGCGTCACGGTCCGATGGTGATGGGGGTGTGTCAGCGCGTCATCGGCAAGGTTCAGGAGGCCGAGGACGCCTTCCAGGCGACGTTCCTCGTCCTGGTCCGCAAGGCGGCGTCGGTGGTGCCGCGTCAGGCGGTGGGCAACTGGCTGTATGGCGTCGCGCATCGCACGGCCCTTGAGGCCAGGGCCAAGATCAACCGCCGCCAGGCCAAAGAAAAGCAGGTCACGGACATGCCGCATCCCACGGTCCAACACGAGGCGGCCCAGCACGAGGCAATCTGGCACGAGCTGCAGCCGTTGCTCGATCAGGAGCTGAGCCGCATCCCCGACAGGTACCGGCTGCCTCTGGTCCTTTGCGAGCTGGAGGGCCGAAGCCGGAAGGAAGTGGCGCGCCAGCTGGACGTGCCCGAGGGGACGTTGTCGAGCCGGCTGGCGACGGCGCGAAAGATGTTGGCCGGGCGGCTGGCGCGGCGCGGCCTGGCCGTGCCGGCGGCGACGCTGGCGGTGGTGCTCGGCCAGCATGCGAGCGCCGCGGCCGTGCCCGCGCCCCTGGTGGTTTCCACGGTTCAAGCCGCCGCGCTCGTGGCGGCCGGCAAAACGGCGGCAGGCCTGATCTCGATTGAGGCCGCCGCCCTCACAGAAGGAGTGGTGAAAGTCATGTTGCTCTCCAAACTGAAAGCGACCGCGGCGTTCTTGATCGTCGCCGGCGCCCTGGCGTTCGGAAGCGGGACCGTCGCCTATCGTTCCCTCGCGGCCGATCGGCCTGCCGCAACCGTCGCGCTGGCCGCGGCGCCGTTCGCCGACGAGGATTTTATGGAGCAAGATACGGCTCAGCAGGAAGTGGCGCAGCGGCCGCAAGTCCAGGACGGCGCCGCGGTCGCCGGCAAGCTGGAAGCCGTGGACGCCGACAAGGGCAGCGTGACCATCAGCACGTTCAAGCGCGGCGAAGGCCGGAGCGAGAAGACCTATGTCGTGGCCAAGGACGCCAAGATCGTGCGCGACGGCAAGGAGGCCAAGCTCACCGATCTGAAGAGAGGGAGCCAGACCACGCTCCGGCTGGCCGCGGATCAGAAGACGGTCGTCGGCATCCGCGCGGGGACGCCGCCCATGACGGGACCGCTCAAAGCGGTGGACGCGGCCAACAACACGATCATCGTGACCGTGAGCGGCAGGCCCCAACGCCAGGAAAAGACATTCCAGGTCGCGAAGGACGCCAAGATCACGATCGACGGCAAGGACGCCAAGCTCAGCGACTTGAAACCGGGCGCCACGATCATCCTCGTTGCGACGGATGGGAACACGATCACCGAAATCCGCACGGGAGCTCGGCGGGATCGGAAGCGGGACGAATGAGGCATCCGCCGCGTTCCCGCCGCCGCGGGCAAAGTGGTCAGCGTCGAAGTCGACAAGTCAATCACCGTGGAGGTGAAACAGCGCGGCGGGAAGACCAAGAACGTGGAGTTTGCCGTCATCAAGGGGAAGACCCAGGTCCAGCTTCTCGGCGGCGTGAATGTCATTCAAGCAGGCACCGAGGTCAAGGTGTGGCGGACAAGGACAACCCGAAGAACGCGGCTCGGATTGCCGCCGGAACGCTGCCGCCCGGCAAAGGGCGAGTGCCGCCGCCCAATCGGCGAAAGCCGCCGCCCCAGCCTGCCCCTGTCAAGGAAGCGGACACGAAGAACGCCAAACCGTCACCGACCGAGCGGTTAACGAAGGAGAAGCCGCCGGGCCCGCGCCAGAACATCGCGGCCGGCCGGACCACGGCGCCGGCAACATCACCCGCGCGATCGACCGCCATGTCCAGGCCCGCCTCGATGCCGACAAGGTGAAAGCGTCGCCGATCTGTGACGACGCCGAGTTCCTGCGCCGCGTCTATCTCGACATCACCGGCGCCATTCCGCCCGCCGAGCGCGCCGCGGCCTTCCTCGACAGCAAGGCGCCGACAGGCGCACCCAGCTCATCGACGAGCTGCTCGCCGGCCGGGACTACGGCCTGCACTTCGCCGATGTCTGGTGCGAGCGGATCGTGTCGCGCGACCTCGGCGTCAAGAAGGATCTCTTCATCCGCTGGCTGGCCGACGGTTTGAACGAAGGCCGGGGTTGGGATCAGATCGTGTTTGACATGCTGACGGCCGAGGGCGGCTTCAAGCTCGGCGGCCGCGGCAATCCATACTTCGCCAAGGCGGCGGCGAACCGCGTCTGGGCTCCGCGAGCTGTTCGTGGAGCTTATCGCCCGATCCGTTGACGCAGCTCGAAGACGCGTTTCGCGGCAGGTACCGGGCCCAACCCGCAATTGCCCATCAGTCGAACTATCAACGCTCCCTGGACTTGATGCGTTCCGAACGGGCGCGGGCCTTCGATCTGTCGCGCGAGCCCGCCGCATCGCGCGGCGCCTACGCCTCGACCGGATTCGGCCAGAGCTGCCTCCTCGCCCGCCGCCTCGTCGAAGCCGGCGTCCCGTTCGTCGAAGTCGTGCTCACCGGTTGGGACACGCACCAGAACAACTTCCCGCGCACGCGGGAATTGTCCGGCCAGGTGGACGCGGCGCTCGACGTCCTCATCCGCGACCTGAGAGATCGCCGCCTTCTGGACAGCACGCTGGTGATCTGGATGGGCGAGTTCGGGCGGACACCGAACATCAATCGGGCCGCCGGCCGCGACCATTACGGCCGCGCCTGGAGCACCGTCCTCGTGGGCGGCGGCATCCGCGGCGGACAGGTCATTGGCCGCACCGACCGGGAAGGCGCCCACGTCGAGGATCGCCCGGTGTCGGCCGCCGATTTCATGGCGACCGTCTGTCGGATCCTCGGCATCGACCCGAACAGGATCTACCAAGGCCCGGGCGGCCGCACCGTGCGACTCGTCCACCGCGACGCGCAGGCGATCCGGGAGCTGAGCCCGTCGTAATAGGACCGGCGAAAGGCGAAGCTTGGGAACAGCGAGCCGTGCAGGCTCGCGGCAGGCGTTTCCTTTCAGAAGGGCCATAGCCGACGATCGTCGAGGAACACCTGAAGAGTTCCGCTGAACTGTGAGGTCCACCCCTCCCGTGGCTGTCCTGCCGGGTACAAGAACTCGACGACGTGTTCCCAATCGAGCCAGCCCATGTTGCGAACCCAGCCCCGCAGCACGTCGTTCGGCTGCGGCAGCAAGATGTCCCGGCGCAGGGCGGCAACGCCGGCATCCGACTGGTACTCCTCCATCTTGTAGACGTAGAGGCGGCTCCTGGCCTGGCGGTAGCTCCGAGAGGCGATCAGCAGGAAGAAGAACTGCTCACAGCGCTGGTGCCCGACCTCCACGATGCGGGCGATCTGGTTGCGGTGCGGGCTGTACGTGGTCTCGTCGTCGATGTCGGACGTGAACTTGGCCTCGGTCCCAAGGCCGAACGTGCCGGGGGCACGCTCGGCGTCTTCGCCCAGGGCACGGCAGTCGCCGATGAAGCAGTCGAGCCGGGTCGCCGACTCGAACCGCACCCCCTTCCGCTCGGCGGCGATCCTGCGAATGTACGCCACGGGACACACCGACACCCGCCGCTGTACTTCCTCTCGCAGCGCCCCATTCGGGGCGATCTGGCCCTCGAACTCCAGGCCGGCGATTCCCTGAAGGGCCATCTGCTGGGCAACCTCTGAGGCGACATCAGCGGGGAAGGCGTGCGCCAACAACTCGGCCACCGGGCGGGCGTCTGCGAAGCCGTTGGTCGCCTCGGCCAGAGCGGCGAACAGGTAGTAGGTGATCGCAGGCTCGGACTTGTCCAGTTGACGGAGGCGGGCGATCTCGCCCACTTCTTTCTCCGTCACCCAATTGGCCGGGGACTGGTCGTAGAGGTCCACGAGGCGGGTGAATGCGCCCCAATACGTCCCGCCCTTGGGGTTCGGGCGGTCGAGTTTCGAGCGCAGAAAATCAGGGAAGAGGGTGGGCATGTCTGTTCTCGTGGGGTGGTTCGTCCAGCTTCTTCCTCTCGTCTCGGTGCTGCACGGCTCTCATGTTGTCGGCAGGATGGCCTCGAAAAACTCTCTCAGCAAGCCCTTGCCGAACCAGGCAGAAAAGACGAGGGCCGCTTTTTCCCGGTCGATCTTTTCCGCATGTGCGGCAGGGTTTCTCACGCCTTTCAACTTCCACAGTTCGGGCATGACGCGGGCGATTTTGTTGACCTGTATTCCCCTGGCCCGCAACGCCTGTGCGTCCTTGCGGGCAGAGGCGTCCACTTCTCGCTGAAGCCCGTCCAGGAGATGCCACAACTCCCCAAGGCTTTTTTGACATCCCATCTGGCGAAAATAGCCGCTCCTGCGTTTGAGAAGGGCGAGGGACAGTTGCAGATCGACTTCGGACAGGATGGCGTTCGACAACGCCACGATGGCGGTGCCGTAGTTTCTCCTGTCCCCTGGCACATGCTGGTAGGCATGGTACAGGCCCAACGCCTCGCAGACGTTGTGCCGGGTATTCTCCGACAACCGATCCCACGTCCCATCGCCGATGGAGTTCCGGGCAGCCGGGACTTGTTGATCGACGACATCCAGGAATTTCAAGACGACGATTACTTCGTCGGAGTCTTCGGTGGGGGTGGACGCCATCTCGACGGCGAACTCTCTCTTCAGGTTGACCAGCGTGACTCTCGCCGGGGCCGGAAGAAGTCCTTCGACGACGTTCTTCAACCCGGCCAACACCTTGGCAACTGCCCGCCTCAAGCTCGGCGTCGTGGCATGACGGGAGAGGGCGTCAAGCCATTCACCATAGTTCGGGATGCACCGCCGACGAAGTGCCCCGGCGATGAGGAACGGGACGGCCAAGACAACGATTTCCCGTTCGCCCCGTGTCGTCGCTGCCGCCAGTGCCTTTTCCCAGGCCCGATAGTAGCTCTGGCCGGCTTGCCCAAACGAGTGCGCTGCCCACACCCAACCGGAGGCGGGCATGATGTCATCGGCCAGGTCTTCACCCGACCAGCCGACACGGAGTTCGACCACCGTTTGCACCAGGTCGGCGTTCCAGCGGTCGCCGGCAAACGCCCGACGAAGCATGGCGTGTGCCAGCGGTTCCTCCCGGTCGAACCACTCGCCTTCCAGCCTGCCGAGCAGACCTGCGGCGGAATCCGTACCGTCGAAACTCGGCTCGCTGTAGTCCCAATCGTGTGCCAGGGAGAACTGGACCAACCGGGCGACATCGGACGGTTCGCAACCCTCCGACAGAAGCCACAGCCTTCTTGCGAGCGCGGCCGCGGCGTCCACGTCACCGGCCCGGAGGTTCAATTCGGCCAGCCAGGCGACCGCCTCGACATCGTGAGGGGACGAGGCCAGGCGATCTTCGAGGAGATAACGTGCCTGTCGAAACTTGTACGTCCCGGCACGGGGGTCTATTTCGTCCGGGAACAGGAGCCCGAGTTCGCGCCCGCACAGGCGAATGACCTGGGGTAACTGACGCCCTTTCGACCCGATGGCTCGCAGGACAGAATGCACGAACTTGGAACACTGGTGGCTGGCTGCGGTGGAAGGCACGCTGGCTGGCAGACTCGCCCGCAACCTCCCAGGTAGCTGTTCCCCCGGCCACTTGGGGAGTGTCAGGAAGGCGTCACTCACCGACCCGATGGCTTCGGCGACCTCCTTCACCGTTGCGCCGTCGGCACCCAGCAGGGATTCGAGCCGCTGGACGAGCGGTGATTCCGCCGCCTCCCACTTCTCGTGTTCGGCCTCCCGCCGCTGCCATTCTTGAGCGACCGGATCGTTTTCGGGATCGGAACCTCCCTTGCCGGCTTCGGGTTGTTGCGATTCGAGGGCTTCCCGCTCGTCCCAGGTCAGGCCGTCCAAGGGCAGCCCCTCCTGGGACAAGTAGCGGGGCCAATCGCAGCCGCGCAGGAGGGGCTGGAGGGCTTGGACGACCCTGACGATCTCGCTTGCGGGAACTTCTTCGCCGACTGCCGCAACAATCCGCTCGCCGTCCGGTTGGGGGAACGGAGAGCCGGTCTTGATGGCTTCCACAATCGCCGAAGCGGCCTCAGACATCTGTTGCACAGTGAACCCCGGGTGTCGTTTTGGATGCCTCAGCTGTCAACCGCGCTTCCTTGATGCCCTGACCCGTCACGATGACTCGCGGACCTCGACGCCAAATACGTGCCGGCAAAAGCACCGCGACCGCTCGTCGCCGACGGCCAATGCCAAGGTCAGCGATTCGCCTTCCCTCGCAAGCCCCGTCCTTCGCCGAACGTTCACTGCCGCCTCCGTTTGCATTCTACCGCCGCAATTGAAACGGCGGCAGCTCGTTCGTCTCTTGCTTCACTTCCACCTGCAACCCGGACGTCTCCATCCTCCCGTAGCGGGCCGGCACCGCCGAGGCGGCGTCGTCCGCGTCGCCGTGCAGCGTCACCGTGTAACGCCCGGCCGGCGCGCCGTCGCCTGGCTGGTAGGTGGATAGCTGAAAGCTTCCGGTTTCGTCGGTCTTGCCGTAGGCCCGCACCGGCTTGGGTCCCGCGTCGTCGCGCGGATGAAAGGTCACCGTCGCCCGCGGCAACGGCCGGCCGTCGAGCAACACTTTGCCGCGCACCGCGAACGTCGCCTTCTTGTCGGGGTCGGCGGGCGGCGGCGCTGATCCGCAGCCGGCGCACCACAACAGGGCAATCACCGACACGCGGCCGCCAGGAATCGACGGTTTGCGATGCACGGCTCCCCCCCATCCGGCGCGTTTGTGGACTGAATCGTATCATGGATGCGCGCGGGTGTCAGCCTTGAAGTTCGGGACGCCATGCCGGCCGGATTTGTTCCAGAATTCCGACAGAAACGGCCGAGTGAATGTCCAGCCGCCGTCGTTTGACAACCCGTTGCCCTCGACCTACGTTTACGTAGATTTGCGTACTTCGCCGGTTTGACCCGTCCATGTCCGTGGATCGGCGAAGGCCGCTGTCGCAATCCCGTCCGGTGTCGGGTCGCGCCAGTGCCGGACCGCGATTGGATCGCTTGGGTTCCGGACCCCCTCACAGCATTCTCAGCCCCTGGTGTTGCGGGTGCTTCATCGCGCACCTGTCTCGAATTCATCGCGGCCTTGGAGTCGTCGTCATGCCGTGGAGTTCTTGGGTCCGGATTGCCGGCACATCACATCGGCCTGCCGCAAAGCCGAAACGGCTTCGGCCCAGGCTAGCCGTCGAGGAGCTGGAAACCCGCGAAGTTCCCAGCGCCAGCAATCTCGCCCTCGATTTCGGTACCGTCAAGTCTCCCGCTCAGCCCGGTTTCCGGCGCGTTGCGACACCCGCCTTCACCCCCAAGTCCGGCTACGGCTTTGCCGCCGCCGGCAGCCTCAAGATGGTCGATCGCGGCCCGGCCGCAATTCCATTGAGCCGCGACTTCGTGATGGGGACCAATCACCTCTTCAAGGCCAATCTCAACAAGGGCTGGTACGAGGTCACCGTCTATTTCGGCGATGCCCGTGTGCCGCGGCCGTCGGTGTTCGTGATCGCCGAGGGCGCCGCCGCCGCCACCGTGCCGGCCACTGCCGCCGGCGAGTTCACGTCGCAGACCTTCGCCGTGCAACTGCGCGACAAGCAACTGGGCCTGCGCTTCGTCGGCCTCGGCGGCGCCGGCTGGAAGTTCGCACTCAACGGCCTGCGCATCCGGCCGCTGGTGTCGTCGGTCAACGCCGGGCCCGACCGCACGATCTCCGAGGGGCAGACGATCCAGTTCGCGGGCCAGGCCAGCGGCGTCGCGCCCTTCACCTACTCGTGGAGCTTCGGCGACGGCACGTCCGCGGGCGGCACGCTGAATCCCTCCAAGACCTACAACGATCAAGGCACATACTGGGCGACGCTGACCGTCACCGACGGCGCCGGCGTTTCGCGAGCAGACTTCGCCAAGGTTACGGTCGGCAACGTCGCCCCGTCGGTCACTCTCGCCGGCCAGTTCAACGGCACGGCCGGCACGGCCATCAACTTCTCGGCCACGGTCACCGACCCAAGCCCGACCGACACCGCCGCCGGCTTCACGTACCTGTGGAACTTCGGCGACAACAGCACCAGCAGCCAGCCGAACCCGAGCCACACCTACGGCAGCCCAGGGACCTATCCGGTCACGCTCACCGTGCACGACAAGGACGGCGGCCAGACCGTCCGCAATTCGCAAGCCGTGGTTTCGAGCAGCGGCGGCTCAACGTTCCCCAACAACGGCGACGCCCCGGACCTGCCGCCCCCGTCCGGGACCGTGATCAACGTCAGCACCATGTCTGCCCTGCGCAACGCGGTCAGCAACCTGCAATCGAATCAGACCATCATGATCGCGGCCGGCACGTACAACTTGACCGACATCCTGTACTTGCCGCAGGGGATCAGCAACTTCGCCATCCGCGGCGCCACCGGCAACGCCGGCGACGTGATCATCCAGGGCGACGGCATGAACGGCGACATCCGCTTCGGTTTCTGGGCCGACAACGTCGACGACTTCACCTTCGGCGACTTCACCATCCGCAACATCAAGGAGCACCCCTTCATCCTCAACGGCGGCGCCGACAGCCCGCTGTTCCACAACCTGCGGATCGTCGACGCCGGCGACCAGTTCATCAAGGCCAACCCCAGCGGCAACGACGGCGTCGACAACGGCATCGTCGAATACTGCACCCTCGAATACACCACCGTCGCCCCCGACACCTACACCAACGGCGTCGACGTCCACACCGGCCGCGACTGGATCATCCGCTACAACGTCTTCAAGAACTTCCGCACCATCAGCGGCCTGTGCGGCCCGGCCGTGCTCATGTGGAACAAGAGCCAGGGCACCATCACCGAGTACAACACCTTCATCGACAACCACCGCGACATCGCCTACGGCCTGATCTCGGCCGCGTACAACGATCACGCCGGCGGCATCATCCGCAACAACTTCATCACCCACACCCCCGGCCTCGGCGGCGACGTCCCCATCGGCGTCTTCGGCTCGCCCAACACCAAGGTGCTGCACAACACCGTCTTGCTCAACGGCAACTACGGCAGCGCCGTCGAATATCGCTTCAGCAACACCACCGGCGTCGTGATCCGCAACAACCTCACCGACGCCGCCATCTCGGCCCGCGACGGCGCCGCCGCCACCGTGTCCAACAACCTCACCTCCGCCCAGGCAAGCTGGTTCGTCAACGCCGCCATCGGCGACCTGCACCTGAAATCGACGACGACGCAAGCGATCGACAAGGTCGCCGCCCTGGCGGACGTGCTCTTGGACTACGACGGCCAGAACCGGCCCGGCAGCGGCACGACGGCGGATTACGGAGCGGATGAGTACGTGGCGTGAGGGTCGGTACGCGGGTGCGACCGGACTCGGCAGGCTGCACATTTCACTCCGCCATTTTGGACGGACCCGTTCTTGTCGCGCAACAGGCGAGAATGCCAGCTTTGCCAGCAGTGCCACGCTTGCCAACTGGAAGTTACCCGGCCAATTGGTTGCATTGCGCGACACACACACACAGTTCGCCGAGGTGTGTGGCCTCTCCGACACGGTCGGCCGAGCGTCCAGATTGTCCTGAACCTCGCGACCGGAGGTCAACCGCTGCCGCGAACTCTGCACGCCGATTCCGGCGCGGGTTCGCTGTCATGCGGGTTTGAACTCTCACTCCTCCCCCTCCACCGGATTCCGCAACACCCCGATCCCTTCGATCTCGCAAACCACCTCGTCCCGCGGCTTCAGATAGATCGGCGGCTTGCGGGCGTTGCCGACGCCGCTCGGGGTGCCGGTGACGATGATGTCGCCCGGCTCCAGCGTGGTCACGTCGGACAGGATCGACAGAATGGCTGCCACCGGGAAGATCATCTGGGCCGTGCTGGCGTCTTGCATGATCTTGCCGTTGACGCGCAGCACCAGGCGTTGCTTTTGCGGGTCGGGCATGGCCGCGGCCGAGCGGACGCACGGGCCCATCGGCAGGAACGTGTCGTGCCATTTGCCGTGCAGCCAGTCGAAGAAGCTGTCCTTCTCGCGCGGCTTGCGCTTGGGGTTGATGCGGAAGCGGCGGTCGGAGACGTCGTTGCATACCGTGTAGCCGGCGACGAAGCCGAGGGCCTCTTTTTCGGTGACGTGGCGGGCCCGCCTGCCGATGATCACCCCCAGCTCGATCTCCCAGTCGATGTGGTCCGGCGACACGCGCGGGATGACGATCGGCGCGCCCGGATCGGTCAGCGTCGTGCTCGGCGGCTTCCAGAAGAAGTACGGAAACGTTTCGGCGCGCTCCGGCGCTTGCCCGCCGCCTTCGACGATGTGGGCCGCGTAGTTGCCGGCCAAGAGGATGATGCGCTTGGGGTCGGCGATCGGCACGCGGATGCGCGCTTCCTTCGTCGGCCGGCTGAGACGCCGCTGGTCCGCGGCCGGCAGCTTGCGATAGGCCTCGTCGAGCCGTTGCAGGGCCTGACGGTTGCGGCCGTCCGGCGGCAGGTAGTCGATCATGTTGATCGAAGGCGCCGGCATGCGGATCATCAATTCGTCGGCGGCGCGGTTGATCGGGATGATCGTTTCTTCCGAGTAGATGGCGACTTCGACGTTGCCATTGTGCTGATAGCGGCAAAGACGCATGCGTGTTCTCCTGTTGAGTTGTAGGTTAGGTTTTCAACCTGACTGGGCTGAACCGGACAGATTGGAAATCTATCCTACAGCCAGAATCAGTGTCCTGTCTTCCGTCGCTCGAATCCAGCCTATTTTGCCCCGTTTGGCGGTTTTTCCACGATCCCGCCTGGACAGCCGGCGACCGTTCCATTATGTTCCGGCCGCTTGTCCTCCCCCTCCATGCAAAGGGAAACCGATGACCACGTCGCGCTGGTCCCTGGGCGTCGCCTGTCTGCTCGCCGGCTGTCAGCCGCTGCAGCTCTTTGAAGAACCCAAGACCGCGACCGTGTCCAGCAATCCGTTCGGCCTGCACGAGTCGCGCCGCGCCGGCAAGGTCAACTATCAGCCGGCGGACGAAGCCCTGGCGTTGAAAGTCGACAGCGTCGGCCGGAAGCTGCTGGCCGCCAACCAGGAGCTGGGTTTGAAGACCACGCTGTTCGCGGCGATCGGCAACACGCCGCGGCCGGAGATCTTCCACACCGGTCCGCGCATGGTGTGGGTGACGGACGGCCTGGTGCGGCGCTGCGCGACCGAAGGAGAGCTGGCGGCGGTGCTGGCGCTGGAGCTGGGCAAGATCGTGGCCGACCGCGAAGCGGCGGCCACCCCGCAGATGCGCGATCCCGACCGCCTGCCGCCGATCCAGGTGCCGATCGGCAACGCCGGCCACGTGACCAATCCCGATCTGGTCCATCAGGTGGAATTGGCCAATTTCGAGAAAGAGCGGCCCAAGAAGCGGCGGCCGTTGCCGCGGCCCGATCCGCAGCACCTGGCCCGCGGCTACCTGGAGAAGGCCGGCTATCGGGCCGCCGACCTCGACACGGTCCAGCCGCTGTTGCAAGCCGCCGAGCAGAACCTGACGCTGGAACGTCAATTCAACGGCATGGTCATGCCCGACCCGTGGACTCGTTGAGCGTGGTCCTTGATCGCCGACTTCGCGTGCCGTATCGTAGCCAGAGCCGCATGCTTTGGCGTCCATTCAATGACGCCCATTCAATGACGCAAGGTTGGCGGCCCTCGGTCCAGCCATGCAAACGCTTCGCGTCAACCTCGGGCCGCGCAGCTACGACATCGTCGTGACCAGCGCAGATCGCGCGGGCCTGGGACCGTTCGCACGTCAGCGCAGCCCGGGAACCACCGCCCTGGTCGTTACCGATGAACACGTCGCCGGGCACGCCCAGTCGGTGAAGCAAGCCCTGGAACAATCCGGCTTCAAGGCCGGGCTCGCCGTGCGGCCCGCCGGCGAGGCGCAGAAGTCGCTCGACGTGGCCGCGGCCCTTTACGAGGTCCTCATCGACTTGCCCGCGGATCGGAAAACGCTCGTCGTCGCCGTCGGCGGCGGCGTCATCGGCGATCTGGCCGGCTTCGTGGCGGCCACCTATGCACGCGGCCTCGACTTGCTCATGGTCCCGACCACGCTGCTGGCGATGGTCGATAGCTCGGTCGGCGGCAAGGTCGCCGTCAACCATCCGCGCGCCAAGAACCTGATCGGCTGCTTTCACCAGCCGCGCGGCGTGTGGATCGACACGGCCATGCTCGCCACGCTGCCCGACCGCGAGTTCCGCAGCGGCCTGGCGGAGGTCGTCAAGTACGGCGTGATTCTCGATGAGGCGTTGTTCGGGTATCTCGAGAACAACATTGCCGCCGTCCTGGAGCGTGATGCGGCCGCGGTCGAACACGTCGTCACGCGCTCTTGTCGGCTCAAGGCGGATGTGGTCGAGAAGGACGAGCGCGAGGAAACCGGCCTGCGGGCGGTGCTGAACTACGGCCACACCTTCGCTCACGCCTTCGAGACCGCGGCGGGCTACGGCGGCTGGCTGCATGGCGAAGCCGTGGCCGCCGGGATGATGTGCGCGTGTCTTTTGGCCGAACGCCGCGGACTGGTCCCGGCGACGTTGACGCAGCGACAGATGCGCTTGCTCGAGGCGTTTGGCTTGCCGACCCGGCCGTTGCGCTGGAGCCCGGACGAGTTGCTGGCGACCATGCGCAGCGACAAGAAGGCCCTCGCGGGCAAGATGCGCTTGATCCTGCCGCGACGACTTGGCGAAGTCGCCCTGTTCGACGATCTCCCCGAAACGGACATTCGCGCTGTCCTTCAACAATAGAGCGGGGTTGAAGCGGTGGAACTTTCCCGTAACGACCGCGACTTGCTCGCCTTGCACCTGGTCCCCGGCATCGGGCCGCGGCTGATGGCGGCGCTGCTGGAGCGCTTTTCATCGGTCCCGGCCATCATGGAGGCGTCGGTAACGGAATTGACCGAGGTCCCGCATCTCGGCGAAAAAACGGCGTTACAAGTGCAGACATCCCTAAAATCCAACGACGTGGACGAAGAACTCGAATTGATGCAGCGCCACGGCGTGGCCCTGATCTCGCTGGGCAGCCCGGACTATCCGGCGCCGTTGGCCGCCATCGCCACGCCGCCGCACTTCTTGTACGTCCGCGGCCGGCTCGATCCGGCCGACGCCAACGCGGTGGCCGTGGTCGGTTCGCGCACCTGCACGTCCTACGGGCGACGCGTGGCCGAGCGCATGGGGCATGACCTGGCCCGCGCCGGCGTAACCGTGATCAGCGGGCTGGCGCGCGGCATCGACGCCGCGGCCCATCGCGGCGCCCTGGATGCGAAGGGCCGCACCATCGCGGTCCTGGCCGGCGGCTTGTCGAGAATCTATCCGCCCGAGCACGCGGATCTGGCCGAGGAAATCGTCGCGGCCGGCGGCGCCCTCGTCGCCGAAGTGCCGATGCGCATGGAGCCGATGTCCGGCATGTTTCCGGCGCGGAACCGCATCATCAGCGGCCTGTGCCGCGGCGTCGTGCTGGTCGAGGCGGCCGAGAAGAGCGGCGCGCTGATCACCGCCAGTCACGCGGCCAATCAGGGACGCGAAGTATTCGCCATTCCCGGCCCGGTGGACAG
Organism: Gemmataceae bacterium; assembly: GCA_022616435.1. Lineage (GTDB taxonomy): Bacteria > Planctomycetota > Planctomycetia > Gemmatales > Gemmataceae > JAKEET01. Next base: position 26,860 of record JAKEET010000054.1, read on the forward strand.
CGTCGCCAGCGCCGGCACGCTGCAGCTCTTGCGGAAAGGCGCCAAGCTGGCGCGCCATGCCCGCGACGTGCTCGACGATCTGCACGGCATTGCCCCGTTGATCGAGCAGCCTACACTGTTCGACGAGCCCGCCCGAGCGCCGGCCGCGCCGCCGACGACGACGGCGCCGACGAACCTCGATCCACTCCAGCAAGCGATCTGGAATTGCCTGGAGGAGGCGCGCACGGTGGACGAGATTTGCCGTCACGTGCAGAAGCACAGCGGGCAACTCTCGGGCGTGCTGATGACCCTGGAGCTGAAGAAGATCATCCGCCGGCTGCCCGGCAACGTGTACGAACGCCATTAGATAGGCGAGCGTCGCGGCGTCAGCGCGACGTGTTCGTCGCGGCGTGAGCCCGACGTGTTCGTCGCGGCGTCAGCCCGACGTGTTCGTCGCGGCGTGAGCCCGACGTGTACTCGAGACAACGATGCAATTCACCACGCAATTCGCGCCGCCGCATGAAGTCCAAGCCGACTGGCTCGTCGTCGGGCTGTGGGAGGATGAGCCGCTCGGCGGCCCGCTCGCCGGCTTGGACGCCAGGATGGAGCGGCAGCTCAGCCGGCTCGTCGAGCGCGGCGACATCGCGGCCAAGCCGAAGGAAACGACGCCCCTCTACGAGCCGCGCGGCCTGGCTGCGGACCGCGCGCTCGTCGTCGGCCTGGGGCCGCGGGCGAAGTCAGACCAGGCTGGCTTGTTCAACTTCGGCGCGGTCGCCGCGCGCACGATCACGACGAAGGCCTGCGAGCGTGTCGCCTGTGTGCTGCCCGAGGGTGTTCCCAATCTCGATCGTGAAACGATCGCCGCGCTCGTGGGCAGCGGGCTTTGGCACGGCAGCGAAGGCGCCGGGCTGCGGAAAACCAAGCCCGATCGCTTCGCGCCCAAGGAGTTCTGCCTGGTGGCGTCGTCGGCGGAGGATCGCGCGGTCGTCGAGCGCGGGGCGCGACGCGCGGAGGTCGAAGGCCGCGCCGTCAGCCTGGCGCGCGAGCTGGTCAACCTGCCGCCGTGCGATCTGTATCCAGAAACCTTCGCCGACCGCGCCCGCCACGTCGCCCAGCAAACCGGCATCGAATGCATGGTGCTCGACGAGCGCGATCTCGCGGCGGAGCGCATGCACGCGCTGCTGGCCGTGGCCCGCGGCTCCGACCGGCCGCCGCGCCTGGTGGTGCTGCGCTATCAAGGCCGGGCCGGCGCGGCGACGCTCGGCCTGGTCGGCAAGGGCGTCACCTTCGACAGCGGCGGCCTGTCGCTCAAGACCACCGAGCAGATGGTGGACATGAAATGCGACATGGCGGGCGCGGCGGCGGTGCTGTCCGCCACGCAAGCCCTCGTGCAGCAGAAGGTCCCCGTGAACATCGTGGGGCTCCTGGCCCTCGTCGAGAACCTGCCCAGCGGCAAGGCGATGAAGCTCGGCGACGTGCTGCACGCGCGCAACGGCAAGACGATCGAGGTCCTGAACACCGATGCCGAGGGCCGCTTGATCCTGGCCGACGCGCTCGGCTACGCCGTCGATCAGAGAGTAAATCACCTGGTCGATCTCGCGACGCTGACCGGCTCGTGCATCGTGGCGCTGGGCATGGACGTGGCCGGCCTGATGAGCAACGACGACGCCTGGAGCGCCCGCGTCCACGCGGCGGCCAGGGCGGCCGGCGAACGGCTCTGGCCGTTGCCGATGGACGCACAGTACAGCGAGATGATCAAGAGCGACGTGGCCGACATCAAGAACACCGGCGGCAGCCGCTGGGCGGGGGCGATCTCGGCGGCGAAGTTCCTGGAGGAATTCGTCGGGGGCACGCCGTGGGCCCACCTCGACATCGCCGGCCCGGCCTGGGCGGAGAAGGACAACGCCGTGCGCAGCTCCGGCGGGACCGGGTTCGGCGTGCGGACGCTGACTGAGTTGGCGAGAAGGTACGCGGAATGAAGGTCACCCACTCTCAATGCCAGGCAACCCACCGCAAAGGATTGGACCATGAGACGTCGCACAGAATCCTTGTTGGTCATCTTCGCGGCGCTCGCTGCCGGGGGAGCGTTCTTGCTTGGCCGTGTGTTGGTTACTCCGCCAAAGACGACAACAGTTGAACAGCTGCGCTTTCCGATGATACCATTGAAGAGTGTCACAGCGGAGTTAACAGACGTACAATTGGGTCTTGGAATTGCCAGCCGAGGAGTTCCTCGTTTCGAGGTTCCCATCGAATACCACAATACCCTCTTGAGGTTGTTCGACTCACCCGAGGCTAGCGATTTGCCAAAGAACAGCAGCGTTATCGGCTCGGTATGTTTCCTTTACGAGAACGGGGACAGCGTAAGGGTATCGTTGGTCTGGTTTGGGGTGGTTAAGTTGTTTTTTTCGATCGATGGTAAGGGCTACACCCGAGGCGGGCCTTATTGCGCCCAGGACGGCGAGGACGACTACCGTGACGAGTCCCTTGCAGTTCACGGTTTGATAAGAGAAATCTACAAACAGAACGTACAAAAGGCACCCAGCCGAGTCGAGCATTACCTTGAGATTCTAGATAAATCGTCTGGAAGAATGCGCTGAATCCCGCCAAGTCGGCCCACCTGCGATTCGGCGCGGCGACCGCGCCGAAGTCGCTTACCACACCGGCGGCCGGGCGTACCTGTTCACGAACTACGACGGTGTGCGTCCGGCCAACACCGTTCTTGACGGCCATGGTCTAATCTCCGCCAAAGGAGGTGGGCTATGTCCACACGCAAAGAGCGGAGTGCGATCAAGGA
>JAKEET010000055.1 GCA_022616435.1 Gemmataceae bacterium
CCCCCCCCCCCCCCCCCCCCCGCCGCTCGCCGCCATTCATTGGACTCGCCCCCCAACCCCTTCAACCCGCAAAGTCGGCGCAGCTTGACCTCCGTTTTCCGCGAATCCGCGTGCGGACGCTGGAGGTCGTTCGGCGCCGTTCTTTACAATCGCAATGGATGATTCTGTGGCGCGAGGGCGACCGACATGAGGCGTATCGCGATCCTTGGGGCCTTGTTGGCTGTGACGGCCGGCTGTCAATCGCCGTGCTGCCGGCAGCGGGAGGCCACCGCCCGGCCCGGACTGTTCGCGCCGCCGACGACGCCGATCCCGCAGGGTTTCGCGCCCGGCGGCGCGATCGCTTCAGGCGGAGTTGCGCCCGGCGCGGCCACACCGTTCCCTGTTGTTCCGCCCGGCCCGTCCGCCGCCCCCAACGGTCCGCCCACCGCCACGCCGTTTCCCACGATGCCGCCGCCCGCGCCGCCAGCGCCGAACGGCGTGCCCGGCGCCGGCGCCAGGATCGAATCACAATGGCAGCCCGCCGAGGCGCGTGCGCCAAGTCCGTTTGATGGCAAGGTGCTGCTGGCGCCTCCCGAACCGGAAGATGCCAAGGAAGCCCAGAAGCGTCTGTATCCGCCCCAGGTGGACGCGGCGAAGCAGCCGCCGACCGCGCTGCCCGTCGGCATCGCCCAGTTCGCGCATGTGCTGCCGAAAGTGTCCGCCGGGCTGCGGCCCGCTCATGACGAGGGCCTGGATTGGCTCAAGAAACACGACTACCGAACCGTCCTTCACATCCGGCTGCCGGGGGAGAACGATGCCGCCGACCGCAAGGCAGCCGAGCAACACGGCCTGACGTACGTCAGTCTGGAAGTGTCGCCGAACCTGCTCGACAAGGAGAAGGTGGACGAGTTCATACGGCTGGTTCGCGATGCCAAGCTGCAGCCGCTGTTCGTCTACGACCGCGACGGCGCCTTGGCGGGCGGCCTGTGGTATCTGTGGTTTCGCCTGGTGGAAGAAGCCGCGGACGACGTGGCCCGCGTTCGGGCGCGATCGCTGGGGCTGCGGGAAGACCGCGATGGCGCCCACCGCGACATGTGGCAATCCGCGCAGCGCTTCCTGGCCGATTTGAAGTCGCCGTGACGCCGCCGGATTCGCGGCGCCTTGCACTCACCGGGAATTGACGAAGCTTCGGCGCGCGTGGGCGTTGTTCCCTCACCATGATCGGCATCCGTCGCTCACGCGCGCCGTTTCCCTCCCTCTCTCTTTCTCTCTCGATCATTCCTCGAACAACGCCACGCTGGCCGTGAAGCCGTGGATGAAGTTCTGCCCGCCGACGGGTCCCAGCTCGCCTTGCGCGAAGAAGCCGGCCAGCGGCAGCGGGCCGATCTCTTGCTGGATCGCGGCGGCATCGTGATGGGGCTGCTCGAACAGGCGCGTGCCTCGCCCGTTGCAGCTGAACAGCAAGGCCCCGGCCGGCTTGGACGCGCCGGCGTTCACGCCTTGCCGCAACAGCAGCCGCAAATCCTCGTCGGCGCTGGCGGCGTCGCGGACATGGAACTGAACGGTCTGGCCGACGCGGACCCGATCGGTGATCGCGACGGCGCCGGTGCCGCGCTCCAGGCCGATGACATTGCGCACCAGAAAATCGCCGCGCTGGAAGGTCTCTTGATATTCGTTGATGACGCGGCCGACGTGCAAGCCTTGCTGCACCAGTTGCTGGTCGCGCGGGATCAACTCTTGCCAGAGCTGCTGAATCTGGGCCAGCGCCGGCTTGCCGCCCAGCTCCTCGATGATGTTGTCGCGCGCCTTGGTGATGACCAGCGGTTTGCCGATGGGCCGGCACCCTTGCGAGACCACGCTCCGGCAGGCGATCGGCCCTTGCAGCAGGACGCCGGCCGCTCCTTCAACCAGCACGCGGTTGCCGATGATCAGGCGGTGCACGCCGGGTTCGCGGGCGCCGCTGGCCATGCCGCCCACGACGCGCAGGCCCGGGTTCTCGTCGTTGATCTGGCTGAGAAAATCATCCGTCGGAAACGTGAACGGATCGGCGACCGCGAGGATCAACGATTCGGCCGGCGTCGCGTCCACCAACTCATCCGGCCAGCCCAGCAGGCTGTAGCCTTCCGACGTTTGCTCGATCGCCAGATGGAACGGCGTCGCCACGATCGGATGCGCCCAGCGGCCCAGCCACAGGCACAGGGCCGGCCCTTGCTCGATCTCGCGCTCGTTGCCGACCACGGTTTCGCCCGGACAACCCAGGAGCGCCCGCGCCTGCAGCGGCGCCAGCGCCTCGGCGATCTTGTCGGCGGCGGCGAGGTGTTGCGGAGTGAAGAAGACCAGGGCGACGTCGACCGCCCCGGTCCAGGCGTCGCGCACCTGGCCAAGGATGTCGCTCAGGGCCTGGTCCGTGTCGCCGCCGGTCGATAGCAACGAAAGAAACGGCATGCGGACACCTTTCCGGCTACAAGCCTGTTTCAGACAAGCTATGAAAACGATGCCACGCGGGTACTCTGTCCGGATTCTGCTCCCGGTCAATGATGGATTGGTGAAGCTCCGCTGGCGCCGATGCGCCCCGTCGAGATTCGCTGAACGGATTCGCCGCCTGAGTCGTCTTCCTATTGGCACGCGGCGGGAGGAATGGTAGGATCACCCACCTACCTTGCCGGCGCTCCTTCGAAGGCCGGTCGAATCGCCCAGCCCCCGCGTCCGTTTCGCCGAAGCTCGCAGCATTGAGAGGCTGTCCGACAAGGTGTCTGGACCCCTGATTTCGCGTCGTAAGTCGTGATCGCGCCGGCAAGGGTCCGGACATCCTTTTCGGACAGCCTCTGAGACCTTGGTGGTACGATGGCCTCCTCATCGGTGGATCGCGATGCGTTCGTGGCGCACCTGCGCCAGAGCGGCCTGATTGCCGAGCGCGACTTGAGCGCGGTGATCGAGCGCTTGCAGGAAGCGCCGCGCGCCCGCGTGGGAGCGCGTCTGCTCGTCGAGCTGGGATTGCTGACCAAGTTCCAGGCCGAGCTGATCCTCATCGGCCGGAGCCAGGGATTCTTCCTCGGCCCGTACAAGATTCTGGAACAGCTCGGCCAGGGGGGCATGGGCCGTGTCTACAAGGCGCTTCACCAGCCCATGAATCGCCTGGTCGCGCTCAAAGTGCTGGCGCCGTCGGTCACCAAGACGCGCCGGGCGCAAAAGCTGTTCGCGCGCGAGGTGCAGGCGGCCGCGCAGCTCCATCATCCCAACATCGTCATCGCCTATGACGCCGGCCAGCTGAACGGCCGGCACTACTTCGCGATGGAATATGTCGACGGCCCCAACCTGGACGAGCTCGTGCGCGGGCAGGGACGGCTGCCTGCCGGCACGGCCTGCGAGCTGACCCGGCAAGCCGCGGCCGGGTTGCAGCACGCGTTCGAGATGGGCATGCTCCACCGCGACATCAAGCCGGCCAACCTGCTCGTGCAGCCGGCCAAGAAGAAGGCGGCCCTGGTCAAGATCCTCGATTTCGGCCTGGCGCGTCTGCAAGCGCCGAGCGCCGTCGCGCCGGGCTCGACCACGATCGTGGCCCGCGCCAACGTGGTCATGGGCACGCCCGACTTCATCGCGCCGGAGCAAGCCCGCAATCTGCACAAGGCCGACATCCGTTCCGATCTCTACAGCCTGGGCGGCACGATGTACTGGCTGCTGACGGCGCGAGTGCCGTTTCCCGGCGGCGGCGCGCTCGAAAAGCTCCTGCGTCACAACACCGACATGCCGCAACCGATCGACGGGTTTCGCGCCGACGTGCCCGAGGCCGTCGCCGCGATTGTCACGAAGCTGCTGGCCAAGGACCCCGCGGAGCGCTTTCAGTCGCCTCAGGAGTTGATCGACGCCCTGAACCCATTCGCCCAACCCGCGGCGCTGGCCTGGAATCGGAGCCAGCGCGCCGCCGTCCCGTCAACGCCGGCGCCGGTGGACGAGCCTCCCGCACACGGGGCCGAGACCATGTCCCCGGCGGTCGGCATCACGCCGGTGACCGCCGTCGCAGCGCAAACTCTGCAACCGCTTCCTCCTGCTCGGGGGTCTCGACCGACCCGGGCCGGAGCTGGCGGATCCGGGCCAGGGCGTCGCGGCTGCTGAGCCCCTGGGTGACGAGATAGCACGCCAGGATCGTTCCCGTTCGTCCCAGCCCGGCGCCGCAATGGATGCCCACGCCGAACTGGTTCGTGCGGGCCTTGTCCACGGCCGACAGGCACAGCTCGATCTGCTTCTGCGACGGCGGAAACAAGTCGACCACCGGCACGTGCATCGAAAACAGTCCGGCCTCGTTGATCCAGTCGCGCCGCATCGGGTCTTCGGTCAGCGAAATCAGCAATTGAATCCCCTGCTCCCGCAGCCAGATCAACTCTTCGAGCGCGCCCGGACGCGCCATCCCCGCGAGGATTGGCTTGTCGATCCAGGAGAATTCTTGGGGAGCAGGCATGAATCCAATCTATAAGCCGTGCGTGATTCTGCCGCACCAACCCGAAGCGTAAGCGAGGGATTTCGCCTGCTCGCCTCGCTTACGCTTCGGGTTGGTGCAGCACTCCTTACGCTTCGGGTTGGTGCAGCACTCCTTACGCTTCGGGTTGGTGCAGCACTCAATGATCGGCGCGCAGGGCTTTCTGGCCGTGGCGCTGGCGCAGGATGTTCGCCTGCTCCCAGACCTTCGGCTCGATTTGCAGGAAGGCGAGCAGGTTGCCGGTGGTGACGCCCAGCGCGACGGCCGCATCGTGCACCCGCGCCTGCGCCGAAGCCAGCGCGTCCAGGGCGACGCCGACGGCCGGCCAGAAACGCGGGTCCTTGCGCCCGACCGCCAGCCGGCCCGCCGCGTTCCTGGCGGCCGCGATTTCGGGACAGCCGCCGAGCCGCGGCAACTCGCCTTCGGTCAGGGGGCGGCGCAGCTTGAGGTAGAGCGCTTGCCGCAGCCGCCGCAGCGCCTTGGCCTTGTTCTCGTGCTGCGATCGGCTCTCTTCGGCAATCACGATCAAGCCGCTGGCGACATGCCGCAGCCGGACGGCCGAGCTGGTCTTGTTGCGCTTCTGCCCGCCCGGGCCGCTGGCGCGGTAGGTGTCGACGTCGCATTGCGCCAGCAACTCATCGTCGGCAAGACGGGTCCACGTATCGCGTGACATGATGCACTGGCTCGTCGTTCCCCAGCAATGGTATTCAGTATATATGCACCATCGGTTCGACGCCGGCAGCCTCAGCCGGCCTCAGCGTTGTCGTGCACCGTCACCACGTGCAGCGTCACCAAATGGATGGGGGTCGGCATTCGACATTCGAGTTTCGGATATGACATCCCGGGCCGCGAGGAGGAACGGCAATGCGCATCGACCGCATCGACCTGTATCACGTCGCCATGCCGCTCATCTATCCGTGGCGCACCGCCTACGGCGACGACCACGTCATCGAATCGGTCCTCGTGAGGATGCAAAGCGGCGACGCCGTCGGCTGGGGCGAGACCAGCCCGCTGGCGGCGCCGACATACAGCCCGGAATGGGCCGCCGGCGTCTTCCACGTCGCCAAGACGAGGGTTTGGGCGGAGGTGAAGGTCACCGTGAGAAGCCACACGGCGAGGGCTGCTGGGCAGCGGCGCGGGTAACGGGTCATGGTGCTTGCATGATGGTTTCGCCTATCTGCCATCGAAGCAAATCGCATCCGGGGCTGTACGTCGTCAAACTGATTTGTAATAATGAGGGCCGCCGGGCGACAAGACGCAGATTCTCAAGCCATGCCGTTGTCACGGAAACCGATCTTGGTGGGAAAACGGGAGTATGATGAACGATGTCATATGAACCAGGGATTGATCATGCCTTCCGTCACCATCACTCTCCCCGATTCCATCGCGGAACAGGAGGCCAAGCTGCTGCTGGCCGTCAAGCTGGTTGAAACCGGTCGCCTGTCCTCGGGCAAGGCCGCCGAAATGGCAGGATACACGAAGAAGACGTTTCTGGAATTGTTTGGAAAACATGGCGTTGCCGTGTTCGATACATCGCCAAGCGACCTCGACGACGATCTGACGCACGCGCAATGACGGTCTCCAACAGCAGCTGCCTGATAAGTCTGGAAGCAATCGGCAAGCTGGACTTGCTGTCTGCGCTCTACGGCTCCATCGTCATTCCTCCCGCGGTGCTTGCCGAGTGGGGTGCGCTCGCAACCTCTTGGATTGTGACTCAACAGGTCGCCAACCAGCACCTTGTTGCCCGCTGCGGAACAACTTGGGCGCAGGGGAGGCAGAAGCGATCGCTTTGGCGCTTGAAGTGAACGCGGCACGCATCATCCTCGATGACAAACAAGCCCGTCGCACAGCGGCTCAATTCCAATTGCCGGTCACCGGGACCGTGGGGATCGTTCTTCAGGCGAAGAGCGTTGGGCTGATCCCGCTGGCGGCGCCGGTCTTTACCGACTTGGTGCAGGCAGGATTTCGGCTATCGACGGCCCTGTTGAATGCCGCTTTGAAGAAAGCGGGGGAATAGGCGGAACGATCAGTAGAATACCGCCAAGGAGCCGCACTTTCATGGCCAGGATTCGCCAACTCCCGACCTCCGTCATCACCAAGATCGCCGCCGGCGAGGTGATCGAGCGGCCGGCGAGCGTGGTCAAGGAACTCCTGGAAAACAGCCTCGACGCCGGGGCCACCCGGCTCGACATCGACGTCGAGAACGGCGGGGCCGAGCTCATCCGGGTCGTCGACAACGGCGGCGGCATCCATGCGGACGACCTGGCCCTGGCGTTCAGCAACCACGCCACCAGCAAGTTGGAAAGCGCCGACGACCTGTTTGCCGTGCACACCCTCGGCTTTCGCGGCGAAGCCCTGGCGTCGATCGGCGGCGTCAGCCAGGTGACGCTGCAAGCGCGGCCGGCGGACGCGGCGGTCGGGGCGGAAGTCGCCTGCCACGGCGGCGTGGTCAGCCCCGCCAAGGTCTGGAACGGGGCGGCCGGCACGCGCATCGAGGTGCGGCATCTGTTCTTCAACACTCCCGTGCGCCGCAAGTTCCTGCGGACCGCCGCCACCGAGATGGGCCACATCTGCGAGGTGTGCACGCGCATCGCCCTGGCGCGTCCGGGCCTGCACCTGACGCTCAACCACAACGGCAAGTCGGTCTACGAGATCACCGCCGCCGCCTCGCTGCTCGACCGCATCCGCCTGTTCTTCGGCAAGGACGTCAGCGACAAACTGTATCCCATCGACGCCACGCAGGGCCCGGCCCACCTGTACGGCTTCATCGCCGACCCCGCCTGCGACCGCGGCACCCCGAAGATGCAGTACCTGTTCCTCAACGGCCGCTGGATTCGCGACCGCAGCCTGGGGCACGCCGTGCAGGAGGCGTTTCGCGGGCTGCTGATGACCGGCCGGTACGCGGTGGCGTTTCTGTACCTCGACATGCCGGCCGATCACGTCGATGTCAACGTCCATCCGACCAAGGCCGAGGTCCGGTTCCGCGACAGCGGTGCGTTGTTCAGCTTCTTCCTGGCGACCATCCGCAACCGGCTGAGCGCCGAGAACCTGACGGCGCGGCTGCGGCCGCCGAGCCCGGCGCTGGGTGGGATGCCGCAGGGCGTCGCGCCCCAGGGCGTTGCCCAGGGCGCCCCGTGGCTGACGCCGCGGCAGGACCAGGCGACGCCATCGCTGTTTGGGCAGACGGGTTTTCCGACGTTCACGAAGAACCCGCTGCCGGAGCCGCGGCGCGTGGAGCCGCAGGGCGGGGCGCCGCGCGGGCCGGACACGACCACGCCGCCGCCGGTGAACGGCCACGCGGGATCGGAAGCCGCGAGCACGAAACCGCCAGCGAACGCCGCGTCAGAGGCGGCCGCGACGTTTGGCTCGAACGGCTCCAAGGCGATTCAACTGCACAACGCCTATCTGGTGCTGGAAACGCCGGAGGGGATGCTGGTCATCGATCAGCATGCACTCCACGAGCGGATCCTGTTCGAGCAATTCAAGGAGCGTTTCCGGGCGGGGACGCTGGAAGCGCAACGCCTGTTGATCCCCGAGCCGGTGGAGTTGACCGCGGACCAGGCGGCCAAGACGCTGGAGCAGCGCGAGGCCCTGGCGGAGCTGGGCTTGAGCGTCGACGATTTCGGCAACGGCACGCTCCTGGTCACAAGCTACCCGGCCATCCTCGGCAAGACGCCGCCGGGGGAGATCCTGAAGAGCGTGGTCGATTACCTGACGGCCCAGGAACGTTTGCCGACGCGGGAGCATCTGCTGAATGAGCTGATGAGCCTGATGGCCTGCCACGCCGCGGTCCGCTCCGGGGATCCGTTGACCCCGGAAGAAATCGCCGCGCTCAGCGGCCAGCGGCATCTGGCCCAGGACGCCCATCATTGCCCGCACGGCCGGCCGACGGCGCTGTTGTTCACGCGGCACGAGCTGGACCGGCAGTTCCGGCGGGTGTGAAACCCCTCACCCCTGACCCCTCTCCCCAAACGGGCGAGGGGCTGGTCGGAAAAACTTGTTTCATCAACCCGTTTCCTCTGTTAGAATTACGGGCGTCGGCAGTTCTATCTACGGGTTCCTCAACCCCGGTTCCGCGCGGGGGGACGCTGTCATGTACCGGCCTTTCCTGATCATCGCCGCGACGTTGCTCGCGGCTTGCACGCCGGCGCTTGCCGATCGGCCGTTGACGCCAGCCCAGCTGGCCGAACGCATCGATCGCCGGCTGGCCGATCATTGGCGGAAAGAGCAAATCCAGCCGGCCCCAATCGCGTCCGACGCCGAGTTCGTCCGCCGGGTCTACCTCGACCTGGTCGGCCGCATCCCGCGCGTGTCCGAGACGCGCGAGTTCCTGGCCGATCCGGCGCCGGACAAGCGCGCCAGGTTGATCGGCCGGCTGATGGCCCATCCGCTGTTCATCACGCACTGGAGCAACACCTGGCGCGACATCATCATGCCCGCCGGCGGCAACCAGCAGCAGGCCTTCTTCGCCAACAACTTCCGGACCTGGCTCGAGCAGCAGATCCGCGCGAACGTCCCCTATGACACGATGGTGCGCGACGTGCTCGCCGGGCCGACCGCATTCAATCAGCCGCTCCGCGGCCAGATCGCCGGCCAAGCCAACGCCACGCCGGTCGCGTTTTTCCAGGCGCAGGAATTCAAAGCGGAGAACCTGGCGGCCAGCACCGCCCGCATCTTCCTGGGCGTCCGGCTGGAATGCGCTCAGTGTCACGACCATCCGTTCGCCAAGTGGTCTCAGACCGACTTCTGGGGACTGGCGGCGTTCTATTCCGGCGTGCTGCCCAACCAGGGCGTGCGGCCGGTCAACGGCCGGCTTCCCCCGCCGGCCCGGAATCCCGGCCGCGAGATCAAGATTCCCGGCAAGGACAAGGTCGTGCAGGCGAAACTGCCGACGGGCGAGCCGCCAGCCTGGCAGGATGGCAAGGACTCGCGGACGATCCTGGCCGAATGGGTCACGTCGCGGAACAATCCCTACTTCGCCCGCACCGTGGCCAACCGGCTGTGGGCGCATTGCTTCGGCATCGGCCTGCTCGATCCGTGCGACGACGAGCCGACCGAGGAAAACCCGATCCACCACCCGGAGCTGCTCGCCGAATTGACTCAGCACCTGATCGCCCATGACTTCGACATGAAGTATCTGCTCGAAGCCATCACGCTGAGCCAGACCTACCAGCGGACCAGCGTGCAAACCCATCCAAGCCAGAAGGAGCCGCACGCGTTCGCGCGGATGGCGGTGCGCGGCCTGACGCCGGAGCAACTGTTCGACAGCCTGGCCGCCGCGACCGGCTTCCGAGAGGTCGATCAGCCCAACGTGCGGTTCGCGCTCATCAACAATCAATCGGCGCGTGGGCAGTTCCTGAATCGCTTCGCCACGCAGGACCGCCGCACCGAAACGCAAACGTCGATCCTGCAAGCCCTGGCCTTGATGAACGGCCGCTTCGTCAGCGACGCCACCAGCCTCCGCGCCAGCACCACGCTGGCCGCCGTCGCCGACGTGCCGTTCATGTCCACCGAGCAGAAGATCGAGACGCTGTACCTGGCCGCCCTGTGCCGCCCGCCGCGGCCGGAGGAACGCGACCGCCTGCTGACCTATGTCGAGCGCGGCGGGACCACCAACGATCCGGGCGCGGCCCTGTCCGATGTCTTTTGGGCGCTCTTGAATACCTCGGAGTTCTTGTTCAACCACTAACGCTTCCGAAGTCTCCGGGTTTCGGAGCTATTGAAGCAACCACTAATCCTTTGGCGAAGCCCGACGGTCGCACGTGCTCGGGCTTCCTGAACAGGGGTCTCACCATGGCATTTCGTCCGCAACTCGGTCGTCACGAACTGTCGCGTCGCGATTGGCACACGCTGGTCTCCGCCGGCGTCGTCGGCTATTCCTGCTCCGGCTGGCTGGAGGCCCTCGCCAACGACACGGCCAACAACCCCGACCGCCGCCGCGCCTGCATCCTGTTGTGGATGAACGGCGGCCCCAGCCAGATGGATACGTTCGACCTCAAGCCGGGCCACGCCAACGGCGGCCCGTTCCGCGAAATCCAGACGACCGTCCCAGGCGTCCGCATCGGCGAGCACCTGCCGCGCGTCGCCCAGCAGATGCGCGACATGGCCGTCATCCGCTCGCTGTCCACCCGCGAAGGCGACCACGGCCGGGCCAGCTTCTACATGCGCACCGGCTACATGCCGGTCGGCCCGATCCAGTATCCGACCATCGGCTCGTTGATCTCCAAGGAGCTGGGCCGCGAAGACGCCGCCTTGCCGAACTTCGTCAGCATCGCCCCGTTCCGCGTGTTCAACCCGGCCGCCTACGGGCCCGGCTTCCTCGGCCCGCAATACGCCCCGCTCCTGGTCGGCGACAACCAGAACTTCCAGCCGGTCCAGAACGCCAACGTCGGCGACACCCTCCGTGTGCAAGACATGCAGCCGCCGGGCGAAGTGACCACGCCGCAGTTCGACGCCCGCGTCAGCATCCTCGAAGACATGGAGCGCGACTTCGTCGCCCGCCACCCCGGCGTGTCGCCGCAGAGCCACCGCACCGCCTACGACCGCGCCGTCCGTCTGATGCGCACCGCCGCCCGCTCGGCGTTCAACCTCGACGAGGAGCCGGCCCACATCCGCGACGGCTACGGCCGCAACCTCTTCGGCCAGGGCTGCCTGCTCGCTCGCCGGCTGGTCGAGCGCGGCGTGCCCTTCGTCGAGGTCAACCTCGGCTCGATTCCGGGCGTGCAGATCGGCTGGGACACGCACCAGCAGAACTTCAACAACGTCCGCACCCTGTGCAGCGTCCTCGACCCGGCCTGGGCCAACTTGATGGTCGACCTCCGCCAGCGCGGTCTCTTGGACAGCACGCTCATCGTCTGGATGGGCGAGTTCGGCCGCACGCCGCGCATCAACCCGCAGCAAGGCCGCGATCACTTCCCCAACGCCTGGAGCGCGGTGCTCGCCGGCGGCGGCGTCCAGGGCGGGCAAGCCTTTGGCCGCACCAGCCCCGACGGCATGACCGTCGATGAAAACCAGGTCGGCGTGCCGCAGTTCATGGCGACCATTTGCCGGGCGCTGGGCATCGACCACACCAAGCAGAACATGTCGAACGTGGGCCGGCCGATCCGCATCGCCGACCACGGCTCCAATCCCATCCCGGAGATCACGGCATGAACCGCCTGCTGTTGGCCTGCGGCGTTCTGGCAGCTTCGGTCGGCTCGCTGGCGGCGCAGCCCGAGCGCCTACGCGACGGGCCGCCGGCGCCGAAAGGCAGCGAGCCGATCGAGCTGGTGTTCCTGCGCGATCAGGGACCGGTGGTGCTGCGGCTGCACGTGCTGGCCGGCGGGCAGCCGGTGCACGTTGGCTGGCAGCAATACCTGGAGCGCTGGTTCGATTATCTCGATCGGCACAATCGCGGCGCGCTCGGCGACAAGGACTTGCAGGGCGCTCCCAACGCGGGCAGCATGCGCATCCTCGCGGCCCAGGGGGGATTCTTCCCGTTTCGCGGCGGATCGCTGACGCTTCGAGACTTCGGCAAAACCTCCGAGCAAACGATCACGAAAGACGAGTTCATCGGCTACTACCAGAAGAACGGCGTCGCGCCGATTCAGATGACGGCCGCGCCTACCGAGACCACGGCGCGCGTCAACGACGCCCTGTTCAAGAAGCTCGACACCAACGGCGACGGCAAGCTGTCGCAAGCCGAAGTGCAAGCCGCGAAATCCCTGGCCGCGGACCTCGACGTGAACGACGACGAACTGGTGAGCGCGCAAGAGCTGGCGCCGGGAACAGCGCCGACCGGCGGCCGGACCGTCGTCTCGCAGCGCGGACAGATGCTGGCAGCGCCGGCGCAAGGGACGTCGTACTTCCACCTGAGCGGCGACACGGCCCGGGTGCAACTGGCCTTCTTGCTCCTGGCCCGCTACGACGTGGACGCCAACAAGCACGTGAGCCGCAAGGAAATCGGGCTGGACCAGGCCTCATTCCAGAGGCTCGATGCGAACAGCGACGGCACGCTCGACCTCGCCGAGCTGGCCAGGGTCCCCAAGCACGCCCCGTCGGTCGAGCTGATCGCCCACCTCCGCGCCGGCAACCAATCCGGCAATCGGGCGGGCAACCAGCCTCCGGTCGCCGCCGTGAGCACGGGATCGCTCCCCGCGCAGGCCGTGCGCGTGGCCGGCGATCAGGCCGCGGTCGCGCTGGGCGACGCCGACATCGTCGTGCAGAACCAGGACGCCTTTCCGGGCCGCCCAGTCGCCAACCAGTTCGCGTTCATCGCGCAGCAGCTCAGGGCCGCCGACACCAAGAAGCGCGGCTACGTGGAGCTGAAGGACCTCGACAGCCCGCAGTTGCAATTCGTGCGGCAGCTCTTTCCGATCCTCGACCGCGACGAGGACGGCAAGCTGACCGACAAGGAAACCCAGGCCTACCTCGCCCTGCAGGGCCAGGCCCGCGAGGCGTTCGTGAGCTTCTCGGTGCAGGAACAAGGCCGCAACTGGCTGCAATTGTTCGACGCCAACCGCGACGGCCAGCTCGGCCCGCGCGAGCTGATGACCGCCTGGCGCCGCCTCCAGGCCCACGACAGGAACAGCGACGCCGCCATCGACGCCCAGGAGCTGCCGCTGCAATTCCGCGTGGTGTTGAACCCCGCTGTCAATCAGCAGTTCGTCGTGGCCGGCCGGGGGATGTTCGGCCCGAGGCCGGCGAGCGCCGCCTATCCGCCGCAGGCGCCCCTGTGGTTCAAGAAGATGGACCGCAACGCCGACGGCGACGTGTCGCGCCACGAATTCCTCGGCGCCCGCGCGGACTTCGACCGCATCGACCAGAACGGCGACGGCCTCATCGACGCCGGCGAAGCTGCGGCCGCGACGCGGCAGGAGTAGGCGGGCGTAGAATTCACCGATCGGCATGCGAGCGTTCTTCGTTCAGCGCTGGTTCCTGGGCGCGCTCTTGTCAGGCGTAACCCTGGCGCTGCTGTTCCCCCAGCTCTTTCAGCCGTGGACCGGGCATCTTCCGCCGGATTGGATCATCGGCTGCGCCCTGTTTCTCATGGCGCTCACGATGCCGACCCGCAGCCTGGCCGGAGAGCTGCGGCGGCCGTGGGCCGCGCTGTACTCCTTGGCGATCAGTTACGGTCTGGTCCCAATCCTCGCCCGGTGCATCGCACACCTGCCCGTCTCCCCGGACCTGCGTGTCGGGCTGTGCTTGACCGCGAGCGTACCCTCCACGCTGGCGTCGTGCGTGCTGTGGACGCGCCTGGCGGGGGGCAACGAAGCGACCGCCCTCCTGGTCGTTCTCGGCGGCACGTCGAGCAGCTGGCTGATCACGCCGCTGTTGCTCACCTGGCTGACCGGGACCCAGGTCGAGCTGCCGGTCCTGGAGATGATGGCCAACCTCGCGGTCACCTTGGCGGCGCCGGTCGCGCTGGGGCAAGCGTTGCGGCTGGCGCCGGCGGCCGCCCGGTTCGCCGACGCCGGCCGCCGCCCGCTCGGTTACGTGGCGCAACTCTTCGTGCTGCTGATCATCTTGAAGGCAACCACGGCGCTCGGGCTGCGGCTGGAGAGCGGGGCGGGGCTGCCCGTGGGATTCGTGGCCGCCAGCGCCGCGTTTGCTTTGGGGCTGCATCTCATGGCGCTCTTCGCCGGGTTGTGGTCGAGCCGCTTGATGGGATTCGATGAGCCGCGTTGCCGGGCCGTGGCCTTCGCGGGCAGTCAGAAGACGTTGCCGATCGCGCTCTTGCTCTTGGACCGTTACTTTGTCGAGCAGTTTCCGCTGGCGATCTTGCCGCTCTTGTTCTATCACGTGGGCCAGCTCGTGCTCGATACGCTGATCGCCGAACGCCTGAAACGGACCGACGGGGCGGCCGACATCGTCGATGCGCTGTGAATGTGAATTCGCTATATTGACGCCATGGAAACCTGGACCCTGGCCCGCGGCTATCGGTATGCGGGCGTCCATTGCGGCATCCGGCCCGATCCGAACCGGCTCGATCCGAACCGGCTCGACCTGGCGCTGGTGGTTAGCGACGAGCCCGCGGCGGCGGCGGGGGTGTTCACGCAGAACCGGGTTTGCGCCGCGCCGGTGCGCATCTGCCAGGAACGGCTGCCGGCCGCCGCCGCGCGCGGCATCGTCATCTGTTCCGGCAATGCCAACGCCTGCACCGGCGCGCAGGGCCTGCGCGACGCCTGCCGCATGGCCGGGTGCGCCGCGCGCAGCCTCGGCTGCCGGCCCGAACAAATCCTGGTCTGCTCGACCGGCGTGATCGGGCGGTTGTTGCCGATGGAGGCGATCGAGCCGGGGATCGCCGCCGCGTGCAGTTCCCTTGGCGCGGACGCCGCGGCCCTGGATCGCGCCGCTCACGCCATTCTCACGACGGACACGAGAATCAAGGTGAGCACGCGCTCGGTGCTCCTGGAGGGAACCGAAGTGCGGCTCACGGGCTTCGCCAAAGGCGCGGCCATGATCGGGCCGAACATGGCGACCATGCTGGCGTTTGTCCTGTCGGACGCCGCCGTCCGTCCCGATGACCTGGCCAAGATCGTCCCCGGAGTCGCGGAGAAATCCTTCAACGGCATCAGCGTCGAAGGCCACACGAGCACCAATGATTCGTTGATCATCTTCGCGAACGGGACCGGACGCAAGCTGACGGGCGCCGGCTTGTGGGAATTCGAACAGGCGGCGACCCAGGTGTGCGCCGAGCTGGCGCGGGCCATCGCCGCGGACGCGGAAGGCGCCAATCACCTGATCACGATTGACGTGGAAGGGACGCGCAACCACGAGGAAGCGCGGCGCATCGCCAAGGCCGTCGCGGACAGCGTCCTCGTCAAGACGGCCATCTTCGGCGCCGATCCCAACTGGGGCCGGATCGTCTCGGCCGCCGGCTATGCCGGGGTGGATTTCGAGGAGCGCGATCTGTCGCTGCGGCTCGGCGAGTTCTTGCTGTACGACCGCGGCCAACCCACGCCGTTCGACGCCGCCCGGGTGTCGGCCTGGCTCAAGAGCAACCGCGAGGTTCCGATGCGGCTGCAATTCACACTCGGCTCGGGGCGCTGCACGTTCTACACCTGCGATCTGACTTATGAGTATGTGCGCCTGAACGCCGATTACACGACGTGATCACCCCGTTGAACCATGTTCCTCGATCTGCACGGCATCAACCACTGGTACGGCACGCAGCAAGCCCTCAAGGACGTCGGGCTGCAACTGGAGCGCGGCCGCATCGGCATGCTCGGGCCCAACGGGGCCGGCAAGACCACGTTGCTCAAGATCCTGCTTGGCCTGGTGCGGCCCACCTCCGGCAGCGGGCAGGTGCTCGGGCGCTCGCTGCACGGCGACGGCACGGAGCTGCGCCGCGCGCTGGGCTACATGCCGGAGGCGGATTCGCTGGTGCCGGGGCTGCGCGGCGTCGAATACGTCGCCCTGGCCGGCGAGCTGTACGGCATGCCGCGCAAGCACGCCCTGCGCCGCGCCCATGAAGTGCTGACCTATCTCGATCTGGGCGAAGCCCGTTATCGCCAGGTCGAGGAATACTCGTCCGGCATGAAGCAGCGGCTCAAGCTGGCCCAGGCCCTGATCCCCGATCCACCCGCCCTGCTGCTCGACGAGCCGACCAGCGGCCTCGATCCGGCCGGCCGCGAGGGCATGCTCGACTTGCTGTTGCGGCTGGCGACCGAGCACGGCAAGACGATTCTCCTGTCCACGCACCTCCTGGGCGACGTCGCCAAAGTTTGCGAGGCCGTGCTAATCCTCCACCATGGCCAGGTCCTGTGCCATGGCCCCGTCGCCGCCCTTTGCCGGCGCCGGCACGATCGTTACCGCTTGCACCTTCAGGGCGACCCGGAGAGCTTTCTGGAGGACTTGCGCCTTGAAGGCGTGCAAGTGCTCCACGACAATGGCAAGGGCGACGTCCGCGTCGCCGTCCCCCAGGGCTGGACCACGCGGGCGTTCTTCGTCCTGGCCGATCATCACCGGGTGACGGTGCGCGGTCTGCACGCGGATGACGAGGACCTGGAAGAGCTGTTCCATCGCGTGATCGACGAGTTTGCAGCGCCGGGGGAAATGATCCGGCGAACGCCAAGCCGCGAGCGGCCATGACCTCATCCCTCTTGCACTACCGCGCGTGGCACGGACCGTGGCGAAAGCCGTTGTGGTCGGTGTGGCCGATCGCGCGGGTCGCCCTGGGGATGCTGCTGCGGCGCAAGCTGTTCTGGGCGCTGTACGGCTTCGCGCTGCTCTTGTTCTTAATGTTCTTCTTCGGCTCGTTCCTGCTCGACTGGGCCGAGACGCAGCTGGCGGCGGCGCCGATCCAGATCGGCCGGCTCAAGACCGATCCCCAGCGCACTGTGAGCTTCCTCAGGCGCGGCATCCGCGTGCTCAACGGCAGCCAGGACACCTTCGCCTACTTTTTTTCGTATCAGGGGGCGATGGTCCTGATCGTGCTGGCCTTCGCGGGCGCGGTGCTGGTCGGCAACGACTTCACCTTCCGCAGCGTCGGCTTCTACCTGGCCAAGCCGATCCAGCCGCGCCACTGGATCATGGGAAAGTGCCTCGCCGTCGCCGCCGTCGTGCACCTGCTGACCACCCTGCCGGCCCTGGTGCTGTTTGCCCAGCACGGCATGAGCGACTTCGACTACGTGCTCGACGTCGATTACTTCACGGCCAACAACCTCGGCCGCGGACCGGCGGGCTGGCAGCTGGCCCTGGGCATCGTCGGCTATGGCATGGCGCTGGCGGTGGTGCTGAGCATCATGCTGGTGACCGCCGCGAGCTGGCTGCGCCGCACCATGCCGCTGCTCTTGCTCTGGGTGTCGCTGTTTTTGTTCATGCGGGTGCTGGCGAGCATTCTGGTGGATGGCCTACAATACGATGGGCGCTGGCGGCTGCTCGATTTGTGGAATACGCTGGGGTTGGTAGGCCATGCCTGCCTGGGCTTCCAGCACCGCAACATCGGCAACCCGCCGCAGCCGGAGTTCTGGGAGGCCGCAGTCACGCTGTCAGGAGTTTGCGTTGCATGCCTGATTCTGTTGAAGATGCGAACCCGCGACGTGCCGATCGTGCGCTGACGGCGGCGCCCACGGATGGCGTGCGTGACGAGGCCATCACGCCGGCCTCCATCACCTTGGCGCTGCCCCGGGCGGTCGATGCCGCTCGTCCGGCAGACATTCCCGCCGGCCGCGCGGACCAGGCAGCCAAACAGGTTGCGCTGCGCTTCGACCGCGTGTCCAAGTGGTACGGGCCGGTCATCGGACTGAACCAGGTGACGCTGGAGCTGCGTTCGGGGATCACCGGGTTGGTCGGGCACAACGGCGCCGGCAAGAGCACACTGCTGCGGCTGGCGGCGGGACAGATCCGGCCGGACCTCGGCGCCGTGCACATCGCGGGACGCCACGCCTGGACCGCGGCCGCCAAGCGGCACCTCGGCTACTGCCCGGAGCACGACACGTTCTACGAAGATTGGTCCGGCCGCCGCTTCCTGGAAGGCATGGCGCAACTGTGCGGCTACAGCCGCGCCCAGGCCCGCGAGCGCACCGACAACACGCTGCAACTGGTCGGCATGCGCGATCGCGCCGATCGACCGCTCGCCGGCTATTCGAAAGGGATGCGGCAGCGCATCAAGCTGGCCCAGGCCTTGCTCCACGATCCGGAATTGCTGCTGCTCGACGAGCCGCTCAGCGGCATTGACCCGATCGGCCGCCGTGAGTCGATCGCGCTGTTTCGAGAGCTGGCCGAGCGCGGCAAGTGCTTGCTGATCTCCAGTCATGAGCTGGAAGAGCTCGAAAAGCTGACCGATCATGTAGCGATCATGGCCGCGGGCCGCATCGCCGCCGTGGGGACGTTGCCGCAGATCCGGGCGGTGCTCGACGGCCATCCGTTGACCATCCGCATCGCCTGCGACCAGAACCAACGGCTCGCCGGCGCGCTGTGGCAGCTCGATCACATCGTCGCGATCGAGCGCGACCACGATTCGCTCCTGGTCCGCTCGCGCAACCCGCACGGCTTCTTCCAGAAGGTGACCGAGCTGGCCATCACGCTCCCCTTGGAAATCCATCACCTGGAAACGCTGGACGAACGCGCCCACGACGTGCTCGATTACCTGCTGGGCGGGCGGCGCGGTTGAGTTGCCTCGTGGGATAGAACTCCGATTCTGTCCCAACGTTCTGTCACACCCGGACACAATCGGAGTCCTGTCCCGCCCATGTCGTCTGAATCCCTGGTTGACTCGGCGCCATCGCCCTGGCGAGCGTGGACCAACCTCGTCCTGCTGAGCCTGCGCCGCCA
The DNA here is from genome assembly GCA_022616435.1 of Gemmataceae bacterium. Lineage (GTDB taxonomy): Bacteria > Planctomycetota > Planctomycetia > Gemmatales > Gemmataceae > JAKEET01. The sequence goes on from JAKEET010000055.1 coordinate 18,710, forward strand.
GGCGCGGGCGCACTGGCTGGTGTGGGTTTCCGTAGGCCTGCTAGCGCTGTCGGCGTTCATCGTTCACATCAACACCTCGCGGGGTCGCTGGACGATGGGCCACTTTCGCTCGCCGCGCAGGTCCGGCATCACCTTTGAACAGCGGCTCGTGCAGGTCAAGCTGGCGGGCCAGGTGCCCTGGTCGCCCGAAGCGCGCGGCGTCCACTTCGCGACGACGGCGGCCTGGGCGACGGTCACGCACATCACGTCCGCGCTGCCGCGGTTTTCGAACTGGATCGTGTTCTTCCTGTTCGCAACCTTCCTGTTGCCGCTGTGGACCTTGAGCTTCGCCACCGAGGCGCTCGGCCGCGAACGCGAAGCCCAGACGCTCATCTGGACCCTGGTGAGGCCGATCCCGCGGCCGGCGATCTACCTGGCGAAGTACCTGGCGCTGTTGCCATGGTGCCTGGCGTTCAACCTGGGCGGGTTGTTCCTCCTGTGCTGGCTGGGCGGCGAGCCGGGCCGGACGGCGTTCACGCTGTACTGGCCGGCAGCGCTGTGGGGAACGCTGGCCTTCGCGGCCCTGTTTCATCTGATGGGCGCGTCGCTGCGGCGCGCCGGCATCGTCGCTCTCCTTTACGCATTCTTCCTCGAAACGGTCGCCGGCAACCTGCCCGGGAACTTCAAGCGGCTGAGCATCAGCTTCTACATGCGCTGCTTGATGTTCGAGCACGGCCAGGACTACGGCATCGGCCCCGAACGGCCGTGGATCTACCTGCCGGTGAGCGACACGACAGCGTGGCTGGTGCTCGCGGGCGCGACGGCGGCGTTGCTCGTGGCCGGCATGGTCGTCTTTTCCCGCAGTGAATACCTCGACGTTCGATAGTCCTTGTGTGGCCGGGCCACGTCCTCCATCAGTTTTTCTGGTTGGTCGCCGCCCGCAAAAAAGGGTATCCTTGAAGTAAGCGAGGACCCGCCAATGCCGGAACAGCATACGCCCTTCGCCGAGGACCCGGTCCTACCCCCGTTCCCGGAAACACCCGTGCCGCTGCACGGGTTCCGGGGCCCAGCGCCCGAAGTGTCGCCGCTGCCGCGCGCGCTGACCATCGCCATCAGCCGCGAAGCGGGCGCCCGCGGCGGCACCATCGCCAAGCGCGCCGCCGAAAAGCTGGGCTGGCAGGTCTTCAGCCAGGACCTGATCGAGTACATCTCGCAGGAAGGCGCCTTCCGGCAGGAGTTTCTGAACGATTTGCCGGCGGCGGCGACGCCCTGGGTGGACGGGCAACTGCAACAACTGTTGAAAGACCAGAACCTGAGCCGCAATCCGACGATCGTCGAGCTGGCCCGGATCGTGCTGTCGTTGGGGGCGCAGGGGGAAGTCATCTTGCTCGGCCGCGGCGCCGGCTGCATCCTGCCGGCGCGCTCCACCCTGCACGTCCGCTTCGTGGCCCCGCTCGAAGATCGCATCGCCTACATGGGCCAATGGCTGCGGCTCACGCACGACGAGGCTGCCGAGCAAGTCCGCAAGCGCGATCTGCGCCGCGCCGATTTCGTCAGCACCCATTTCCACCGCAGGCCGTCCGACGTGCATCAATACGACCTGGTGCTCAACTCCAGCGCGCTGGGCGAGGAAACCTGCGCCGACCTGGTCGTCCACGCCGCCAAGGCGAAACAGGCGGCGTTGACAGCGGCAGGTCACGAAGACGGCGCGGCGTAACGACAACCGCGCGGACTACCGGCCGAGCAACTGGACAAAGCGCCGGTACGATTGATCCCAGCGCTCCGGCTGCCGCGGCTGGTAGGTCGTCACATCGAACGACCGGCGCACGATCGCCCGTCCGTCCGCCAGCGACTTGATCAAGCCCAGGCCGATCATCTGCACCAGGACGTTGCCGAGCGCGGTCGCCTCGACCGGCCCGGCAATCACGGTGCGGTTGCAGCAATCGGCGGCGAGCTGGCACAGAAGCGTGTTCTGGCAGCCGCCGCCGACGATGTGGATCGTGTCGATGCGCTGGCCGGTCAGCTCCTCCAGCCGCTCCAGCACCCAGCGATAGCGCAGCGCCAGGCTGTCGAGCGCGCAGCGGACGATCGCGCCCGGCTCGGCGGGAACGGGCTGGCCGGTCTTGCGGCAATAGTCGGCGAGGGCGGCCGGCATGCTCGCCGGCAGCACGAAGGAGGGGTCGTCGGGGTTGACGACGGCGGCCGGCGACGGCGCCGTCTCGGCCATCTTCATCAGCGCCTCGTAGGTGTAGGTCGTGCCGTCGCGCTCCCAGATGCGTCGGCATTCCTGCACCAGCCACAGGCCGGCGATGTTCTTGAGCAGGCGAATCGTTCCCGCCACGCCCCCCTCGTTGGTGAAGTTGAATTCCATGGCCTTGGGGCCGGTCTGCGGCTGGTTCACCTCCACGCCCATCAGCGACCAGGTGCCGGAGCTGATGTACGCCCAGGAGCCGCCGGCGGCCGGCACGGCGGCCACGGCGGCGGCGGTGTCGTGCGTCGCCGGCGCGATCACCGGCAGCGGCGTCACCCCGGCCTGCGTCGCCACGCTCGGCCGCAGCGGGCCCAGCACCGTGCCCGGCTGGATGATCGTGCCCAGGATCTTGTCGGGGATGCCGAACGCGCGGATCAAGTCCCGCGCCCAGGCCCGCGTCCCCGGATGGATCATCTGGCTGGTGCTGGCGTCGGTGTACTCGTTCACCTTGATGCCGGTGAACCAGTAGTTGAACAGGTCGGGGATGAACAGCATCGATTCGGCGACCGGCAACAAGGGCGATGAATCGCGCAGGAGCGCCAGGAGCTGGAACAGCGAGTTGAAGCGCATGAACTGAATGCCGGTCTGGCGAAAGACCTCGGCGCGGGGCACGCGCTCGAAGGCCTGATCCATGATCGCTTCGGTGTGCGGATCGCGATAGTGGCGCGGATTGCCGAGCAGGGTGCCGTCGCGGCCGAGCAGGGCGAAATCCACTCCCCAGGTGTCGATGCCCATGCTGGCCAGCTCGCCGTGGTCCGCGTGGGCCATGCGCAAGCCGGCCGTCATCTCGCCGTACAGGCGCAGCACGTCCCAGTGCAGGGTGTCGAGCGTGGCCACCGCGCCGTTGGGGAAGCGATGGACCACGTCGAGGCCCAGCCGTTCGCCGTCGAACTTGCCCACAAGGGCGCGGCCGCTTTCCGCGCCGAGATCGAAGGCGAGAATCTTCGTGGTCGCCGCCATAGGACTGCCCCGAAACGTTTAGCCCCGGTTCGAAGAACCGGGGCGGAAAGGATCCCACGCTTGACAGGCAGGTCGCTGAACGGATCACGGCTGCCCCGGTTCTTCGAACCGCGGCTAGACGAAACACCGGCGCTCACTTCGCGGCCGTCGCGATCTTCGGCGCCGTCTTGACGATCTGCTCGATCGCGGCGTCGTTCAGCTCGCCCTTGCGATAGGCGAAGTTGGCGACCACCTTCTGCTTGACCGACAAGAGCACGGTCACGTCGGCCTCGCGATGGAGCAGGTACGTGGGCGGCCCGACCACGTCTTCGAACACCGCCAGCGGCACCTTGCCGGTCGCGTGCTTCTGGCCCCAGGCCACCACCTGGCGATCGAACGCGGTCTGGTCCTCGGCCAGGAACGTCACCCACGAGCGCAGCTCGGCGGCCTTGTGTTCGTTCATCAACTTGTCCATGCGATGGACGAGCTTGCCGAGCGGATCGGACAGGGTGCGGGCAAAAACGATCATGATGGGCCGATTCTCCGCCTCGCAGATGTAGCAGTGCTGCGTGCCGCGCTGCGGGCCGACGGAAACCAGGGCCGCATACGGTCCCGGCCGCTGGTTCGGCTGCGGGCCGGATTTGCAGGGATCGTCGCCACGGACAACGCCGACAAGACACATCAATCCAACGATCAACATGGAACGCATGGAGCCACCCAAGTTTGGATTCACGTTTAGCCCCAATACCGTTCGTCTAAGCGCAAGTCACAGCCTTCTGGTACCTTGTGTTTTGCCAAACCAAGGTTATCAGGGAGGCTGTGACCATGACGCGGCAAGGATGC
>JAKEET010000056.1 GCA_022616435.1 Gemmataceae bacterium
CAACTGGAGCAAGGTCAACCCGGGCGCGGCCGCGCCGGCTGTGGACAGTTCGTCAAGGTAGATTCGCCGGACGCGCGGCGACGCCAGCAAGTCTTGGTAGGCCGGCTGCGGTCCTGGCTCCGCGGACCGATTGGCAAAGAGCGCCACCGCCTGCCAATCCTGATTCGGATCATTCGCCTCGAGATAGGAAAATACCTTGGCGAACAGGTTGGCGTAGAAACGCCGCGTTCGGCGGAATTGTACTTCGACGAAGTACACCGGCAGGTTGGCTCGCACCGGCACGAACAGGCCATCGAGTCGGTACGACTTCTTGATCTCGACCGAATCGAACCGATAGGCCGTCGCCGCCTCGGCCGGCAGACCGAGAAGCGCGAACAGCGTTTCCGGCAGTTGCTTGAGCAACTGCCAGAAGAAGGAATCGCTTTCCATGGAGATAACGCCTTCAACCCTATACCGGCCACTCGACCCCTATTTGGGCAACACCCGCAACTGGATGATCGGCGTACACGGCCCCGGGCGCCCGGCGCGGATGTCGCTCGACCACGACCGCGCCACGACCACGCCGCGCGTGCCGGGCAAGGTCTCGGGATGGATGGTGAGGGGCAGCATGATCTCGTTCTGATCCGCCGGGATGGTGCGCGGCGGGCCCAACCCCACGCCGGCCGCGACGGTGGGACCGTTGACGACCAGGCCCAGCTCGCCCTTGGCGCCGGCCTTGCGATGGATCTTCACCGGGATCTGGATCGTCTCGCCCACCTTGCCGGTGATTTCCTTGATCGACGTTTCCAGCCGGCAATCGAGCTGCTGGGCCACCACCGCGCGCGCGACCTGGCTGTAGCGCAGCAGCATGCCGTCGTTGTGGCTGTTGCCGTAGAGCGTCATCGGCTGGGCGATCCGCTCGATCACCCGGCCGTCCTGCGTTGCCTTGCCGGTGACCCGGAAGGCGGCAAGGTCGCCGGGCTTGGCGTCGGCGGGCGCCGTGATCGTCAGCAGGGCCCGCATGCAGTAGGGCGGCACGTAGCGGCCGAACATGCTGTTGGCCAGCGTCGTCGTGCTGCCGGTCCAGCCCGGCGGCAAGCCGTCCACGCGCAGCTCGACATCGGCCGTGAAGCCGTTCCACTGGAACACCTCGACGATGAACGTCGCCGTCGTTCCCGGTCCCCAGATGGGCACCGCGTCGGGCCACTGAAACAGCGCGAGTTCCGGTTCGAGCGGCTTGACCTCGAGCCGATACAGCGCCGACGGTCCGCTGACGCCGCTCATGTCGGTCACTTTCACGAGGTAGTCGCCATCCTGCGGCGCCTTGAACGGCAGCCAGCTGTCGGCGGAGCTGAATTCATGGGCTGAATGATTGGGCCGCATGAACATGCGGCCGTCGTCGTTCTCCGCCAGTTTGTTGCCGGCGGCGTCGTGGACTTCGACAAACGTATCGACCGGCGACCGCAGGTGCCGCTGGGCCATCGTTTCCAGGATCACGCCCTGACCCATCTTGAGTGTCAGCCGGAACCAATCTTGATCCCCCTTCTTCTCGAAACGGCCGTAGGCGGCCGCCGGCACGGACAGCACGGTCGCGCTCCTGGGATCGTCGTTGGGTTCCTGCTCGACGCTTGCGGCATGTTCATCGCGCGCGATCATGAAATCGCGGCCGTCGGACACCGGCAGTTGCGGCCGGACGAGCTGGAAGGGGAAGGGACCGTCGGCGTCGACGGCGAACTTTTGCGGCGGCAGCATGGGCAGGTTGAAGCCGTGCCACGCCGCGTCGAAGGCCGTGCCGCGGCGGCCGCCGGCGGGAAACACCGCCGCGGGAATCGGCACGTCGCCGAGCGTGAGACGGTACACCGAGCCGGCCGAGCCCTGGTACGCCAGGCTCTGCACGCGGACCGTGTAGCGGCCGTCCTGTGTGAACTGATGGACCAGCACGGGATCGAGCCCGAGCGTGTCATCGGCGGCGGCGAGGACTTTACCCTGGTCATCGAGCAGTTCGAGCGATGCGTCCACCCAGCCGCGATTGAAGCTGACGCGCACCGTGCTGTCCATGCCGTGGGCCAGGATCGCGGCGACGAACTTCTGCCCGGCCTTCGCCTGAAATCGGAAGCAATCGACATCCAGCTCTTTTTCGATGCGGCCGTTGACGACCATGGGCAGCGTCACGTCCTGGGGCGCGGCCGCGGTGTTGTTCGGCTCCTTCTCCGATGTTTCCGCCAGCGTGCCGATGAAGAACGGCCGGCCGTTGGTCAGCCCGTTGCCGCCGCCGGCGACGCGCAGCCAGCGCCGGCCGGGTGCGGCGTCGGCCGCCACCGTCAACGTCGCCCGAACCAGGTTCGGCCCTTCCGCCTTTACGGTCCCGACGCTGATGCCGGGCGGACCATCGACGATCACCTTGCCGGCGGCGGCGAGACCGCCCGAGCCGCCGAGGTCGACGGTCACGGTTTGCCCACGCTGCGCGCCGGCGGGATAGACGAAGTCGAGGCATGGATCGGGATGCCTGAGGACCTGCGCGAACGCGGCTTGCGGCAGGAACAGGATCACGCCAAGCATCAGCGCACGTTGCATCGTGGGATTCCATTGGGGCATGGGCATGGCGCCCAACGGATGGCGCCCGAGCCTTGCCCGCGACCGGGAAGCTGTTTTGTTGAACGTTACTACGAGCGCGAACCGGCAAGCCACGCGCGTCCATCCGCGCTGAAATCGACTGGTGTCTCGCGCCAGGCGGGTTCAGCGACGGATTCTCCATTCCACAAGCGCAACCACAGGTCGGCCAGGTTGGCGTCCGTCAACCGGCGCAGACCGATGTACGACGTGGTCAAGCGCGGGTTGATTTCGATCACCACGTCGTCGCCGCCGTCGACCGCGTCCCCAAGAACGAGATCGACGCCGACAAATCCGCGCAGACCCGGAACCGACTCGACGGCGCGCGTGGCCAGGGCGACCGCGCGCCGCCGCCAAGGTTCGGGCAAGGGCGCGGTTCCCCCCAGGTACCGAAACCGGCCATCCCTGGATAGGGTTTGCGTGGCGCCCGGCGTCGCCACGGTCTGGCGCGGGCCGACGAGAAACCCCACGCTCGCCGCCTGGCCGCGGTGCAAGGGTTGCACAACCCATTCGCCGGAGCGTTCCGCGTGCGCCTGCCGCAGAGCATCGGCCCACTCCCCGACGCCGTTGACCACGACCGTCGCCAGCGAGCCCGCCCCATCGCGGGGCTTGAGAACACAGGGGAACCAAGCCGACGACGGGGGATGAGTCGCCAATTGCGTCTCCGGCGTCGGCACCTGACGCCGGGCCAACCAGAGCGCCAGCCCAAACTTGTCGGTCGTCAACCGGATCGTGTCTCGCGGCGAGCCGAGCAGCTTGCACCCGGCCGCCACCGCCCAGCCGGTGCGCCGATCGAGCAGGCTGTCAAATTCCGGCGCGACGATCACGGCGGCGTCCGCCTGAAGAGCAAGGTATCGAAACGCCCGCGACTCGTCCGCGGCCGCGACGCGGCAGCAGTTGCGGCCGATCGATTCGGGAAAGTCGCCGGCGAGCAGGGTGAGCGTCTCCACGCCGGGAACACGCTCGAAATCGTCGACGATGGCGCCCAGCATCGCCGCGCCTTCGGTGCGCAGCGAGGCGGCCACATCGCCGCCGAGTCCGCCGGCGCTGATGAGTTCGTAGATGAAGATGCGCATGGGAGCAACTGTTCAGCGCACGGGCGGCGCGTCAACCGTCGACTCGATCCACCCGCCGCCCAGGATGCGTTCGCCGGCGTAGAACACCACCGCTTGTCCCGGCGTGATGGCGCTCTGCGGCGTTTCGAAATCGACGCGGACGTCGCCGTTGGTCAGCACGGTCGCCGCCGCGGCCGCTGGTTCATGGCGATAGCGGATCTTCGCCCGGCACGGCAGGGGACGCGCCGGGGGGTCGATCAGCCAGTTGACGCGCGTGGCCGTGAGCGCCGCGCTCAGCAGATCGTCGCGATCGCCCAGGATCACGTCGCGGGTTTCCGGAACGATCTCGAGCACGTAGCGCCGTCCGGTCGAGCCGAAGCCCAGGCCCTTGCGCTGGCCGATGGTGTACTTTTCGTAGCCCTCGTGCTCGGCCAGGACGTTGCCGGCCCGGTCGCGAAACACGCCGGCGGTGGCGAGGTTCGGCCGGTGCTTGCGAATGAAGTCGGCGTGATCGTTGTTCGGCACGAAGCAGATTTCGACGCTGTCCGGCTTGGCGGCGACGCCCAGGTTCGCGTGCCGCGCCAGGGCGCGGACCTCGTCCTTGTGATAGGCGCCGAGCGGAAACAGCAGGCGCGGCAAGAGTTCGCGGCGCAAGCCGAAGAGGACGTACGACTGGTCCTTGGCCGGATCGACGGCGCGCAGCAGCTGCCGCTCGCCGCTCTGGTCCACGGCGCGAACATAATGGCCGGTGGCGATGAAGTCGGCGTCGAGTTGCCGGCCGTAGTCCCAGAGCTTGCCGAACTTCAGCCAGTTGTTGCAGACGACGCACGGGTTGGGGGTGCGGCCCGCGAGATACTCGTCGGCGAAATAATCCATGATGCGGCTGAAATCCCCCTCGAAATCGAGCGCGTAGAACGGGATGTCGAGCCGGTCGGCGACGCGGCGGGCATCGCCGGCATCCAGGGCGCTGCAGCAGCCTTTCTTGCGATCGTCCCTCGTCACCTGGGGGAGAGGGGTTCCGGCTCCCCTTGCCCCCTCGGGGAGAGGGGTAGGGGGTGAGGGGACATCCTCATGCACGCCGGTGCGCATGAACAGGCCGACGACGTCGTAGCCTTGCTCCTTCAACAGCAGAGCGGCGACGGAACTATCGACGCCGCCGCTCATGGCCAGGACAACACGCGCGGGCATGGCGATCCTCGAAGAACGTTGGTTTATTATAAGAGGATTGCCGCGGCCCAAAGGTGATCGATGATCGCGCAACGCGACCAGCCCGCGACGTCGGCAAGGCAGCGTGCCGGCGGCGCGGGCTGGTGATTTGGTTCGTATCAGACTCCCGAGGCCGAGGCAGACTTCGGGAGTCTTGCTGGTCTACTCTTCCTCGTCCATGTGTCTGAGGAAGGTGAGCGTTTCGCTTTGCAGGGCGCCGGGGCCGGGCATCGACGCCCAGCGGCCGGTGAGGCGGGGGCCGCCGCTGGCCGGTTCCAGGCGATAGACGTTGACGCCGCGAACGATGCCGCGCTCGCCGGGAAGGGCCCAGCTGGCGGCGAAGGTGTTGCCTTGGCGGATGCCGATGCCGGTGAAGTTCGAGCCCGAGCCGATGACCCACTGGACGACGTACACATCGCCCTTGCGGGTGATGGTGCACACGCCGTTGTAGGTTTTGCCGCCGGATTCCAGGCCTTTGCAGACGTAGTAGCCGCTGATGTCGCCGACTTCGGTTTCGAGTTGGGGGACATTTTTGGCGACGGCTTCCGGACGTGGGCTGTTGGCCGTCAGGGCAGCCAGGACAAGAAGAGTGTGGGGAAGCATGGTAATCTCCTTCCAGAAGCTGGAGAGAACGTGGGGTGGACCGTCTAGGAGACGGCAGCCTCCATACTGCCGGGCTAGGCGTGTACTGCGCTGGCAAGATGTCGGGACGGGCATCCCGGACAGACCCATTCCAAATCTACTTCATGAATGGGACTGAGGATGCGGCTTGGCAGGAAAATCAGGCGGGAACTCAAGCCGGGCGAAGGCGTGATTGATCCGAACATATCCTGATCCCTGGATCCGAGGCCCCTTGTGCTTGACCGCTTCCAAGTCTTCAAGGCTTGGGAAGTTGATCAGGCAACTCCTTGGGGACTTCTGCCGTCTTCGTGGGCGTGCCTCACTGTCTGTTTCCAGTCAAGGCCCTCTAGCCAAGGGGAGCGTTTCTCCCCTAATCCTGCATTATGCCGAGCGAGCCGCCGGCGCACAAGGCCGGTTTGCCGGCGTAAGCAGGCAGCTTGCCGCGACGCGGCGAAGCGGGGCAAAACAGGCTGCTTTGCCTGCGTTGAACCCGCGCCATACGATCACTATGAGGCTTCCGAAAAGAGGTCAGATCCGGATCAGACACGCTCAGCCTTTAGCCCCAATACCGTTCGTCTAAACAGTCAGACCCCCCCTTGTCGGATAGCCTCCATCTCGCGTTGCCGGGGAAAACCATGCGCGCCTCGCGTTCGATGTTGTTCGCCCTGCTGCTGGCCGCCCTGCTCGGGGCGAGCGCCGGCTGCGGCCTGGCCGATTACGAAAAGCGCATGGACGAGCAGCGCGCCCGCCTGGAGCTGTACGACGAGGAGAACAAACTGCTCGGCGCCCCGCTCGACAAGCCGCGCGGCAAGGACCCGTACGGCAACGACATCAAGGTGCCCTTCGACGTGTTCTTGCGCGTCCCCAAGCGGATCGCGCGCTCGTTCCGGGGCGCCGAGATGATGTACCACAGCGCGAGCAAACAGCCGTTGTACCGCTACGCGGGCCGGGGCGACTTCAATGTGTTCATCGCCATGGCCCAGGTCGCGGCGCCGACTACGAAGCCCGCGGCCGGCGATGCCGCGCCGGAGGAGTTCCGCGCTCGGGTTCGCGAGGCGCTCATGGAGTACATCAGCCGCGAGTATCGCATGAGCGTCAACCCGCCCGACTTCGCGGACCTGAAGAAGGACACGCGGAAGGCGACCCGCGACGGGCAGCCGCGCACGCTGGACTTCGACGCCACCGTGTTCGACGACCCGCGCCGGCAGGAACCGTCGCGCTTCTTTGTCTTTTTCCTGACGCAGAAATTCCGTCAGGCGGCGGTCATCTATCAGATGCCCGTGCAGGCGGCCGTTGCCACCGGACTGCACGAGATGGACCTCAGCCTGAAGACGCTCGACCTCTCGATGGCGGCGACCCTACGGATGGCCTACCAATCGCGCCAGTGAGGGACTCGGCGAGCCTTGGTCGGTGAAAAAAATGGGGACTGGCTGGACTGGCTCCGGCCGTCCCTCGAACACGCTGGAAACCGGGAGACGAGGCCGGCGCCTGTCCCCGATGGTTTCACATGATCGAGACGGCCATTTTTTCAAGGCGCCTGTCGCTTGCCCGGCAGCTCCTTGTCCATGAAGTCGATCACCGACCGGCACACCGCGGCGCGGTCCAGGCCGCGGAAGTAGTGATCGGTCTCCAGCCAGACCACCTTCGAGCCCTGGCCGGCGTACTTGTGCAGCGCTTCGGCCCAGGGACGCATGATCAACTGGTCCTTGGTGACGTTGATGAACAACAGCGGCCGCGGCGCGATGCGGGCGACGTGGCACACCGGATCGCTCGACCTGGAGCCTTCGCGGGCGCAACGCGCCGCGTCCTCTGCCGTGAACAGGCCCAAGAAGTTGCCGCCGCCGACCATCGAGCCCATGGCCTTGATGCGCGGGTCGTAGGCGACGTAGATGATGCCGGTGACGGCGCCCCAGCTGATGCCGACGAAGCCGAGCCGGTCCTTGTCCACCTCCGGCCGCGACGCCAGGAAATCGACGGCCCGGCTGTAGTCGCCGCAGTAGTGCATCACCTGTTCCGTGCCGGCGATGCCGAAGATGCCGGCCGACTTGTTCTTCTTCTTGCGGCGTTCGCCCTGGTTGGGCGAATCGATGGTCAAGACGACGTAGCCGCGCGACACGAACAGCTTGCCGATCTCGACGATGTAGTTGGTCGTCTTGTTGCCGCCGGAGCCGTACTGGAGCAAGATGGCCGGATGCGGCGTGGCCTTGGCGTCCGGTTTCGGCCTGGGGACGTAGAGGTAGGCGGGGACGCGGTCGCCCTTGATGCCGTTGAACTCGACGCGGCACTGGGTGTGATCGTCGGCGCGGTTGACGGGTTCTTCCTTGGGATCGAGGGGTTCGGCGTGGGCGGTGAGGTAGGGAGGCGCGACGGGTTTCGATGGCGTGTTCGCGTTGCCTGCGTCTTGCCCGGCCGAATGGCGCGGCGGGGAGCACGCGATCACGCACAGCAAAACAACCACGGCAGTGAGAGGTTGCGACCGCATTGGCGTTCGGCTCCTCACGAGAAACGCTGCACGATCCCTTGGTGCAGTTGATCAGCCGTCATTGGACCGATGCAGGCGTTCGTTGTCAAGCGATCGCCCCGTGCTGGTCCGCCGGCTGCTCGTCCGCGCGATCAGGGCTCGCCCGGACCAGTCGCGGCACGGCGTCCGCCGTGTCGCCGATCAGGGTCAGGATGCTGAGGATGAGGGTCTCCCCTTGCAGATGGCCGCCGGCGAACTCGCTGATCACGGCCGAGCGAATCTCGGCCAGCCGGCCCTGCAAGTAGTGAATGCGCTCACTCCGCTCGCGCGGCATGGCCGGATCGTCGCGGAGGCCGCGGGCCAGCAGGTCGACCTGGCGCACGTCGTGAATGAACTTCTCGAAGCGAAGCAGACGCCGCCAGCGCACATAGCCCCACGCGGCCACGATCAGCCCGATCACCCCGCCCGCGACGCTGGCGGTCTTCTCGACGACGCGCATCATCGTCTTCTGCACGACCTGCTCCTGTTCGTCCTTGAAGGTCGCCACGGCGGGGTGCGGCTCGTACTCCGGGCGGAGCTTGCCGAGCTCGATGGGCTCGAGGGCGCCTTCCCCCTGCTCCAGGTAGATCACCCGCAAGAGCCGCGTCACCGCCTCCGCCGGGGCGAGCTTGTTGGCAATGACCACGCGGCGCAGGCCGATGACCCGGGCGTCCTTGGCGGGCACGGGCGGACTGACGCCGTAGGTGAAGGCGGGGATCGTGGCCGGCTCGAGCGCCGCCGCGGGATTGAGCGCTTGCTCGGTGAAGCCGTCGCGCCTGCGGGCCTGGATGTAGGCATGGGTGAACGGCATCGGCACGATGCGGTAGCCCGCCGCGCCGACGAGCCGGTGCGGGATCGCCGACGGCAGCGGGCCGCCGAAGACGATGGCGTCGGGCAGGTCCGCGCGCAGCCGGGCTTGTTCCTCGGGAGCGGCCTTGCTGAGCGCGGCGCACGCCTTCAGCAATGCCGGATTGTCGAGCGTCAACGCGGTGAAGTTGCCCTTGCCGGCCGGCGTGCTCGGATCAAGCCCGAGGAAGTCAAGGATGTCGAGCGACCAGTAGTGGGTGCCGGTGGCGGCCTTGTTGATGCTGATCCGTTTGCCTTGCAGGACGCGGGCGTCTTTCTCGACGGCTTCCAGCAGCTCGCCGCGCACCAACAGGTGAAAGACCTCCACGTCCAGACAGGTGACCTGGCGGACGTTGTCGCGCCCGCCGAGACTCATGCCGCCGCGGATGAACGCCACGTCGATTTTGCCGGCATCGACCATCTCGAGGGAATGCTCCGAGCCGGCCACATCCATGAGCTCGATGTGCAGCTTGTACTTGGCGGCCCGCTCGACCAGGAACCGGGTCATGCGGTTGGGGGGATCGGTCAGCTTGCCGGTGGAGACGCGCAAGCTCATGGGGGCGACGTGCCGGGGCCACCACAGGTACGCGGCGGCGCCCGCGGCGATGAGCAGGCCGGCCAAAGCGATCAGGTATTTGCGCATGCGTCGCGAACCTCGGCGGACGAGTGCATACCTACCGTTCGGCGCGGTTGCCTCAGCCCACCAGTCCCGAAATCACCTCTCCGCGCGGCAGGATCACGATCGGCCGGCCCGTCGCGTCGTGGAGATGCTGCGACGGATCGATGCCGAAGCGGCGGTAGATGGTGGCCAGCAGGCAGTTGCTGTCCATCGGCCGTTCGACGGGATGCTCGCCTTTCGAATTGGTGGCGCCGATCACCTGGCCCATGCGCAGGCCGCCGCCGGCGAGGAACACGCTCATGGCCCGCGGCCAGTGATCGCGGCCGGGGCGGCCGGACGGGTCTTGATGCCGGATGATCGGCGTGCGGCCGAACTCGCCGCAGAAGATGAACAGCACCCGGCGGTCGAGGCCGCGGGCGTACAGGTCGTCGACCAGGGCCGACATGGCGTGATCGAGCACGGGGAGCTTCAGGCGATAGGCGTCGAAGATGTGCGAGTTGACCGAGTGATCGTCCCAGTTCGAGGTGCGGCCGACGGCAACCGGCAACCGATACGTCGCCTGACATTGCACGAAGCGGACGCCGGCCTCGACGAGGCGCCGGCAAGTGAGCAGGCTCTTGCCCCAGAACGTGTCGCCGTAGCGGCGGCGGACCGGCGCCGATTCCCGCGACAGATCGAAGGCGTCGCGCGTGGCCCGGCTGGCGAGGATTTCGACCGCCCGGCGATGGTGCCGGTCCCACGTGTCGAGCGCGCCGGAACGATCGGCCTCGCGGCGGAAACCGTCAAGCTGGTCGAGCAGGTTGGCACGCTCCTGCAACCGCAGCGTGGAGTCGGCCACGAGCTGGACGCCCGAGCGGCCGTCCTGCGGCGGGAAGATCGGGATCGGATCGTAGACGTTGTTGCCGCTGGCCGAGACCGGGTTGTTCGGGTTGACCATGAACGGCGCGTAGCGTTTGCCGAGGTACGCCGGGCCGGCGCCGTAGAACTGGGTGTCGCCGACGAACACGGGCACCTCGCGCCGCGCCGTCGGTTCGAGATGCTTGGCGACGATGCAGCCGATCTCGGGATTCTCCGAGTTCGGCAGGTTGGCCGCCAGCGACGAATGGCCGGTGAGAAAACGATGCGTGCCGCCGGAGTGCTCCGCGCGCTCGTGGTGCAGGCTGCGGAGGATCGTGAACTTGTCGGCCATCGTCGCCAGGCGCGGGAACAGCTCGCAGATGTCGATGCCGGGGACGTTGGTTCGCGTCGGCCGGAACGGCCCGCGAATTTCCTGGGGAGCGCCGGGCTTGAGATCGAAGGTTTCCAGGTGGCTCGGTCCGCCGTTGGCCCAGAAGAGGATCACCGAGAAGTCGCGATCGACCGCGGACGTTTCCGCCGCGGCCAGCAGCTGCGCCAGGCGGGGGCCCGGCCCGGCGCAGAGGGCGCCAAGGCTCAGGCCGCCGATTTTCAGCCAGGTGCGGCGATTCATCGGGCCGGGACAGGGTGTGCACGAGCGCGGGTTAGGCACGGCAGGGTGACCTCGACGCGTTGCCGGCGGGGGCTGTGGGGCAACCCTATTTATGACGAAAAAGCGTTGCGAGTTCAAGCGCCAAATGGCGTTTTGTGTACGCGATCACTCAAATCCCCACAGCTTCGCCGCGTTCCCGCCGAGAATCTTGGCGCGATCCGCCGCCGTGAAGAACGGGACCTCCTTCTGAATGATCGCCAACTCCTGCTGCACCGTCGGGCGGCCGGCCTGGCCCCGGGTCGCGCCCGGGAAGCCGGTGCCCCACAACAGCCGGTCGGGGCCGAAGGCGTCGTAGACGCGCTTGATGACGGCATACGTCTCGCGAAACGGGTACTTCTTCGACGGCGCCAGGCTGCTGAACTCGGAAACCTTCACCCACACGTTGGGATAGCGGGCCAGGGCCAGGAGTTTCTGGATGTCCGGCTCCGGGTCCTTGGCCTCCAGATCGACGCGGCCGACGTGATCGATCACCACCTTGACCTTCGGATGCCGTTTGACCATGTCCTCCAGCTTCGGCAATTGCGACGCCGCGATGAAGAAGTTCAACACGGCCCCCAGCTCCGCCGCCTTGTGCCACACGGCATCCGTGGCGCGGGCGTTGAGCCAGTCATCGCGGCCTTGATAGTACATCGGACTGAAGCGCACCCCGGCCAGGCCATGCCGGGTCATCCAGTATTCCAGCTTCTCGGCCGCCTTGGGGTCGGTCGGATCGATCAGCCCCTGGCCCTTGAAGCGCCTGGGCTGCGCCTTCAGGCAATGCACGAGATAGCTATTGTCCCAGCCGTGGTAGATGGTCTGCACGAGAACGCAGCGGTCGATCTTGTGCTCGTCCATCTCTTTCACGAGGATGTCGAGCGACGCCGGAATCCTGGGCGGCTTGAACTTGGCGTCGTAGGGATGCGCGAACGGGAATCGCTCCGGATCGTCGCTCCAGACGTGCATGTGCGCGTCGATGATGAGCGGCTTGGCCGGCTTGTCCTGGGCGTTGACCACCGCGGGCGACATTGCGAAGAGGATTCCGAGAGAGGCGATCGACAACATGGTCTGAAGACTCATGCTTCACCAGTTCCTATTTCCGTGGCTGTTATGGCGGTTGCCCGTGGCGCTGCCGCCCAAGGAAGCCTCGGCCGCGACAGACTTAGACCACCGCTTCAGTCAACTAGCGACGCGCTGGAAACATGAGCGGGGACCGCACTCGTCCAGTGCTCGTTTGACCGAGCATCCCGCATATCAAGCGATCATCGCGATGGGCGTCGACGCAGTGCCGTTGATCTTCCGTGAACTTGAACGCGAGCCAGATCATTGGTTCCGGGCGCTTGCCGCGCTGACCGGCGCGGACCCCGTTCCGCTGGAATCACGGGGCAAGATCCGGGAAATGGCTGACGTGTGGCTCCGATGGGGACGCGCTGCCGGATACAAATGGTAGCATGGCCGTCGATGAAGCCCTGTTTCCCGATCTGGCGCGAACGGGTTACCAAGTCACCAGTCCTCCAGATCCTGCCTACAACTGCGTCGCGTGGGCTGTCGGCGCCGCCGAAGAGTTGTGGTGGCCCGACTCCAATGGCTTTGACTATTGGCCGCCCGGCGTTCCGCGCCAGGAGACGTTGGCTGCGTTCAATCAAGCCTTGGGCACCGTCGGTTTCTCGCCGTGTCCCGATGACTCTCTGGAACCTTGCCGAGGCAATTCCCGATAGGTGCGCGCCCGTTTGTTCACGGCCGGGCGCCCTGCCACCCCTGCCACCCCGTCAAACTCCGTTTGCTTGACGGGTGGACGCCGTCATCAAACCGTCACCGTGTTCGGGCTTTCGCCAGCCATGGCGCGGATTTGACCGTCGAGATATTCGTGACGTTCCTCGGCGGCGCGTTCGCTTGCAAGGTAGTCGGCGACCGAGACCAGCGATGGCGTTTCAGGTTGGCCATGAACAGATCCCTCGTGACAAGACGATGGCATCAAATGTAGCCTGGCAACTCGGCCTTCGCAAGACAAACGAGAACGCCCGGCTGGCAACCGGCCGGGCGAGTCACGGCAGTCCGCCATCGCGCCGCCTGGAGCTTGGCCGTGGGTTGGTGAACAGGCCGCCGACCGTAGGACAGGACTCCGCTCCTGTCCGATTCGTCAGGGATGTGAGGCGTCGTCCACGCAGTCCGGTCAGGAGCGGAGTCATGACCTACGTTGCGGCAGCCGAGGCATCCACACGTCACGAGGCCTTGCGGCTTTTCCGTTTGTCGCCTTTGCCGTTCGCTTTGCCGTTTTTCACCGCCTGGCAAGCCGGCGACGACCCCGGCAGCTATTGCCCGGCCATGCCGATCACGTGGCGCGGCCGGCGCCTGGTCGTCGCCTACCTCCGCAACGCGCTGGTGCTGCACGACCTGAAAACCGGCCGCGTCGTGGGCCGGCAAGGGCTGTCGGCCGATTACGACGAACATTCGGCCTGGCCGAGCTGGCCCGGCACGCGCTGTTGCAGGACGACGACATGTGCTGGACGCCGCCGACCCTGTGGCGCGGCCGGCTGTTCTTGCGGAATCATCATCGTGCCGTCTGCGTCTATCTGGGCCCGCCGGAGACGTTGACCGCGGCCCAGCGCGCCCAGGCGACGACCGCGGCCCACCTGCCGGCGACCCGCTCGTGGAATTGGCTCTGGCTGATCGGCCGCGAGCCGGATTTCCCCAACGACGCACCGAGCTGGCAGGAGCTGACCACGTGGTACTCGGTCAGCCTGGGCGTGTGGCTGGCGGCAGCGCTGATAGCGGCGGCCGCCGGCGGCACGCTCCGTGTTGCCAGCGTCGCGCGCGCGGCAACGACGTCGGACATTCTGTTCTGGCTCGGCGCGTTCATCCTGGGACTGGCGGCCACGGCACTCTCGGCGGCGATAAAGGACAACACCCACTCCGCCCACCGTGATCGCGGCCAGCACCGCGCTCACCCATCCCCACGGGAACGGTCGCGGAGGAGGAAGCGGGCGTAGGCGTTTGGAAACGCCTTCAAGACGATAGCCGGTGTCGGTCTTGACCCAGCGGCCGTTCTCAAGGTCGCGCTCGGCGA
>JAKEET010000003.1 GCA_022616435.1 Gemmataceae bacterium
GCATACACGACAACGCCCAACGGCCCCTCCCGGTGCGGAATGCCCGGCACCTCCGCCGGATCGAGGTAGGAGACCTCGACCATCGTGCCGATCAACTGCTGAAGCTCCTGGGCTTTGTCCGCCGGTAAGCGGGCGCCGTGCGTATACGCGCCGACGGGACAGTTGTAATGGTCCGCCGCCTCGGTGTAGAAGGTGCGTCCTTCGGCGGCATACTTCCAATAGGTGCAGCCGGAGGGCGCGGCCCGATCGATGTGGGGAATGCCTCGCGGCGGCGAGTCCTGGAACTTGACCGCCACAGGCTGGGCACGCAGCTTCAGCAGTTGAGCCAGGCGCGTCATGGGTTTGGTGGGTGGTGAGTGGTGACTACTTTGCGCACACGCTCGTGGTCCCGCCGCCCACGGCCTTGCTGAGGGGGTCTAACTGACCCTCGGTCGGCTCCGCTCAGCAGAACCAGGTTTCGGTCAGCCGGGGTGCCCTCAGCCGGTCGGGCGGCAACACGTGTTGGGCTGTCGCCGGCTCGCGTCCGTGTGCCAGGTCAAGCACGCGATAAAACGTATCGGCCGGGTCGAGGCCGGCGCGGGCGTCTTGCTCCACCAGCCGCGACACTTCTCGTTGCAGGCGATCCATCTCCGGATCGGGATGCTCCCAGCGATAGGTGAACGCAGCCTCATCCAGCGGGCCCCGGTGCGGCCTGGTCTCCGGGTGGTCGGCCAGCCAGGAGCCCGGCGGAATCAGCAGGCGGATCGCGTACTGCACCGGGTCCACGTGATCGACCAGGGCGTTGGCGTCGATGAAGTGCAGTATCTCCAGGTAGTCGTCCCGCGTGGTCCAGGGCGTGAACGCCACCCAGGTGGGCCGCAGGGCGATGCCGGCCTCGCGGCAAATCCCCAGGGCGGCTTCTACGTCGGCGCGGGTGTGGTTCTTGTCCAGGATCGACAGCACGCGGTCGCTCAGCGACTCGACGGCCGTGATGATGAACAGACACCCTTTCTCAGCGAACTCGGGCAAGGCCTCGCCCCGCTTGAGCAGGTGCTCCACCTTGGCCGTGAAGTCGAACGTCAGGTGAGGGAACTCCTCGTGCATCGCGCGGACGACGCGCAGCGAGTGCTTAGGCCCGTTAAGGAAATCCGGGTCGCCGAACGTGATATGGGTCGCCCCGGCACGCACCTGGGCGCGAATGTCCTCCAGCACGACCTCAGGCGGCAAGATGAAGAACCGCCCCTCGTACACCGGCGGAATGGGGCAGTGCGTACAGAGGTGCAAGCAGCCGCGGCTGGCCTCGACGTGGCCCGCCGTGCGGCGCTCCCCCCGGTGCTCGAGCTGCGCGTATTTGTCCAGCGTCGGCAGCGCATGCCGCGACGGAACGGCGAACGACAGCCGCTCGAGGAATGGCTTAGCCGGTCGGCCGCGCTGGATCACGCCGGCGATATCCAGCGGGCCATTTTGCGCCTTGCCGCGGACCTCCAGGGCCTCAACCAGGGCCACCAGCGGCCCCTCGTATTCGCCGCCGATGCAGGAATCGCCCCCATGGTCCAGCAAGTAGTCGGCGTTAAGCGCCGCGTAAAGCCCGTAGAAGCAGATGTGGCAGTCGGCATTGATCTCGCGGATCCGCTGGGCGACGCGGATGCCCAGCCGCAAGGCCGTGTGCATGGGCACGCAGATGCCGACGAAGGCCGCCCGGGCGATCTTGTCGGCGTCGAGCTGCTCGACGGCCACGTCGATGGCGGCAGGAGCGAAACCGGCGCGCTCCAGGAACCCCAGCGGCAAGGCCACGCCCAGCGGCTGGTGCCCCAGCTCGTAGCAAGAAACGAGCAGCACGGACCCGGGGGATCGCCATTGCATGGCTTGCTCTCCTGCACGTCGCGGTGAGGCAAACGTACCTGCGGGGCAGCGAAGGCGGCGAGCCGTTTCGACCATTGGATCAACGCAGCCGCGTTGAGCGAACGGCAACGCCCACTATACCACTTGCCGAGCCGCTTCGCACCGCCCGATGACGGGAATCCGCACAACGTGGTCGAACCTCACCGGCGAGTCGTGGTGCGCCCGTCAAGATAACGAACGGGTGTTACACACTGGCCGGCGGGAGTCGTCGCCGCCCGCGCCGGCAGCCTCCGCGACCGGCGGTCAGGCTGGCTGCGCCGTCGAGAGAGCGCGAGAAGAAACGCCTGAGTACGAGTCGCTCGCCGAGCTGCGTACGCAGGATCCGCTCGGCCGCGGCGACCAACAGGCGGCGTTATTTCTTATTGCGCTCGCGGATTGCCAACTGGTAGGCGGCGATCTCTTCTGCCGTGACCTTGGCGTCCTGATTGGCGTCCATGGTCGGATAGGGCAGTAGGCCGGTCGTCGGCCATTCGTCGCGATCGGCCACGCCGTTCTTGTTCTTATCCAGCCCAGCGATCCGCTTGCGTGCCGCGGCCAACAAGTCTTCCGGCAAATGAGTGGGAATGCTGGCCGTTACGTTTGGCGAGGCGCCCGTGGGCTGCGTTTCGGCAGCGGATGCTGGTGAATCGTCGCCGCCGGTCGCTTCGGCGGCGGGCGACGGCTCAGGCTCGGCGGCCGGTGGCGATTCGTTGCGCGTGGTGCGCGTGCTGGCGACCGTCGTGGCGGCCGTGGACGACGGGGGTTGGCCGCCGCCTTTGGCTTCGGACGGAGTGATGACGCCGTCGCCGTTGGCGTCCCAGCCCTGGAAGCGGCTCACTTCGGCTTCGCTCCAGACGGTGGCGAACTCGGACATGGAGATTTGCCC
>JAKEET010000057.1 GCA_022616435.1 Gemmataceae bacterium
AGGTCGGTGCCGGTGATATGGCACCAGATGCCCTTGGGCGGGTTCAGGCCGACGCACTGCTGCCGGAACGAGGCGGCGGAGCGGACGACGTGCTCAGGGATCGCCCGATCCTTGACGATCTTCTGCTCGTGGTAGACGTCGTCGATGAACAGGTTGAGGGCCGTGATGCGCTGCTTCAGCCCGCGCTCGATCCAGCGCCATTCCCGCTCTTCGATGATCCGCGGCAGGATGTCGAAGGGGATGATGCGCTCGGTGCCCTGTTGGTCGCCGTAGACGTTGAAGGTGATGCCCAGCCGGAGCATGGCTCGCTCGGCCGCCCGTTGGCGGCGGCGCAGCTCGTCGGCCGACAGGCATTGCACACGGTCGAAGAGCGCCTGGCAGCAAGGCCGCGGCCGGCCGCCGGGCAGGAACATCTCGTCGTGGAAGCCGTCCACCGCATAGCTGTCGAAGGGCTCCGCGGCGCGCGGAGCCGCTCCGCCCGCGGACCGGGCATGCTGCGACGCTCCGCGAACCCTGGAAACGGTCATGACGCAATTCCGGGCTGGCGCATCAGAAACACGCGACGACGAGACGGGCGAGCCAGCCAGATCGGCGATGCAGTTCATGTACCGTAAGGCATGCCGAGCGGCCGGTCAACTCAACGCCGTGCGGACGAAGCAGTTGAGACGTTCGGAGCCGCGGCGTTGCCTGCCGACGCTCGCCTGGCGCGATGACCGTTTGCCTAAGATCAAGGCAAGGCCGCTCGAAGATGCGGCGGAGAGGAGCGTAAACGAAGAAGCCCGGCTTCTCGGAGAAAACCGGGCTTCTGAAACGACGGTCGTCGGCCTAACGCTTCGCCGCGCGCCAGCCGTCATGGCGATTGCTGGCGGGGGATGGCGCAGGTTGAGCGGAAACTGTTCGCGCCGCCACGATGCCCGGTCGGCTGGCAGTCGGGGCGGTGATTTGCCGCGTTACCGTGCGGACCAGCGGCTGCACGGACCGGGAGCCGTTCTGCTTGAACGTCGCCGGCGGCTCGTTGGGCAGCGTTGGCGCCGGCACACTCGACGGCCCTCCAGGCATCGGCTCGGGCGTCGTCGCAGGCACTGACGTGGCCGCCGCCGCCGGAGCACAGCACGCCACCGGCGCGCAGCAAGTTACCGGGGCGCAGCACGTCGTCGGGCAGGCGACCGGACGATAGGTGACCACCGGCGAATAGCGCACCTGCTGCACGTAGGTCACGACGGGACGCATGACCGTTATTGGGCAACCGGTGCAGGCATCGGTCGCGATTTGGGCCTGCACGGAGGTGACAGGCACATTGACGACAGTTGCTTGATACGAAGTTTGCGGCGCGTAGCACGTTGTCTGCGGCGCATAGCAGGTCGTCTGCGGCGCGTAGCACGTCGCGTATGGCGAGTAGTACGTCATCTGCGGCAGGTAATAGGCCGCATACCCGGCCGAATACGCTCCGTAGCCATTACAACCATCGCAGGCCTTCGTCACAGCAGTCGCAGCAACGGCCATCGCGCAGACGGCGACAGCCCGACAACACAGGACACGAGACATCGCAAGCACTCCAGAAGCGAAATGTAAGACAGCCTCGAAAGCACCTTCCACTTCACTTCGCCGCGCGCGCGTTGTCAACAAGCTGCTTGCTGGAAGCAACGATTTGGTGGGATTTTCCTGGCGAGCAAGATGCGAGGGTTGGGTGCACTGTGCCGGTGGCGAAGGATCTGAGGGCCCTCCGCCCTTGGTCCGCCAGCCCATCTCGCCCGCTCGGCGATAGCAGCGCCAGCGGCAACCCTGACAGCACTGCCAGCATCTCGCTGCGGGCGGCGCCGGTGCAGATTCGTTGACTTACGATTGAGACACCGGGCTAAGCGGCCCTCCATGCATCCACGGGATCGGCCAGTGCGAGCTCTAGCCAAACTCGGCTCACGTCTCCTCCGGGCCAGCGTGCCGACGCTGGCTGGGTTTCTGATCGGCTTTTCGCTCTCAGGCGTGCTGCCCGACGACACGCTGCGGGCCCAGGTCCTGCACTGCGGGATCGCGGGGCTGATTTCGGCCCTCGGCCTGCACCTCGTGGCCCGGCGTCGCGAGCGTGTGATCGCTCAGCGCGCCGAGCAGGAAGAAGCGGCCAGCCACCAGCGGGCCGTACACGCCCTGAACAGCATGCGGGAATCGATGCAGGCGAAGATTCGCGAGCTGGAAGCCCGAGCCAACCGCCTCGCGCTCTCCGACAGTCGGCGCGGCTGGACGTCAGCGGGGCGGGAGCTGCCGCTGTAGGTCGGCCTCCGAAGCCACGGGCCGCGACTCGCGCGACTTGCCGGGGCTGGTACGCATCAGGTTGACCAGCTTGCCGACGGTCTCCTGCGCCGATGGCGAAGCGACCACGGTGATCGCCTCAGGGTCCTCCACCGAAATCTCGAATATCTCCGGCCGGCCGATCTGCTCATCCAGGAACTGGGCCAGCGCCTTGGCCTTGCCCGTCGTCAGGCGGTATTTCGTGCTGACGAGCTGAAACGACTTGGACTCAACGACGTGCTCACGGGTGGACGTATCGCGCACGGGTGGCGGCGCGAATACGCCATCAGTTGGAATACCGATCGACGTAGCTGCTGGGAGCCGGTTGTCGGTCGGCGCAGGCGGGGGCAAATGATCGGCCGGCGGATAGTTTACCGCATGTCGGACACCGCCGGAGACGTCCGACAACTCCGGCGACTCGGCCTGTTCGCCAGAGAAGAGCGGAGCGACGCACAGTGTCACCGCCAAGGCCACGATCAAACCGCCGACGAGACGCTGACGAGAGAAGCGAGAGTGCATTCTCGGACTCCTTTCCTGAGGGTGAGCACCCAAGCGCCATCTTGGGTGAAATCGAATGGCCGCTACGCGACGGCCTGTGGATTGGTAAGGACGAATCAATCTGAACCACAAAGGACACGAAGGACACAAAGATTCGGAATCAGGCTGAGCGTTCGCGCCTTTGTGTCCTTGGTGCTCTTTGCGGTTCACACTCCTATGCTTCGCCTCCATTCGCGCCACTGGCGGCGGCGCCGTTGCGTTCGCTCGGAAGCGGAGCAGCCTGAAGGCTGAACTCCAGCGGCTCACACCTTCGCCGTTAGCAACGCCTGCCGCACGCGCTCCAACTGGCCGGCTGAGCCGAGCATCTTGTTCTTGTGCGTGATGTACTGGGCGTAGGCCTTCATGAACGGTTTGCCGGGCGTGCGCGGATCAAAATCTTCCGGCTTGTCGCGGAAGGTCTCGCGATAAACCGCGCACCACACCAGCCGGCCGTCGGTGTCGATATTCACCTTGCACACGCCGAGCTTGGCCGCCGGCAGGTATTGATCCTCCGGCACGCCGCTGGCGCCCCCGGGCAGCTTGCCGCCAGATTTGTTGATCCGATCGACCCATTCCTTGGGCACGCTGCTGGAGCCGTGCATCACCAGCGGATAGTTGGGCAGCCGCTTCTGGATGGCCGTGATGCGGTCGAAGTGCAGCCCTTGCTTGCCGGTGAACTTGTAGGCCCCGTGCGAGGTGCCGATGGCCACGGCCAGCGAGTCGCAGCCGGAGCGTTCGACGAACTCCACGGCCTGGTCCGGGTCGGTCAGACAGGCATGATCGGCCGAGACGGCGATGTCTTCCTCGACGCCGCCCAGCATGCCCAGCTCGGCCTCGACGGAGATGCCGCGCTCGTGAGCGCGCTCGACCACGCGGCGGGTGATCTCGATGTTCTCGTCGAAGGACTCGTGCGAGGCATCGATCATCACGGAGCTGTAGAAGCCCGACTCGATGCAGTCGTAGCAGACTTCTTCCGTGCCGTGATCGAGGTGCACCGCGAAGATCGCCTCGGGAAAGACCTCCTCGGCGGCGCGGATCATCGCCTCCAGGAACCGCTTGTCGGTGTAACCGCGGGCGCCGCGGGAAATCTGAATGATAAAGGGGGCGCTGGCGGCCGGATCGGCGCGGTCTTCGTTGGTCGCCTTGCCGAGGTTGCCGCGGAACAGGCCGACGGTCTGCTCGAGGTTGTTGATGTTGTAGGCCCCGACGGCATAGCGGCCGTAGGCCTGGTCGAAGAGCTCTTTGGTAGTGACGATCATGGCAAATAACCCCCTGGTCTGACCGCTTGCCTGTAGTAGGCACACTCTGTGTGCCGTAGAACGGAATTCATTCCGTTCTGCGTCCTCGCTGGCGGATCACCCGAACGGAATGAATTCCGTTCTACGCGGACGGCACACGGAGTGTGCCTACTACGAGGCAGCAATGCTACCCCTGCTTCGGGGGTAGGACAAGACCAACGCCGGCCCGCAAACTTTCGCCAGGCCACTTAGACGGACCGCGCTGCGGGCGAATTGGCCGGTTCGCGGCACTTTCCCCCTGGTCCGCGACCGGCGATCCGGTCGAATGAGGGAAACGACGTGATCTTCCGACGGCCTGGCGTCCCATGCAAACCTCCACTCGAATCGGCATTGCCCTGTGTCTGCTGGTCGCCGGCGTGAC
>JAKEET010000058.1 GCA_022616435.1 Gemmataceae bacterium
GCGGCGCCTTGTCGAGCTCCACGCGGGCCCCGATCTTCTCGCCCATCTCGCCGACCGCCGAGCTGAACCCGCCGGCGCCGCAGTCGGTGATTGCGCGGTAGAGGCCCTGGTCGCGCGCCACGAGCAGCGCATCCATCATCTTCTTTTCGGTGATGGCGTTGCCGATCTGCACCGCGCCGCCGGAGACCTTTTCCGATTCGCTCGTCAGCTCGATCGACGAAAACGTGGCCCCGTGGATGCCGTCGCGCCCGGTCCGGCCGCCGACGGCGACGATCAGGTCGCCCGGCTGGGCGGCCTTGAAGCTCTTGTCGGCCGGGATCAGGCCGACGGTGCCGCAGAAGACGAGCGGATTGCCGAGATAGCGCGGATCGAAACAGACCGCGCCGTTGACCGTCGGGATGCCCATGCGATTGCCATAGTCGCGCACGCCGGCGACCACGCCCTGCATGACCTTGCGCGGATGGAGCACGCCGGGCGGCACTTGCTCGGCCGGCGTGTCGGGCGGGGCGAAGCAGAACACGTCGGTGTTGCACACGGGCTTGGCGCCCAGCCCGGTGCCGAGCGGGTCGCGGATCACGCCGCCCAGGCCGGTGTTGGCGCCGCCGTACGGCTCGATCGCCGAGGGATGGTTGTGCGTCTCGACCTTGAAGCAGACATTGAAGTCGTCATTGAACCGGACGACGCCGGCGTTGTCCTCGAAGACGCTGACGCACCAATCGTCGGCGCCGAGCTCCTGCCGGATTTGCTGCGTCGCGCCGAAGATCGTTTCCTTGAGCAGGTTTGCGTATTGTCGATTCTCGATTTTCGATTTTCGAGTGTCAGCCGCCGAGCCCCGGCCCCCTTCGTCCAATCGAAAATCATCAATCGACAATCGAAAATCAATCTGCCCTTTGAGCGTCTTGTGCGAGCAGTGCTCCGACCAGGTCTGGGCGACGGTCTCCAGCTCGACGTCGGTCGGATCGCGGCCCTGCCGCTGGAAGTGGGCCTGGATCGTTTGCATCTCGGCAAGGCTCAGCGACAGCTGGCCTTCCTTGCTCAGCTTCAACAAGCCGGCGTCATCGAGGTTGCGGAGCGGCACGGTCGCCAACTGAAACGCGGCCGGCGAACCGAAGGTCAGGTGGTCGAGGTGCAACGGTCCGGCGATGACCTGTTCGATGGCCTCGTTGGCGAGCACCTTGCGGAACAGCACGTCGCGCACGTCGTCCGGCAGCGGTTCGGGCGAATAGTAGCGGCGGAACGTGCGGACCGATTCGAGCTCGACGCCCAGATCGCGCGCCGCCAGGAGCACGCTTTCCGCCACCGGATCCATGACGCCCGGCTTCAGCAGGACCGTGGCCACCGCCTGCAGCGCTGCGCCCTCCCGCGGCTGAAATGACGTGAATGCATTCAGCGGGCCGACCCGGCCGATCTCGACCAGCGGATCGAGCAACAGCTCGTTGAGGATCAACTCGGCCTTGTCGAGGGGAAAGTCGCCTTCCAGCAGGTAGCCGCGCGAGGAGCGTGTGATGGCCGGCGGGGCCGCGCCGGCGTTCAGCAACGTGTACTCTCCGACCACGCGCCGCGCCTCGGCATCGTGGTGCTTCGGCAGGATCTCAATTTCCCAGAGCATCACGCACCTCCTTGGCCTGAGCGAGGAGTCGATCAATGGCCGCAGGGTCGCCGGCTTCAAGGGCCTGCCGGAATTCGCGCAGCCGGGATTCAACGCGGCCCAGCGCGTCCAAGAGCGGCATCCGATTCTGCGTGAAGATGGCGGTCCACAGCCGCGGATCGCCGGCGGCGATGCGGGTCGTGTCGCGGAAGCCGGTCGCGGTCAACTCGCGCACGTCGGCGGGCAAGGTTCCGGCCAGCGCCGCGGCGAGCAAATGCGGCAGGTGGCTGGTCAGCGCCAGGGCGCGGTCGTGATCGGCCGGCGACATCACTTTCACGCGGCTTCCCAGCGCCGACCAGAAACCGGCGATGCGATCCACCGCCGCGGCCGGCGTGCGCGGCGTCGGGGTGACCACGGTCAAGCGGTGTTCGAACAACTGGGCATGAGCAAAGTCTGGTCCGCGCTTTTCCGACCCGGCCAGCGGATGGCTGCCGACGAACTGCGGACCGGTCGCGGGCAATCGCGCTTCCACGGTTTCGACAATCGCCGCCTTGGTGCTGCCCGCGTCGGTCAACAGCGTCGCCGGACCGCAATGCCGGGCGAAGTGGACGACCTGATCGGCGATGTGATCGACCGGCGTACACACAACGACAAGGTCCGCGCCGGTCAGGGCGGCTTGCGGATCGAGATGGGCTTCATCGATGGCGCCGATTTCGAGCGCACGATCGAGGCTGGCTTGTTGCCGCCCAAGACCGCGCACCCGCCGGGCCACGCCGCGCCGCTTCGCCGCCAGGCCAATCGACCCGCCGATCAAGCCGACCCCGACGATCGTGAGAAGTTCGAGTTGCATCCCCTGGAGATTATACGGACGGCGGCGGCGCCTGAGCATTGGCGCCGGCAAGCCGCACGATCCCCTCTCTCCCGAGGTTTCCTTCCACGTCGATGGTCCGCTCGATGAACCGCTGAATCACGCCCACGTTGGTGAGGAGATGGGACGAGACGGCCGCCACCGGAAACGCCGACGGCCCTTCGGCCAGGGCCAGCGGCAGCACCAGTTGGTCCGCGCTGTGCTCGTCCACGCCGCAGGGATCGGCGGCCAGGAACGACTCGACCTGATCGACGGCTTCACGGGCGACGCGCTCGGCCGGTTTGCCGCGTTCGCCGATGGCGAAGAACAAGGTCGGCGCCGGCGCCGTCGGCAGCTCGACGCCGACGACGGTTCCCGGTCCGCCTTGCCAGGTCTCGCGCTCCATGTCGACGGCCAGGCCGAGGCGCTTCAGTTTGACGTGTGCTGTGTCCGCCTGGCGTTCGCGGATGTGTTCCGGCAAGCCTGCGACGGCGCTGAAGGCGCGCGCACTCCGGACCGGCTCGATGCGTTCGATGGTCAGGCCGCGAACGGCGGCGCAGGGGGCGATGTCCGCTTGCACGAGTCCGCCGCCGCGCGGGTAGAATCCCGAGCGATGCAGCCGAAGCTTGACGTGGATGCCGATTTCTTCCATGTAACGCCGCCAGGTGGCGTCCAGGAAGTGGAAACAAGGGCTCGCCTTGACGTGGGTGCCGCCTTCGATGGTGACCTTGCTGGGACCGCCGGCCAGCGCCAGCGGCAGATAGACGGTGTGCAGCACCAAGCCGGTCGCTCCGGCGGTGCCGATCGCGAATCGGGTAGGAGGGGGCGTTACCGCCCCCGTCCTCCCACACCACCGGACGTACTCAACGTATCCGGCGGTTTCTGTTCTTGTTGATACCGGTCGTAAA
>JAKEET010000059.1 GCA_022616435.1 Gemmataceae bacterium
AGCGTTTCCACATCACGATCCCGGACCGCGATCGCATCGGCCACGAGGCCCATTTCGCCGAGGTGACACACCAGTTCTTGAAGTACGTGAGCAAGAAGGAATCGATGCCCGGCTGGGAAAAGCCGAACATGCTGGCGAAGTACGGCGTGACCACGGGCGGCGTGGCCTTGGCGCGGCAGGCGAAGTAGTCACTGACCGGCGGCGAAGGCTTCATCGACGGAGACGGCAAAGCCCGGCAACAGCACGCTGCTCGCCGTGGCGCCTGCGGCGAAGTCGCCGTGAACCTTATAGGCGTCGCCGTCCAGTGTCAGCACCCGGAATCGTCTCTCATCGGGGTCGATGATCCAATACTCGGCGATGCGGGCTGCCGCGTATTCGATGACCTTGATCTCATAGTCCCGCTTGCGGTCGTCCGGCGAGCCGCTGACCACTTCCATCACGAGGTCAGCGCCCTGCCAGGTTTCGTTGCTGCGGCGATGGGCGTTCTCCGATTTCATGAACGCCACGTCCGGCTCGCGATAGTTCTTGCGCTCGGTCGCGATGGTTCGCACGCGAATGCCGGCGAACGAGGTCTTGCCGAGCTTGGCCGGTTCAGCAAACGCCTTGAGCTTGCCTACCAGGTATAGAATCAAGTCCTGATGAATCTCGGTGGCCACGGGCAGCACCTCCAGCCAGCCGTTCGCGAGCTCGACACGAATGTTGTGGCCCAGCTTGCTCTCGAGACTCAGGTAGTCGTTTTCGGTCCAGCTCCCTTGTTCTGGAAAGAACTGCGCGATCTCCCAGGTCGGTCGGCGCGGCTTGGAAGCGTTGTCCGCCTCCAGGGCGGTTGCGCTTGTCCCAGGCGCGGCCGGCGCTTGCTGCGGCAACGACATCAACTCGGTAGACATGGTCCCGCCCTCACTCAATCTTGGCTCCATGCTAACGCACTCGGGGAGGCTTGGATAGGCCTTCAAGCTGTCTGGCACTCCCCCACCACCCGCCGCACCAGCACGCGCAGTTTCTTCTCCGCGGCGTTCGCGACGGCGATGATCTCCTCCAGCACCGCCGGCGCCAGCGCGTCCGGCAAGCATTGATCGGTGATGACCGACAGCCCCAGGATGCGCAGGTTCGCATGGACGCCGACGATCACCTCCGGCACCGTGGACATGCCGACCACGTCCGCGCCGATGCCGCGCAGGAATCGATATTCGGCTCGCGTCTCCAGGTTCGGCCCCGACACCGCCACGAAGACTCCCTTGTGGCAGATGATCTTCTCCTCGAGGGCGACGCGCTGCGCCAGAGCCAGGAGCTCTTCGTCGTACGGATGGCACATGTCGGGAAAGCGGATGCCGAGGCGGTCGTCGTTGGGGCCGATGAGCGGGTTGTCGCCGAGCAGGTTGACGTGGTCCTCGATCAGCATGATGTCGCCCTTGGCCCATTGCGGGTTCATGCCGCCGCAGGCGTTGCTGACGATGAGCACCTGGCAGCCGAGCGCCTTCATGACGCGGACGGGAAAGGTGATCTGCTGCAGCGTCCAGCCCTCGTAGAAGTGCAACCGGCCCTCCATGGCAACGACGGTCTTGGCCGCGAGCTGGCCGCACACGAGCTGGCCCTTGTGTCCCGGCGCGGTGGACACCGGAAAATGCGGGATGTCGCCGTAGGGAATGGACACATCGGCGCGGATGTCCTCGGTCAAGCCGCCCAGGCCCGTGCCGAGGATGATGCCGACGACGGGCTGGCCGTCCCAGCGGGACTGGATGAAGTTCTTCGCTTCCTGGATCTGGTCGTGGAGGTCGGGCATGGAAATCGCGAGCCAGGGTCAGAAGTCAAGCCCCAAGGCGAGCAACAGGGCCTTGGGGGTGGAGCAGGGGCAGTATACAATGTACGGCGAACCGGCAACAGGGAGCCGTCCAACATGAAAGGTGTCATCAGAAGTCTATCCCGACGCGCTGGCCGTCCGCTGCCGCGCGGCTTGATGCCAAGGCAAGGCTGTTTTACCGACGAGCAATACCTCGCGTTGACCGACCATGTGCGCCGGCCGGTCGAATTCAGCGACGGCTTCATCGAGCCCTTGCCCATGCCGACCGACAAGCATCAAGCGATCCTGGAGTTTGTGTTTTTCATGTTCAAGGCATTCCTGGCGCCGCGCGGCGGCAAGGTTCGGTTCGCCTCGTTGCGTCTTCAGCTGCGGCCAGGCAAGTTTCGCGTGCCCGATATCCTGATGTTGCTCGACGCCCACGACCCGCGCCGCGAAAATCGTTTCTGGAAAGGCGCCGATGCCGTTGTCGAAGTCGTCAGCGACGACGATCCGAAAAGAGACTTGGTGCAGAAAAAACGGGAATACGCACAAGCCGGCTATCGCGAGTATTGGATCGTCAACCCGCTCATCGAAACCATCACCGTTTACAAGCTCGACGGCAAGCGCTACGTTGTCCACGGCCGCTTCCGTCGTGGCCACACCGCGACCTCGGCCCTGCTGCGTGGTTTCTCAATGACAGTGGACGACGTCTTTGACGCCGACTAGCGCTGGAGTTGTCGATGCGCAAGGTTGACTGCGCCGCTTGCTGTTTCGCGCTCGCGCGGCGTGGGATGCTGGTTCATCCCACAAGCCGAAAGCGCGAAACGGCAAGCAATCCGGCGATGCGTTCTAAAACGGATGCGAAATCCCGAACCAGAACTGCCACGGCGAGTTCGTGTTGATCGTTTTCGCCACGTCGAAGCGCAGCATCGTCCGCTCAATCAATCCTAACCACGTCGTATCGATGCGCAGGCCGACGCCGAAGGCGTGGGCGACGCTGCCTTGCGAATGGCCGTCGATGTAGGCGTCGCCGATGTCGTAGAACGGCGCCACGTAGACGTTGCGCACGCTGGCCACGTGGTCGCACACGTCCCAGCACACGTTCTGCAGGATCGGCACGCGCCACTCGACGCTGCCCACCCAGGTGGCGCTCCCCTGGCGCTCGCGCAGGTCGAAGCCGCGGAAGTAGTCGCCGCCGCCGAGCGTGAAGAACAGCCCGTCGCGCGGCGTCGCCCAGGCGCCGCCGGCCCGGAAGGCGAAGCGCGTCTCGGCCAGCCAGCTCATGAGCGGGCCGTCCGATAGGCCCGTGAACCATTTCGGCAGGCTCTTGACGGTCGAGACCTGCCCGTAGACCTGGTGGAAGTCGCCGTCGTCGAAGACCGGCAATCCATACTGATAGGTGATGTCCAGCGCCAGGCCGGCTTCCGGGTCCCAGTACGGCGTCAGCATGTTCTTGTGATAATGGATGCCCAGGCCGGCCCGCTCATCGAACGGGTTGGCCCCCGGCGTGGCGATGCGCGGGTCGGGGAGGCAGCGGTTCTGCACGCTGTTGAACACTTCCACGTACTCGAACGGCTGCAGGTACAGCGAGCTGGCGTACATGAGCACGTAGCGGCCATAGATGGCGGCGCGGCTGCACGGCGTTTCGTCGCCGCCCAGGGTCTCCAGGCTTTGCTCCGCCGCGAAACCGATCTGCGTCTTCGGAAAGGGCACGTGGTCCCACAGGCCGTCAACGCCGGCGATGACGTTGCGGTCGTTGGCGCGGTAGCCGACGAAGGCGCCCCCTTTGAATTCCTGCAGCCGCATGGCGCCGGCGCGCAGGCCGACGATCGGCGACCGGGCGAACCACGGGTCGTTGTAGGTCGCGAAGTGGACCCACGGCCCGACGATGAAGTTCCACTGGTCGTAGGAGTTGACGACCTCCACCTCGTCGAGCTGCGTGTACAGCGGCGTGAAGCGCAGCCGCGACTCCCCCTTCCAGCGGTTGTTGGGCAGGTCCTGGTCGAGCAGCAGCCGGTCCGGATCGATGGTGATCTGGAGCGGCTCGCGCGGCAATTCCAGCTCGACGCGAACTTCCGCTTGGCCGCGGCCATCGCGGGCCGGCCAACTCTCCCCTCGCCCCTGGGGGGAGAGGGGTTGGGGGTGAGGGGTGACGCGGGCGCTGACGCGCGTGATCGGCTCCTGCAGCTCGGCTTCGGGCACGTCGGGCTGCACCGGCACGCGGACCTGATAGCCTTCGCCGTCATCGAGGCGAATGCCGAGGATCGTCGGCTCGTTGAACTCGCCTTGCTGTTTCAGATGGACCACGACGCGGACCGGCTGCTGGATGCGTCGGCGAAACGGGCCGGACCGCGCCGAGCCGTTCACTTCCACCCGCTCGATCGCCCAGTCGCACATGCCGGCGCCGTGCACCCAGTGCTGGAAGAAATCGTCCCACGACCGGCCGGTGTACTCTTCCAGCTCGCGCTGGTAGTCGGCCACGCGCAGGATCCGGAAGTGGTACTTGCGGTAGATGTGCCGGGTGAAGTCGAGGAACGCGGCTTGGCCCAGCCGTTCCTCGATCATGCCGACGACCTTGCTGCCGCGGTCGTACGTCGCCGCCATCAGGTTCACGAGATGGTTGTACTTCGGCAGCTCCTGCACCGTCGGCAGGTTCTCGCCGCGGGCGCGGGCGCCGATCATGCCGCTGTTGCGCAGATCGTCGCGGCGGATGTTCGGCAGCCAGCCGAGGCCTTTCGGGTAGTCGATGAACAGATTGTTGCGGCCGTACATCTCGTCGGCGAGGCGGTGGCTGAAGTGGGTCGCCAGGCCCTCGTCCATCCAGGTTTCGGCGTAGCCGTGGGTGCCGACGACGTTGTACCACCACTGATGGCACAGCTCATGGGTGATGAGATAGGTGGGATAGCCCCTGGCCATGTGCGGCATGTTGAACATGCGGTCGTCGATCAGGACGAGGCCGCCGCACTCGTTGCCGTTCCAGCCGAAACAGGCCTCGGCGATGGTGAATTGCGCGTAGGGATACGGGCCGAACCACTTCTCGTAGACCGGGATGGCGGCGCACGTGGTTTCGACCAGCTCCCTGGCGTAGTGCTCGTGTTCCGGCAGGTGGACGCAGCGGACGTGAACGCGTCCGGCCTGCCCGACCTGTTCCTGGAAGCGCGCCGACGCGACCAGGGCGAAATCGCGGAGGGGAATCGGCGCGATGTCGTACTGCGTCCAGCCGTCGCCGGCGTCCTTGACTTCGTGGAACGAGCCCGAACAGGCCACCTTGTATTCGGTCGGGACCGTGAGCCGCGCCGTGTAGACGCCGGCTTCGTTGTGGAACGGCTGGTGCCAGGGGATGAACGGCGTGGGATGCCAGCCGGTTTCGTCGTACACGGCCAGCACCGGCAGCCACTGCGCCAGCACGGTGATGTCGTTCCACTGGCCCCAGCGGCCTTTCTTGGCGGGAATCTTGAAGTCGAAGGCCAGCTCGACCGTGATCGATTCGCCGGGACCGACCGGGTGCGGCAGCGGGATCGCCAGCGACGTCGTGTTTTCGCTCGGATAGTTGAAGTCGAGCTGGGCTACGGGTTCTTTGCCGCCCTGCCCTTTGCGGGCTTGCCCTTGCACCTGTGCGATTTCGGTCGCGGCGGCGCCGGCCAGGCGCACCGAACGGACTTCGAGTGCGGGCCCCTCGAACGGCATCGCCTCCTTGGGGGCGACGCGCAGGATTTCGACGGTCTTGGCGATCAGGCCGACCTGGTCATCGGGAATGGTGTAACGCCCGTGGGCGTTGAAGACGAGTTCGCGGGCCGGGCGTTGGTGGCGGTTGGTCCAGGTGACGCGTTCGACGACCGTGGCCAGGCGTTGCCGCGGGTCGAGGTGGATGTTCAGGTGGTAGCGCGGCAGCCAGGGGGGCGGTTCGTGGGCGCGTGCCGTCGCCGCCGACCCGAACAGGGCCATGACAATCGCGGCCGGCAGCAAACCAGATCGTAACATGGTTCGTCGTAGCATCAAAGGTTGCGGACATCCCAGGATTGGGCGGGGCATGATGGCTGGATCGGAACATGCCGTCAACGCCAACCGGCCCCCTGTGTTTCATCGACGTTTGCGATGCGGCTTCTCGGCCGAAACCATAACTCGCGTCGGGGAAATGCTCTGCGAGTCAAGTGTCCCTCTAGCCAACCCGGAGGGGCACTTGACTCCTTAGCCGTATCTCTTGGAATCGATTCGATTTGTGATTCTCATAGTAGTCAAGTGTCCCTCTTATTCTGGGGGACCGGCGAATGCTGCAATGCCCGCCCCGCCCGCACGGTTGTCACAATCGCCCAGTAACACGCAATCGTTTAGGAGAAATGGGAAACTGCCTCAAGTTTTTCGCAGCTGACGCCGACGCGAACTGCTTTTGTCGGCTATACTTGGGGCGATTGACAAAGTGTTCGATTTTGCCACAGTCCTGCCTGTTTGGTGCAAAGATTGGCAGCAGCCGGCCGATCCGCAGGTTCTCATTAGGGAAACCTAACGAGAGTTATCGACTTAACCTACTTAATAATATGATTTTGTGACAACGTACCTGATGCGGCGCTGTTTCTGAAGATTGGCACATGAGTTGCTAGTAAGAACGCGGCTTAATTTCATCCTGTTTCGAGGCTTTGCGACGAAGCGGGTCGGGATTTCTGATCGCCCGAGAAGATTGTTGTTTGAGCGTTCAACAACTTCCGGCCCTGTTTTCAACGCACGTGAAGGAAAGGTGGTGAGCCATGGCTCGACGTGATGCCTTGCTCCGCCTCCACAAAAACCTGGTTGGGCGCCGCGACGAATTGCGGAAACGCCTGGGCGGAGATCTGAAGAACCTGAAATCCGGCGACACCGTCGGCGACGCGGCCGATCTGGCCTTTGAGTCCGGCAGTGGCGAGGTCAACTCCCAGCTCGCCCAGCTTGAGTCGCGCGAGCTGCTCAAGATCGAGCGCGCCATCCAGCGCTTGAAACAGGGCACCTACGGAGTGTGCGAAGGCTGCAGCAAGAAGATTCCGGTCTCGCGCCTCAATGCCTTGCCGTTCAGCACCACGTGCATCGAGTGCCAGCGCGAGATGGAAACCTACGGCAGCTGGGAAGGCCGCTCGGCCGGCGATTGGGACCGCGTGTCCGACGCCTCGTTCGACAACCAGCGCGACATCAAACTGTCCGACCTGGAGATGGATTTTTCCGCCCGGTGACGGTTGTGATGCCTGTGCTCGTGAGCCCGCGATAGAATCGCGGGCTTTTTTCGTTTTTGCGGCCGCGCGCCGCGCACTGCCGATTTTCGAGAGCGCTTTTTCTCAACTTCCGCGTGACCCGCCGTCTAGAATGGATTGCTCGCGACCGCCGCTTCGCGGGTTGGACGCCCCCATGCAACCGGGACGGACCAACCGGGACGGACTGGAAGTCCGGCCGACGCGATTTCGAATGCATGTTCGTCTCGGCATCCCCTCCCCCCACAGGGTCATCGGATGAAACGCTTCGTCATTCCCATCGGCGTGTGCCTGGCACTGTTTTTCGGCGGCTCCGCGGCGATGCGCGGACCGTTCCAGCTCGGCGCCCAATCGCAGCCCCGCGGCGGCGACGCCCTCCTCCAGCTCGGCGAGCGCTTCGAGATGGTGGCCGGCCGCGTCGCGCCGGCCGTGGTCGCCGTCGAAGCCGTCAAGCCCGCCAAGGCCAGCACCGACAGCAAAGGCAAGCCGGTGGAGGAATCCGGCTCGGGGTTGATCGTCAAGGCGGAAGGCCGCCCCGGTTACGTGGTCATCACCAACAACCACGTCGTCGCCCAATCGCCGAGCAACCAGATCACCGTGCACGCCGCCGACGGCCGCATCTTCCGCCCCAGCCAGGTCCTCGCCGATCCGGAAACCGACATTGCCCTCTTGATCCTCGATCACGCCACCAACCTGTCCACCGCCACGCTGGGCAACAGCGACACCGCCAAGGTCGGCCGCTGGGTGCTCGCGATCGGCAGTCCGTTCGGCCTGAACCAATCGGTGACGCACGGCATCATCAGCGCCCGCGACCGCGGCCAGGTCAGCCTCGGCAGCACCATCCGCATCAAGGAATTCCTGCAGACCGACGCCGCCATCAACCCCGGCTCCAGCGGCGGCCCGCTCGTCGATCTGAACGGCGAGGTCATCGGCATCAACACCGCCATCGCCTCGCACAACGGCAGCAACAGCGGCGTGGCCTTCAGCATCCCCATCAACCTCGTCAAGCGCGTCATGAACCAGATGCTCAACCAGGGGACCGTGCAGCGCGGCTACCTCGGCATGCAACTCTCCGCCGGCTTCGAAGTCAACGACGCGGTCAAGCTCGGCCTCGATCGCCTGCAAGGCGCCCTGGTCGAAAAGGTGTATCCCGAAACTCCAGCCGCAACAGCCGGACTGCAAACGAACGACGTGATCCTGCAAGTCGAAAGCGTGACGATCCGCAACGAGAACCATCTCATCAACCTGATCAGCAACCTCCCGGCCGGCCAGCGCATCCGCATGCAGGTGTGGCGCGACCGCGCCACCATCGCGCTCGATGCGGTGGTGGGCGATTGGGCGAAGGCGCATAACCGGTTCAAGGGGGAGCAGTAGCTTCCGTGTCCGTTGCGCCGCTCCCTTGTGCCGGCTTCTCCGGCTCCTGCCGCGCCGATAGAATCCCCCCATGTCACCAATCATTCCCCCGGACGACTCGTTGCTGCCCAAATGGCTCAGTTCCCGCCTGAACGTCGATGCTCCGCTCGAACCGGGCGAACCTCTCTACCAGGCCCTGTACGAACCTCTCTACACCAATGACCCGGACGATCCGATCCAACTGATCTTCCAGGATATTGCGTTCAACGAGGTTCAAAGCCTCAACTTCATCTCGGGTTTTCGCGGCTCGGGCAAGACCACGGAGCTGTTTCGCCTCCGCAAGCAGCTCCAGGACGACGATTACTTCGTGGCTTACGCCAATGCGCTCGACTACGTGCTGCCTTCCGAACCGGTCGATATCAGCGATTTTCTGATCGTTCTGGCCGGATCGTTCAGTGATTCGCTCGCGGACCAGTTGGAAGTCGATCCGGTCAAGGAGAGCTGGTGGACGCGGATCGTCCACTATCTGACGAAGACGAAAGTGGACCTCGAAGGCTTCGACGTGAAAGTCGGCGGCAAAGCGGCGGGCGCCGACGTCGGCCTGAACTTCAAAACGTCGCTCAAGCAAGTTCCTTCGTTCCGGCAGAAGCTGCGCGAGAAGATGGCGCCGCGCCTGGGCGAGCTCCGCAACGAGGTTCAGAAGTTCTTCGTGGACGCGATCAAGCTCGCCAAGAAGAAATCGAAGACCGAGAAAAACGTGGTCCTCATTTTCGACCAGCTCGAGCAGTTGCGCGATGCGTTGGGCGACAAGGCGCCCGTGGCCGATAGCGTGACGTCCCTGATCGGCAACCATCGCGAGGACTTGCAGATCCCGTCGGTGCATTGCGTGTACACGGTGCCCCCTTGGCTCAAGTTCAAGCTGCCGGGCCTGCCCACGCGGCTGTTGTACAACGTCAAGCTCTGCAACAACGATGACGACCGAACGCGCAACGGCGCCGGCTGGACCACGATGCGCAACATTGTCGAGCGCCGCTTCACCGCCGACGGCATGCGGCGCTTCTTCGGCGACGTCGGGCCGCACGGCGCTTCGCCCCTCGCGGACCAGCTCATTCGATTCTCCGGCGGCCATTTTCGCGACTTGCTGCGGCTCTTGCGCGAGACCTTGCTCCGCTCCCGCAAGCTGCCGATCACCCGCGAGATCATGAATTCTGCTATTGTGAATCTGCGCGCTTCGTTCTTGCCCATCCCGGTCAAAAACGCGTTCTGGCTCAACGAGATCGGCGCGAAACGCGACAGTTTGCTCAAGGACACGAGTGCGGAGAGCATCCGGCAAATGACGCTGTTTCTCGATACCCATTGCGTGATGATCCATCGCAACGGCAACGAATGGTACGATGTTCATCCGATCATTCGGGAAGAGATCGAAGAGATCGTGAAACGGGAACAACCGGCGCCGCAGGCGCCGGCCTCAACATGAGCCAATCTGCTCCGGAATACCTCGCCGAGCTGTATCGGCTGGAGGAACTGGAAGGCTGGCAGCTCCTGGCCCGGCACCTGGAGCTGACGGAGGGGTTCTCGTTCGTGGTCGTCCTGGCGCCGGATGATGCCGCGGTCGCCTATCTTCGCTCGCGGCTGCCGGACCTGGTGGGAACGCCCGAGGCGGTCCGGCGCGTGGTCTTCGATCCTGCCGCCGGCGCCGGGGGCCTGGCCGAATCCCTTCTGGACATGTCGTCGTTGCCGGAAACGATCCGGATCATCTGGATCGACGCCGATGCTGTCGATCCGGAGCAGATTCCCGCGCGGGACGCCGCCTGGCGCGAAGCCCTCGCCCGCCTCAATCGTTATCGGAACACGTTGCAAGAGCGGTTTCGTTGTACGTTGGTCATGGCAGGCCCGTTTGGGCTGCAGAAATTCTTGCGCGAAGCGGCCCCGGATCTGTGGTCGATTCGCTCACTCGTGTGCCGGATCGAGGCGGTTGGATCGGCGCGGATGATCGGCGAAGGCATCTTTTCTTTGTCACGAGATCGCGAGGACATGGGATTGCCCGGCGATCCGGGCGATCCAGCAGAGACGCTCGCCGAGGCCGAGAAAATCCGGGGGAAACCGGGCCGAGAAATTCTGCTCGCTCAGTTGCTGCACCGTACCGGCCGCCAAGCTTACCGCCGGCTGCAATGGGACTTAGCGCTCAAATGCTTGCGGGAAGCGTTCGATCTTGAAGAGGCGCACGGGGGCGATCCCGAACTGCGATTCGAACTTGCCAACGACATTGCGCTCTTGTTTCACGACTTGGCGAAATGGGACCGCGCTTTTCACTACTGCCGACGAGCATTGGAAATCGCCGAAAACCATTTCGGCCAATCGCATCCTATGACTGCAACCGCCCTCAACAACCTGGCGGCCTTGCTCCAAGCCACCAACCGACTGTCCGAGGCGGAGCCGTTGATCCGGCGGGCGCTGGCGATTGACGAAGCCAGACTGGGCAAGGACCATCCCAGCGTCGCCAGCATGCTCAGCAACCTCGCGCAGTTGCTCAAAGCCACCAACCGGCTCGCCGACGCGGAACCGTTGATGCGGCAGGCGCTGTCGATTGACGAGGCCAGCTTCGGAAAGGAGCATCCCAGGCTAGCGATTCACCTCAACAACCTCGCGAAATTGCTCCGAGCCACCAACCGGTCGTCAGAGGCGGAAGCGTTGCTCCGGCGAGCGCTGGCGATTGACGAAGGTACCTTCGGAAAGGAGCATCCCAAGGTTGCCATTGAACTGAACAATCTGGCGGAGTTGCTTCGAGCCACCAACCGGCTGGTGGAGGCAGAGCCGTTGATCCGGCGGGCGCTGGCGATCGACGAAGCCAGCTTCGGCAACGAGCACCCCAGGGTGGCGACTGACCTCAACAACCTCGCGGCGTTTCTTCGAGCCGCCAACCGGCTGACGGAGGCGGAGCGTTTGATCCGACGGGCCTTGGCGATTGACGAGGCCAGCTTCGGCAAGGAGCATCCCAGGGTCGCCATTGAACTCAACAACCTCGCGGAGTTGCTGCGAGCCACCAACCGGCCGGCGGAGGCGGAGCCGTTGATGCGACGGGCTTTGGCCATTGACGAAGCCAGCTTCGGCAACGAGCATCCCACGGTTGCCGTTGACCTCAACAACCTCGCGCAGTTGCTCCAAGACAGCAACCGGCTGGCGGAGGCGGAGGCGCTATTACGGCGCGCCGTCGAGATCCTTGACGTCTTTGGAAAGCAAACCGGGTATGAGCATCCTGGAATGCAGAAGGCTGCCGCCAATTATCGCAGGCTCCTTGAAGCGCTGGGAAAACAGCCGGGCGGCAGCGGTCCTGATGTGGTATAATCCGATCGGCACTGCATCGTGGCATCCTGGAGTTGATCATGTCTCAAGCGCTGATTGTTCGTGGCCGCTATGCGAATCAGAGGTTCATTGCGGACGAAAATCTTCCTGACACTGAAGGGCCCGCGGAACTGGTAATCACGCCGACTGTCCGGGAACCGTCTTCTGTCTCGATTTTCGACTTGTTTGGAAAAGCCCCGCGTCTACGAAGTGCCGAGGACATCGCCGCCCAGATCCAGCAGGAACGCGATGAGTGGGGCGAGCCGTGATCTATGCCGACGCCAACGTGAGAATCCTTTGATCGCGCCACGAAGAATCTCGGCATCCAGCATGCAAACGCCTCACCTTCTCTTGCTGCTCCTTCTCGTCCCACCGCCGCTGCCGATTGCCGCCGACACACCGCCGCCACCGCGGCGCACCGCGACCTTCTCCATCGTCGCGTACGACCCCCCAACGCAAGGAATGGGGCGTGGCCACCGCGTCCAGGGTGGTCGCCGTCGGCGCCGGCGTTCCCTGGGGACAGGCCGGCGCCGGCGCCATCGCGACCCAGTCGGCCACGAACGTGACCTATGGGCCGCGCGGACTGAAGCTCCTCGAACGCGGCGGCTCGGCCGCGGACGTCGTCAAGGCGCTGACCGACGCCGATCGCGACCGCGACGACCGCCAGCTCGGCATCGTCGATGCCAAGGGACGGGCCGCGCAGTTCACCGGCAAGAATTGCGATCCCTGGGCCGGCGCCAGGATCGGCACGAACTACGTGTGCCTGGGGAACCTGCTCAAGAGCAAGGACGTGATCGACGACATGGCTGCCGCGTTCGAGAAATCGACGGGGCCGCTCGCCTGGCGGCTGATGGCGGCGCTTGAAGCCGGCGAGCGCGCCGGCGGCGACCGGCGCGGCAAGCAATCGGCCGCGATCCTGGTGGTGCGCGAACCCCGCGACCCGGCCGACGGCGATCACGCCGTCGACCTGCGCGTGGACGACCACGTCGGGCCGATCCAGGAGCTGGCCCGCATCCTGGCGCTGGAGCTGCCGAAGCCGAAGCTCCCGAAGCCGAAGCCGCCGAAGTCTGAGTGAGCCGCCATCACGCCGGCGGCATCACTTCGAACGCCTAGAAGTGGAACTCGAGCCCGAAGTTGAACGATTGCAGGAAGAACACGCTTTCGCGGAACTGGAATTCCGGTCGCCCTGCGCCGATCACGCCGGCGAAATCTTGATCGGTCGGCACCTGGACCGGGTTGACGGCCCGATCGATCTGCGATCCGGGCCGGGCCACGCCGCTCCACACCAGGCAGGAATAGCCGGCCTTCAAGCGCACGTGGTCGGTGACGTCCACGCCCAGGTTGACGCCGAACTCAGGAATCACGCCGAATACCTGGCGGCGGTGATCGCCCATGTTGCTCGGCAGAGCGAGAATGCCGCCCGGCGACGTCAGGTTGCCGGCCGCGGAAATCAGCGATGACTGGCCCTCGATGCGGACCTGCTGGTCGGTCACGCCCAGGGCCAGCTTCCCAAAGAAATCGAGAAAGGCCCTGTCGAGCTCCCAGCGCACCCGGCCGCCGACCT
Source organism: Gemmataceae bacterium (assembly GCA_022616435.1). Lineage (GTDB taxonomy): Bacteria > Planctomycetota > Planctomycetia > Gemmatales > Gemmataceae > JAKEET01. Next base: position 13,250 of record JAKEET010000059.1, read on the forward strand.
GGAAGCCATAGAACCGGTTGTTGGTTTCGAAGTAATCCTGGTCGAACAGGGTATCGCCGGCGATGAGCGGGACCGCCTTGAAGTTCAGGCCGGAGTCGTCGAACACGGTGGTGGAACTGTCCTGGATCCGCAGGCTCTCCATCAGGTGGACGGTGCGGAAGCCGGCCAGCGCCTCGGTATGCAAGCGGCGGCGGCAGTAGGCGTGCCAGCGGCCGTTGACCTCGACCCCGAACATCTCGACGCGGGCGTCCACTTCGCTGGAACCGACCAGCTGGAAGGGCGCATCCGGATCGACGAGCGGGAACGCCAGCTGGTACACGTCCTCGTCGTTCTCGGCGGCGTTGAAGATCGGCCGGCCAACGATCGGCAGACCGTCGCTGTCGGACTGGGTCCGGAAGCGGACGTGGCGCGGCAGGAAATAGAAACCGCTCACGTCGGCCGAGAACCGGTTCTCTTCATCCGCGAACACGCCCGCCTCCAGACGCACGCCGTTCAGCATCCGATAATCCAGATCGCGATTGCCGAACAGCACGATGGTTCCCGGACTGCCGATCGCGCCGCCCTTCTCGATGGCCGGTCCGGTAGTGACCAGGGGTATGTTCAGCGGACTATGGGTGATCCAGCCAAGCAGGTACTCCGCGCTGGCAAAGCATTTCTCGTGACATTCACGGTGGTAGACGATCGGTTCCTTGGGCTCTTCGGCAATGCTGGCCTGCACCGTGTCGAAGTACAAGGCCGGACCGTAACCGATCACGCGACTGGTCGGGGCGGCTCTCGGCATGGCACGTGTGGCAGTCGGAGGGATCACAGTCACAACGGGCGCGGCGACGCTGGCCGTGGACTCGGTGTGGGCCATCGAGTCGGTGTTGGCCGTGGACTCGGTGTGGGCCGTGACTTCGGGGTCGGCCGTGGCATCGGCGCGGACCGGCTCGGGCGGCGCCGCCCTGGACGGGGCGGGCGGCGGGATCATTGCCGGCGCCGGAAAGTAACCGCGCGGCAGATAACTGGGAGGGCTGGTGCGTGCGGCGCGCGGGGCCGCGGTGAACGGGGCGGTGGCGTACGGTGCCGCGGTGTACGGGGCGGTGGCGTACGGGGCGGTCGCGTACGGGGCCGTCGCGTACGGGCCCCGCGCATTGGGGACCGTAACCTGCGATGCCATGGCGTAGGGCGCGCGGGTGGACGGCACCGTGCTGCGGTAATACGCTGGGGCCTGCGGCGGCATCACCCACACGCCGCGATTGGCGGCCGGGTAGGAGGGCTGTTGGGCCGGCCAGTACTGCGCCTGTGCGGAGGCATTGCCGAGCACGAGCGCCGCAGCGGCGAGAAATCCGTTTCGCATGGTTCACCTGACATCCAGCGGGTCAATCCTTGAGGCGGAGGTTCAGCTGCTCCGTCCTGCAAGCCATCATCGGAACGGGTAGGCGGCGGCATGCTGCGAAAAGACTTGACCGCATGCGCCGCGTTGGGCGTCGACCTGCCACGGCTGGCACAATTGGCAAGCGCGGCAAGCGCCGTACATCGCGAAGCAGCGGCCGAGCGTGGGCAGGTTGGGAGATGTTGCGCCGCAAAGTCCGCCCAATCTGCCGCCAATAAGATGACTGGCGATGTCCCTGCGCGTCTCCAATCTGCGTCTGAGCCTGGATGAGCCGGAAGCGTCCCTGCCCGCTCACCTGGCCCGTGCCCTCGGCATCACGCCGGGCGACATCGATTCATGGCGCATCCTGCGCAAGAGCCTGGACGCCCGCGTCAAGGACCAGTTCCAGTTCGTCTACTCGGCCGAAGTGCGCTGCCCCGAGAATGAAGGTCGGCTCGCGGCACGGGCGCTCCGGGCGCGCCGCAAGCGTCATGGCGAAATCTCCGTCGAGCAGCATGACGAGCCGCCCTTTCAACTTCCGCGCCACGGCGGCCAGCCGCTGCGGCATCGTCCGGTGATCGTCGGCTCCGGCCCGGCCGGCCTGGTCGCCGGCTACTTCCTGGCGGAACAGGGCTATCAGCCGTTGGTGCTGGAGCGCGGCCCGGCGGTGCGGCAACGCATCCACGACGTTCAAGCCTTCGATCGCGGCGGCCCGCTCAACCCCGAAAGCAACTACCTCTTCGGCGAAGGGGGCGCCGGCACGTTCAGCGACGGCAAGCTGACCTGCCGCGCCTCGGGGCCGGACGTGCGCCGCGTGTTGGAGCTGTTCGCCGCCTGCAAAGGCAGGCCGTCGATCGTCTACGACTACCGGCCGCACCTGGGCAGCAACCGCTTGCCCGCCGTGGTGAAAGCGCTGCGCCGGCGGATCGAAGCGCTGGGCGGCGACGTGCGCTTCAACTGCAAGGTGGAGGACCTCGACGTCGCCGAGGGCAAGTTGCGCGGGCTGGCCACGACAACGGGTCAAGTCGCCGCCGACGTCGTGCTGCTGGCGATCGGCCACAGCGCCCGCGATACCTTGACGATGCTGCTGGCGCGCGGCGTGCCCATGGTCCAGAAGCCGTTTCAAATGGGCGTCCGCATCGAGCAGCCTCAGGAGATCGTCAATCGCGTGAAGTACGGGCCGACGCCGTACGAAGCGAAGCTCGGGGCAGCCGATTACAACCTGGTCGCCCGCGGTCCGCGCGACCTGTTCACCTTTTGCATGTGCGCCGGCGGCCACATCATTCCGAGCGTGTCGGCCGCGGGCTACTTCTGCACCAACGGCATGAGCCTGTCGGACCGCACGTCGCCGTTCGCCAACAGCGGCCTGGTGGTGACCGTGCCGCCGGAGCATTTTCCGGGCAACGACGTCCTGGCCGGCGTGCGTCTGCAAGCCGAGTACGAGCGCAAGGCCTATGACGTGGGCCGCGGCGACTACCTGTGCCCCATTCAAGGCGCGCAGGACTTTCTCGAAAAACGCCGGTCGACCGCGCTTCCTCCTTGCAGCTACGCGCGCGGTCTGGTATTGGCAGAGATGGCGGAGCTGGCGCCGCCGATCGTTCTGCAGGCCCTCGAACACGGGTTGCCGATCCTCGATCGCAAATGGCGCGGCCGGTTCCTGATCCAGGCGACGCTCGCCGGGCCGGAGGCGCGCGGCAGCTCGCCGATCCGCATGCTCCGCGATCCGGCGACGCGGGAGTCGCCGGGAATCGCCGGCCTGTACCCCATCGGCGAAGGGGCGGGGTACGCCGGCGGCATCGTCAGCGCCGCGGTCGATGGGTTGCGGTCGGCCATGGCGATCATGGCGAAGTATGCGCCCATGACGACAAGATGAACCTCGATGGGACTCATGAGTCCCATGAATCCCATGAGACCTTGGTCCCATTCTTTTGGAGTTGCCAATGCCCTCTCGCGCGGCCACCGAGTATCGCTACGAAAAACTGACCTGGCCCGAAATCAACGACGCCGTCGAACTGGGCAAGGTCTGCCTGGTGCCCTGCGGCGCCGTCGAGCAGCACGGGCCGCACCTGCCGCTCGACGTCGATCTTGTCTGCCCCGGCGGCGTGGCGGCCGGCGCCGGCAAGCTCGTCCCGGACAAGCTGCTGGTGTTGCCGATCGTCGCCTACGGCTACACCGGCCACGTCATGGACTTTCCCGGCACCATCAACAACGACTTCGAGCACTTCATGCACCACGTGCTCGACATCACCAAGTCGCTGGCCTACCACGGCTTCAAGAAGATCATCCTGCTCAACGGCCACGGTTCCAACTGGCCGAACCTCGACCTGGTCGCCCGCCGCACCAACCTGGAAACCGACGCCGAATGCGCGCCGATCTGCTGGTGGAACCTGCTCACGGTGGACAAGAACTTCCTGCCGCGCTGGCGGCAGAGCAAGTTCCCCGGCGGCTGCGCCCATGCCTGCGAGCTGGAAACGTCGATGTACCTGTATCTCGACGGCGACAATGTCCGCAAGGACCAGATCAAGAACGGCACGATCAGCTTCAACGACGAGGACAGCCCGTTCACCTGGGTCGATCTGTACGGCGCCGGCCCGGCCACCATCATCTCGTGGACGAGCAGTTACTCGGAGACCGGCGTGCTGGGCGAGGCGGAGCTGGCGACGGCGGAAAAAGGCAAGCAGGCCTACGAGGAAGCGGTCAAGCAACTTGTGCGCTTCGTGACGTGGTTCAAAGACCGGCCCAAGGACCAGCGCCGCGATCGCCATCGCCGGCCGCCGACCATGCCGATTCCATGGGGGCAGAGGGGGGTGAAAGAATAATAATCCCTGGAAATCGACACGAAAATTGCTGAATAATACTTACTTCGTTTCATGTTATTGGCTATAATGATGTTGCGGATTGGCTTGCGATATCGTCGCGACAAGGAGAGAACAATGCAAAAGAGCATCTCGTTTCCTCGAAGCGTAGCGCGGAAGATTCTCGAGCACGGGGCAAAGGGTGAAAAAAGAGTAGTCGTCGTCCTGCGTAATGGCCGACCATCGACGGTTAGAAACTTCGACAAATATCTCGCCCAAATGGACCTGCCAAAACAAGTGAAGCCGTGGGAAAAGCGAAAGGGGAAACCCGGCCTGGCGGACAGCTTAGGGGCCATTGACGCCGCCCCGCCGCAGCCGCTAACTCGGGCCAGCATGTATGACATGGACGAGGACTAAGTAATGGCCCTGGCGTTGCTGGACACCAATGTCCTGGTCTACTTCGCCTACCGAAGCGCGCCGCTGCATAAGGAGGCGGAAACACTACTCGAACGCGGCTTGCGCAAACGTGGAGTGTTTTGCATCGCTCCGCAGAACCTGGTGGAATTTGCGGCCGTGGTCACGCGTCGCCGGCGCGGTGAACCTGTCTTGCCGGCGGAGGCGCTCATCCGCATGACGGATACTTTCTATCGTTCCCGCACATTGACAAAAATCTATCCGCGCCGCGGCACGGTCATGCGCGCTATCCGGGAAGGGAACGCCTTGGAAGTCTACGGCTCCGCATGGTACGATCTGTTTCTTGCCGTGACCATGCGTGATGCGGGAGTGCGGGCCATCGTCACCGAGAACGCCGCCGATTTCCGGCGAATACCCTTTGTCACCGCCTATGGAATCGAGGAAGCTGCCAAGAACGAAAACCTCATCGGACCATGACTTGTCGAAGTCTTGATATCCATGCCGCGCGCCCCGACGAATGGCCGGCAGCGTTCGCCCTGGCGCTTCGGCACGTTCCCGACGACGAGCGGCCCACGCGCATCGCCAACGCCCTGACGCTGCTGGCGGAGGGGGAGATCGATCCGGCCGGCATCTTCGTCGCCCGGTCAGACACCGGCCTTGCCGGCGTGCAGGTGTGCATCCCGTTGCGCGGGGCCAGCGGCCTCGTGTGGCTGCCGCAGCTTGATCCTGCCTGTCCCGATCGCGATATCGCGAATCGATTGGTGGCCACGGCACTCGGCTGGCTGCGCCACGGCGGCGCCAAGCTGGCACAGGCCATGTTGCCGCCCAGCGATCTGCAATACGCGGGCGCGCTGATCCAATGCGGTTTTCGGCACGTCACGCAGCTCGTTTATCTGCGTCACGACCTGGAGCAAGTGCCGCCCGTGCCCTCCGCGCCGGCGCTGCGCCTGGAGCCGTTTGCGCCGGCGAACGCCGCCGTGTTCGCGCGGACCCTGGAGCGCACCTACGACGACACGCTGGATTGCCCGGAGTTGAACGGCGTCCGCACCACGGACGAGATCCTCGACGGCCATCGCGGCCAAGGGGCCTGGCATCCGGAAACCTGGTGGCTGGTCCACGTCGATGACGGGCCCGGCGCTCATGCGCCAGGCTCTCATGCGCCAGGCGCTGATGCGGCAGGCGCTGCGCCGGCCGGCGTCGTCCTGCTCAGCGAATTCCCCGAGGGCTACGGCTGGGACCTGTCGTATTTCGGCGTCGTCCCGGAGCATCGACGCCGCGGCCTCGGTCGCGCGATGCTGGTCCGAACGATGCACGTCGTTCGCGACGCGTACGGATTGCCGCTTCACCTGGCGGTGGATCGGCGCAACGCGCCGGCGCGGCGGATGTACGAGGGCCTCGGGTTCCACACGACCGGCGTCCGCGAGGTGCTGTTGCACTTGTTTTCGACGCCGGCGGCAAGGCCGGCGTGACCCTGGTCTCATTGCGTCAAGATTCGGCAGGCATTTTCACGGTCAGCACCAGGCAGGGCGCATGGCGCACGATTTGTTCCGCCACGCTCCCCATGAGCAAGCGCCGCAGGCCGGTGCGGCCGTGGGTCCCCATGACAATAAGGCCGCACTTGGTTTCGCGGGCGACGCGGAGAATCTCGTTGACGGGATCGCCCTCTTCAAGGCGGCGCTCGAACAGGATGTTCGGAGCCGGCGCTTCCACGCGGTGCAACGCTGCCGCGGCTTCTTCCCGGTAGCCGGTCTTTTCCTGGACTAGCGGCACCGGCATCGCGTGCAGGACGATCAGGCGCGCGCCTTCGTCGCGTGCCAGCGACCCGGCCAGTTGCAGGGCGTAGGCGGCGTCCTTGGAGAAATCCGTCGCCAGGAGGATGGTCTTGTTGGTGAGCATGGGATCCTCGCTTCCGGTTGGTTCATGGCATCGTACCGCCGAACGCTGCGGGGCCGATGCCCACGGTGGAGCAAGTCCAGTGCCGCTCGGCAAGCAAATGGACGCGAAGGCGTTCGCAAGAGTCATCAAAGGCTTGCAACGACCCGCCGGCGGGGTCCAACGTGCTGAATCGGACCACGGCTGTGCGACTACGTCACCGTCTCGTGACATCAGCGGCTGATTGCCTTCTTCCAGTCCACCGCCATCTGCATGCGTTCCACCGTCGGCGGATGCGTCGCGAACAACCACACGTTCCACGGCGTTGGGGCCACGTTGCCGATGTTGTCCTTGGCCAGCTTTCGCTCCGCGTCCATGAACTCGTCGGGCTGGCCCGCCAGCTCCAGGGCCATCATGTCCGCCTGGCGTTCGAAATGCCGGCTCACGGCGCAGCTCAGCGGCATGGCGAGCCAGCTCCCCAGGAAGCCGGCCAGCAAGACGATCGCAAGTCCGGCCGGATCACTGGGGCCGTAGAGGCCGAAGCGGCCTTCCGCCCATTTCAGGATGCGTGACAGCACATACAAACCGGCCAGCAGGCCCAATCCCCCCAGCGCGATGCCGATGACGATGTGATCGTGCAGCCAATGGCCCAGCTCATGCGCCAGCACCGATTCAACTTCGGGAAGCGTGTGCTTTTCGAGCAAGTTGTCGTACAGGACGATGCGCCGCGTTCCCGCGAAACCGGTGTAGTACGCGTTGGAATGCTTGCTCTGCGCGGACGCGTTCATCACCAGGATTTCGTCCAGCGGGACGTTGGCCTTCTGGACGAGGTCGTGCAACGGCCGCTCCCACTTCGCCCATTTGGTTTCCGAGATCGGCGTGAACGTGTTGAAGAGGGGCGCGACGACCACCGGCAACACCAGCGCGAACAGCGCCGCCAGCACGACCGACCCGGCCGCCGCCGCGAGCCACCACCAGCGCGGCAGCCAGCGCAGCAAGAGATACAGTCCCACCAGCACGACCCCTTCCAGCACCGCCCGGACCGCCAGCGCGAGCAGATACTCGCTGAACCATGGGCCGAAGGGCCGCTCGGTCATGCCCCAGGCCCGCAGGTGCGCCCAGCGGCCGACATCGAGGGGAAAATCGAGGATCGCCAGGACCACGTAGTAGAGCGCTGCCAGGAGGAGAAGCGTGGGCAGCCACCAGCCGCGGGCGAGGCGGCGGCACCACGCCGTCGCGGCCGGACCGAGTCTCGTGAACACCAGCGCGAGCAGCAAGCCCAGCTCGATGAACGTGGTTCCCCACCAGAACAGCCGGCGTTCGAACGAGTGCTGCATGCCGTTGGCGATGACTTCGTCCGAGAATCCGGAGACCCGCGCCGTCTCGACCGCCGGCGGCCAGGGCACAAGCAAGGTGAGGGCCGCCAGTCCAACGAAGACGGCGACGATGATCGCTGGCAGTTGGCGCATGGGATTGGAAGATTTCGGGAGTCTCGGACCGGCATCATTCCTTGGAATACACCGATGTCTCCGGATACTCCGCCGACCAGGCGAACCATCGGACTTGCGTGCTGTCGAGCCACGACAGCGTCCAGCCCTTCAGTTGGCCGCCGATGGCTCGCCCCGCGATGTCCCAGGTCGAACCGGTCTCCTTGTCCATGAACACGGCGCCCGGATGACCGGAATCCATGCGGCGTTGCAACGTCACCTTGCGGGGCGGCAGGACCGACTCGCCCTCGGGCAACGGCGTCCCCGGATTGGCCGGCGAGACGCCCGTCTTGTCGGGCCGTGGGGCCTGGAACTTGCGCGGCTGCTGGGCGATTGGTCGATATGCCCCTGCCGTCTTCGTGGCCGGTTCCCAGAGAACGACCAGCGGCTCACCGCCAAGTTCGTCCGCGATCAGCCCCTGCTTGCTGAGCCGTTCCAATGAATAGGCCCGGGCCGCTTTGCCCGTCCAGACGCCGAGCACCGTCTCGCCGGCGCCCAGCCGCGGGTCCGGTTGGCCGCGCGACCGCACCGCGTCCGCGTTCGGCGTCGCCGGCAGGTCGACCGGCTGATACTTGTCGAACATGTGATAGGCGACGGCGTTGGGGTAGCGTTTCAGCCAATCGCCCCAGTCGCTCACCAACGTCGGCACGGGTTCGAGCCGCGTCCCCTTGTTCGGACCGGCGAAAGCCAGGCCCGACAAGCATGAGTAGAGCGTGCCGTCCTTGTGCCGCATCACCATGACGCCGTTGCGCCAGCCGTGGAAGCTGAACTCGAACGAGGGCGCGAACCCGCGCGCGAAGCCGGCGTCGGGATCGTGAACGAACACGCCGTAGCTGTCGCTGATGACGCGATACGGATTGAGGAAGAACCGATAGGGGATGGCGCCGCCGTCGGAATAGCCGCGAATCCAGGCCAGCACGCGGTCGTCGGCCCGCAGCTCCGCCTTGCGGCGTTTGGCCTCGTCGATGCAATGCGAGCAGTTGGGATTGACCAACGTCTGGAACGCCTTGGGCTTGACGATCAACGTGGCTTTGCTCGGCGGTTCTCCCGCGCCGGCGACGCCGGCGCCCAGCAACACGATGAGACATATCCAGCGCGGCATCGCTGCACTCCCGAGGCTGCCGGCCAACCGGGTTCATTCGCTCCCGGCGCGATCGGCATGACGAGCACTCTACCAGCGCGGGCCGGATCGTGCAATCGTCTCAACGGTTCAAGGGCTTGGTCGAATCGTGGTCCGCTTGTTCTTTCCGATGGTTCTCTTATAATGGCCTATCAGCACAGGAATCCGTTCCGTCGAGCCAAACATGAAGAAAGACATCCATCCCAAATACGAAGAGTGCACGGTCACCTGCGGGTGCGGCAACAAGTTCACCACGCGCAGCACCAAGAAGAACATCTCCGTCGAAATCTGCTCGGTGTGCCATCCGTTCTTCACCGGCAAGATGAAGTACGTGGACACCACCGGCCGCGTCGAGAAGTTCCAGCGCAAGTACAACTGGGACAAGCGCAAAGAGGACAAGAAGGCCGAAGCGGCCAAGTAGCTGCCTGGATTCGACAGGGCAAAAGGAGCGCGCATCCTTTTGCCCTTTTTGTTTGGACCGCCGGCGGCGAGCGCGAAACGGCAAGCCAGACCCCTGACTTGTGATTCCTGACCCATGTTGCCCGCGTTTGAGCAAGCGAAGGCGCGCCACGAAGAGCTGGAAAAGCAACTCGCCGATCCAGCCGTGATCGCCGACCGCGCCCGCTACACGAGGGTCGCGAAAGAACACGGCTCGTTGACCAAGATGGTCAAGCCGTACCTGGAGTTCTTGCAGGTTGACGCCAACCTTCAACAGGCCAAGACGATGTTGACGGGCGCCGAAGGCGATGCCGACATGCAAGCCCTGGTGACGGAGGAGCTGGCGACGCTGGAGCCGCGCTACGACGCGCTCAAGAGCCGGCTCGAAGACATCCTGCTGGCCGGCGATGAGAACTACGACAGCGTCATCCTCGAAATCCGGGCCGGCACCGGCGGCGACGAGGCGGCCATCTTCGCCGGCGACCTCTACCGGATGTACACGATGTACGCCCGCGCGCGCGGCTGGAAGGTCGAGGACATCTCGTTCAACCCCGGCGAACAGGGGGGCTACAAGGAAATCGTCTGCAGCGTCGCCGGCGACGACGTCTATCAGATGCTCAAGTTCGAGAGCGGCGGCCATCGCGTCCAGCGCGTCCCCAAGACCGAGCAGCAGGGCCGCATCCATACCTCCGCCGCCACGGTGGCCGTGCTGCCGGAGCCGGACGAAGTGCAGATCGAAGTCAAGGACCAGGACATCGAATGGGAGCGGATGCGGGCGGGCGGGGCCGGCGGCCAGCACGTCAACAAGACCGAAAGCGCCGTCCGCATCTGGTACAAGCGCGGCACCCCCGAGGAAATGGAAGTCAAGTGCCAGGACGAGCGCAGCCAGCACAAGAACTTCGAGCGGGCCATGCGCATCCTGCGCAGCCGGCTGTTCGAGCGCCAGCAGCAGCAGCTTCACAAGGCCCGCGCCGACGCCCGCAAAAGCCAGATCGGCTCCGGCGACCGCAGCGAGCGCATCCGCACCTACAACTTCCCGCAGAACCGCCTCACCGATCACCGCATCAACCTGACGCTCTACAAGCTGGACGCGATCGTGAACGGCGACTTGACGGAGATGCTGGAATCGTTGAAGAGCGAAGACAAGAAACGACGACTGGCCCAATCGGGCGATCTGTTCACGAAGGGCGGCGAGTGATTTCCTGGCGCTGTCAAGCGAGTGCGAAACGGCAAGCCACACGACGCGGTCGTCCTGACTCCTGACCCCTGATTCCTATGGCCGAACAGACCTGGACGCTCGGCGCCCTCCTCGACTGGACCGCCAAGCACCTGTCGCAGAAGGGGATCGAGTATCCCCGTCTGGACGCCGAAGTCCTGCTCGCCCATGCGGCCGGGTGCAAGCGCATCGACCTGTATGGCACGCGCTTCGCCGACGTCGCCACCGCCGAACAACGCCAGAAGTACCGCGAGTTGATCCAGAAGCGCATCGAAGGCTGCCCGGTCGCCTACCTGGTCGGCAACAAGGAGTTTTTTGGCCTGGGCTTCACGGTCACGCCGGCCGTGCTGATTCCGCGGCCGGACACCGAGCATGTCGTCATGGAATGCGTGGCGCTGGCCAAGCCGGCGGCGGCCAAGTCCGCGCCGGCGCCGCGGATTGTCGATATCGGGACCGGGTCGGGCAACCTCGCGGTCACGCTGGCTCGGGAGCTTCCTCAAGCCGCGGTGACGGCCATCGACCGCAGCCCCGACGCCCTGGCCGTGGCCCGGCACAATGCCTCCAGGCACGGCGTGGCAGAGCGCATCCGGTTTCTCGAAGGCGATCTGTTCGGGACCCTGCCGCCCGATGAGCGTTTCGATTTCGTGGTCAGCAACCCGCCGTACATTCCGCATGACGAGATCGCCAAGCTCCCGGTCGGAGTCAGGAGCTACGAGCCGCACCAAGCCCTGGACGGCGGCCCGGACGGTTTCGCGGTCTTCCGGCGGCTGGTCGAGGAAGGGCGCTCGCGGCTGCATCCGGGAGGCTGGCTGATTGTCGAGATCGGCGCTCCGCAGGAAGCAACCGCCCGGCAGCACGTGGAAGCGATGCCCGACTATGAATTGGCGGCGACGGTGCGCGACTATTCCGGGCATCCGCGGGTGCTGAAGGCGCGGCGCAGGTGATTTCGGCTTCCATTTTGCGTGTCGGAGTGTGAGAATACGCGTCGCCCCTTGGCAATCGCCCGGCCGCCTCCTACATTGAACCCCAACGTCGAAGGTGTCCATTACTTTATCTGGTGGCAGAGAGTCGCAGCGGCGGAGACACGAGGACCGCAATGTCGATCACCAAGGACCGCAAGACCGAAATCATCGATCAGTACCGGGTCAAGGCCAGCGACACTGGCTCGCCCGAGGTGCAAATCGCCCTGCTCACCGCTCGCATCAACGAGCTCACCGAGCACTTGCGGACGCACAAGAAGGACTACGCCAGCCGGCGCGGTCTGCTGATGATGGTCAGCAAGCGGTCCGGTCTTCTGAATTACCTCCGCAGCAAGGATCGCAATCGGTACCTGTCCGTGATCAACCGCCTGGGTCTGCGCAAGTAACCCCAGCCCGCGGCCGGCGACCTCCGGTCGCCCATGTCCGATCTTGCCTTCGCGGCGCGGCTTCCTGCCTGGCTCAACGCGTCTCCCGGCCACATGCCGGGCCGCGATCGAAGGAGTGTGTTCCGTGCAGGCATGCCGTGTCGAAACCTCGTTAGGCGCGCATCAACTTGTCCTCGAAACCGGTAAACTCGCCAAGCAAGCCCACGGCGCCGTCGTCGTCGGCTGCGGCGAAACCCTGGCCCTGGTCGCCGCCGTCGAGGGCGAAGCCGATCCCGGCCGCGATTTCTTCCCCCTCGTCGTCGATTACCGCGAGAAAACCTACGCCGCCGGCAAGTTCCCCGGCGGCTTCATCAAGCGCGAAGGCCGGCCCACCACCAAGGAAATCCTCACCGCCCGCTTGATCGACCGGCCCATCCGGCCCTTGTTCCCGGCGACCTACTTCAACGAAGTCCAGATCATGGGCTCGACCTTGTCGTTCGACCGCGAGAACGATCCGGACGTGCTCTGCATGATCGGCGCCAGCGCCGCCCTGCACGTCTCGCAGATCCCCTTCGTCAAGCCGACCGGCTCGGTCCGCATCGGCCGCATCGCCGGCGAGTTCGTCGTCATGCCGACCATCAGCCAGATGGAGGAAAGCGATCTCGACCTGATTGTCGCCGGCACCCGCGACGCCATCACCATGATCGAAGGGTTTGGCCGGGAGCTGTCCGAAGAGCACATGCTCAAGGCGATCATGTTCGGCCACGAACAGATCGTGCGGATCATCGACCTGATCGACCAGCTGCGGAAGGGCGCCGGCCTGGGCGCCAGGGAAGCGCATCCCGAGGGGGAGGCGAACCCGCTCAAGGACATCTTCAAGCAGAAGCTGTACGCGGAATTCCGCACGCTCAAGCAGACGGCCGGCAAGCACGCCCGCCGCGACGCGGTTCGGGGCCTCAAGGAACGCGTGGCGGCCGAGTATCTGCCCGCGGACGGGAGCGGCAAGTACACCCCGGAACAGGTGGCCGGCGCCTTCAGCTGGCTGGAGGAACGCATCGTCCGCGACCTGATCCTGGAGGGCATCCGCATCGACGGCCGCGGCGCCAAGGACATCCGTGCCATCTCGTGCGAAGTCGGCGTCCTGCCGCGGACCCACGGCTCGGCGATCTTTCAGCGCGGCGAGACCCAGGCCCTGGTCACCACCACCCTGGGCACCTCCAGCGACGAACAACGCGTCGACGGCCTGGCCGACGAGTATTCGAAGAAGTTCATGCTCGATTACAACTTTCCGCCGTTCTCGGTCGGTGAATGCAAGCCGATCCGCGGGCCCGGCCGGCGCGAGATCGGCCACGGCGCCCTCGCCGAACGCAGCCTGAAGGCCGTCATCCCCGGTCCCGACCGCTTCCCGTACACGATCCGCGTCGTCTCCGACATCCTCGAATCCAACGGCTCGTCGAGCATGGCCTCGGTGTGCGGCGGCACCTTGTCGCTGATGGACGCCGGCGTGCCCATCAGCGATCCGGTGGCCGGCATCTCGATCGGCCTCGTCAAGGAAGGTTCCAAGTACGTGCTGTTGACCGACATCATGGGGGATGAGGACCACTACGGCGACATGGACTTCAAGGTCGCCGGCACGATCCGCGGCATCACCGGCATCCAGCTCGACCTCAAGATCGACGGCATCGACGAGGCCATCATCCGCGACACGCTCGAGCAGGCCAAGGACGGCCGCCGCGAGATCCTGAAGCACATCGTGTCGACGCTGCGGTTCCCGCGCGCCGAGATCAGTCCGCGAGCGCCGCGGCTGCTCACCGTGCAGATCAATCCGGAAAAGATCGGCCTGCTCATCGGTCCCGGCGGCAAGACGATCAAGGGGATCCAGGAAGCGACCGGCGCCAAGATCGACATCGACGACTCGGGGCTGGTCTACATCTCGCATATGGACGCCGCCGGCGCGGAGGCCGCCAAGGCCAAGGTCGAAGCGCTGACGGAAGAAGTCCGCATCGGCAAGGTGTACGAAGGCCGGGTTACGTCGGTGAAGGAGTTCGGCGCGTTCATCGAAATCCTGCCGGGCCGCGACGGCCTGTGCCACATCAGCGAGCTGGACGTGTCGTACGTGGACCGGGTGGAGTCGGTGTGCAAGGTCGGCGACATCCTCAAGGTGAAGGTGATCGCGATTGACGATCAGGACCGCGTCAAGCTGTCGCGGAAGGCGCTGCTGCACGAGATGAACCCGCCGCCTCCCGGCGAGGACCGGCCGCGCGACGACCGGCCGCCGCGTGAAGACCGCGGTCCCCGGGAAGACCGCCCGCCGCGCGAAGGCGGCTACCGCGACCGCGGGCCGCGCGAGGGGGGAGGCGGTGGCTATCGCGATCGTGGCCCGCGCGAAGGCGGCTATCGCGACCGCGGCCCCCGCGAGGGCGGCCCCCGCGAGGGCGGCCATCGCGAAGGTGGCGGCGGCTACCGCGACCGCGGGCCGCGGGAAGATCGCGGGCCCCGCGAAGATCGTGGACCGCGTGAAGGCGGCGGCTATCGCGATTGACCCGCCGCTTGCGGCTTAGCGTTCGCTGCGAACGTCCGAATCTCGACTTTCACTCCGAACGCTAAGCCGCAAAGCGGCCGTGTCGAGCGGCAAGCGGAACAATTTTTCGGCAATTCTGTCGCAATTCCCTCCGCGACCGGGTAAACTTCTGGTAACGTACTTCCTACCCCCTAGCTGCCCGACGGCTCGCCGTTGGTTCCTCCCCAGGTTCGCCTGTTCCTCGACAGATGCTCATCGGAGGCTGTTATGCTCCTTCGCCGTTCAACGCTTCTCGGTGTCGTCCTCGCCATCGCCGCCACGCCGGCCGGCGCCGCCGTCCCCACCGATGCGGCAGCCAGGGCCAAGGTCATCGGCCAGCCGAAGGCGCTCCAGGTCCAGCCCGCCACGATCCTTCTCAACGGTCCGCGCTCGCAGCAGCAACTGGTGGTGACCGCCACGTATGCCGACGGGGCCGTTCGCGATCTGACCGCTTTCGCCGAGTTTGCCGTGGAAGGCGATGCCGTCGCCGTCAATGACGAGCGCGTGGCGCTGCCCAAGAAGAACGGCGCCGCCACGGTCGTCGTCAAGGCCGGCGGGCAAACGGTCAAGGCAGCGGTCAACGTGAAGGACCTCGACAAGCCGTCGCCCGTCAGCTTCCGCAACGACGTCATCGCCGCCCTCAACGTCGGCGGCTGCAACTCGGGCGCCTGCCACGGCACCCCCAGCGGCAAGAACGGCTTCAAGCTCAGCCTGCGCGGCTACGACCCGCCTGCCGATTACTTGCAACTGACGCGCGACGTCCTCGGCCGTCGCACCGACCGCCAGGGCGCGGCCAGCCTGTTGATCCTCAAAGCGCTGGGCCGCGTGCCACACGAAGGCAGCGTCCGCTTCCCGGCGAGCAGCGTGCCGGCGCAGGCCATCATCGCCTGGTTCAAGGAAGGCCTGCAAGACGACGCCCCCCCCGTGGTCAAGAAAGTCGAAGTCCTCCCCGGCGGCCGCACGCTCAACGATCCGGCCCGCTGGCAGCAACTCAGCGTCAGCGCCACGTTCTCCAACGGCGCGATCCGCGACGTGACCCGGTTGACGGTCTTTTCGTCGAGCGATCCGGCCATCGCCTCGGTCGACGCCAACGGCTTTGTCGAGTTCAATCAATCCGGCGAGGTGGCGATCCTGTGCCGCTATCTCGAAGAGCTGGTGCCGGTCCGCCTGATGTACCTCGAGCCCAAGCCCGGCTTCCAGTGGTCCAACCCGCCCGAACACAACTACATCGACACCCACGCGTTCGCCAAGCTCAAGCTGCTCAACATCCTGCCGTCCGAGCTGTGCACCGATCAGGAGTTCATCCGCCGCGCCTACATGGACGTGTGCGGCGTGCTCCCCTCGGCCGAGGAAACCAGGACGTTTCTGGAGAGCAAGGACCCGCAGAAGCGCGCCAAGCTGGTCGATGAGCTGCTCGAACGTCCGGAGTACGCCGACCTGTGGACCCTGAAATGGGCCGACGTGTTCCGCAGCACCCGCAAGACCATCCAGCTCAAGGGGACGCACGTGTTCCAGAAGTGGCTGCGCAGCCACATCGACCAGAACACGCCCTTGAACGCGGTCATTCACGAGGTCATCACCGCCGGCGGCAGCACCTTCGCCAACCCGCCGGCCAACTACTACCGCATCGCCAAGGAGCCGACCGCGCTGGCCGAGACGACGGCCCAGCTCTTCTTCGGCATCCGCATGCAGTGCGCCAAGTGCCACAACCATCCGTTCGAGCGCTGGACGCAGGACGACTACTACAGCTTCGCCGCGTTCTTTGCCCGCGTGAAGCTGCGCAAGGACCCGGTGGAGCCAACGACGCCGCAGAAGAAGGACGGCGCCGAATACGTCTACGTGGATCGCGCCGGCGAGGTGACCCAGCCGCGCACCAGCCAGCAGATGCAGCCAAAGTTCATGGGCGGGCCGATCGCCAAGGTCGCGCCCGGCAAGGACCGCCGCGAGGCCCTGGCTGCCTGGATGACCTCGGCCGAGAACCCGTTCGTGCCGAGGTCGGTCGTCAACCGCATCTGGTATCACTTGATGGGCAAGGGCATTGTCGATCCGGTCGACGACTTCCGCGATTCGAATCCGTCGGCCAACGACGAACTATTGGACGCCCTGGCGAAGGACTTCGTCGCCAAGGGCTTCGACGCCAAGCATCTGATCCGGACCATCATGAACTCGCGAACCTACCAGCTCAGCGCCATGACCAACGACTTCAACAAGGACGACAACAAGTACTTCTCGCACGCCGTCACCAAGCTGCACTCGGCCGAGACGCTGTTCGACGCCCTGTGCCACGTGACCGAGGTGCCGGAGAAGTTCGCCGGCCACGCCCTGGGCACGCGCGCCGTGCAGTTGCCGGACGGCGAGGTCAACCACCCGTTCCTCAAGACGTTCGGCCAGCCGGCCCGCGAGCTGGCCTGCGAGTGCGAGCGTGAAAGCGACAGCAACCTGGCGCAGGCGCTCCAGCTCATCAACGGCCCCTCGGTCAACGATCGCCTGCGCAACCCGAACAACCGCATCGGCAAGCTGCTGGCCGCCAAGAAGACCGACACCGAGATTCTGGAGGAGCTGTTCCTGGTGTCGCTGTCGCGCCAGCCGACCTGGGATGAAGCCAAGGCAATGCTCGACCACGTCGCCCGGTCGATGGAGAAGCGCAAGGCGTGGGAAGACGTGCACTGGGCGCTGATCAACTCGAAGGAATTCCTGTTCCGGCATTGAGGCATGGTTCAAAGTCGAGTGCCTGAAGGTAACACTGCTGCGTGTGTGTGTAAGCCGTGCAATGCAATCTATCAAGTCCATTCTCCATAAGGGGTTGTGGAAAACGATTGATTGCAGCGCAATCCAATCTCATCCACGAGCTTGCAACCCTGCTTTGAACCAGGCCGGCATTGATTATTGGAGTTGAAGGATAGACGTATGAAGGCCAAGAACTTTCGGAAATGTCCAAATTGTGGATCAACCGGTGGGTGGACGCACTGAGCCATCATCCTGTTAGTGCAGTTCCGCAATGATGCAACCGACCTGTTCGAAAAGGAAAGCCGCTGTACTGCCATGAAGTTCCGATCCGCAAGCATCGCTCTCGACGCTTTTCGTTAACTCGTGCAACACCGTTCCGTCCTCGCGAGCCACATCGGCCGCAATAAGGCACTGTGGTCCATTGGTTCGGCACTCGACAGACACATCGACTTGGTGTTCGTCTTTCGGATTGCTGAAACGCGCCACAACCCACCAGGCAAACGCATCGTTTGAGCCATGGTGAATCCGGCATTGGACGCCGGGAACGCTTGCTCGAACCTGCGCGGCCAAACGTTGCAGCACTTCCTCTACCTGAGTCTGGGCTGGATTTGCAACAAGTGGCGTGGTGCTCATTTCGGTCTCCTCACGGTATCCAGGGCTTGCCGCAAGGTGTTGCGCTAGTCCGTCTCCCCCAATTCATACTGCCCTTGCCCGGCCTTCTTCAGCTTCCCCTGCCGGACCAGCTCGTCCCACACCGCCTGCGGAAACTGGTTCGGCGGCGAGATCGCGACGATGGCCGACCCCTGGCCGCTCGTGGTCGGCCGGCGGCTCAGCTTCGACTCATCCTCGAGGCGCGTCACCTTCAGCCGTTTCTTGAACGCTTTGAACGCGGCCTTCAGGTCTTCTTTGCTCGGCTGGCTCGAGGATGGCAGCGGCTCGGACATGGCGGGTCTCCACGAATGACGCGGACAGCGTCGCACGGCTAGAATGTAAACCGTGGAACGAGCTTTGACAACCCTTGACAGCCGACCAGCAAGGGCCCGTCGGTGCGAGGCAGATTTCGTGTGACATTCTCGCGTTCTTTGGCCCCAATGAACAAGGCAAAGACCAAACACGGCGCCGCGAGGGTCGGCCATGGGCGATTCCGACAGCAAGGTTTCCAAACGCACGGTTTCCGGGGCCGCGCTGGCCGACACCGGGACATTTGTACCCGACGAGCCAGCCTCGGAGGAGCTGGTCGCGATTCTCGATCGCTACATGGCCGACCTGCAAGACGGCAGGGCGCCCGACCGGGCCCGCCTGCTGGGCGACCATCCGGAGCTGGCGGCCCAGCTCGAAGCGTGTCTGGCGGGCATCGACTTCATTCACCGCGCCGCCCAGACGCCGCACCAGCTCGGCGACTTTCGCATCGTCCGCGAGGTCGGCCGGGGCGGCATGGGCGTCGTCTACGAAGCGGAGCAGTTATCGCTCAAGCGAAAGGTCGCTCTGAAGGTGTTGCGCTACGGCGGACCGGCCGACAACGAGGCCTTGCAGCGCTTCCAGCGCGAGGCGGAAACCGTCGGCGCCCTGCACCACAGCAACATCGTCCCGGTTCACGCGTTCGGCTGCGAGCACGGCGTCCATTACTACGCGATGCAGTTCATCGAAGGCCAGAGCCTGGCGGCGGTCCTCGAAGAAAAACGAAGCGAGGCAAGCGCAAGCATGGACGCCAAACAGATCGCACGCTGGGGAATGCAGGCCGCCGAGGCGCTCGCCTACGCGCACCAGCGCGGCATCGTGCACCGCGACATCAAGCCGTCGAACCTGCTGCTCGCCAACGAGGGAACGATCTGGCTGAGCGACTTCGGCCTCGCCCGCCGCCTGGACGAGGTCGCCCTGACCTTGACCGGCGCGCTTTTGGGCACGCCGCGGTACATGAGCCCGGAACAGGCCGCGGCCCTGAAGCAGCCCGTCGATCATCGCAGCGACATCTACAGCCTCGGGGCGACGCTGTACGAGCTGGCGACGGGCCGGCCGGTCTTCGACGCCGCCACACCTCATGCGGTCGTGCATCAAATCCTCAACAGCGAGCCGTTGCCGCCGCGGCGTCTGAACCCTGATGTGCCACGCGACCTTGAGACCATCATCCTCAAGTGCATCGCCAAGGACCCGGCCCGCCGCTATGCGAGCGCCGGCGAGTTGGCGGAGGACCTGCGCTCTTTCACGCTCGACCGGGCCATCAAGGCTCGGCGTCCGAGCCTGGCGGTGCGCACGGCGCGCTGGCTCAAGAAGCAACGCAAGAGCGCGGCGCTCGCGGCCGGCGGAGCGGTCGCGGCCGTGCTGCTCGTGATCGGCATTCTGACCTGGCGCGACTGGCAACTTCGATCGCGGCTGGGGCACGTGGCGCTGACGAGCGAAGGCGCTTCGCTGGTCGCCGAGATTCTCGACGACAACGACGATCTCGTCGTGCCGCAGTTCACGGCGCCGACGCAGCAGCCGGTCGCCGTGCCGGCGGGTCGGTATCGGCTGCGGCTGTCGACGCCGGGCCGTCTGAGCGAGACCTACGATCTGCTTGTCGAGCAGGGCATCGAGAGCCGCTTCGACATCGGCCCCGGCGACCGCCACCTGTGGCCGCCCGTCGGCGTGTCGGCCGGCTGCGAGATCGTCGAGCTCGACGGCCGGGCGGACGTGTTTCTCGTTGACAAGGAAGGGATGCGCCGCGTCGACGGCCGCACGGGCAAAGATCTCTGGCAGCGCAGTCTCGCGAAGAAAGACCAGCCGGCCATGGCGGACGACAAACGCTACGATTGGTCCAAGATGGTCGGCAGCAACTGGACTGGCGCCTCGTGCCTGGGACTGCCCCACGGTCTTCAGCCGTGGCTGGCCCGTCCGGCCCAGCGGCCAAGCAATCCCGAGACCGACGAGCGCGCTCTGGTCTGGGCGAGCAAGTTGCCCGGCGGCCTCTACCAATCGCCGCCGTGGCTGCTGCCGGTCTCGATCCGGGACGGCAGCGTGCCCTGGTGGTTTCAGGCAGAACAGAAGCTCAAGGAAATCCCGGGAGGCCCTGGGCAACCCGATGCCATCGTCAGCCGCACGGGACAGATCGTGATCCCGCCACTGCTCGAAGATGCCGACGGCGACGGCGTGGCGGACGTGATCGTTGTCGTCGCTTCATCACGAAATATCGATCCACCACCCAGGATCGAGGCCTACTCCGGCAAGACCGGGCAGTCGCTGTGGCGCTACCATCTGGCGCCTGCGCCGAAGCTCGAGCTGGATGTCCAGTACGACATGAGACATGCCGCCAAGGTCGTCGGCGCCGGCAACGAGCGGCGCATCCTGGCGGCGATCGATCGCCGCATGGTGGAGTTGGACCCGCGGACGGGCAAGGAGACGGCCCCGGTTCGCGACCTGGGTTTCTTCCCATGGACGACTCCCGTCCTGGCCGACCTGGCCGATTCCAAGGCGCAGCAGACCTATCATGTCGCCCCGCCCTTGCCGATTGGCGACCTCGACGGCGACGGCGTCGGCGACGTGGTCGTCTTTCGTCCCAGCACCTGGCATCGGCCGCCGACGACGCCGCCTCTGCAAGCGTATTCCGGCAAGGATGGCCGTCGGCTCTGGCAGGCCGATAGCGTCCTGGGCACACATGGTCCCCGACAGCCCGCCTCGTGGTGCACCTTCCTGCAGTGCCGCGATCTCGACGGCGACGGCCGCCCAGAAGTGATCTGCGTCTACCTCCTCGGCGAGACCAACAGTCACGAGCAAACCGGCTGGCTGGCTGTCCTGGCCGGCCGCGGCGGGTCGGTCCTCTGGAAACAGCAGCTCGGCGGCATGCTCGAACGCTCGGGCGATGGCCGGGGCCCGCGCAAGCCGCTCGGCAATATCCTGCAGGCGCCGATCCTGACCGACGTCAACAACGACAGCGTCATCGATATCGTGGCGACCATCGAGTCGAACCGGCGAGTCGAGCTTTGCGCTTGCGACGGACGCCATGGCCGGATCATTTGGCGCGTGCCCGTGTCCGGCGAATACGCCGTTCGCGAAGGCGGCGGCAGGACGCTCGTGGTTGCTTCCATAGGTCCGCCCGGCGACGCGCCTCCCAACTTCGATCGCCACTACCACAAGATCTCTGTCCTCGACATGCGCGACGGCCGGGAAACCGGGCCGTGGCAAAGCGCCCCCGGCCGCTTCACCAATGAGGGCCGGTTCGTCGTCACGGCGACCTTCGAGAGGAACGGCTCTCGCTCGATTTGCCTGTTGTTGCGGCCGTCGGGACGCGCGACTGTGCCGCAGGTGGTCGTGCTGTCACCCAAGGGCGAACTGGTGCAGACGCTGGACCCGGGCGCGACCCGTGCGGCCTTCGACGGCATGGGCTTGTGGAGCCGCGATCTGACCGGCGACGGCAAGGACGAGCTGCTCCTGGACCACGACGGCAAGCTGCACGCTTTCAGCGCCGGCCCGGACGGTCAGCTCGCCGCCAAGCCGCTGTGGCGATGGCCCCTGCCGCGCGGCCAGGGCGATGTGCTGGACGTGCTCGCTGCGAACGATCAGCGGCCGGCCATCGTCGCGGTTCGCTGTGGGAACAGCGTCCACGGCCTCGACGGCCCGACCGGAAAACAGCTCTGGCGCCGCGACGGCCCCGGACGTCCGCAGCGCGTGACCGAGGATGCCGGCGGGCAAGTGCGCGTCCTGTTCCACGACAACCGGCCCGAAAGCACGATCGAACGCTGCGTGAGCGCCGTTCGCCGGTGAACAGGCGCGAATGATCGCCAAGCCCCGGGATGAGCGCAGCGATTCCCGCGGGTCTGCGCGACATCCGGAAACCAAAGCATGGACCAGCCGTCTTCGCCCCTGCGATTGCTCGAAGCGCTGCGGCGCGGCGACGCCGGCGTCGCGGACCGGATCCTGGCGCATTACCGGCCCTGGCTCCAGCTG
This sequence comes from Gemmataceae bacterium, assembly GCA_022616435.1. Classification (GTDB taxonomy): domain Bacteria; phylum Planctomycetota; class Planctomycetia; order Gemmatales; family Gemmataceae; genus JAKEET01. Next base: position 35,495 of record JAKEET010000059.1, read on the forward strand.
CTGGCGCGCCTGCAGACGGAGCCGCGCTACCAGAGCAAGTTCGATCCGTCCGACATCGTCCAGCAGACGCTGCTCGAAGCCCATCGCGATCTGCACCAGTTTCGCGGCGCCACCGACGCGGAGCTGGCCGTCTGGCTGCGGCAGATCCTGGCCCACGTCGTGGCCCACGAGATGCGCCGCTACCAGGGCACGCAACGGCGCGACCTGGATCGCGAGGTGTCGATCGATCAGCAGCTCACCGAGTCGTCGCGTCGCCTGGGCGACATCCTGGCGGGCCCCGTCACGTCCCCCAGCGAGCACGCCCTGCGGCACGAACGCGAGCGGCTGCTGGCGGAGGTGCTCGATCGACTGCCGGCGGACTATCGCGAGGTGATCGTGCTGCGCAGCTTGCAGAACCTGCCGCACGAGGAAGTCGCCGAACGCATGGGCCGCACCGTCGGCGCCGTGCGCATGCTCTGGGCTCGAGCCCTGGCCCGACTGCGCGAGGAGCTGACGCGCCTGGGAATCGCCGGCGACGACAACGCGTGAACCTCGCGCGGCATTGACTGGTTGCCCATAAGAAACGAATGTAAAACGTTGCATGTCAGCCAGAATGGTGCCCGGTATCTCAGCCCATTCCATGGAACGAAACCGCAACTCGGAGCATCCCATGTTTTTTCGAACTCTCATGGCGTTGACACTGCTCGCGTGGTTTGCCGGCGCCGGCCTTGGACAAGAGGTGCTGGACGTCATTCCCAGCGAGGCGGCGGCGGCGGCAGCGGTCCGCAACCTCAAGGAGCTCCGGGTCAAGGGCGACAAGTTCGCCGCCGATCTCCGGATCGGCAACGAGCTGCGGCCCTCGCAGCTTTTCGACATGGTCCTGCAAGCGCTGGGCATCGCCGGTCTCGACGAAACCAGGCCTAACGCCCTGATCCTCTTGCCGCCCGAGAAACGCAACAGAGATTTCCTCGGCTCGCTGGACAAAACCCTCTACGCCAGCCTGGCCGTCGGCGACAAGGACATGATGGCCCGCAGCTTCGGCACGACGGCGGACAACCTCATCCCCAAGAAGGTTGTCGCCGTCAAAGGGAACAACATGTTCGTGAACCTCAAGGCGGCTTGCCTGGATGGCAAGAACCTGCTCGTTGCCATGCACCAGAGCCCCCTGGAGCGTTCGCTGAAGATGAAGCCGCTGGCGACGACCCTGCCCGCGGCGCAGCGGAAGCTCTTCAATGAGGCCGATCTGTTCCTGTTCCTGAACCCGCGGCCGCTGGGCGGCAATTTCGGCGACGTCGTTGCCGGGGCCAAACAGTTTCTGCCGGCGGCCGACGATCCCCACGAGCAAAAGCTGCTGCAGCTGTTCATCGATAGCGTGCCGCATATTCGCCACGGCATCGCCGGCATCCGCGTCGGCGACGGCCTGGGGCTCAATTTCTCCGCCGTCTTCGACACGGACGCCAAGCCGCCGCGTGAAATCCTCAAGTTGCTGCGCGACGGGGCCAAGCCCGCGCACCTGAATGGCTTGCCCGAAGGCCGCCTGGTCGCGGCCCACGCCCAGGGAAGCGACGGCCGCAACAGCGGCGTCATCGCCAAGGTGATTTTCAGCGGGCTCTTGAATCTGTTGCCCGAAGCCAAGCACACGATCGCCACCGCGGATCGACCGGTGTTCGCCGGCGTGGTCGCGGAAATCTGGCACCACCTCCGCGGCAGCCGCTTCGGCGTCTACCTGAGCGGCGACGAATCCAAGCTCGGCCTGTTCAGCATGGTCGCCATCCTCGACACCGACGATCCGGCCAGGTTCATCCACGACTTGCGCACCCTGGCGAAGATCGGCGACGGCTCGGCCCTCGACCTCAAGAAGACTCAACCAGGCGACCAGGTGGACATCGCCCAGCTGGTCCGCGATCTGAGCAGCCCGACCTACCGGGTGCGCCACTCCGCGACGCTGAAGCTGCGCTTGATCGGCGAACCCGCGCTGGCGTACCTCGACAAGGCGACCGCCAGCGGCGACCTGGAAACGAACCGCCGGGCGGAACAGCTCTACAAGCAGATTTCCGAGGTCGCCGCCCAGCGCCGCAAGGAGCTGCTGGCCACGGAATTGCCGCGCACGCTGCGGCCCACCTTCGGCTTCCTTGCCAAGGCCGAGACCCGCGCTCAACTGCCCATCGACATCATCCAGATCCGGCTCGCCGAGCGCGACCGGCCGCTTGCCAAGCAGCTGGAGCAATTACTCGGCCCCGAATGGGACCGTCTGCGGCTGGCGGTTCACGGCAAGCACGTGATTGCGCTCCTGGGCTCGGACACGGCCCTGCTGGAGAAAGCGCTTGTGAATCTCACGACGGGCAAGCCAGGCCTGGCGAAAGCGGCGGCCCTGGCCGACTTTGCCAGGAGCGCGGGCTCGGATCATCTCGTGCAATTCCACGTCTCGCTGGAGTCGCTGATGTGGCTGATCGCCCCCGAGAAAATCGCCGACTTTCGCCCGTCCGGCCGCCTCACCTCCCTGGGCCTGCGCGTGGGTGAAGACCGCATCGATCTGGACGCGTGGGCGCCGACGTCGGAATTGAAAACCGTGGCCAAGGGGAGGTTGCCGTTCTGATTCGAGCGATCCAGACGTCTGCATCGACCGTTACCAGCGCAGCCCCGTGGCCTTGCGAACGAGGTCCATCGTCGCCTGGGCTTCCGTTCGCGCCCGGCGAGCCCCCTCACGCAGCACGTCTTCCACGGTGTCCGGACGCTGGGCCAGCTCCCCGCGCTTCGCCCGGAACGGCGCGAAGTAGTCGTCGATCTTGCTCTTGAGCAGCTTCTTGGCCCCGCCGTAGCCGATCTTGCCGGCGCGATAGTCGGCGGCCAGGCCGGCCTTCTCCGCCTCCGTGGCAAACAGGCTGAAGAGGGCAAACACGTTGCACGTGTCCGGATTGAGCGGCTGGCCCAGCGGCGTGCTGTCGGTCTTGATCCCCATCACGGTTTTTTCCAGCGGCTTCCCCTCGGCGAAGATGTCGATGGTGTTGCCGTACGACTTGCTCATCTTCTGGCCGTCGGTGCCCAGGACCTTCGATTCCTTGTCGAGCCGCCAGGTGGGGATCGGAAAGACGTCGCCGAAGGCGCGGTTGAACTTGCCGGCCATGTCCTGGGTCATCTCGAGATGCTGGACCTGGTCCTTGCCGACCGGGACGATGTTCGAGCGGACGATGAGGATGTCGGCGGCCATCAGCACCGGGTAGGTGAACAGACCTACGCTGGCGTCGATGCCCTTCTCGATCTTTTCCTTGTACGACACGGCCCGTTCGAGCAGGCCCATGTTGGTCACGGCGCTCAGGATCCACGTCAGCTCGGTCACTTCCGGCACGTCGGACTGGCGGTAGAACACCGCCCGGCTGGGATCGAGGCCGAGCGCGAGATAGTCGATCGCCACGTCGCGGCTGTTGTCGCGCAGGGTCCGGGCGTCCTGGATGGTGGTGAGGGCGTGGTAATCGGCGATGAAATAGAAGCACTCGCCCTGCGCTTGCAGCTCGATGTGCTGCTTGACGGCGCCGAAGTAGTTGCCCAGGTGGAGCTTGCCGGAGGGCTGCACGCCACTGAGGATGCGCGGTTTGGAGGGCGGCTGCGGCATGGTTCGATGATCACCTCTTCGCCATTGCTCGACACTCACGGTTCACTGTACACTGATGCCGCGCGGCCGGCTATGCTTGGGATTTCGTGGGCGAAGCGGCTCGCTTCGCCGCAGCCCCGAACGAAGCGGGCCGCTTCGTCGACGAGGAGGACACTGTCGTGGACAAGGTGCAGGCCATCTTGCTGGAGGCGTTGCGGCAGGGATCGGCCACCGCCGGCGAGCAGCGACTGTATCGCGCCGGCAAGTTGCCCGGCCTGCTGCCGAGCCGCAGCAGTCTGCACGCCGAGGCGGCCGTCGTCGCTCTGCGCGACGGTCTGATCGAGATCGTCCGCACCGAGACCCGCGGCAAGACGGCGGTCGAGTGGGTGCGGGTGACGCCGAAAGGGGTGCAATTCGTCCTGGATCGCGAGTCGCCGGTGCGGGCCATGGACGAACTGCAGGCGCTCTTGAAGTTGAACGAGCAGGGCTTCCCCGGCTGGGTCGCCGAGCTGCGGCAGCGCATCGACGACATCGGCGAGCGCTTCCTGGGCGAGGTGCAAGCGCTGCGGCAACGGTTTGAGGCGCTCGTCGGCCGGGTGGAGGACTCCCTCAAGCGCACCGACAAGTACGGTCCGCCGCCGGTTCCGGGGGCCGCGGGCGCGATCCCGTGGGCTCACGACCTGGTGGAATACCTGGAGCGCCGCGCCGCCAGCGGGATGGGCGACAAGTGCGCCATGCCGGAATTGTTCGGCCATCTCAAAGTGAAAGAGGCGGAGCTGTCGATCAAGGATTTCCACATCGGCCTGCGCCGGCTGCACGACCGCGGCTCGGTCCGTCTGTTGCCGCACGAAGCGCCGGACGGTCCGCCGGAACCGGAATACGCCCTGCTCGACGGGCCGGCGGTGTACTGGTACGCGGCACGCTAATCGGCGAGCGTCGCGGCGCGGCGAGCGTCGCGGCGTAAGCCCGACGTGGACGTGAGGCGGTCGCGGACGGCGGGAGACTGGCAAAGCGAGGGATGCAGACACGCCGGGCTGACGCCGCGACGCTCGCCGCTTTTTTCCCAGGTTCGCTAGCTTCGCCGCGATCAGGACGAATGCCATTGCTGGACACCTCGACTCCACGCTATAGCGCTCACATCGTGCGTGGAAGGAAGGACGCATGTGCGGCATCGTCGGCTACATCGGACAGCGCGAAGCGGAGCCGATCCTTGTCGAGGGATTGCGCCGCCTGGAATACCGCGGCTACGACAGCGCCGGCCTGGCGACGTTGTCCGGCGCGGAATTGCACCTGCGCAAGCAAGCCGGCCGCATCGCCGACCTGGTCCGGCACCTGCGCGATCGGCCGGCCGCCGGTTGCCTCGGCATCAGCCACACGCGCTGGGCGACGCACGGTCCGGCGACTGACCGCAACGCCCATCCGCATGTCGCGGGAAACGGCAGCATCGCCATCGTTCACAACGGCGTCATCGAGAACTACACGAATCTGAAACGGCAGTTGCAGGCGGACGGCGTCGTCTTCGCCACCGACACCGACACCGAAGTCATCGCGCACCTCATCGACCAGCATTTGCAAGACGATCTCGTCGAAGCCGTGCGGCAGGTGCTGCCGCTGTTGAAAGGGACGTACGGTCTTGCCGTCGTCAGCAGCCGGCAGCCGGACGTGCTGGTCGGAGCGCGCCTGGGCAGCCCGCTGGTGGTGGGCATCGGCGCCGACGAGCATTTGCTGGCGAGCGATCCGGCGGCCCTGCTCGGTCACACGCGCAACGTCGTGTACCTGCAAGACCATCAGATGTGCGTGCTCCGCGCCGACGGCTGGGACCTGCTCGACGCCAATCACACGCGCGTCGCCGCCGCGGTTCAGCGGATCGATTGGGCCCCGGCCGACGCCGACAAGGGGCCGTACGAACATTACATGCTCAAGGAGATCTACGAGCAGCCCGAGGCGCTCGAGAACGCCATGCGCGGCCGGCTCGCCGACGCGGACGCCAGCGCCCATTTCGGCGGCCTCAACCTCAACGCGCGGCAACTGCGCCGGGCCGAGCGTTTCGTGTTCACCGCTTGCGGCACGAGCTGGCACGCGGCCCTGGTCGGCGAATACCTGTTCGAGGAGCTGGCCCGTATCCCGGTCGAAGTCGAGTACGCCTCCGAGTTCCGCTATCGCAACGCCCCGATGGACCGCAACACCATCGTGCTGGCGATCACGCAGTCGGGCGAGACGGCCGACACGCTGGCCGCCCTGCGCGAATCGAAACGCAAGGGGCACCACACGCTGGCCCTGTGCAACGTCGTCGGCAGCACCATCGCCCGCGAAGCCGACGGCGGCGTCTACCTGCACGCCGGCCCGGAGATCGGCGTCGCCAGCACCAAGGCATTCAGCAACCAGGTCTGCGTCCTGGCCATGCTCGCTCTGTACCTCGGCCGGATGGGGCACCTGTCAAGCATTCAAGGACTGCGGATGCTGAAGGAGATGCGGGCGTTGCCGAACGCGGTGCGCCGCGCCCTCGGTTGTCACGACGACGTCCGCCGCATCGCCGCGAAGTATCAGCACGTCCGCAACATGCTGTACCTGGGCCGGCAGTATCTCTTCCCGGTGGCCCTCGAAGGCGCCTTGAAGCTCAAGGAGATCAGCTACATCCACGCCGAGGGCTACCCGGCCGCCGAGATGAAGCACGGCCCGATCGCGCTGGTGGACGAGAACACGCCGTCGGTGTTCCTGATCAACGCGGGCGGCGTGGTGGACAAGGTGCTGAGCAACCTGGAAGAGATCAAGGCCCGCGGCGGCCCGGTGATCGCCATCGCGCCGGAGGGTGATGATGAGCTGGCCAACCAGCTCCACGACCGTGCCGACGACGTGCTGTTCGTGCCGCAAGTGCCGGAGTACCTGCAGCCCTTGGTGAGCGTGGCGCCGTTGCAGCTTCTGGCGTATCACATGGCGCTGCTGCGCGACTGCGACGTGGACAAGCCGCGGAACCTGGCGAAGAGCGTGACGGTGGAGTGACATCACGCGCTTGTTTAGCCCCGGTTCGAAGAACCGGGGCGGACACCGTCCCGCGCGAAGGATTCTTCCCTTGCCAACCGCCTGACCATCCCGGTTCTTCGAACCGAGGCTAAACAAAGAACAAAGGAATCTGTCATGCGCCACGTGAGTGTGGTCGTCATCCTTCTCCTCGCCGGCTGCCTCAGCGTCGAGAACGCCCTCGTCTATCATCCGCGGCCCGGCGAGCAGCCGTACGAGCTGCCGCCGGCGCCGAACGAGGAGATCGCGCTGGTCCTGGCCGACGGCGCCAAGCTCCACGCCCGCTGGGCGCCGCATCCGCGGGCGACCAGCACGGTCCTCTTCTTCCACGGCAACGGCGGCAACATCGACGGCTGGGGCCAGGCGGTGCGCGAAGTGTGGCAGCAGCTCGACGCGTCGGTGCTGATTGTCGACTATCCGGGCTACGGGCACAGCGAAGGCAAGCCGAGCGAGGCCGGCTGCTACGCTGCCGCGGACGCCGCCTACCGCTGGCTGGTCGAGCAGCAACACGTGCCGCCCGAGCGGATCATCGTATGGGGCGAATCGCTGGGCGGGGCGGTGGCGGTCGAGCTGGCGAGCCGGCAGCCGCATCGCGCGCTGGTCCTGGTGCGCACCTTCACGTCGCTGCCGGAGGTGGCTGACGATCAATTACCGTTGCTGGCGTCGTCCCTGTTCTTGACCAATCGTTTCCCGAGCGTGGAGCGCATCGGGCTGTGCAAGTCGCCGGTGTTCATCGCCAGCGCCGAGAAGGACCGCATCATCCAGCCGCGGCACGGCCAGCGTCTCCATGCGGCGTGCACGGCGCCGGCGGAGCTGTGCGTCTTGCGCGGCATCGGCCACGACGAGCCCTTGCCTTACGGTTTCTACGCCGCCGTGCGCAGCTTCCTGGCGACGAAGGCGCCGATCCCCCTCACCCCCAACCCCTCTCCCCCGCCCATGAACTCGTTGCGGTAGGCAAGTCGTTGCAGGGCGGGGGAGAGGGGAGTCGGGGCGACCTCGTCTCCGATGAGGAATCGCTTGACGACGGTCGCGACTTGTTGACTACGACGAAGGTGTCAGGAATCAACGATCGCTCCTATAATGACGGCGGCGGCGCGGGCCTTCCGGGAACGACATCTTCAGGAGGATCGCCATGCGACATTTCATCCTGTCCAGCGGCGCAACTCTGGCGACAGCGCTGGCGCTGGCGGGGCCGGCGGCGGCCGATGTCTACATCCGCGCGCCCTTTGTGCGCGTTCAAGTCGGCGACGGCGTCCATGTGCGGGCCCCGTTTGTGAACGTGTTCGTGCCGTCCGGGCCGCGCGTCTATTTCGTGGCGCCGCCGGCGCCGCCGGGCCCCGTCTTCGAGGCGCCGCCGCCCGAGGCAGTGCCTGACCCGACTAAGAAATCGCCGCGCGTCAAGCCGATGCCGCCGCCGCAGGTCGATCCGGACGACGCCGCGCCGGTCCCGGCCCAGCCGGAGCAAGTGCTGACTCCCGAGCAGTTCGTAAAGGCGTTTCAGCCGAAAGCCGGGAACTACGAAGTGACCCTGCTCAACCCGGTGACGCGGGGGCCCACGACCGTGCGGTTCACGCTGCCCCAAGGCGCGCCGCGGCGCGTCGACGTGTCGCGCACCCAGATCGAATTCGATTACGGCCCCCGGCGCTATGTGCGAATCCGGTTCGACCGCGACGGGGCGGAGATCATCTCACGATGACGTCACCCGCTCCCGCGCCTCCAGCACCTTGTCCACCACCGCCTGCACGTGCTCTTCGTCGATGAACGGCGACAGCATGTACGACTTCAAACCCACGATCGGCGCGCCGTAGCTGGTGAGGCGGTAACAATCGGTCTGCGACAGCATCACGCCGCGGCCGGCGGCCGCTTCGGCGTGCAGATATTGATAAATGCGGCGGTTGTAGTCGTTGTGCTTGTGCAGCAGGTCGCGGCAGACCGGGTCCTCGAACTCCTGCTGCTTGATCGTGAACGTGTCCACGCCCGGCGGATAGACCCGGAAGATCGTCACCGTGCCGAAGTTGTCGCGGTTGAGCACGGTCGTGGCAGCGTGCCCTTCCAGATGCTCGCGCAACAACTGGGCCATTTCGACGAGATGGCCGAGCGTCGCTTGCAGGCCCAGCTTGCCGAACAGCCGCAGGCTGGCGAGCGCCGCCAGGATGCCGACGCCGGCCCGCGACGTTTCCAGCGTGAACATGCCGGGCCGGTATTCGCCGAACTGGTAGAGATAGGGCATCTGCTCTTTCGCCCGGCTGATCAGGTCGAATTCCTTTCGGTCCTTCAAGAGAAACAGGCTGGAGATGTACGGCGTGAACGCGGACTTGTGAAAGTCGATGCCGAGCGAGTCGGCCAGGTGCAGGTGACGCACCTGGTGAGTGGCCCCGGCGATGGCCCGCAGCGTCCGCCGCCGGAAGCCGAGCGGATTGGCCTCCACATCGTAATCATTGAAGACGGACCAGGCCCAGCCGATGACCGCGTCGGCGTGGACGTGCGGCCGGTACGGAAGCTGGAACTCCTTCACCAGCGCGTCGCGCACCTCGACGATCCCTCCCAGGTTGTCGAGTCCAAACGCGTCGGTAGTGCCCAGGGTGGCGATGATGGCGGCGATCTTCTTGCCCTGCGCCAGCGCCGCCCGCGCCTGCGTTTCAAGCTGGCGCACGTCCATTTCGTTGTTGCCGAGAGTCGGCACGGTGACCAACGCGTCGGCGCCCAGGCCGAGCCACCCGGCCAGGTTGTAGCGGCAATAGTGCGCGGCGTCGGAGGCGATGACAACCGCCGGCTCATGCAGGCCGCGCTGCATCGTCCCCGGCGAGGCCTTCTCCAGGCCGATCTTCACGCCGTAGAGGTTGGTGCCGGTGCCGCCGAAGGTGAAGATGCCGCCCGCTTGCGCCGGGTCGTAGCCGATCAGCCGGGCCGAGAGCGCCGCCAGTTCCAGTTCCGCCAGCGCGACCTTGTGGCTGGTGTGGTCCCAGCCGAGGTTCGGGTTGTACAGGGCCGACAGCAACACGCCGATCAAGCTCGGGATCGCCGGCTGCGTCAGCACGTTCTCCTGCCAGCGCGGATGGCCGAAGACGGTGATGCCTTCGAGATAGCCGACCAGCTCGGCGGTGACTTTTTCGATCGAGCTGGGCGCGTCGGCCAGTTGCTGCTGGACCGCGGCGGCGTAATCGAGCGGCTCGGCGCGGCCGAGAATGGGCAGCTTGGACTTCATGCCGTCCACGAGGTCCAGCGCCCGCAAGATCGAATGGACGAAGTACGAATCGTGCACCGGGTTGGAGACCGGCTGCGGAAAGGCCAGGCGAATCTGCTCGAGCGTGCTCCGATACGCCGCGGTCATATGCCCCCCGCCTCGCTGAACTCCAGAAACATCGGCTCGATGCCCCGTGCCGGCGAGGTCAGCGAATACGTCCCCATCTGCTGAAGCGGCGGCGAGTACACGTGCAGCGTCACCAGGTCGGCGTTGCCCGCTTGCAGGTTCGACACCTGGTGCACGTCCGTGTCCTGGCTGCCGCACACGCTGCCGGCCGGCAGGTCGCGCGACGACACCGCGCGAACCTGGCCGTTGGGGGCGAAGTCGAACAGCGTCTCCGTGGCCACGCCGCGCAGCACGCGCACGCCGCAGCTCGAGCCCAGGTGATCGTGGATCGGGCTGCGCTGGCCGTTCTTCCAGCACAAGACGACGATGTTGTACCACGCCCCCGCCTTCATCAGGTTGCGCATGTACTGGCGCTCGGAGAAGCAGAGATAATCCGCCACGTCGCCGCATTCGACCCGCAGCCGCCGCAGCTGACTCACCAGGTCCTCGAGCGCCGCCCGCCCATCGAGCGCGTCCAGGTAATCCACAAACTCGTCCAGGGATGTCGCCACCATGATCTCGACCCGTCCGGCGCCAAGGGGAACACGCCTATCACTATAATATGGTCGCCCGCCCCCCGGTCCTTTCAGGATTTCACAAGACGTCCACCGAGATCGTCCCGGCGCTGACGAATGACCAATGACTAATGACCAATGACCAACCATGAAAATCACCAGCCTCCACGCCCAGCGCGTCCGCATCCCGCAGAAGCCGCCGATCGCGCCGTACCAGAACCGCTATCAGGCGGGAACGCACAAGGAAGCCCTCCTGGTCCGTCTCGAAACCGACAACGGCCTCGTCGGCTGGGGCGAGACCCCCGACGACTGGATCAACAAGTCCTTCGAGGGGACGCCGGTCGAACGGCTCCGCACGCAGGTGCTCGGCCGCGATCCGTTCGACGTCGAGCTGTTCTACGCCGAGAACACCCTGGGAAGCTACCTGGCCAGCGGCGTTGACATGGCGATGTGGGACCTGATCGGCCAGGCGACGCGGCAGCCGCTCTACAAGCTGCTGGGCGGCGCGGTCCGCAAGCGGATCGAGCTGGCCGCGTGCATGGGCATCCGCCCCTACGACGAGGCGAAGGCGATCGCCCAGCAATACCTGGCCGAGGGCTTCACGACGCTCAAGACCAAGGCGGGCCGGCGCGCCGACGAGGACCTGGAAATGGTCCGCGGCATCCGCGACGGCGTCGGCGACCAGCTCCAGCTCCGGATCGACCCCAACATGGGCTACAGTCCGGACGTCGCGCTGCAGTTGGCCCGCGATCTGGAACAGTATGGCCTCGAATACTTCGAGCAGCCGATGCACTTCACACAGATCGGCGAATCGGCCCGGCTCCGCCGCCGCACGACCACGCCCCTGGCCCTCAATGAATCGGTGACCACGCCGGAAATCACCCTGCAAATCCTCGAGCTGCGGGCCGCCGATTTCCTGCTCCCCGACACCTACCAGTGCGGCGGCATCGTCGGCGTCCGCAAAGTGGCGTCCCTGTGTGAGGCGGCCAGCGTCCCCTGCGTTTTCCACTGCGCCCATGACCTGGGCCTGAAGACCGCGGCCATGCTCCACGTCGTCGCCAGCAATCCGAACTTCCCCCTCGCCAACGATTGCACCTACTACGGCCTGGTGGACGACATCATCACCGTGCCGCACCAGATCGAGCGCGGCACGATGCTGGTGCCGGAAGGCCCGGGTCTGGGCGTGACGGTGGATGAGGGGAAGCTGGCGAAGTATCGGGTGTGATCAGGTCGGAGCGTTGCCGCGCCAACCTGCTGTACCGCGAGATTGAGAGCGAGCTGATGCCCTTGTGCCGCGACCAGGATCTGGGCGTGATCCAACCTCGGCTCGGGCACGCACTCTATACGCCCGTCCAGTCATCTCCTAGAATGGTTGCGTCCGCAGCCCGGTCATCGCTGCGGGAACCCTAACCAGCGGCCCACCATGCTCGTGGCACACCTTTCCGATCTGCATCTCGGCCGAAAATCCCCCGGCGATGCCCAGGGCGCCGAACGGCTCAATTCGTTTCGCCAGGCCCTGACCACGCTCGCTGGCGCCGGTCCGGACGTCATCGTCATCGCCGGCGACGCCTTCGACGGACCGAATGTCGAGCCGGCGATCATCGACGAGGCGGCCAGAAGCCTGGTCGAGCTGAGATCGATTCCCGTGGTGATCATCCCGGGGAATCACGATCCGGCCGATGCCGACAGGCTCTGGACGGCCTTGCAGAAAGCCGTCGGATCGTCGAGCGTTCATCTGGTGCGCGAAGCTCGGATCATCGCCTTGGCCGATGGCAAGTTGCTGGTCGAGGCGTATCCCTGCCTCACGCGCTTCAGCGACGAGCCTCCTTGGGAACAACGGCTGCCGATTCCCGCGGCGCGTCCCGATGCGGTGCGAGTCGTGGTGGCCCACGGCACGCTCCAAGGGGGCCCGGTGCCCGAGGGCGAGACGGACACCTATCCATTTACCGACGCGGATCTTGAGGCACTGGGCGCCGACTACGTGGCACTGGGCCATTTTCACGGCGTGTACCCCGCCTGGGGCGACGGCGAAGCCTGTCAGAGGTCCTTCAGTTACTGTGGGACGCACGAGCCGGACCAGTTCGGCGGCGATGCGGGCTACGCGATCCTCGCCAGCGTGGCGGCCGGTCAGCCCGTGCAGTTGCGGCGCGTCAAGACCGGGCGGCGGCAGTGGCGTCAGGTCCTCCTCACCGGCCCCGCCGACCTCGCCCAGGTCGAGCGGCTCTACGACGAGGCGAAATCCGGCGGCGATCCCGGACGCTACGTGATTCGCCTGAAAATCCAGCGCGGCAGCGGCTGGAGCGTCGGCGATGTCGAGCGTCTGGAAGCGCTGGAGGCGGCGCTCCTGGCGGTGGGGGCGCAGGTCGAGCGCCGCGGCATCATTCAGGCGCGCGTCGACGTGCAGGCGCTCGACCTGCAAGGGCTGCCGACCGGGGCGGTCAAGGAAGCATTGCTGTCGCTGCAACGCGACCTCGACGAGGCCAAAAACGATAACCGCCGCGATGTCCTCGCGTGCGCGCTCCAGGTCGGCTGGGACAAGCTCCAGGAAGCGAGCCAATGAAGATCCACGGCATCAAACTCCGCAATGTCCGCCGTTTCAAGGAGCTGAGCCTCGACCTGCCGGGCGCGCTCACGTTGATTGGCGGGCCCAACGGCGCCGGCAAGACGACCCTGCAGCAGACCATCCTCGCGGCAATGTTCTTTTGCGAGAAGCAGGTCCGCGACAGCTTCGTCTCGCAGTTCGATCCCGACAGTTCGCCCATGGTGACGCTGGATCTCTCCCACGGCGGCGACGCGCCCACGATTGTCCTGACGCGCAACCTGCTCGACGACAGAGGTGAATGGCAAGAAGGCAGCACGGTCCTCAAGAAGAAGAAGCAGGCCCTGGACAAAATTCAGGAAGTGCTGCCGATCACCGCGGACGCCGCCGCTCTGTTGCTCTGGGGCCGGCAAGACGACATGCCCGCGGTCGTCGACAGCTTCCCCTCCGACGGCCACAGCCTGCTAACCGCGGCAACCATCAAGGGTTCGGGCCCGGATCCGAAGGCGATCATCAAGCAGCTCGAAAAGGACAGCGACCAAGCACGCAAAGGCGAACGCGGCGGCCAGGTGGTCGGACCGTTGATACAGGCCAAGAACGCCTTGAAGCTGTTGGTGGACGAGATGGAGGGGGCCGTCCGCGCCGACGAGGAACTGCGCAGTCGGCGTCAACAGTTGCAAGAGGCCAAGGCGCGCCGTGATCAGGTCCGGCGACAGGCGGAAGTCGCCCAGGCTCGACTCGACCAGTTCGTCCGGCTGGAGAAACTGATGGTCCCGGCGCTCGACTACATGGCGACCCGCGACCGGATGGCGGCGGAGCAACAGGAGTGGAAAGGGCTGGAGGAAGAGATCGCCGACGCTCGCAAGGACGCCGACGGCCTGCACAAGGAGCTGGAGGTGCTGGTCGCCCAGCACCGGGTCGCTCGCGATGAAGAGTTAGGCCGCCAGATCGAAGGCCTGCAAGAACGCATCCGGGTCGCCGAAGAGTTGGACACCGCTTGCGCCGACATCGTCAAAGACCTCAAGGCGAGGAAGCGACCCGAGCCGGCGGACGTGAAGACTTGCCAGGCGTTGCAACGCCAGCTCAACGAGGCCCAGGCCAAGATGGAAGCCACCGGCGTGCGCTACGAACTGTCCGCCGACGCCGGGCCGCGCACGCTGCGGATCGCGGAGGACGGCCAGGACGCCAAGGAGATCGTGCTCGCCGCGGGACAATCGCACCAGGGGATCGTCGGCCGGCTGACGATCGAGGCCGACGGTTTGCGTTTCGCCGCGGCCGGCAAGGAGGACATCTCCGGGTTGAAAGAGACGATCCAGAATGTGTCGGCGGAAACGCGCGCCTTGTTCAAGCGCTTCGCGGCGGAGACCGACGCGGAGTTTCTCGACAGCGCCAGGGAGCAAGAGCGCCTGCAGCAGGCGCTGGAACAAACGAAGAACGACATGCGGCGTCACCTGGGCGCAGCGACGATCAGCGGCCTCAAGACCGATCTCGATCGCCTGGCGGCCGGCCGCATCGAAAACAACATGACGTTGAAAGACCGCGAGATTTGTGCGGGCAAACACCTGCCGTCGGCCGCGGACATCAACTCGTCATGTGAGTACAAGCGCGGCGAGATTCAGAAGGCTCGGGAAGCTGTCCGGATCCTGGAACAAAAACGGCCCAACGAGGCGACCAGGAACCTCAGCGTGAAAACGCTGGAGGCGATTCGCACGAAGGCCCGTGAAGCCGCGGCGACGTTCGCCGACGCCGATGAGCAGCAGCGCGAGCCGACCCGGCAACTGGGCGACGAGATTCGAGTCCGCCTGGACCGCGAGCGGCAAGAACAGATGAAGCTCTCCAACACGCTGATCGATGCGGAGAAGAAAGTCGCGGAGCTGCAGGGTCAACTCACCCAAGCCCAGCCGCACCGCGCCCTCGACGAGATTCGAGCGGACCTGGA
>JAKEET010000004.1 GCA_022616435.1 Gemmataceae bacterium
TGACTTGCGCCTTGCCGCGTAGCATTCAACTAGAATCGGTTTGTCCCTAAGGTCCTTGTTCCGCACCTTGTCTCGATAAATCCCTGCGTACGTGTCGAACGAATTGCGACGGCTGCACAACCTCGGCCTGTCGGGCGGGTTCCTGGCGATTTCGTTCGGGCTGGCGCTGATCCTGCTGCCCGTGGGCGCGGACCGATCGAAGCGTCTGTGCCGGATCCTGTTGCCGTCGCTCTTGATCGTGCCGGTGGGTTTCACGGATCAGGCGCTCATCGTCGTGGCTGGGCCGATTCCGCTGGCGCTGCAGGTGTTCTTCTATGGATTGCAGGCCGCGTCCGCGCTGGGGATCACGGCGGCTCTTGCGCTCCTGGTAGTCTGGCTTTTTCAGAATGAACGCGCCAGTCCCTGATGCGCCGTACGATCCTCGCGATTCGCCCAGAGTGCCGCAGGGCTGGCGCGGCCGCGCGAAAATCTAGGCGTCGCAGCGATTGACCGGCCGCCTTCCGGGAATCCAAGGAAGGGACCCGGCCCGGACGCGCGCTTTTCAGTGTTTTCCCGTCGCTTGCACGATATAATGGCGGTAGCCACGCGGATCTGTTTCGGAGAGTTGGTGCAACTCCGGGGGTCGGTCACGAACCCTGGCGACGGACGGACTTTCGAAGTCCAGGATGGAATCGAAAGTCTTCGGCAGGATGATGTCCAACCCTGGTCTTGCTGTATCGGACGGGCTGTCCCTGACGATTGTCAAGCTGCCGGCGACATCCCGTGCGTGGAGATTCCCATGCGTTCTCGTGTGCGTACTCTTTGGGCTTGCGGTGTGATGGTCCTGGCGGCCGGCTTATGGATTGGCGCCGCGGATTCGGCCTTCGCCCAGAAGGGCGGCGGCGGTCGTGGCGGTGGCGGCGGTGGCCGCAGCGCCGGCGGCGGTGGTGGAGGCGGCCGCAGCTTCGGCGGCGGAGCACCTCGGTCCGCGCCGGCCGGACGTAGCTTTTCCGGTCCTTCGCGGTCCGCGCCCGCCATTCGATCCGCGCCTGCGGTTCGGTCCGCGCCCGCCATTCGATCTGCGCCCGCGGCTCGGTCGGCGCCTGCCGTTCGGTCGTCACCGGCAGCCAAAGCCCCATCCTTCTCGGGGGGGCCGAAGTTCGGGCCGGCCGCCAAATCAGCGGCGCCCAAAGCTCCATCCTTCTCGGGAGGGCCGAAGTTTGGGCCCGCGGCCAAATCGCCGAAGGTCAATTCCTCCAATGCCGGCAAAGTGACCAAGACCGCGCCCAAGTTCGATCCGGCCGTGCGGCCGGCGAGCGCCACGGCGCCGGCGAAGAAGCTTGGTCCGAAGAATGGCGTTAGCAAGAATCTTGCCAACAAGAACCTGGCCCCGAACAAGAATCTCGGCCCGAGCAAGACTTTCGGCCCGAACAAGGGGGGCAACGTCGCCAAAGGTGGGGCAAAGGGCGGCAAAGGCAATGTCGCCGGCAAGGCGAACCACAAGGGAGACAACGGCAACTGGAACAATCACCACCGCTATCACTATAACCACAACCGCTGGCATGGCGGCCACTACGGCTACCACCACGATCATCATCATGACCATTCCTTCTGGCCATTCTTCGCCTACGCCGCCATTTCCGACTGGCTCTGGTACCGCCCGTTCGGCTCCAACTATTGGGGCTACTATCCCTACGCGGGCCGCTACTGGGAGCCGGAGATCATCTACGTGGATGAGTCGGCGCCCGCGGTCGCGGCCGCGTTGGACGCCACCGCGACCATCGACGTTCGTCTTCCCAACCCCGACGCCGAAATCTGGATCGACGGCGCCGAGACCGAAAGCCGCGGCACGGAGCGGCGCTACTGGTCGCCGACCTTGCGCGCCGGTTCGAATTATAGCTACACGATCACGGCCGCCTGGTCCGATGACGGCGAGGTCCGGACGATCGAACGTCAGATCCCGCTGCAGGCAGGCAGCCGCGTGCTGCTGGACTTCACGCAGTCGCCGTCGCGGGTCACGATCAC
Source organism: Gemmataceae bacterium (assembly GCA_022616435.1). GTDB lineage: Bacteria > Planctomycetota > Planctomycetia > Gemmatales > Gemmataceae > JAKEET01. The sequence goes on from JAKEET010000004.1 coordinate 2,005, forward strand.
GCCGGCACGGGACGAGTAACCGGCGGTCGTGGTCAGAAGTTGATGCACCATATCCGTGACCCGTTTGGCGCACACTCCCGCCCCCGTGCGCTAAACGGGTCGAGCGCGCCCCTCCCTCACCCCGTGACCCCTCACCCTGTCACCTTGTCACATCACCCCGCCGCCGCTTTCTCTCCCTTGTCGCCCCGCCTCGTGTAGAATAGGCGCATCTTCACTTCCCTATCCAGCGAGGTGCTCCATGTTTCCGCAAGCCAACCGACGTGTGTTTCTCCAACGCGCGGCCCAGACCGGCCTGTTGGCCGCGGCCGGCGAGTACGCGTTCTTGAATCGCTTGCCGGCCCTGTCCGCCCAGGAAGTCCGGGCGGCCCGCAACATGGCTCGCGTGGCCGGCGATATCGAGCCGCTCGTTCGGCTCATCGAGGATTCGCCGCAGAACCGGCTCATGGAGCTGATCGCCGAGCGCGTGCGCGGCGGCACGAGTTATCAAGAGCTGCTGTCGGCCGTGATGCTGGCCGGCGTCCGCGGCATTCAGCCGCGGCCCGTGGGGTTCAAATTCCACGCGGTGCTGGTGGTGAACTCCGCCCATCAAGCGAGCCTGGCGGCCCACGACCGCGATCGCTGGCTGCCGCTGTTCTGGGCGTGCGACAACTTCAAGCGCTCGCAGGAGCGCAACCGCCAGGAGGGCGATTGGCGGATGGCGCCGGTGGACGAGGCGCGGCTGCCGGACGCCGCCCATGCCGGGGAGCGCTTCCGCGAGGCGATGGACAACTGGGACACCGAAGGCGCGGACATTGCCGTCGCCGCCTGGGCGCGCACCGCCGGCGCCAGCGAAATCTACGAAGCCCTGTGGCGCTACGGCGCCCGCGACTTCCGCGACATCGGCCACAAGGCCATCTTCGTTGCCAACTCGTATCGCACCCTCGTCACCATCGGCTGGCGGCACGCCGAGCCGATCTTGCGGTCCTTGGCTTACGCCGTCCTCGATCATGGCCGCGACGGCAATCCCGCCCGCAACGATTTTGAAGCCGACCGCCCCGGCCGCGACAACGTCCGCCGCGCCGCCCGCATCCGCGCCGGCTGGCAGCGCGGCCGGATCGAGCGCGACGCCACCACCGATGTGCTCGCCATGCTGCGCACCGCCAATTCGGCCGAGGCCTGCGACGCCGTGGTCGCCACGCTCAACGCCGGGATCGATCCGGCGTCGCTGTGGGACGCGATCTTCCTGACGACCGGCGAGCTGTTGATGCGCCAGCCGGGGATTGTCGGCCTGCACACCGTGACGACGACGAACGCCCTCTACTTCGCGTATCAAACGAGCGGCAACGACGAGACGCGGCGGCTGATGCTGTTGCAAGCAGCGGCGTTCTTGCCGATGTTCCTCCGGGCCATGCGGGGCCGCGGGCAACTCCGCGACTTGCGCATCGACACGCTGGAGGCGGCGCAACCGACCGCGGCCGGCGCCCAAGCGGTGGACGAGGTGTTCGCCGACGTCAGTCGCGACAAGCTGGCGGCTGCGCGAAAGGCGTTGGCCCTGCTGCGGGCGAATCAAGACAACGCGCAGCCGCTCTTGGCGGCGGCGCGGCGGCTGATCTTCTCGAAGGGGAACGATTCGCACGACTACAAGTTCAGCTCGGCGGCGCTGGAGGACTTCTACCACGTGACGCCGGCCTGGCGCGACCGCTTCCTGGCGAGCAGCCTGTTCTGGATGAAAGGCTCCGGCGGCGCCGACACCGGACTGGCGCAACGCATTCGGACGGCGCTGGCATGAACCGGGCAGGACGGGTCATCCCGCCATGCGAATCGATGTGCCGTGAGACGGAGATTCCCGGCGTGGCATGGTCGCGTCCAGAACATCCAGTGTCTTGGCGGTCGCACCTTGCTGGGAGAGGACGAACTGACGCGCCGCGCGGCCAAGCTCCATCCGCAGCTCGACGTTGTCGAGCAGGCGCACCACGTCGTTCTCCAGGGCTGCCGCATCGGCGGCTTCGATGGCCGCGCGCCGTTCTTTCAAGCGGGCGACCGTATCCTTGAAGTTCCACGTGTGCGGCCCAAAGAGCACGGCCGCGCCGTACGCTGACGGCTCGATCATGTTCTGCCCGCCGCGCACGCCGTCGAGACTGCCGCCGACGAAGGCGATGTCGGCCAATCCCCACACCGCGCCCAGCTCGCCGATCGTGTCCACCAGGATGATGGGGCGAGAGGCGGCAGAGTCGTTGGCTCCGTTTAGCCCCGGTTCGCAGAACCGGGCCGGGCCGAGGGCGCTGCGCCGAATCCAGGGCAATCCGGAGCGCTCCAGAAGACCGGCCACGGCGTCGAAGCGGTCCTTCTGTCGCGGCACGAGGATCAATCGCAGGTTCGGATGCCGTTCACGTGCGCCGCGGTAGATTCCCAGCGCGATCTCCTCTTCCGGCGCTTGCGTGCTGCCGGCGACCCAGACAAGCTCATCGGGCCCGATGGCGAACAATTCACGCAGCGCTGTCGTCTTGGGATTGCGCCGATCGCCTGGCGCCCCGTCATACTTGACCGACCCGGTGACGACGACGTTGCCCGCGCCGAGCTCGCGGTAGCCGGCGGCGTACTCTTCCGTTTGGGCTGCGATCACGTCGAACTGCGCGAACAGCCGCCGAGCCAGCCAGCTCAATTGGTGAAAGCGCGCCGCGCTCCGCGGACTCATTCGGCCGTTGATGATCGCCAGCTTCACGCCGCGGCGCTTCGCGGCCCACACGAAGTTCGGCCAGATTTCGCTCTCGGCGAACACGACCAGGTCGGGCCGCACGCGCTTCAACGCCGCGTCCACCGCCCACGAGAAATCGAACGGCCAGTAGGTGACCTGCAGATCAGGAAAGCACTTGCGCGCTTCGTCATGGCCGGTGTCGGTCGTGGTGGAGATGACGATGTGGTGGCCGGGATGCCGCTCGCGGTATTTCGCGACGACCTGCCGCAGCAGATGGATTTCGCCGACGCTGACGCCGTGGAACCACACAACCATTTCGTTGGCGAGCGTCGCGGCGTCAGCCCGACGTGGCTGGACCGAAACCCGACCGAGAGACTTGGCGCCGAACCCGCGGCGATACTTGCCGGTGGCGAACGCCTTGTAGACGAGCCACGGCGCGAGGAGGAGCAGGACGAGCAGGTAGATGAGGTTCAGGAGGTAAGGCATGGGAGTCCGTTCCCTATCCGCATTCAACTATGCACCGTGCAATGCTTTGAAGCTGTTGATGTAAACAGCCGGAATATCCATGGAAATGCCGTACAGGACGGCGATTGGCGAAACCACGCCCACGCGCACCTGAATGCGCGCGTCGTACAGATGATAGCGTTGCTCTCCGAAATTCCACGGATCGCGTTTGAGCTTCTCGTTGATGCGCTTCAAGCTGGCGGCAACTTCCTTGGCTCGCGGCGACGTCTGAATTAGCGTCTTGAGTTTGTCCGTGACCTGTTTCGACATGTGGATCTTGTACTCTTGCTCTCCGTTGGACACGCTCATGGCAGGGTCCCCGCTTCCTCCCTTTTCTTGATGATCTCGTCCAGCTCCGCCAGCACTTCATCCATCGGCACCGTATCAACAGGATTCCGAAAGAAGGCGAGTTCTTCCTCCGTGAGCGGAATCTTCCTGACACGGCGGTAGAACGCCTCGATCTCCTCCTCCGTCATGGGTGGCAGCAGGGGAATGGGCTCATCACTTGGCTGCATCGGTAAATCCTCCAGAAGCCTACAGCTCATCATAACGGAAGGCTCACGATCGGCACAAGGACTTTGAGCAGACGCAACCCGCCGCGATTCGCGTTCACCCCGCCGCCTTCCGCATGCAGCAATTCTTGTACTTCTTCCCGCTATTGCACGGACACGGGTCATTCCGCCCCACGCGGGCCGCCGTGTGGCGGATCGGCTCGATCTTCTTCGTTACCTGCGGCCCGCTCGCCGCCTGCTGTTCCGCCGCCATGCCGCTGGCCGCCGCGGCGTACGTGCTCTGCGCCTGCTCGTGAACCATCGCGCTGATCGACCAGATCGACTCCTCGAAGCTCTCGTCGTCCTCGAGCCGGAACACCGAGTCGGTGATCTTGTCGCCCAGGTTTTCCCACATCGACTCGAATTCCTTCATGCCCTGCCGCTTGTACTCCGTCTTCGGGTCGATCTGCGCGTAGCCGACCAGGCCGATGCCCTGGCGCAAATGGTCCATCACATACAGATGATTCTTCCAGGCGCGGTCGAGCCGGTCGAGCAGCAGGCCGCGCTCGACGCGTTTCATCTCCGGGCGATAGCGCTGGTCGTAGGCGTTCCACAGGAAGTTGCGGGCCTCGTCGAACGATTTGCCGGTCAGTTGCGCCGGCTCGATTTCCACATTGAAATTCGCGCGGCACCACTCGGCCAGCTCCTGGGCGTCCGCTTCCTCGGCGACCGACGCGCCTTCGAATTCCTGCTGGAGCTTGGCGTCGAGGTCGTCCTGCGTCGCCGCCGGGAATGATTTGCGGCTGACGTCGAACAGCATTTCCATCAAGCGGCTGCGAGTCTGGGTGCGGAATTCTTCCTCGCTGATGCCCGAAGAAGCTGTCTGACCCCCAAGAATCGCTGCGCTCATCTTGGGGCTTGGGGAATCGACGTCCACCGCCTCTGCACGTTCGGGGTCTGACCCCTTTTTCGAGCTGCCGCTTTGCGGGAACCGGGCCTGGAACCAGCGGAACAGGCCTTCGCGGTCGTAGCGCTGGCCCCCCATCTGGAACGACATGCGGGCTTGTTCCGGCATGAAGCGGGCGATCGCCACCTTCACCGGGAACTCGGTTTCCTTCTGGCGGTACAGTTGATGCACTTCCGCGACCAGCCGCTCGCGAACCTGATCGTTCGACTTGTCGGCCAGCTCGGCCGGGTCGATCTTCAATTCGAACTTTTGCTTCATCCAGTCGCACAGCGAGCGCCGGCCCCAATCTTCCTGCAAGAACTCGGCGCCCGGAGTCAGATCGACCTTGGCCACGTACTTCTCGGCTTCGGCGATCAGGTACTGGGCCAGGTTGTCGCGGCCGATCTTCTTGAGCTGCCGGTCGGTGGTCTTCAATTCCCACAGCTTGTTGACGCGGCCGGACATCGCCTGCCAGTTCCATTCACTCGCCTCGACGTCGGGCGGCAGGTTCTCGTCCATGGCCTCGTGAATCTGCGTCTGCACCATCTTGGCGGCCCGCGTCTTGGCGACGTTGTCGGCGTCCTCGAACGACGTCCGCACGAATTCGGCGGCGTCGAACTCGATGCCCAGGAGCCGCGACGCCAGGGCCGCGAAGCTGGCCGGCCCGTAGTCGTCGGCCAGGAACCGGTCCAGGGCGGCGTCGATCTGGTCCTCGATCATCCGCAGCATCAGGATCTTGCAGTTGCCGCCGTTGAGGATGTCCTGCCGGTAGCCGTAGACCTTCTTGCGCTGATAGTCCATCACCTCGTCGTATTCCAGCAGGTTCTTGCGGATGTCGAAGTTGCGCTCCTCGACTTTCTTCTGGGCCGATTCGATGCGCTTGCTGACCATGCGGCTCTCGATGGCCTGGCCGTGCTCCATGCCCATCGACTGCAAAACGCGCGTGACCCACTCGCCGGCGAAGATGCGCATCAGGTCGTCTTGCAGCGACAGGAAGAACCGGCCCGAGCCGGGATCGCCCTGCCGGCCGGCGCGGCCGCGAAGCTGGTTGTCGATGCGCCGCGCCTCGTGCCGCTCGGTGCCGACGATGTGCAGCCCGCCCATGGCGGCGACCTTGCGGCCTTCCTCCTCCATCTTTTCCTTGGTGCGGATCTCATCGACGGTCTTCTTCCAGATGTCGTCGGGCACCTCCAAGCGCGTCGGATACAGGATGCGGCCATCCTCGCCGCGCGCGTCTTTGAGGCGGGCCCAGGCGAGCGTTTCGGCGTTGCCGCCCAGGATGATGTCGGTGCCGCGGCCGGCCATGTTCGTCGAGATGGTCACGCCGCCGACGCGCCCGGCCTGGGCGACGATCTCCGCCTCGCGCTGGGCGTACTCCGGCTTGGCATTGAGCAGTTCGTGCTTGATGCCGCGGCGCTTGAGCATGTTCGACAGCTTTTCCGACTTGTCCACGTCGGTGGTGCCGATCAGCATCGGCCGGCCGTGATAGTCGATGTGTTCGATGTCCTCGCGTTTCACGGTCTTGCGTTCGCGCGGCTCGCGGGTCTCGAAGTCGACTTCCTCGTCGGTCTCTTTCTTGATCGTGCCGATCAGAGGCGTGCCGTCGTTGAGGTACACGACGTCAAAGCGGTGGATGCGCTCGATCTCGTCCACGACCGCTTCCCACTTCTCCTTCTCGGTCAGATAGATCATGTCGGTGTAGTTGGTGCGGATCAGCGGCTTGTTGGTCGGGATCGAGACCACGTCGAGCTTGTAGATCTTCCAGAACTCGTTGGCCTCGGTCATGGCCGTGCCGGTCATGCCCGCCAGCTTCTTGTAGAGCTTGAAGTAGTTCTGCAGCGTGATCGTCGCCAGCGTCTGCGTCTCTTCCTTGATCTTGACGCCGTCGCGCTCGTGCTTGGCCTCCACCGCCTGGTGCAGGCCGTCCGACCACTGCCGGCCGATCATCAGGCGGCCGGTGAACTCATCGACGATGATGACGCTCATCTCCTTGGTCTCGGGATGCGGCATGGTCACGTACTGCCGGTCGCGATGATAGAGATGATGCGCCTTGAGGGCGTTGTCGATCAGGTGCGGCCATTCCATGTTGCCGGCGGTGTAGAAGCTCTCGACGCCGGCCAACTCCTCGGCCTTGCGGATGCCCTCATCGGTCAGGTGGCAACTGCGTTCCTTTTCCTTGACCTCGAAGTAGTAGCCGACGCGCCGCTCCTTCTTGCCGGCCGCTTCGTTCTTGGCGATGTCTTCCTGAACCTTGGCGATGTCGATGTCGTCATCGTCCCGCTTGCTCAGTTTCGTGCCGGGCTCCTTGATCCCTTTGGCGACGTTCAGATCCTGAACGCCTTCCTGGTTTTCCTGGTCCGCCTCGGGCTCGGCTTCGACGAGCTGGTGCCCGGGGATGTTCAAGCCGTGGCCGATCTGCCGCAGCTTCGACTGGGCCTGCCGCTCCAGCGCCGACAGCTTCACGGCGATGTCGTTGGCCTTGCGGTACATGTCCGGATCGTCCTTGGCCGGCCCGGAGATGATCAAGGGCGTGCGCGCTTCGTCGATCAGGATGTTGTCCACCTCGTCGATGATCGCGAAGTAGTGGCCGCGCTGCACCTGCTGTTCGAGCGGGTGGTAGTTGTCGTCGCCCCAGCGGGCGCGTTTCATGTTGTCGCGGAGGTAGTCGAAGCCGAACTCGCTGTTGGTGCCGTAGGTGATGTCGCACGAATAGGCCCGGCGGCGGGCCTCCGGGTCCATGTCGCTCTGGATGAAGCCGGACGAAACGCCCAGCAGGTTGTAGATGGGCGACATCCATTCGCAGTCGCGCCGGGCCAGGTAGTCGTTGACGGTGACGACGTGCACGCCCCTGCGTTCCAGCCCGCCCAGGTATGCGGGCAGCGTGGCGACCAGGGTCTTGCCTTCGCCGGTGACCATCTCGGCGATGTTGCCGCGAAACAGCACGACGCCGCCGACGATCTGCGTGTCGAAGTGCCGCATGTTCTTGGTGCGGCGGCCGGCCTCGCGGCAGGCGGCGAACGCGTACGGCAGGATGTCCTCCAGCGACGGCGACCGCGGCAAGTTTTCCTCCAGCATCGTCATCAGCGCCTGGAACGATGCCGTCGGTTCGGCTGATTCCGCTTCACCGTTTGGTGACGGTTGACCGTTGGGTGACGGCGCCTCCGTGCCGGCCGACTTCTTCGGCAACGGCTTGTGCTCCACCCCCAGGCGGCGGCGAAACTCGGCGGTCAGCTTCTCGAATTCGTCGTCGCGCAGCTCCAGCATCAATGGCTCGAGGGCGTTGACCTGGCCCAACAGCGAACCTTGGACGACTTCATGTTCGATGCTGTTCTTCGGCCGGATGTAACCCAGCGAGCGGACCAGGCGGTCATTGCTGGACCCGAACAGCCGCCCGAGGAAGCCGACGACGCCTTCGCCGATGGAGGCGACGCCGTCGGAGAAGCGTTCCCACAGGGTCGATTGGATTTGGGTTTCGGTGCTCATGAGGAGTCCTTCCAAACTCCGAAGCCTCAAGGCTTTGGGAGTTTGCGCCATTCTGCCAGCCTAAAAAGTCAGTGTAAGTTGACGGGCAGAAGGGGTCAATACGGACTGGGAGGCATCATGTATTGATAGGATGCGGCATCCATCGATTCTCGCCCGCGCAAGCTCGCCTGGGTTAATATGATTGAGGGGCCAATCATCCTGCCGCGGGCGCGATAGATTCGCCGCGCAGCCCCGTACTGGTTAGCGGAGAGCCCGGGGATGGCCGACGCACCGCCGACACGGCCGAGTCTTCTCGTCCGGCTGCGCGACTTCCAGGACCGTCAGGCCTGGGGGCAATTCGTGGAGGTGTACGCGCCGCTCGTCTACGGGTATCTTCGAAAGCGCGGTCTGCAAGACGCCGACGCGGCCGACCTGACGCAAGTCTGCCTGCGCCAGGTCGCTATACGCCTGGGGAGTCTGGAGTACGAGCCGCGGCGCGGCAGTTTTCGCGGCTGGCTGTTCACCCTGGTCCGCAACAAGCTGCGCGATTTTGGCGATCAGCCGCACCGTCTCTACCAGGGAAGCGGCGATTCGGCCGTGCAGCGCCTGCTCGAAGCCCAGGCGGCGCCTGAGCCGGACGAGGAACACGAGTGGGACCATGAATATCGCCTCGGTCTGCTGGCCTGGGCGGCGCAGCAGATCCAGCCGCAGGTTCAGGAAACGACCTGGCAGGCGTTCTGGCAAACCGCGGTCGAAGGCAAGGCGGCCAAGGAGGTGGCCGCCAACTTGGGTATGACTGCCGCCGCCGTCTACCTCGCCAAGAGCCGGATCATGGCGCGCTTGAGCGCCTTGATCCGGGAAGTCCAAGAGGAAGAATGATCCTTCGAGATGACTGCCATGACCCGGGCCTCCTGTCCCGATATTCGCCGTTGGCAAGCGCTTCTGGACAACAGCGCCGGTGAGGAAGCCGGCGGCGATGTCACCGAGCACCTCGAATCGTGCGGGGCCTGCCAGCAGTGCCTGGAAATCCTCGCCGCCGAGCCGGTCGTCTGGCAGGACACGCAGCACCTTGCGGAGAGGAGCCGCGATGAGCCTGCACTCGCGCAGATGGTGCAGCGCCTCAAGAACGATGCCTCGTTGCGGACGGACGACCTCGACCTTTCCTTCCTGGTCGCCACGGACAATCCGAGCCTGCTGGGCGTTCTGGGCCCGTACGAGGTCCAGGAGGAAATCGGCCGGGGCGGCATGGGCGTGGTGCTCAAGGCCAACGATCCGGCCTTGAATCGGGTGGTGGCGATCAAGGTGCTGGCGCCGTGCCTGGCCAGCAGCGTCAAGGCCCGCCAGCGCTTCCTGCGGGAAGGCCGCGCCGCCGCCGCCGTGGCTCACGAAAACATCGTTCCGGTCTACTGCGTCAGCGAGGCGGCCGGGCTGCCATACCTGGTCATGCAGTACGTGGCCGGCGTGTCGTTGCAGGATCGGCTCGACCGTCCCGAGCCGCTGGCCCTGGAGGACATCGTCCGCATGGGACTGCAAACCGCGACGGGGCTGGCCGCCGCCCATGCTCAAGGACTCATCCACCGCGACATCAAGCCGGCCAATCTCCTGCTGGACAACGACGGCGCCCGCGTCAAGATCACGGATTTCGGCCTGGCCCGCATCGCCAACGACACCCTCGTGACCCAGGCCGGCGTCGTCGCGGGCACGCCGGAGTTCATGGCGCCCGAGCAGGCCCGCGGCGATCCGATCGATCATCGCGCCGACCTGTTCAGCCTCGGCAGTGTGCTGTATGCGATGTGCACGCGGATGCCGCCCTTCGGCGGCTCCACCACGCTGTCGGTGCTGCGCCAGGTCAGCGATCGGACGCCGATCCCCATCCACATGCTGAATCCACAGGCGTCGCCCTGGCTCGAAGAATTCATCGAGCGGCTGATGGAAAAAGATCCAGCCCGCCGTTTGCAGAGCGCTGCGGAAGCGGCCGCCTTGCTTGAGAAGTATCTCGCTCACCTTCGCCAGCCGGCCGCTGTGTCGGCGCCAAGCCTGCCGCCTTCCCACGACAGCCAGGATCGCCCGGGCCATGGACGGTGGGCGGAGGCCGTCCGCCGATGTCGGCCGCGCTCGAAATGGGCTCTCGTGGGGAGCCTGGCCTTGGCGACGCTGCTGGCGGTGCTTTGGTTCCTGAGGCTGAGCGACATGTTGCCAGGGCAGTTGGCGCCGGCACAACAAGCACACGTCGCCGCGTTCTACCATGACTTTCGGGGCGGCCGGGCTTTGCCGGCCGGCTTCCGGCTCACGGGCGCCGATGCCGCTGTGACGGCGCAACCCGAAGACGCCGGGTTTCGGATCACGGTGCCCGCCAACCAGGAGCAACGGGTGCGGGTCGGGCTCGAGATGTTTCCCATCGTCGAGGGGGACTTCGAAATCACCGCCGGCTACGAGATCCTTCACGCCGACCGGCCGCAGTCCGGCGAGGGCGTCGGTTTCGAGTTCTACATCGGCACGGCGCCCATGGTGGATGGACTGGGTGTGCTGCGCCTCGCGCGACTCTTCGAAGGCGATGTGTACATGGTGAGCCGGAGCACCAACCAGGACGGCAAGATTCAGTTCAAGCACACCTTCAAGCCGACGCAAGCAACCTCCGGCCGAATGCGCATGACGCGCCGCGGCGCGGAAGTCGCCGTGTCGGCTGCCGAGGGAGCTGCCGACGACTTCCGTGAACTGTGCCGATACGACCTCGGTCCGGAAGACGTGGGCGTCATCTGGCTGAATGCCTTTGTCGGAGCCAGCCCGCACGGAGTGGACCTGCGCATCATTGACCTGAAGATCCAGGCGGGCGAAGTCGTGGCAGACTCTGTCGTGCCGCCCGCCGACCCCGGCGCCGCGATCACCGGCTCGAGAGGATGGTTGACCGCGGTCATCCTCATGGGTTTTGTCGTCACGATTTCCTTCATCGGGCTGTGGCGCTACTTGCGCCGTGCCCGCCCAGCCGCATCCGGCAATGACGATCGCACGATCGAGGTCCCGACGCTGGCGGCCGCCGACCGGTTGGTGCCGATTGCGTGTCCAGGGTGCGCGAAAGCGCTTCGCGTCAAGACAGACGTCGTCGGCAAGAAAGTCAAATGCCCCAAGTGCAATCGGACGTTCTGCGCAGCACTCCCCGAGGTGGCGAAGCGGGGCCTGCGCCATCGACCCTTGGCATTTGCGGTCGCCAGTACGCTCATTGCCGGTGCGCTGATCGTCGCGATCCTGGCCTGGCCGACAACGGCGCCGCCTCCGCCCAGGTCATTCTTCAACACCGCGCTGGGAAGCGAACCCCTCCCCGATGTGCCGGAAGAGGGGTTCTATTTCCAGGAACAATTCGACGGCCGGCAATTCCGCTGGACCAACGGCCATGCGCGGTTGACGATTCCCCTCGATCCGGACAAGCTTCCCGACTCCCTGGCCATGGAAATCTTCGCGTTTCGACCGCGGCACATCAACCAGGTTCACTTGCAGATCAAGGCCAACGGCCGCGATTTGTTCAATGAGAACATTCCGGTCCCGCCCTGGGCCTGGGAGAACACTTTCGATCTGCGCGACGTCGAGCTGGGTAAGGAATTAGTCCTCGAGATCGTCAGCGATACGTTCGTCCCGATCGGCAACATGCCGCCCAACGATGATGGACGGACCCTGGGCGTTCAGGTCCGGAGCATTCGCTTGTTGCGCAACGACGACAAAGCGCCCGAGGCCGGCCCATGAGCTTGCCTTCTCGGGCAAACCGAGTGTTTGTTCGGGCCGCGACGGTTATGACCCTGGCCGTCGCGGCGTGCTCGATCTACGCCAACCTCGCGTTCGCCGTCTCCAATCCGGCCTCGTACCGCTTCTTCCCGCCGTTTCAGCCGTATCACCATGCCGCGGCGCGGAATCGCGACCTCGGCGGCGAGTATTTCAACATCGCCCGATCGATCACGTTGGGCAAAGGCTTTGCCGATCCGTTCGGGCAGCCCAGCGGCCCCACGGCCTGGATGCCGCCGTTGCTGTCCATCTTTGAGGCTGGACTTCTCTGGGTGTGCGACGGCAATCGCAGCGCCGTCGCCGGTGTGGTGGTCGTGGTTCAAGTCTGTGTCTTGATCGCCACCGGGCTGTTCGTGCTGACGCTCACACGGCAATCCACCAACCGGGTCGGTCTGGCGGCGGCGGCGGCCATTTTTCTCATCGCGGTGCTCGGCGACTTTCGATCTTGGTTCCAGTCGACGCACGATTCCTGGATTGTGCTCGCGGCCATGAATGTACTCATGGCCGGCTTCTGCTGGTGGCGGCCGTTCGAAAACTGGCGGACAGCCGGCGTCTGGGGATGTTTCGGCGGCCTGGCCGCGCAGGTGAACCCGATTGTCGGCGGCGTGTGGTTGCTCGGTTCGGCGCTGCTGGGGTATCGCCGGCGCGCGTGGAAGCAGCTTGCTGTCTCCGTTCTCATCGCGGCGCTGACCTTGGCGCCCTGGACCATTCGCAATTACCTGGTGTTCGGGCGCTGGCTGCCGGTCAAATCCAACCTGGCGTACGAGCTGTACCAATCGCAGTGCCTCCAATCCGGCGGATTGTTGCGGGCATCGACGTTTCTCCACCACCCCCACGCCGCCGTCAACCCAGAGCGGCGCGAATACGTGCGCCGCGGCGAGATCGCTTACCTGGATCGCAAACGCGAGCAATTCTGGACTGCGGTGGCCCGGCATCCTGGAGAGTTCCTTCGTCGAATCGGTCAACGCTTTGTCGGCGCCACGCTCTGGTACCAGCCGCTGGACCGGGATGCCGAGCCATCATGGATTCGCTGGCTGAGCCGGATCGTTTATCCGCTGCCGTTTCTTGCGATTGTGGTCTTGGCGATTGCCGGTCTTCGCGGACAGATCGGCAGGGAAGCGTGGATTGGCATGGGCATCTACGCGGCGTATCTGCCGCCGTACATCGTGATCAGCTACTGCGAACGCTACGCGTTGCCGCTGCTGGCGGTCAAGGTGATGCTGGTGATCTGGGCGCTGGATCGGCTGCTTCAGGCGACATCGGCTTTGGTTTCGAAATCAAAGCCGGTCCTCGCCGGCGCCTCGGGCGCCCGCTCTTCGGCGCTAGGAGACGCGCAGCGATCGCCATTCGTCGGGCACTTCGATCAGCGACGGCCCGCGCCGCCCCAGTGCTTGCCGGAGGGCGTGCGCGAATTCTTCCGGCCCGTGGACGCGCGTCCCCGGCAGGCCGTACGCTTCGGCCAGCTTCACGAAATCGGGGTTGTTCAACTCCACGTCGATGTAGCGCTCGCCGTAAAACCGGCGCTGTAAGCTCTTCATCGCGCCGTACGCCGAGTCGTTGTGAATGATACCGATGAGCTGGAGCTGATAGCGCACCGCCGTGGCCAGTTCCTGGCAGGTCATGACGAAGCCGCCGTCGCCGGCGACGCAGACGACGGGCCGATCCGGCAGCGCCGCCGCCGCGCCGATGGCCGCGGGATAGCCCCAGCCCAGGGCGATGTACGTGGAAGGATAGAAGAACGTGCGCGGCGCGTAGGCGGGCCAATCGGTGTGCATGCGCAGGGCCATTTCCGAGGCATCGGTGACGACGACGGCGTTTTCGGGAAGCTCGGCGCGCAGCGTGTCGATGAACCATTCGGGCTCAGTGGGTTTGGCTTGGCGAGCGGCGTCCCAGATTGCGTCCCATTCGCTGGATTGCGACGGAACCAACTCGATCAGCCCGACAAGAGCTTCCGTGGCGTCGCCGACGATGCTGACTTCGGCCGGATAGTTCACGCCGATGACTGTTCGATCGATGTCGATCTGGATCAAGCGCTCCGGAACGCGCAGCTTCCAGAACCAGGTCGTCACCTCGGTGAACCGGCAGCCCACGGCAAGCATCACGTCTGCGTGCGGCAACGCCGCTTTGGCGCGAGCCGAACGCGCGTGGCCCAGCGAGTGGCGATCGCGCTCGTCGAGGATTCCCTTGCCGTTGAGCGTCGTGATGACCGGGCAATCGAGGCGCTCGGCCAGTTGCTTCAACTCTTGACCGGCGCCGCTCCAGACCGTCCCCCCACCGGCAAGAATGATCGGTCGACGCGCCTGGCGCAACAGCGCGGCGGCCAGTCCCAGTGCGTGACCGCTGAGCGGTCGATGCTCATAAGAATCAGCCGGATTCGTCGGCGCGGCGGCCGCTGGCTGCGCCAGCAGGTCTTGCGGAAAGAATAACGCCGCCGGACGGCGTCGTTCGCTGATCATCGCGGTGAACGCCTCATCCACCATTTCCGGGCCGTCGTCGGCGCTGGCCGCGGTGTCGCAGTAGACCGTGCACGGCCGGAAGATTCCTTCGAGATCGATTTCGTGGTAGCTGCCGGTTTCCTTGCCGACTTTGCTTCGATTCACTTGCCCCGCAATCAGCAACACCGGCATCGAATCACCATAGGCCTCCGCAATCCCCGTCAGCGCATTGGTCGCCCCCGGCCCGGCCGTAGTGCAAACGACGCCCGGCCAGCCAGTCACGCGCGCGTAGCCGTCGGCCATGAACGCCCCGGCCTGCTCGTTGCGGCACAGGATCGTACGGATGCCGCCGTGCCGCGCGAGCGCATCATAGATCGCAATCGTGTGCGACCCCGGCATGCCGAAGATGACGCGCACGCCGTGATCGTAGAGTGCCTGCACCAATAGGTCCGCGCCAGTCGCCACGTCCAACCTCCCTCGGTCGTTCACCGTTTCGCGCTCGCGTCATCGCACGCGACGGCGCGAGGGCGAAACCGTAAACGATCCCCTGTCAGCCCCCTCGCTTCACCGCTCACCAAGCACCGCGCACTCACCCGCGAATTTCTTCATTGAACCTCGCGTGCCCATATCATACAGTCGATGCGTGCTTTTCCCACAACACCAGGAGATCGCAAACATGATCCGCAAGTTCGCGTTCGTGGCCTTGCTCGGCCTCTTGGCCCCCGTGACGGCGCGGGCCGACGTCAAGCCGCACTCGCTGTGCACCGACGGCATGGTCCTCCAGCAGAAGATGAAGGTCAACATCTGGGGCACGGCCGACAAGGGCGAAAAAGTGTCGGTTACGTTCCGCGGCAAGACGGCGAGCGCCACCGCCGACGATCAGGGCCGCTGGAAGGTGTCGTTACCGTCAGGGAATGCCGGTGGGCCGTTCCCGATGTCGATCGCGGGGAACAACAAGCTCGATTATCAAAACGTCTACGTCGGCGAGGTCTGGATCTGCTCCGGGCAATCGAACATGCAATGGTCGGTCAGCGCCTGCGACGCCGGCGACAAGAAGACCGCCGAGACGACGCCGCCCAACAAGAACCTGCGGCTCTTTTACGTGAAGCGGATCGCCCAACCCAAGCCGGTGGACGACGTCGAAGTGCAAGCGGTGGACGGCCAGAACTGGACCGACGCCACGCCCAAGACGGCAATGCCGTTTTCCGCGACCGCGTACTTCTTCGGCCGCGACCTGCAAGCGGCCCTCAAGGTGCCGGTCGGCCTGATCCACACCAGCTGGGGCGGGACGCGGGCCGAGGCGTGGACAAGCCGGGCGGTGCTCGACCAGCATCCACTCTACAAGTCCGAAGCCCAGCCCGGCGCGAAACCCAATCCGAATGCGGCGGCGGCGCTGTACAACGGCATGATCCATCCGCTGCTCAACTACCGCATCAAAGGCGCCATCTGGTATCAGGGCGAGAGCAACGCCGGCAAGGCGTACGCGTACCGTGAGCTGTTCCCGATGATGATCGAGAACTGGCGCAAGGACTGGGGCCAGGGCGACTTCCCGTTCTACTTCGTCCAGCTCGCGCCGTTCCTGGCCGTCAGCAAGGAGCCGCGCGAAAGCTCCTGGGCGGAGCTCCGCGAGGCGCAACTGCTGACCTTGAAGCTGCCGCACACCGGCATGGCGGTCATCACCGATTACGGCCATGAGCGCGACATCCACCCGACGCCAAAACGCCCCGTCGGCGAACGGCTGAGCCTGGCGGCGCGGGCGCTCACGTATGGGGAGAAGATCGTCTATTCCGGCCCGATGTTGAAGGACATGAAGGTCCAGTCACAGCTGAAGACAACCAAGGCTGTGTTGAGCTTCGATCACGTCGGCGGCGGGCTGGTTGCCAGGGAAATGGTTCCGACCGACGGGCGCAAGAGCAAGAACAAGCAGGGCATCGAAACGGTCGGCTATGCCTGGCGCGTCAAGGAAGGTTCCAGGGCAGAGCTGTCCGGCTTCGCGGTGTGCGGGACCGACAAGAAGTTCCACAACGCCAAGGCCGAAATCGTCGGCGACACGGTCGTCGTATCCTGCGAGGCTGTACCGATCATTGTCGAGGTGCGCTACGGCTGGGCGGATCATCCGCTGTGCAACCTGTTCAACCAGGAAGGGCTCCCCGCATCGCCGTTCCGGACGGATGATTTTCCGGGCGTGACCAAGAAGTGACCTGATTGCGTGCCGTGGGATAAGACTCCGATTCTGTCCGGACCGGACAGAATCGGACTATCTTACGCCGTCTGCTGCCGCGCCGCCGTTTCCAGGTCCAATTCCGCGACCGCCAGCTCGCGCATGCGAAACTTCTGCACCTTCCCCGTCACCGTGAGCGGGAATGCGTCCACGAATTTCCAGTAGCGCGGGATCTTGTAGGTCGCGATCTTCCCCGTGCAGAACCGCGCCAACTCGTCCTCGGTCAGCGTCGCGCCCGGCTTCGTCTTCACCCAGGCCATCACTTCCTCGCCGTACTTGATGCTCGGCACGCCGATGACCTGCGCCTCGCTGATCGACGGATGCGAGTGCAGGTACTCCTCGATCTCGCGCGGATAGATGTTCTCGCCGCCGCGGATGATCATGTCCTTGATCCGGCCGACAATGTTCACGTAGCCTTCGGCGTCCATCGTCGCCAGGTCGCCCGAGTGCATCCAGCCGGCGTCGTCGATCGACGCCCGGGTCGCCGCCTCGTTGTTCCAGTAGCCGATCATGACACTGTAGCCGCGGGTGCAGAACTCCCCCGCCGTGCCGCGCGGCACGATCCGCCCCGTCGCCGGATCGACGATCTTGATCTCGACGTGCGGCTGCACGCGGCCCACGGTGCTGACGCGGCGCTGGAGCGGATCGTCCACGGCGCTCTGCGTGGAAATGGGCGACGTCTCGGTCATGCCGTAACCGATGGCGACCTCCGGCATGTGCAGCCGCGTGACAACTTGCTTCATGAGCTCGATCGGGCACGGCGCCCCGGCCATGATGCCGGTGCGCAAGGACGACACGTCGAACTCGTCGAAGCGCGGATGATCGAGCACGCCGATGAACATGGTCGGCACGCCGTACAGCGACGTGCAGCGCTCGGCCTGGATCGCTTCGAGCGCCTTGAGCGGCTCGTACGCCTCGCTCGGCACCACGATGCACGACCCGTGGGCGGTGCATGCCAGGTTGCCCAGCACCATGCCGAAGCAATGGTAGAACGGCACCGGCAAGCAGACGCGGTCGCGCTCGGTGTAGCGGCACGCCCGGCCGATGAAGTAGGCGTTGTTGAGGATGTTGTGATGCGACAGCGTGGCGCCCTTCGGGAAGCCGGTGGTGCCCGACGTGTACTGGATGTTGATGGCGTCGTCGAACTGCAGCGTCGCCTCGCGCTCCTCGAGGTCGGCGAGCGAAACCTGGCAGGCCCGCTGGTTCAGGCGTGGCCAGTCGTCGTCGAGCACCATCGACCACTTCAGCTCCGGGCAGCGGTCGCGGACTTCGTTGAAGAGCGGCCCGTAGGCGGTCTGGCGAAAGCCGCGGGCCATGAGCAGGACGCGGATGCCGGCTTGGTTGAGGACGTACTCCAGCTCGTGCGCCTTGTAGGCCGGGTTGATGTTGACGAGGATGGCGCCGATCCGCGCCGTCGCATACTGGATCACGACCCATTCATACCGGTTCGGCGACCAGATGCCGACGCGCTCGTTCTTCTGGACCCCCATGGCCAGCAAGGCGCGGGCGGTTTGCGTGACCGCGTCCCAGAGCTGGCGGTAGGTGGCGCGATAATCCTGATTCCGCACCACCAGGGCATCGCGGTCGGGGAAGCGCTCGACGGTCCGGCGCAGGTTGGCGCCGATGGTTTCGCCCAAAAGCGGCACGTCGCAGGCGCCGTGATCGTAGGAGAGCTGGTTCATGGCCGCGAATTGTACCCGGCGGCGGCCGGGTCTGGCCAGATGTGTTTCGATGGGACGATCGAGCGTTCGATGCATCAGCTTCCTTGCGGTCATTGTCCAACGCATCCACGGAACTCAGTAGAATAACGGCGCCCGCAAGTGGACAACGTGGCTTTGTGCATCCACGGCCGTTACGGAGACCAATCGGTGAAGACGCTCGCACTTTCCCTGCCCGATGACCTGCACGAACGCATTCGGCGGATGGCCAAGGCAGAGGCAAGACCGACTACGGAAATCGTTCGACATGCCATCTTCGCGGGACTGGCCATCCGTGAACGCGGACATCGTCGCCGTGACATCCTAGCCTACGCGCGTCGCATGGTCGGTTCCCGGCAGGACCTCGACACAGACCTGGAATCAGCCAGCATCGAATGCCTCAAATCCTCTCTGGATGACCAGGAATGAAAAGAGGGGACGTCTACTTGGCAAACCTGGCCCCTCGTTCCGGCTCTGAAGAGCAGGGCAAGCGACCGGTCGTCGTCATGTCTCATGATGCCTTCAATCAGGTCACTGGTTGGCGCTCCGTCATCGTGGTGCCCGTGTCCACGTCGGCGCGGCAGGCAGCCCGCGGTCCAACCGCGATTACCCTGCGAAAGGGAGCGGGTGGCTTGACGAAGGATTCCGTGGCGATCTGCCATCAGGTTACGACCCTCGATCGCCGGAAGTTGACACACCGGCTTGGAAAGTTGACACGCGCGGAGCTCGCCGCCATCGAAGAAGGAGTCAAGGCGGCCATGGACCTCGTGTAGGACAAACGTCACCGCCAGAATTGTCATCCAAGTGGCTCGGCGCCTCAGATCACTCCACCAGCGCGCTATCCTCGTAGCGCTCGCTGCGGCGTTCGAGACCCAAACGGACCGCCCGGCAGATGCCGTCGACGTCCAGCCCCAGCGCCGCCAGCAGCTCGCCGCGTTCCGCGTGCTCGATGAAGCGGTCCGGTATGCCCAGGCGGACGAGGTTGCGCGCGTCCAGACCGGCGGCGTGGACGGCTTCGAGCACCGCGCTGCCGAAACCGCCTTCCAGCGTCCCTTCCTCGACCGTGACCACCAGCGGCAGCTCTTCCACCGCCCGCAGGATCGTCCCCTTATCGAGCGGCTTGGCGAAGCGGGCGTTGATGACGCCGATCTCCAAACCTTCGGCTCGCAGCCTCTCCGCCGCCTTCACGCAGGCCGGGAACAGCGAGCCCAAGGCGATGATCGCGCCGTCCAGACCCCATTCGTGGATCTCGGCCTGGCCCAGCTCGACGGGCGTCAGGTCGCGTTCGACCTTTTCGAGGTTGGCTTTCGGATAGCGCATGGAGGCCGGGCCGTCGTGCGCCAGCGCGAACCGCAGCATCGGGGCCACGTCGAGCTCATCGCCGGGCGCCATGACCACCATGTTCGGGAACAGCCGCAGGTAGGTGATGTCGAAACAGCCGTGGTGGGTCGGCCCGTCGGGGCCGGTGAGGCCGGCGCGGTCCAGGCAGAAGGTCACCGGCAGGTTTTGCAGGGTCACTTCCTGGAAGATCTGGTCGAAGGCGCGTTGCAGGAACGTGGAATAGATGTCGACGATCGGCCGCAGGCCGGCCTTGGCCTGCCCGGCGGCGAAGGCGACGGCGTGCGACTCGCAGATCCCGACGTCGAAGAACCGGTCCGGGAATTCGGTGCGGACCTTTTCCAGCTTGTTCCCCTGGCACATGGCCGCGGTCATCACCGTGACCTTCGGATCGTTGCGCAGCGCGTCGTGGATCGCGCTCGACACCGCGTCGGTGTAGGCCTTCGAGCCGCCGCGCTTGAGCGACACGATCGTGCGGTTCTCGTCGATCTTCTCGAACACCGGCGGCGTGTGGAAGGTGACCGGGTCTTCGCTCGCCTGCGGCACTCCCTGCCCTTTCACGGTCAGCACATGCAGCAGCACCGGGGCCGGATGCTCCTTGACCTGGTTGAGCCAGTAGCGCAGGGCCTGGATGTCGTGGCCGTCGATCGGGCCGACGTAGTGGAAGCCGAGCTCCTCGAACAGCATGCCGCCGGTGAGCAGGGCCTTGAGGGCGTCGCGGACCTGGTCGACGGCCTGGTTCGCCATTTTGCCAACGAGCGGCAGCTTGTCGAGGATGAATTTCAGCCGCCGCTTGCTGCCCTGGTAGAAGTTGGTCAGCCGGGCGCGGTCGAAGCACGACGCCAGGGCGCCGACGCGCGGGCAGATCGACATCTGGTTGTCGTTGAGGATCACCAGCAGCTTCTTCTTCAGATGGCCGGCATTGTTGAGCGCTTCGAACACGATGCCCGACGGGAAGGCGCCGTCGCCGACGACCGCGACGCTGTGGCGGTCCGTGTGGCCGAGCAACTCGTCGCCGACTTTCAGCCCCAGCGAGCAGGCGGTCGCGCAGCCGGCGTGGCCGGTCATGAACAGGTCGAACGGGCTTTCGGCCGGGTTGGGGTAGCCCATCAGGCCGCCGCGGGTGCGGATGGTGTGGAAGCGGTCGAAGCGGCCGGTGATCAGCTTGTGCGGATAGATCTGGTGGCCGGTGTCCCAGATGAGGCGGTCCTTGGTGAAGTCAAAGGTGAGGTGCAGGGCGAGACACAGCTCGACGACGCCGAGGTTGCTGGCGAAGTGAGCGGGGCGGATGCTCAGGACGCGGATCAGCTCGTCGCGCATTTCGTGGGCGAGCTGCACGAGCTCTTGATCGGACAGCGGCTGCAGGTCGGCCGGGCCGGCGATCCGGGACAGGATCTCACTCATGAACGCATTCCTTTCTGGTGGTCATCCATCGCCGCCCACGCTCCGCATGGGCGCCTCCGCCGCGGGGTTCCACACCGCGGGCCGCCTCCCCGTTCCAGGACATCATGCATTCTAGCGTATTCCAAGGGATTATCCGCAATTCGACGTGGAAGATAACGATTTTGTGAGCGTTTTGTGAAGGTGAGTTTCCGAAAAAAAAAAGCGCCGCTCGCGGCTCCGCGCTCGGGGACAGGATGTCGCGATCGCTAAGCCGCAAGCGGCAATTCAGCGATCGCGGGTCAACGCGAACTCCACCAGCGCCGCCAGCGGCTCGCCCGCCGAACCCAGCGGCGTCAGTTGCTCCAGCGCCTGGCGACCCATCTGCTGGGCGCGGCGGCGGCTTTCGTCGGCGCCCAAGAGCGCCGGATAGGTCAGCTTGCCGCGCGTCGCGTCCTTGTTGGTGCGCTTGCCGGTCTCCGCCGACGTGCGTTCCACGTCGAGAAGGTCGTCGGTGATCTGAAAGACCAGCCCGAAGCAGCGGCCGTATTCGTCAAGCCGGGCCAGCAATGCCGGGTCGGGGCCGCCGTCTCGTTCGCCTTGCGCCGCCCATACCCCGAGCTGCAGGCAGGCGCGAAACAGCGCCCCGGTCTTGCAGAAGTGGATGTGCTCCAGCGCGTCGAGCGAATGCGGCTGTTCGAAGCCGGGGAAGTAGGTCTTGGCGTCGCGCGGCAACGACGCCGAGCCGCGTTCCCAGGCCAGGTCTTCCATCTGGCCGCCGACCATGCCGGCCGCGCCCGCGCCCTTGGCCAGGGCCAGGCAACATGCGGCGGCGGTGCGCGGCGGGCAATGTTCGGCCAGCGTCTGGAACGCCATGGTCAACAGCGCGTCGCCGGCCAGGATCGCCAGGGCTTCGCCGTACTGCTTGTGGCAGGTCGGCAAGCCGCGGCGCAGGTCGTCGTCATCCATCGCCGGGAGGTCGTCGTGGATGAGCGAATAGGCATGGATCATTTCGACGGCACACGCCGCGGGGAGAGCCAACTCGTCCGATCCGCCGGCCGCCTGCGAGGAAATCAGCACTAGCGTGGGCCGCAGCCGCTTGCCCGGCGCCAGCAGGCTGTAGCGCATGGCGTCCGCGAGCGGGCCCGGCGCCGCGGTTTCGCGGTCCAGGAGCGCCGCCAGACGCCCGTCCACGAGCGGCTGCTTGGCTTTCAAGTACGAGGGGAGATCGAAGGACATCGCTTATGGCGGGGTTTTCTTGTCCACGGCGGCCGTGTGCTCGAACGGCCTCGTGAGCGGATTGCCCTGTTCGTCGACGCCGACCAGCTCTTGAATGCGTTGCTCGGCCTTGCGCAACTGACCATGGCATTGCTTCAGAAGCGCCACGCCCTGCTCGTACCGGGCCAGCGAATCCTCCAGCCCGACCTTGCCGTCTTCCAGCTCGCGGACGATGCGCTCCAGCTCCGCGAGGGCCTGCTCGAACGTCAACGGGGGTTGAGCCGGGTCGGTCATGGGGTTACGCGCAACGATTCCAGCGGCGGCAAGACGCGCTCCACGGTGGCCAGGAGACGGCCGTCGGCGATCAGCACTTCCACACCGTCGCCGGACTGGACTTGCAGGGCGCTGTGGACGAGGCGGGCGCCGTCGGCCGTTCGCGTTAGGCTATAGCCGCGCGCCAGCACGTTCAAGGGGCTGAGGGTTTGCAAGCGGGCGGCGTGGGCTTCGAGCCGCTGGCCGGCGTGCCCGAGCCGCTGACGCATCGCCCGGTGCAGGCGCTCCTCGGTGTCGTCCAGCCGGCGCTCCCGTTCGCGGAGCCGCTCCAGCGGGAACCGGAAGGCGCGGCGCTCGGCCAGCGCCTGCAGGCGGCCCCGCAGCGCCTGGGTGCGCTCGATCAGCAGCGTTCCCAGTCGCTGCCGGCAGCTCGCCAACCCGAGCATCAGCTCAGCGCGGTCCGGCGTGGCCCGCACCACCGCGTCGGTCGGGGTCGACGCCCGGCAGTCGGCCACCATGTCGGCGATGGTGAAGTCGATTTCGTGCCCGACCGCCGAAACGATGGGAATCCAGCTCTCGAAGATCGACCGCGCCACCGCTTCGTCATTGAAGGCGCCGAGGTCCTCGCTGCTGCCGCCGCCGCGGCCCAGGAGCAGCACGTCGATGCCGCGCAATTGGTTGAGACGCCGCAGCGCGGCGGCGATCTCGAACGGGGCCGTCGGGCCCTGGACGCGCACCGGGCAGACCCAGATCTCGGCGAGGGGCCAGCGCTGCACCAGTTTTTCGAGCATGTCGCGCACCGCGGCGCCGGTCGGACTGGTCACCAGGGCGATGCGGCGCGGAAACCGCGGCAGCCGCTTCTTGCGCTCGGCGGCGAAGTAGCCCAGCTTGGCGAGCTTCTCCTTCAGGAGCCGCAGGGCCAGTTCCTGGGCGCCGCCCCCCTTGGGCTGGAGGGCATCGACGTAGAGCTGGTAGTCGCCGCGCTGGGCGTAGACGCTCAGCCGGCCGCGGACGACGACTTGCAGGCCGTCGGCGATGGGAAACTTGTGGCGCTGGGCCGTGCTGCGCCACATGACCGAACGGATCACGGCGCCTTCATCCTTGAGGTTGAAGTACAGATGCCCGGAGCCGTGCCGCTTGAACGATGAGATCTCGCCGACGACCCAGACCGTGGCGAAGGCCTGTTCCAAGAGCGCTTGCACCTGGGCGGTGAGCTCCGACACGGACAGGACGGCGGGCTCAACAGGCGCCGGGGGCGTCTCGATGACGCGGTCGAACAGCGGGGTGTCGCTCATTGGGGCATTGTAGGTCAAATGCTACGGAGAGAGCTTCGTCGACCTGCCGGCCCTCACACCGCCTGTCGCACGCGCACGGTACCGTGCTTTCCTCGGCTCTTTCGTTGCGGCCGAAGGACGATTTCCACATCCACCTGGAGCGCATTCAGAAGCGCGATGAGCCGGTCCGCCGAGAACCCGGTGTGGCGGCCGTGGACGAGTTTCGACACGTCGGGCTGCTTCAGGCCGAGCCGTTTGCCGGCTTCCACCTGCGTTAGCCGCAAGGCTTTGATGCGGCTGCACAACTGTCGCACCAACTCGGCTTTGAGTTGCAGATCATCGGCGTCCGGCAGCCCGAGGTCGCGAAACACATTGCCGCTGCCCTCGGTAACCGGAATGTCCTCAACTTTCATGGTTCATCTCCTGGCTTGTCCCGGCGCGCGCGGTGGTCTTCTTGCGCTCGCGCCAATCGTTTCTTCACAACCTCGATCTCATGCTTCGGCGTCTCGATTCCTTTCTTCGACTTCTTCTGAAACGCATGCAATACATAGACCGCTCCCGAGAATTTGACCGTGTAGACGGCCCGATAGCTATTGCCGTCGTGGTCTTCCACGATCTCCAGGACGCCGGCGCCGCCGAATCCTTTCAGCGGTTTTGCCGAGGGATGCTTGTCGCCCATTTGTGCGAATTGAAGAGCATAGCCAATGGCTCGACGCGCCTCGCGCGGGAAAGCACACAGGTCCTCATAACTCCGGCCGATCCAGCGAACCGGCTTGGCATTCGGCATGTCCGCTCCACTCGTATAGTAATTCTACTATACGCAGCGTCGTTGTCGACGGGACTTGAACCGAACCAGCCAACGATCCGCGAATCAGAACACGCGAACGAGATAGATCGGGTCGCCCTGCTGGTCGGTCATGCGCAGCACGAGCTCGCGGCAGCGCGCGTCGTCCCAGCTCTGCCACTCGTCGTGGTTGAGGATGCAATACGCGGGCTCGTTGGTCGTCGGCAGCTCGGCCGGCGACGCCAGGCGCACCACCGGCCGGCCGTAGTAGAACATGATCCCCTCGTCCTTCAGGAAGAAGAGGTACAGCACCTGGGAGACCGGCACCAGCGCCGCCAGGACGGCGGCCTTGTTGCGCGGCTGGCGCTCCAGCGTGCGGCGCGGCATCACCAGCTCGACGTGGACCACCTTCAGGGTCAGCCACAGGGCCAAGCCGCCGGCCAGCAGCTTCGTCGGGTTCCAGCGCGGCATGCGCCACGGCAGCCGGCCGTCGTGCCAGGCCAGCCACACCATCGCGGCCAGGCCCGCCAGCCCGGGGAACAACGGGAAGCTGTGCCGCGGCGTGTGTTCGGTCGGGAAGCTCCAGAACAGCATCTGCGGCCAGACCCAGCAGTGCAGGGCGATCAACAGGTCCTGGCCGCGGCGGTCCCACAGGCGGAAGAAGCTCGGCCGCAGCGCCAGGAGCGCCAGCCCCGACCACGGCAGCGTCGTGACCAAGAGCTTGAACGGATGGCAAAACGACTCGAGCCACGGATAGGGCCGATACGTGTTGTAGCCCGGCAGCAGGCGTGACAAACCTTCCCAGACAACGGTGCGGTAGAACAGGTCCCAGCTCTCGCGGGAGACGACCACGGCGATCCAGGCGACGCAGATGCCGGCCGCGAGCGCGGCGCTGACCAGGTGCGGCCAGCGGAACAAGAGCCGCAGCCGGCCGGTCCACCAGAGATACGGGATCGCAGTGCCGTAGAAGAACTGGGGGGCGGTCCACTTCGTGAGCACGCCCCCCGCCATGCACAGGAGGGCGGCCAGCCACCAGGGGAAGGTGCGACAGGGTGACGGGGCGAGGGGGTGACAGGGTGACTCCACCGCCCGGAAGAAGAACAGGATGGCGGCAGTGATCCAGGCGGTTTGCAGCATGTCGATCTCGGCCGCCGTGGCCTTGTCGAGCCACATCAGCGACATCGGCAAGATCAGTCCGGCGGCCAGACCGGCGCTACGACCCAGACGCCGGCCGAAATACCAGGCGAACAGGGAGACGCAGGCGCTGGCGGCGAGAGCCGACGGCAGCCGGGCGCTCCATTCGGTGACCTGGCCGAACGGCAAGCTGCACAGGACGATGGCGAGGTACATGCCGGGCGGCTTGGTGAACAAGGGCTCGCCGTACAGGCGGGGGACGAGCCAGTCGCCGCTGTCGAGCATGCCCTGGGCGATGATGGCGCGGAGGCTCTCGGTGCGCAGGAGTTCGCCGCTGTTGAGGCCGTACCAGAAGAGGAAGCCTGACAGGGTCGCCAGGATCGCCCAGGAAAGGACGGGGAGCCGCCAGCCGGGGGTTCGAAGACGGGTTGCCGGCCACCGCTCGTCTGCGGCGGGAAGCGCTGGAGGCCGGTGTTCCTGGTTCGCGGAAAGGAAGCGCATATGTGCGGAACAAACCTTCCTCCTGTCCGAAAAGGTGTCTGGACCCCCAAGGGTCCAGACACCTTTTCGGACAGCTCAGAGTCAAGTGTCCCCGAAACCCGAACCCAAGGGCACTGACTCGTGATCACAACGCTATGGCACGCCATCGTTTGCAATCACGACTGAGTCAAGTGTCCCTCTTATTTGGTGGGACCACCCAATGTGCCGTGTTACCGAGCGCGGCGTCAAGGCCGGTTGATTGCATTGCGCCGGCTACACACACACACACACATACACGCAGAACGCAGAGGAACGCAGAGAAGATGCACAAAGTTGGGCGCCGAGCCGTAGATGAGAAGGTCGGGTCAAGCACCACAAAAAAAGCCCAAAGAGTCGCAATCGAAAGAAAGCCATGCTTCGTCCTACAAGTGTTCGGGTGCGCTCCTTAACACCAGACTTGGCATGGGCTTCCAGCTGGCGGCGGACCGAGATGAAGCAGAATGTCAGACGCAAGTGCAAGCATGCCAGTCTGTTGCGGCATCGGTTCCTCCCCGGGCGCCCCCACAACCGGTAGCGGACGCAAAGTCGTCGCAGAGCGCCTGGAGCGTAATCCAGACGCATTTTGCCTGGCTTTTTCAGCTTTTCCGCTTGCGACTGTTTTCCAGCGCCGTGTACAGTAGTTTGCATTCGTTTTTTCCGGAACAAGCCAGCCCGCGATTCTTCTCCAGAAAAGGTCTCAGCAATGTCCATCTTTGCTCTGCCCCAGTGGTTGCGACCGCTTGGACGCCAGCCCCGCCGCGGCACCATTCGACGCCCACAGCGCTCCAAGCCGCGCCAGCGCCTCGCCATGGAGCAATTGGAAGACCGCGTCACGCCGGCGGCGCGCTTCTGGGACGGCGGCGGCGCCACCAACCTCTGGAGCGACGCCGGCAACTGGGACGGCACGGGCAACGTTCCCGTGGACGGCGACGAGCTGATCTTCCTCGCCGGCGCCGCCAACCTGACCAACGTCAACGATATCGATAACCTCAAGGTCAACCGCATCGCCATCTCGGGCAACGGCTACAACATTTCCGGCAGCCCGATCGTGCTCGGCAGCACCGTCGTCGGCTCCGGCTTCATCGATCTCAACGGCCCGGGCATCACCGCCACCGTCGGCCTGGACATCACTCTGGGCGGCGACGCCGGCCAGAAGCAGTTCTTCACCGCCAACAGCAGCACCACCTCCCTGATCATCAGCGGCGACATCTCCGATGCCACCGGCGTCGAGCTGAGCAAGAACGGCACCGGCATCGTCGTGCTGGCCGGCGATAACTCCGGCTTCACCGGCCCGATCACGATCGTCGAAGGCTCGCTCAACGTCCGTCACGCCGACGCCCTGGGCGACACGCTGGCCGTGCCCGACCCGGACGACTTCACCAAGTCCACCACCGTCCTGTTCAACAGCCTCACCGGCCAGTTCGGGCAGTTGCAGATCGAAAACGTCTCCGGCCCGATCCCCGAGACGGTGCGGCTCAGCGGCACCGGCCCGATCAACGACGGCGCCCTGCTGAACGTCGCCGGCGACAATGTCATCGTCGGCTTGATCGTGCTCGACGCCAACAGCACCATCGGCTCCAACGCCGGCAACCTCACGCTGCAAGGTCAGATCACCGATCGCGCCTCGGGCCACAGCATCACCAAGGAAGGCTTCGGCAAGATCACCCTCGATCCCTTGGGGACGGCGGACGGCAACATCTACCGCGGCCGGACCATCATCAACAACGGCATCCTGAACACGCGCCACTCGCTGGCGCTGGGCAATGAAACACTCTCCCTGTTCGGGGTCAACGACACCTACGTCAGCGCCACGACCAACCGCAGCGGCACGCTGCAGGTCGAGTTCGTGCCCAACCCGGCCCGCATCGACGATTTCGCGACCGCCACCGGCTTCTCGGTCCCCTACGAGTTCTTGACCCTCAACGGTCACGGGTCCGACGGCATCCACATCCTGCCCAAGCAGTCCTACGGCGGCGCCCAGGCCGGCTACACGCCGGGCCAGACGGTGATCGGCGCCCTGCACAACCTCGCCGGCGTCAACACCTGGGTGCAGGACATCCAGCTCTGGGGCGGCAATGCGGTGATGGTCTTCGACCCGATCATCTGGAGCTTTCCGACGGTGGGCATCGGCGCCGAAGCCGGGGCCGACCTGATCATCGCCGGCCGGCTGCTGGACGACAACATCACCAACGTGAACTACTCGCTGGTCAAGACCGGCGCCGGCCGCGTCATCCTGGCGCCGCAGGTGCCGTTCAGCGCCCCGCCCGTGGCCGCGATCAATACGTATCGGGGCCGCACCGAAATCCTGCAAGGGTACCTCAACATCCGCGATTCGAGCGCCCTGGGGGCGTTCGGCACGCCGTCCAACGGCACGATCGTGTTCCCGGGCGGCCCCAACCCGGCCACGGCGGGCCTGGGCGGCACGCTGGAATTCGAGGCCGACACCATCCCCGACTCGAACCCGGTGGCGTTCGCGCCCGACGGCACGCCGCACCTCGACACCGACATCGTCATCGGTCCGGGAGGCGAAGTGCTGGCATTGTTCGGCGACGGGGCCGGCGGCGACGGCTCGCTCCGCAACATCCGCGGCACCAACGAAAACGGCGGCCAGATCCCGCTGGGCGGCAACATCGGCCGCTCGGGCGCTTCCTTCTCCGCGCCCGGCGCCTCGGTCGGCGTCGAGCCCGACTATGCGCCGTACGCGCAGTTCGACCTCAGCCAGATGACCCTGTCCGGGTCGCTGAGCGGCGGCAACCTGACCAAGGTCGGCCGCGGCGAGCTGGTGCTGACCGATTCCGTCAACAACTACGGCGGCTTCACCCTCATTCGCGAAGGCTGGATCACCGCCCGGCACAGCAACTCGCTCGGCCTGGAAATCTTTCCCGACACCTTGACGCCGGCCACGCACATCAGCATCGGCGCGGCGCTGCACTTGAAGCGGAGCCGCGTCGGCGGCCTGGACATCGCCATTCCCGAACGGATCTTCGTGTCCGGCATCGGCATCGATCACCGCGACGGCACGGCGAGCGACCTCAACAACGCCTTCCCGGAGCTGCATCGCCGCGGGGCCATCCTCAACCTCAGCGGCAACAACAACATCTCGGGCATCCTCAACCTGGTGGCCACCCCAGGGTTTGAAATGGTGGGCATCGGCGCCGACATCGCCAACAGCCCGTGGGTCCCCGACGACCAGAACGTCACCCAGAGCACGCTGACGTTCATCAACACGATCCAGGAGCGCGACACCAGCTCCAACCTGGCCAATCCGGCGCCGCTGCCGCCGCCCGGCACGGTGATTCCGGCGGGCATCGAGAAGCTGGGCCGCAAGCGGGTCATCCTCCAGGGCCAGGGCACCTTCACCGGCGACAACCAGGTGACCGAAGGCGTGCTCCGCACCCGCGCCGACACCGGCCTGGGCGTGGCGCTCGGCTTCGACAACACCACGACCATCACTCCCGGAAACACCACGGTCCTCGACGGCGCCGCCATCGAGTTCGAAGGCTATGCGATCACCCGGCCGGCCGGCTCGGTCCAGCAATGGGCCAACACGGTCATCGATTTCAGCAGCGAGTTCTCGACCACGGACTGGTCGGCCATGCAGGCGACCGGGGCGCCGAACACCCCCACCTACGGTGATATCATGACCGCCTGGGCGCCTATTCCGCCGGATTCCTTGGAGTACCTGACCCTGGGCTTCGCGACGCCGGTGCACGCCAACGGCGTCACCGTCGTTGAAACCTTCAGCAACGGCTTCGTGTACCAGATCGACGTGGTGGACATGGCGGACCAGCTGCACACGGTCTTCACGGGAGTCGATCCGAGTTTGCAAAACGCACCGGCCCACTTTGTGATCAACTTCCCGCAGACGGCCTTCCTGGTGAAGGGCGTCAAGGTCTACGTGGACGGCACCATCGACTCCAGCCCCATGAGCTGGCCGGAAATCGACGCCGTCGAGCTGCGCGGCGTGCCGGTGCCGCCGCCGACCGACAATACGATCAACGGCGGCATCCAGGGCGGCGTGCAGATCCTCGACCACCTGGTCCTCAACGGCCTGGGCAACGTCACCGCCGACGATGCCACGCACGACTTCAGCAATCCCAGCAACATCGTGTCCACGCTGACCAACTTCGCGGACGACAACATGATCCGCAGCCCGATCACCCTGGGCAGCCAGATCAGCATCGACGTCAAGTTCAATTCGCGCATGTCGCTGTGGAAATCGATCGACGGTCCGGGCGGGTTCACCAAGGAAGGGACCGGCAAGCTGGTGCTCGGCGGCGTCAACTCCTACACCGGCGAGACCACGGTCAACGCCGGCATCCTCAACCTGCAAAGCTCCGGCGCCCTGGGCACGGGCAGCGTCAACGAGCTGCAAACCGTCACCGTCGGCGGCACCAGCGGCGCCTTCCAGCTCCGTTTCAACGGCGCCGACACCAATCTCATTGGCCTCGGGGCATCCGCGGCCACGGTCCGGGGCGAGCTGGAAAACCTCAGCACCATCGGCGCCGGCAACGTCGATGTCACGTTCAGCACCGGCGTCTACACGGTCACCTTCCGCGGCACGCTGTCCGGCTTCGATCAGAACGAGCTGAGCGTCCCCGCCATCACGGGCGACGTGACGGCGGTGGTGGGCACGGTCCTGGACGGCGGCGGCGGCACCACCGTGGCCGACAACGCCGCCCTGGAGCTCCAGGGCGACATCACCATCGGCGGCGAGAGCCTGCGCATGATCGGCGACGGGCCCGACACCGCCCCCATCATCCCCCTGCGCTGGTTCGCCAACGGGCCCAGCCCGGTCCAGAGCGGCCAAACCATCGGCGACGAAGACGTCACCGGCCGCATCACCGGCGTGGCCGTCGATCCCCGCGACACCAGCATCATCTACCTGTCGGCGGCCGGCGGCGGCGCCTGGCGCACCCGCAACGGCGGCCTCACCTGGGAGCCGCTGGTTGACAACATCAACGGCATCTCGATCGATCCCAGCGAGGTCATGTTCACGGGCGCCATTGCCGTGGCGCCGACCTCGTCGGGCGTGATCTACGTCGGCCTGGGCGAAGGCAACAACTCCGGCGATTCCTACTACGGCCGCGGCCTGCTCCGCTCGCAGGATTACGGCCGCACCTGGGAGCTGCTGGAGCCGACGCCGGGGGCGTTCTCGCGCGTCACCATCTCGCGGATCTTCGTCGATCCAGTCGAGGCCGAGACGGTGTACTTCACCGTGCAGGGCAACGGCGTCAACGGCACCTTCGGGAACTATGGGCTGTGGCGTTACCGGCCGCTCAACGTGGCCCAGCCGTGGGAGAACCTGACCGCCGGCCAGGCGGGACCGACGGGGAGCTTCCTCGACGACGGCACGCACCACTACACGGACCTGGTGGTGCTGACGGCGCCTGACATTCCGGGCAACCGCATCATCGCGGTGTCCATCGGCAACACAAACGGCGGCGGCTTCGGCGCCACCCACAACGCGGTCTACACGACCTTCAACGCGCTGCTCACTGCCCCGGCCACGGCGATCACCTGGAACACCAACGCCTTCAACACGGCGCTGCAAACGGTCAACGGGGTGGCCGGTCATCCGCGCAACGGCATGATCAAGACCACCGGCAACGTGGTCCGCGTCGGCAACACCAGCACGGTCACCCTGTATGCCTTGGTGGCGTTTCCATTCGTCTTCCCGGGAAGCCAGTACGGCGCGTCCCACGGCACGCTCCGTGAAGTCGACGTGGTCACGCACACGTACAATCACGCCAACGGCACGTGGTCCTTCGGCACCTGGGGAGGGTTCGCGGCGCCGCCCGGCAACCTCCTGGGCAACCAGGGCTGGTACGACGCCACCATCGTGGTGCACCCCGGCAACGCCCAGCTCATCTTCATCGGCGGCGTCGGCGAGCCGTTCACGCCCGGGCCGTTCTTCTACAACGGCGCCTGGCAACCGGTCGGCAACGCCAACAACAAGGCCCCGCACGTCGATTATCACGCCTCGACCTTCGATGCCCAGGGCCGGCTGGTGGTCGGCAACGACGGCGGCGTCTGGCGCCTGGAAAACGCCAACGCCACCCTCACCGCCACCAACGCCGACTGGACCAACCTCAACGGCAGCTTCCTGCAGGTCACCCAGTTCAACGGCCTCGACGTGCACCCGTTCGATCCGTTCTTCGCGATCGGCGGCAGCCAGGACAATGGCACCAAGACGTATGACGACAGCGGCTACTGGACGCACACCGACGACGGCGACGGCGGCGTCGTCCGCATCAACAACCGGGACCCCAACTTCGTCTTCCACGTGCTCAACGGCCAGCTCCGCCGCTCCACCGACGGCGGCGCCACCTGGAGCAACGTCCCGGGCATTTCGACCGGCGGCCTGTACTTCCCGTTCATCCTCGACCGCGTCAATCCGTCGCGGCTGCTGGTCGGCCTGGGGAGCAACCTCCGCGAGTCGCTCAATTCCGACGGCGCCCAGCTGTACAACACCATCGGCAGCGCCGCCAACTTCGGTCCCAACACCTCGTTCATCCAGATCGCCATTTCCGACCGGCAAGGCGCCTGGGTCAACGACCTGTCGTTCCCGCTGGTCCTGGACAACGGCGCCGACAGCTACGATTCCGACACCATCTACGTCGCCACCAGCAACGGCGTGTTCCTCACCAAGAACCACGGTTCGAGCTGGGTCGCGCGCAACACCGGCCTGAACACGTTCGGCATGTCCGACATCACCGTCGATCCGCGCAATCGCGACTTCGCCTACGTGACGCGCAGCGTGTTCGGCGGGACCAAGGTCTTTCAAACCACCGACTCCGGCCGCACCTGGACGCCGCTGGCGCCGGCCAACTTCCCCGACGTGCCCGCGTGGAAGGTCATCGTCAATCCGCGCAACAGCGACATCTACGTCGGCACCGACATCGGCGTGCTGGTCCTCAAGGGCGGGGCGGGCACGTGGGAGCGCTTCGGCGTCGGCCTGCCCACCGTCCAGATCAAGGAAATGGTGCTCAACACCTACACGAACATGCTGTCGGTGGGCACCTACGGCCGCGGCCTCTATCAGCTGTGGCTGGACGATTCCGTCGTCAACGGCGGGGCGCTGCGCGCGGTGACCGGCTCGTCTCTCTGGACGGGCGACGTCATCATGGTCGGCGCCTCGACCATTCGCGCCGAAGTGGACGCCACGGTCAACATTTCCGGGATCATCCGCGACATCACCGCCGGCGCCAATCACACCATCACCAAGGTCGGCACCGGCCGGGTGATCTTCTCGGGCGCCAACACCTACGGCGGCCTGACCGACGTGGTCGAGGGCCCGCTCAACGCCCGCAACTCCAGCGCCCTGGGGAGCGACCTGGTCGAGACCGTCGTTCGCGCCGGCGCCGCCCTGGAGCTGCAGGCCGACCTGTTCCATGAGACCGTCGAAATCAACGGCCACGGCATTCCCAACCTCGGCCACAACACCGGGGCGCTGCGCAACGTCTCCAACGCCAATACCTTCACCGGCACGCTCCGGCTCAACACCAATACCACGGTCGGCGTCGATTCCGGCAGCCAGCTGACGATCGGCGCCAAGGTCGTGGGCGGCACGGTGGACACGAGCGCCGGCACCGGCGTCATCGACGACGCCGCGAACATGTTCAGCCTGACCAAGGAGCTGGCCGGCACGCTGATTCTCAATGCCGCCAACAACTACGACGGCCTCACCGACGTCATCGGCGGCGTGCTCCGCGTCGAGCACGCCACGGCGCTGGGCGGCACGGCCACGGGCACCCGGGTCCGCAACGGCGCTCAGCTCCAGCTCAACCGCGACGTCAACGGCGCCGGCATCACCGTCGTCAACGAGACCCTGGCCCTGTCCGGCACCGGCATCTTCAGCACCGGCGCCCTGCAAAACTTCAGCGGCAACAACACCTGGCAGGGGAACGTCAACCTCACCGGCATCCAGAGCATCCCCGCCCCGCCCCCGCCCGTGCCCCCGACCACGATCAACATCGGCGTGCTGAACGCGGCCGACACCCTGACCATCGACGGCGTCATCACCGAGATCGACGTCACCATTCCGGCCCAGCCGCCGCTCATTCCCGCGCCGGTCACCCTCGACGTCTTCGGCCTGACCAAGGTGCTCCCCGGCAAGCTGGTCCTCCGCGGCGCCGCCGCCAACACCTACACCGGCCTGACCACGGTCCAGACCGGCGTCCTGAACGTCCAGAAGCCGCAAGCCCTGGGGACGACCGCCGTCGGCACCGTCGTCAACGCCGGCGCGGCCCTGGAGACCGAGGGCGGCAACATTACCTTCGTCGCCGAAACCGTCACGCTGAACGGCCGCGGCGTCGGCCCCGCCGACCTGGGCGCCCTCCGCAACATCGCCGGCAACAACACCTGGACCGGCCCGGTGATCCTCAACAGCACCGTGCCCGCCGCCTCCCCCGGGGCCAACCCGGCCGTCCACATCGGCGCCGACGTCCGCGCCGAAGTGCAGACCGTCACCGTCACCGGCTCGTCCGGCACCTTCACGCTGTCGTTCAACGGCGAAACCACCGGCGACCTGGGCTTTGACGCGGCCGAAGGCATCGTCGCGGGCGCCCTCAACAACCTGCCGACCATCGGCGGCATCGGCGGCTCCGTGACCGTGACGCTGGCAGCCGGCGTCTACACGATCACCTTCGGCGGCAACCTGCTCGGCCTCGACGTGCCGCAAATCGCCGCCAACGGCCAGGGCGGCGCCACCGCCACCCCGGCCACCGCGGTCCACGGCGCCATCAGCTCGCTGGCCGTCACCGGTCAGGTTCAAGACCCCGCCGGCGTCCCCGCGAGCTTCAAGGCCGCCGAGCTGCACAAGGTGGGCGACGGCACGATCATCTTCCCGACGCCGAACACGTACCAGGGCTTCACGGTCATCGACAACGGCACGCTCAGCGTCGGCCACGACGGCGCCCTGGGGGCGGCCGGCACGGCCGCCAACGGCACGCTGGTCAACGCCGGCGGCAGCCTGCAGACCCAAGGCGGCTTCACGGAAACCGACGAGCTGCTCACCATCAACGGCGACGGCGAACGCGGCCAGGGCGCCATCACCAACAACGTCGGCGACAACACCTGGCAGCCGACCATCACCCTGGGCAGCCACTCGTCGGTCGGCTCGCTGGTCGACACGCTGATCATCAACGAGATCACCGACGGCGCGGGCACGCTCAACGTCACCAAGAGCGGTCCCACGACCGTGGAGTACGGCGGCACTCTCGACAACACGTACGACGGCCTGACGCTGGTTCGCGAAGGCATCCTGCGGCTCAACAAGTCGGGCGGCGCCTCGCCCTTCGGCGGGACGCTGCAAATCGGCAACGCGGTCGGCGTGGACAACTCGGCCGTGGCCCGCCTGGCCCAATCGGACCAGGTCCCGGACGCCGCCGACGTGACCGTCATGAGCGACGGCCTGCTCGACCTGGCCGGCCTCAACGACATCATCGACGACGTGTTCGTGCGCGAAGGCCGCGTGGCCACCGGGGCCGGCGTGCTGACGGTGGTCACCGTGGACATGATCGGCGGCGTCGTGGACCTGGCCGGGCGGCTGCGGCTCACCGGGGTCACGGGGGTCGTCGCGCAAGCGAGCGCGGCCGGCGAGACGGCGCTGATCACCGGCGCCGGCCGGATCGACCTGAACGGCGCGCCCCGAGCCTTCAACGTGACCGACGGCCCCAGCACCGTCACCGATCTGCGCATCGCGGCGATCATCGGCACCGGCGGCAGCGAAACGCTGATCAAGGACGGCAACGGCCTGATGGAGATCGACTCCACCAACGTGGTGGCGGGGATCCCCACGTATGGTTCGACCCAGGTCAACGCCGGCATCTTGCAGGTGGACGGCAGGATCGACGCCGTGACGCTGTCGGGCGGCACGCTGGGCGGCAACGGCTTCGTGGGCGCGGTGACGTCGGATGCCGACGGCGGCACGGAAAACCCCGGCGCCAGCCCGGGCATCCTGCATTCCGGCGACACCCTGTGGAACGACGCCACCACGTTCTTCGTGGAGCTGAACCGCCTCAACGCCTTCCCCAGCGCCCTCAACGCCGGCCTCGACTACGACCAGCTTCAGGTCGTGGGCAGCGTCAACTTGAACGACGCCGAGATCGCCGGCGCCATCAACACGATCGGCATCGGCATCGTCACGGATGATCCGAGCACGTCGACGCCGGGCGATTCGTTCACCATCCTCACGGCCACGCTAGGGGTCACCGGCTTCTTCACCCAGAACGGCGTGCAGATCGCGGACGGAGGCAGCGCGTTCATCGGCGGCGGCAAGTTCACCGTCGATTACCAGACCAACGCCGTGGTGCTCACCAAGGTGAAGGCCTCGGTCACCGTGGATGTGACCTCCAACGCGACGGCGACGACGGTGTGGGGCGAGCCGGTGAGCTTCACGATCGACGTGACGCCGGAGCCGGGCGCCGGCATGGTGCCGGCGTCGGCCACGGTGATCATCACCCTGACCACGGCCGAGATCCAGCGGGTGGTGGTCGGCACGTCGGGTACGTTCTCGCTGACGTTCAACGGCCAGCCCACCGGACCGTTGAACTTTGACGCCACGGCCGGCGACGTGGCGGCGGCCCTCACCGGCCTGGTCAACTGGCCCGCCGGCGGCACGGTCAACGTCGACCGCTTCGGCAACGAGATCGTGATCCGGTTCGGCGGCACCCTCGACGGCGCCAATCAGACCCCGCTGACCGGCAGCGGCGCCGCCTTCGTCAGCATCAACACCCTGGTCGACGGCCAGACCTTCGGCCCGGTGGCGCGGACGCTGACCAACGGCCAGTTCAGCTTCGACCCGCGCGACCTGTTCGGCGTCACGCTCGACGTCGGTCCGCACACGGTCCGTGCCGACTTCCAGGACCCGACCAACAGCTTCACCGACATCGACGATCCGCCGTTTGACGCCACCGACAGCCACGTGCACACGGTCGCCAAGGCCGACAGCACCATCGCGCTGACGACGCCGTCGGCGGGGGCGACCTCGGTGTACGGCGAGCCGGTGACCATCACCGCCCACCTGGGCATCGTGCCGCCGGGCGGGCAACTGTCGGGCACCACGGTCCTGAGCGGGATCGTCACCTTCACCGTGGACAACGTCCAGCAGCTGCCGCCGGCCAGCGTGTTCTTCAACGGCGTCGAGCACGTCGCCCAGTTCGCGCTGCCCACCAACCTGACGGTCGGCGATCACACGATCAGCGCCGTCTACAGCGGCGACCACCACTTCAACAGCGTGCCGACCACCAGCGACCTGGTGCAGCACGTCATCAAGGCCGACACCGCCGTCACCGTGTCGGGCGCGCCGAACCCGTCCAACGTCGGCCAGCTGGTGACGTTCACCGTCCAGGTCAGCGCCGTCAACCCGAGCACCGGCATCCCGACCGGCACCGTGGTGATCAAGGACAACGGCCTCACCTTCGACTCGCACGCCGTGGACGCCAGCGGCCAGTGGCAGTTCCAGATTTCGACGTTGACCCTCGGCGCGCACGACATCACGGTCGAGTACCAGGGCGACTCGAACTTCAACCCCAGCGACAGCGCGACCACTCACGCCGTCAACGGCGTCACGGTCACCAACGTGGTCAGCTCGGTGAACCCGTCGGTCTTCGGCCAGTCGGTGAACTTCACCGCCACGGTCGTCGCCCAGGCCCCGGCCACCGGCACGCCGACCGGCAACGTCGAATTCGTGTTCACCGGCGCCACCACGCTCACCGTGACGTTGACGCTGGTCAACGGCTCGGCCGTGTTGAGCTCGACCGCCGTCAACAACGTCCTGAACGCCGGCGCCAACGACTTGACGGTGAACTACCTGGGCGTCGTCGGCTTCGGCCCGAGCAGCGATACGCTGCCGACGCAAACGGTCAACCCCGCCAACACGACCACCAGCCTGACCAGCGGCCCGGCCGGGACCACGGTCTTCGGACAAAACGTCACCCTGACGGCCACCGTGGCCAAGAGCGGGCCCGGCGGCGGCGCCCCGGTCGGCAGCGTCCGCTTCTACGACGGCGGCCTCGGCAACCAGATCGGCGCCGCCGTCCCGGTCAACGCCAGCGGCGTGGCCGTGCTCAACACCACCGCGCTCGGCGCCGGCACGCACACCAACATCTTCGCGGTGTTCACCGACGACAACGACAGCATCGTCAACTTCAATTCGAGCACGTCCAACAGCATCAGCCGCACGGTCAACAAGGCGAACACGACCACCGTGCTGGCGTCGTCGGTCAGTCCGAGCTCAATCTTCGGCCAGACGGCGATCACCGCGACCGTGACGCCGGTCGCGCCGGGCGGCGGCATTCCCACCGGCAACGTGACCTTCTTCATCACGAACACCGTCACCCAGGAGCAGACGCAGGCCGTCAACGCCCTCAACGCCGGCGGCGTGGCCACGCTCGATCCGCCGCTCAACGTCGGCAGTTACTCGATCTTCGCCGTCTACGCCGGCAGCGCCGACTACAACGCCAGCGCCAATTCCAACACCATCGTCCAGACGGTGACCAAGTCCGACACGACCACGACGCTGGCCACCACCAATCCCAACGCCGTCTTCGGCGAAGCGGTCATCACCGCCACCATCCAGGCCGTGGCGCCGGGCGCCGGTATCCCCGGCGGCCAGGTGATCTTCCACGTCGATAACGGCGCCACCGTGACCGACGTGCCGATCACCGTGGACGTCAACGGCGTGGCCACGCTCGCCCCGCCCCTCAACGTCGGCTCCTACACCATCACCGCCGATTACACCGGCAACGGCAACTTCAACGGCAGCGCCGGCGCCGCCATCAGCCAGACCGTGACGGCCGCCAACAGCAGCGTGGCCGTCGCCTCCAGCAGCAATCCGTCGGTGTTCGGCCAGAACGTGACCTTCACCGCGACGGTCAGCGCCGTGGCCCCGGGCGCGGGCGTTCCGACGGGGACGGTCGATTTCTTCATCGACAGCGTGCTGGTCGGCAACGACGTGCTGCTCGTGAACGGTCAGGCGAGCCATCCGATCGCGACGCTGACGGTCGCCGGCTCGCCGCACGACATCAACGTGGTCTACAACGGCAGCACCAACTTCAATGCCAGCAACGGCACGCTCGCCGGCGGCCAGACGGTCAACCCGGCAACGACCCAGACGCAAGTGACCTCGTCGGCGAACCCGCAGCTCGCCGGCCAGGCGGTGACGTTCACGGCCACCGTCAGCGCCGTGGCCCCGGGGTCGGGGGTTCCGACCGGCACGGTGGACTTCATCATCGACGGCTCGTCGGTCGGCTCCAGCGACATCACGCTCGTCAACGGCCAGGCGACGTTCAATTTCACGACCTCGGTCCTGGGGAACCACACCGTCGTCGTCCATTACGACGGCGACGCGAGCGGCAACTTCGCGACCAGCGACAGCGCCACCTTGAACCAGGAAATCAAGGCCAACACGACGACGACCGTCGTGGCCGACACGGATCCGTCGGTGTTCGGCCAGCAGATCACGCTCACCGCCACCGTGACCGGCGTCGTCGGCTTGCCGCCGCAAGGCACGGTCACGTTCATCGACCTCAGCAACGGCAACGCGGTGCTGGGGACGGAAGACCTCGACGTGAACGGGGCGACGACGTTGGACATCTCCAGCCTGAGCGTCGGCGATCACGTGATCCGCGCCACCTACAACGGCGACGATCCGCGTTACTTCGGCAGCGACGGCGTGCACAATGCCCAGACCGTCAACAAGGCCGACACCACCACCGGCGTCGGTCAAGACAGCGTCACCACGGTCTTCGGCGAGCAGGTGATGTTCACGGCCACCATCTCGGTGACCGCCCCCGGCGCCGGCAGCCCGGGCGGCTTCGTGAACTTCGTCATCGACGGCGGGGCGCAAATCTTGAACCGGCCGGTCACCGCCGGCCAGGCCACGCTGCTGATCAGCACGCTGGCCGTGGGCAGCCACACCATCCATGTGGATTACCTCGGCGACGCCAATCTTAACGGTTCGAGCAACCCGCTCCCGAACTTGACCCACACGGTCAACAAGGCCGACACCGTGGTGACCGTATCGTCCTCGGCGAACCCGTCGGTCGTGCAGCAGAACGTCACCTTCACGGCCACCATCAGCGCCGTGGCGCCCGGCGGCGGCGTCCCCGGCGGCACCGTGGATTTCATCATCGACGGCCTGACGGTCGGCGACGACGTGCCGGTCACAGGCGGCCAGGCCGCCTTCAGCACGTCCAGCCTGGGCATCGGCGCCCACACGGTCCAGGTGGCCTACAACGGCGACGCCGGCTTCAACGCCGGCTCCGGCGCCCTCACGCCCGACCAGCAGGTCGACCAGAACCCGACCGCGTTCATCCTCGTCCCCGGCGCGGTCCGCTCCGGCGTCCCGTTCACGGTCGTGGTCCACGTCCGCAACGCGGCCGGCACCGGCCCCGATCCGACCTTCAACGGCCCGGTCAACCTGGCCGTCAACAACGGCCCCGGCGGCCTGGGCGGCGTGACCACGGTCAATGCCGTCGGCGGCGTGGCCACCTTCAGCAACGTCAACCTCGTCCGCGCCGGCAGCTACAACCTCCGCGCCACCGCCACCGTCAACAACGTTCCTCTTCCCTCGGTGATCTCGTCCAACATCGAGGTGCTGGCCAGCAGCTTGATCGCTTCGGTGGTTCCGCGCAGGATCCTCGTCAACCGGCCCTTCACCATCAATGCCCTGGCCGTCGATGTGACCGGCAACGTCGCCGCCAACTACAACGGCTTCTTCAGCCTCACGATCCTCCGCAAGCCCATCGGCGCCAGGGTGACCGGCGCCAAGTTCGGGTTCTTCTCGACCGGGTTCGGCCAGATCGGCAATCTCAGGGTCAGCAAGGCCGGCGTCTATCTCTTCCGCCTGAACGGACCCGACGGCTTGACGCGCACTCTCCGCATCGTCATCCGCGGCCGCCGCGCCGGCAGTTAGACGAGGCCGGTTTGGCCAGGCCGGTGGCTCCTCGGGCAGCCGGGGAGGGGACCAGCCGGGAATTGTGACTTCTTTCACGATCTCTGTTCGTTGTGCGCAGGTTCGTTCCTACCCACTGGACGACCCACCGTCCATCGCCGATAATCCCGCCCATGACGACCCCATGACGCCCCAGGCATTCATCCATAAGTGGAAACTGTCATTCTCACGCGGAGCCGCGGCGCCCGCGGCGTGCCGCATCGGTTGCATCATGATGTTCTCCTTGGCTCTCTTCCTCTCCGCGCTCTCCGCGCCTCCGCGTGAGCTTCACTTCAACCCAAACGGAACAAGCATCGCCCGAATCTTTCGCCCATGCTCGGCCTCGAACTTCGCCAGCTCATCCGCGTGCAGCCAAATACGCCAGCGTGCGTGGGCAGGAGCGCCTTGAGCGCCAGCAGGGCGTCAGCCGGCTCACCAAACACCGCAGCGCCGCCCAATCGGCGGCGTCCATGATCCTCAAGGGCGACCGCGCTCTGACCCTGGACCACGTGCGCAAACTCGCCGAGCGGTTCAAGGTGAGCACGGCGCTGTTTGTTGGATGAATTCGACGCTTCATCGCAAGATAACCGGCCGGGTCAGCCCGCCGGAGCTCGTCTTGCGCGGGCCGGACGACCCGGCCCAGCTTCTGCCGCCGGCGCTGCCGCGTTTCAAGCCCGGCGACGCGCTGCCGGGCCGGACCGGTTGGGTGCTGGAGCGCCACCTGTCGGGCGGCGGGTTCGGCGAGGTCTGGCTGGCACGCGGCGTCTTCGGCCTTGAACGCGCCGTCAAGTTCTTTCACAACTTGAAAGATCGGCACCGCGATCTACTGCATGAAGGCAACGTCATCGCCCGTCTGCTCCGGGACGGCAAGCATGCCAACGTCGTCCCGCTGCTTGACGCGAGCCTCGATGGCGACGGTCCCTGGCTCATGTACGAGTATGTCGAAGGTGGCGATCTCGGCGACGCTATTCGCCGTTGGGCCGCCCTGCCGATCGCCGAGCGCCAGGAGAAGATCGTCGTCGCCTTGCGCCTCTTGGCAAACGCCGTCGGCCGATTTCACGCTTTCAATCCCCCCATCGTCCATCGGGATCTTAAGCCGGCCAACATCCTCTACGACCGGGCCGTCAGGCAGCTCCGGATCACCGACTTCGGCATCGGCGGCGTCGCCGCGGCCGAGCTGATCGGCAGCGAAAGGCACGGCACCCTTTCACGGGGCGCCCGCCTGCAAAGCCATCTCTTCGGCGCCTGCACGCCCCTCTACGCCTCGCCCGAGCAAAAGCGCGGTGAGCCGCCCGACCCCAGGGACGACGTACACGCGCTCGGCGTCATCGCCTACCAGATGCTCACCGGCCAGATGACGCACGGGGTCGGCCCAGATTTCGCCGACGACCTTGCCGAGCTTGGCGTTGCCGAAACCTTGATCGACCTGGTGCGCCGCTGCACCGCGAAAGCACAGCGGCGGCTCAAGGATGCGGGGGTAATCGTCACGGTCTTGGATGGGGCGAGCAATCTGAAATCATCCGGCGCGCCAGGTGAGCGCACTACACCGACTACGGCTCCTCCTGCGGCCCAATCGCCCCTGCCCGAGGGCATAGTGGTCGGCTGTACGGAGTGTGGCGTGAGGATTCTGATCCCAACCAAATTGCTGGGCAAGAGAGTGAAATGTCCAAAGTGCTCATCGGTGTTCGCCGCCAAGGCCATGGATGGCGCCATCGAGCCAAGATCGTCCAGTACCCTAGGTGTGCCCACGACATCGGCGGCTGCCCAGACGCAACCGCAGCCGACCGAGATTCGACCTGCTCAGGCGCCGCAAGAGCTGCCGGACGATCTCATTGCGTCGTGGGAAAGGGCCGGTGCGGAAATGTGTTGGCTCCATCGCGACGGCGCGTTCAAGATTAACCGTTGCGACAGCGCGTTACCGGCGTTTAGATTTGAGACGTGGAAGGCCGGCGTTGTGTCGGCGCTGGCAGTTCCAAGCACACCGTTCGGGCTCTGTCTTGAGTCCATGCAGGTAACGGACGCAGGACTAAAAGAGCTCGCCTCGCTCAAAACGTTGCAATTGCTTGTTCTTTACCGCACAAATGTGTCGGACGCTGGTCTGGAACAGCTGGCCGGGCTCAGGAGCTTGCAAACGCTCTACCTTGACGACACCCAGCTTACGGACGCGGGAATGAGAAAGCTCGCTGTGCTCGAGAACTCGCAAGCGCTCAGCCTTCGCGGCACGCAGGTGACGAACGCTGGTCTCAACGAGCTCGCCGGCCTCAAGGGCTTGCGACACCTCCATCTTGTCCGCACGCAGGTGACTGGCGCGGCTGCGGTGGCCGGGCTAAAGAGCTTGGAGTTCCTCGCAGTTGGCGGCAGGCAGATGACGGGTGCGGGTCTCAAAGAGCTGCCCGGACTCAAGCGCTTGAAGGCGCTGGCACTTGACGGGGTGACAGATGCGGGTCTGAAACAACTGGCGGGGCTCAAGTGCTTGCAATACCTCCATATTCGCGCCGCGAACGTCACGGACGTGGGTCTGAAGGACCTAGCCGCGCTCGAGGGCTTGCGAGGGCTCGATCTTCGCGACACGAAGGTGACGGACGCGGGCGTCGCCACCTTGCAAAAGGCGCTGCCCGATTGCCGAATATGCCGGTTATGTTGAAATCTTGCCCGGCTTCCGCGATTGACGCGATGGGGTCAAAAGGCGGTCACCGGATGCGAACCCATCGGTCGCCATAGACTGGGTGGTAAACCCCTGGCGCGACG
Organism: Gemmataceae bacterium; assembly: GCA_022616435.1. Lineage (GTDB taxonomy): Bacteria > Planctomycetota > Planctomycetia > Gemmatales > Gemmataceae > JAKEET01. Next base: position 45,812 of record JAKEET010000004.1, read on the forward strand.
CGATAAGACCCGATGACGACCCGGCGCTGCAGAACCCAAACGGGCTGTTGCGCTTCCCATTCTGCCTGTTGGCGGACCAGTTCAGCCTCCTCCCGCCGTCGTTGACGAGCAAGCCGCTCAGCCTCACGTTCGGCCTCTTGGCGTGCGAGCCGTTTGGCCTCGCGTTGTGCCTGTTGCCGTTCAGCCTCGCGTTGTGCCTCTTGGCGCGCGCGCCGTTCGGCCTCTTCGGCCCGGCGACTCTCAATCAGTTGATCCTCGAGTTCTTTGATCCGTCTTCTTGTTACGGCGAGATCTTGATCGTGTTCTTGGATCCGTCTTTTTGTTACGGCGAATTCTTGATCGTGTTCTTGGATCCGTTGGTCGTGCTCCACAACGTCCTGTCTGACCCGCACAAAGTTCTGGTGTTCTGGTCGTGGCGTTCAAACGAGCGCCTGATCCTGAGATCGGAACAGCCACATAGAATGAAAGTGAACACGAGGAATTTTTTCATGTTTCGCCCCGCCCAGGATTATTGGTTGCGAACACGCGTGACACGCGTGTAAACGTACGTAGCGTACAGGTCCTCTCGGCGTGCGATCTCCGCTCCTTCGCGCGATTGAATCACAATGGCGGCGCCGTTGCGGAGCGCGTCGGTTTCGTCCGCTGTCAGGGCGAATTGCGCGGTCTCCGACCGTTCGTTTACCATCGCCCGTACGGTGAGCACGAGATTCGCCACGTCAACGACAAGGGAAACTACATCGACCACGGCGCCAATCCATGGCACCACGCGAAGGACGACTCGCGCAACTCGCCTGGTTGCGGGGTTACATCCGGTGACGACCAATGGCAAACACGCCCCAAATCGCAGCACTTGCCGACGCGTCATCAGGCGGCTCGTGCGACGCGGAATCTCGCGCAACATTGTTGCCCCTCCGGTTCTGAGGATGAAACGCTGCAGCCCAAGTTTGACGGAGTGTGGAGAAAGCCCACGGCAGCCCCTCGTTTTCGAGGTTATTGGATTCTTCCTGGCTCAGGTGACTAGGCTTGGCCGAATAGCCGGTATCTCAGCGCATGCACCTGGAACGGAAACCCAATTTGCTGCTGTGGACCACGAGTTGCGATATGGTGCAATTGAACAAGCCTGACGAATCCGATGTTCGCCGTCCTTTGGACGTTGCCCGGCACGTGCTACGTGGAAGCCTCGGATTCAGCCTTGAGAAGCGGCTGGTGCGTGCCAAAAATCTCGCCGTGTTATTCACGGCGCGAGAAAAAAAGTACTCGTGAGTCCGCAGCTTCATCAGGCTTGTGGGTTCAAGTTTCTTCCTGTGGTCACCTCCTTCGCCCGGATACGAGTCCTGGATTGCGATTCTTGATTGTGATTGATGGTATACGGGAATCGCCCTGCGTTCAAGGGGTAGGATAAAAAAAGATGCTGCTTCGCAGCGTTCATTGTTTCGGTACCAAGCGGACGAGCGAATGGAGAGTCCCGTTTTTTCCTTTTTCGCCCATCCGCTATCATGCTCGTGGGTAGGGTTTATAGAGAACACCATTTAGGCTCAGCATGTTTCGGAGGGTCGCCGTGGCCGATATCGAGCAGTTCGCGAAGCAGGTGGCCGAGGACTTTCGGGAGCGTCAGAAAGGCACGCCCGAGCGCTTCAACCTTGACCTTCCTGAGAAAGCGGTCGTGGATCTGGTGAAGGCCGCGTTCTACGCGAGCATGATTCCCGACGAGGAGGTCTGGCCTTCGGTCTCTCTGATGTGCTACAAGAAGGGGGCAAAAACGGACTTTCATTTTCTGTTCAGTCAACCGGTCGAGGTCTCAGCCCAGCAAATTGCAAAGCTCGCTCATGGTGTCGTGCCTGATAGCCACTTGTGCTGCGTCTGCGAGAACGGATCGGTGTCAATCGCCGGCATCCACGTGACGATTCTCAATGAACTTCGGCAGTTCGGCTACGCCTCGGGTCGGGTTGGGAATCCATTGCGCGTGACCATCCGGGGACCCGGGCACTTGGTGGTGTCAACCGGCGGGATCGGTGCGGTGTATAAGGCCGGAGAGATTTCCAAAGAAGAATTGCTTCAGCACGGTGAGGTCATGGGGGCGCTGGCGCGGGACGTGCACGGCGAACTGCAACCTCTCACCCACGGAGTGATCGAGAGTGTCGAAGATGTTTTCAACGACCTGGCCGAGGCGATTCACCGCCTTGGTCATGGCGGAATGATTCTGGTCACTGCTCAGCCAAAGAAATCGCACTTCACTTCCTTCCGGGAGATTGACTGCCTGCTGCTGCAACAGCTTCTGATCCGTTACTGGAACCGCGTAGCGGATCTGAATGCCGACCCCGGAGCGAAACAACGGATGCGAAACGGCGAAGACACGAAACACGGCCTGGCAATTTCCTCAATGGTCTCGATGCTGGAAAAGTGCGTGTCGTCAATAGCCAGGCTTGCGGGAATCGACGGGGCGATCGTGATGGATTTCGGCTGCAAAGTGGTGGCTTTTAACGCTATCACGACGAAAGGCTCGGCACGACCGGACGTGAAACTGATCGATATTCATGGTCGAGAGTTCAAATACGACGAGGTTGTGGGGAATCGAGGTTCACGGCACCAGTCCGCCCTGATCTATACCATGTCCGTTCCGCGGTCTTTCGCTTTCGTGCTCTCGCAAGATGGAGCCGTGACGGCTTTTCACAATACGGGTAAGGGGGCGCTTGTCTTTCAGTGCGGATTAAGACTGATGAAATGCTAAGTTACGGATTCCAGGGCTGGCTCAGCACAACCTCCGCATAGCGCAGCACGACTGCGGCCGTGGAACCGACGCCGGACGCTCCACCCGTTGGCGCTTGCGAAAGGTCGATGCCGATGTCCGCGGCAACCACGTCGGGAAAGACGGTGTCATCGGCGTCGCTATCGAGCAAACCCTTTTCGACGGCCGTTCCATTCGGACCGACGACAGCGATGAAAATCACGGGGCGAGGCCGGCCCTGACGCCCGTGCAGCGTCCAGATGGGATGTGGCGTGGCAAACGTCGTGTACGGGAATATCAGACTCATGCCAGGTAGCTCAGATTGGGATCCTCGACATAATCATGGATGACCTGAGCCGGTTCAATGCCGGCGGCGCGCAATTGCTCGTCGAGGGCTCGGCGGTCGGAAGCGTGCGCCAGGATGCGCGATCCATCCCAGCTCCAGGCGATGTGTTGACCTGCGTGGCGCAGCAACTCTTCCGCAGGGAATCGTCGTTGATTCTCCAGGAAGTCGGGATCGAGCCAAGGCTCACGCCGATTCTCCGGATTCATGGCGCTCTCCAAACAAGCGGCCGGCGTCGCGAGCATATGGCGGCGCTAGGCACTCGCGTGCCAAAGCCGCGACGAACATTACCGCGTGCGCTATTGTACTCGCGCAGACAGGCCTGGCACAACGTTCCCCGTTCGCAATCTCGCACTCAACCAACGCGGTCTAGTCCATCGACCGCGGCGACTGGTATGATGACCATGGTCTGCGATGGAAACGAGGCCCGATCATGAGCAAAGTGACACTTCAATCCCTGGCCCGACGCGTTGAGGCTCTGGAACGTGCCCTCCAGGACAGGACGGCGACGAATGGTTCCAAGGATTGGCGCAGCGTCGTCGGCATGTTCGCCGGCAGCGAGTTCATGAAGAAAGTCGATGAGGAAGGGCGAAAGATTCGCGAGGCAGATCGCCGCCGCGCCCGTCGGGAGTCCTCCGCGGAATGATTCTCCTCGACACCGATCATGTCACCTTGCTGAAGTATCCGGAGAGCGAGCGCGGCGCCCGTCTCGAGCGAAAGTTGCGCGCCCTGCCGCGGGGTGAAGTCGTGGCGATTTCGATTGTGTCCGTGGAAGAACAGATGCGAGGCTGGCTCGCGGCAATCGCCAAGGAACGAGGATCACGTCGGCAGGCGGTTGCGTATGCCGAGTTGGCTGGGTTATTCGACTACTTTCGCGCTTTCACGATCGTCGTCTTCGACGAGTTGGCGGCCGAGCGCTTCGATGAGCTCCGCGCGGCGAAAATCCGGATTGGCACGATGGACCTCAGGATCGCCGCCATCGCCCTTGTCCAAGATGCCCTCTTACTGACCACGAACCGCAGAGATTTCGAGAAAGTGCCTGGACTGCGATTTGAGAACTGGCTCGACTAGCTTCCGTGCCTTCCGCCTTCGCACCTTTCAGCCGATACCAAGCTCTCGAAGCAGCTCGATGATTTCCCGATCTCCTTCGCGATCAAGGCGGCGTTCGCCCTCCACCGGCATCGTCCACGGACTCATCTTCGAAGTCGCCGGCCAAGCCGCGCTGCAGACCAGTTCGTGAAGAAAAGCACGAAGTAGAGGGGGTGATAGTTGTCGCGTTGTCGCGTCAATTATGAGAACACAAGTTCCCGCGAATCAAGGCATTGCGTCCGAGGTCACGTGACAAACCTTACCGTTTTCTGTCACCTGAACATTGACATTCGGCCTTGGGAAGTCGCCGGCCAATCCGCGCTCCGCACACTCCATGGCGCACGTTGCTGGGCGCTGACTGACGTGCACACCTGGTCGGAGCCGGCCGCGAAGGCGCCACGAAAGAACTTGCTTCCCTTGGCGCCTGTCTGAGGGTATGATTGCCGACTAAATGACCGTGCGTGATTCTGCACCAACCCGAAGCGTAAGCGAGGGACTCCCTCGCTCACGCGTCGGGTTAGTGCCGCGGAATCGTGCACGCTCATATAGTTTCCGGCGCTTCGGCGCCGGCCCGCCGCAAGATTCCTGCCTGGTATCTCGATGAGGGAGCCATGTTCACCTTCACTGGCAAGCGGCACCGGCACTGTGATGGGGTCAGCCGACGGCAGTTTTTGACGGCCGGGGCGATGGGGCTCGGGGGGTTGACGCTGGCGGGCCTGCTGCGCGCGGAGGAGGCGGCGGGGATTCGGTCTTCGAACAAGGCGGTCATCAACATCCATCTCGACGGTGGGCCGCCGCAGATGGATATGATCGATTTGAAACCCGACGCTCCGGCGGAGATTCGCGGGGAGTTCCAACCGATCGCGACGCGGGCGCCCGGCATCCAGATTTGCGAACTCATGCCGAAAGTGGCGCGCCAGGCCGATAAGTTTGCGTTCATCCGCACCCTGGTCGGGTCGGCGGGAGCGCATGACGCCTTTCAATGTCAATCGGGATTCGCGGCCGCCGATCTGCGCACCGTGGGAGGTCGGCCGGCGTTCGGTTCGGTGATCGCAAAGCTGCGCGGCTCCACGGAGGACCCGGCGCCGACGTTCGTCGACCTGATGCAAGGCCGGCCGATGGTGCGCAACAGCGCTCGGCCCGGATTTCTCGGTCCGACCTATAACCCGTTCCGGCCGGACATCTCGACGATGTTCCGCCGGCAGCTTGAAGCGGGGATGATCAACGAACTCGCCAATCGCGGCGAGAATCCGGACATCCAGCTCACGCTGGTGGATGGCTTGACCCCGGGTCGTCTCAACGATCGCATCCGACTTCGCGCCGGTTTCGACAACGTGCGCCGCGATCTGGATGCGAGCGGCACGCTGGAGGCGATGGACCGCTTCACGCAGCAGGCGGCGAGCATCCTGACGTCGGGGCAGTTCGCCCATGCGCTCGACCTGAGCCGAGAGCCGCTTCATCTTCAGGAGAAGTACACCTATCCCGTGGCGATGGAGGATCGCTTCTATACGGCCGAGGATGGCAGTGCCGGCAAGAAGCTGCTGCTGGCCCGCCGGCTCATCGAGGCCGGTGTCCGCTGCGTCAGCGTTTCCTTCAGCGACTTCGATACCCACGCCAACAACTTCGGCCGCATGCGTCACGGGCCGGCCGCAACACCTGCTGAACCAGGGGGCGGTGATGCGCGAGTTGATCTGAGCGCGAGCGCGACCCGCGCCGAGCGCGGCCGTTCTTATTGCCATGCCAGGTAGCTCAGATTGGGATCCTCGACATAGGCCGAAGGAAATCCCGATCTCCATTACATAGGCGCTTACCCGGTCGAAATAGGGCAAGGTGATTCCCCATGACCACGCGCACCAAATCCTGCGTCCTTCTTCTTCTCGCCGCCGCTCTCCTGGCCATCCCCGTCCAGCAGGCCCTCGCCCTGCGCGAAGGCGGCGTGGGCAACAGTCCGCTCCGCGATCCGGGTTGGCCCAAGGGCGCTGCCGTGCTCATGAACACAGAGCATCGCATCGCCTACTGGCATGGGCCAAGTCCCGGGCATTTGGCACGCGGATTGTCGGGGCGACGCCAAGGCGTTCAACCTCGTCCTCGAGAACTTCGCCAAGGTGGAGGTGAAGTCGAAGCTGCTCGTCGTGCACAACGGCATCGGCAACAGCGAGTGGCTCAACATCAGTAACGACCCGAAGCGGCGCGAGGCGGCGAAGATCGACTGGATGTTCACGACCTGGCAAGTGGAAGACTGGAAACGAGACTGGAAACGCGGGCGCAGCGGGCGGGGGGAGAAGGTCGATCCCAAGGACGCCGAGGACGGTCCGCCCGCGCAGATCGACGTCTACACCGGCGGCAACATCAAGTGGGCAGATGTCAGGGTGCCGCCGGGCCTCAAGGTCAAGGACATGCGCCTCGAGGCGCACGGGTACACGCAGGCCGACGGTGTCGTCCTGGAAGGCAAGGTCGTGGACCTCGTGACCAAGAAGCCGCTCTCCGCGATGATGCGTCTAGAGCACGTCGAGCCGCAGCCCAAGGGCGAACACAAATATGTCTACGCCGCCGGCGCGGTCTCCGGCGTGGGCGGGCATTGGGTGCTGAAGAAGGCGCCGGCCGGCTGGCATCGCATTGTCATCGAAGCGCCCGGTTACGTGCCGCGGGAGGTCGGTGGCGACATATTCGATCAACCCAAGTGGCAATCGTACGACACCGAGCTGGTTCGCGGGGCGCTCGTCGCCGGCCGCGTCACCGACGAGGCGGGCCAGCCGCTGGCGGACGTCGTGGTGCGGATTGACGTCAGGCCGGAAGGCGGCGGCTACTACGCGGTGCCGCGCACCGAACCGATCAAGACCGGCAAGGACGGCCGATTCCGCGCGGAAGAGGTGCCCCTCGGCAAGGCCACGCTCTCGGTGGCCAGGCCGGGATACATTCGCCGCGGACCGGAGCTGTCGTTCACCACGCCGAAGAGCGACGTCGAGCTGAGGATGTTCAAGGCAGGCCGTGTCGAAGTCACGGTCGATTTCACCGGCAAGGTTCGGCCCGAGGAGTACCTCGTGCAGATCGATCCCAAGGGAGGAAGCAAGATCGGCTCCTGGGGCGGTGTGAGCCGCGCCAACGACAACAACCAGGTCACTTTCGAGAACATCCCTCCGGGCCGCTACGTTCTCGTTGGCCGCCCGAACCCGACTTCCGAGCGGCAGCGGACGGCGCCGGTCACGATCGACGTGAAGGGCGGCGAGACGGCGAAGGTCACGTTGAAGGCGAAGTGAGCTCATCTTCAATCAACCGCCGCGCGAACGACGCCCCCAGGATCGTGCCCATTTTGCGGCCGCCGGTTGCCAGCCACGTGCGCGCTCCGATCCGGCGAAACACGGGTCCGCCGGGCGTGTAGGGCCGGCGGCCCCACAGTCGCGCCAGCGGTGGATCGGTCAGCCCGAGAGCGGCGGCGCGCTCCAGAGATTGCCGATCGTGATCGGCGGTGTGGTGGCGTTCGGCGGCGCCGTCGCTGAAGTGGGTCGTGCCCGGATCGCGGACGAAGGCGATGGCCTGGCGGCCGTGGGCGATCGGGCGGATCGCGCCGGGGCGTTCCCCCGCGAAGACGAACGCCGAGCCGGCTTTGCCGTAGACGTTCACGTCGGGCACGAATTGATTGCTCCAGACGCCGGCGGCGACGTACACCCAGCCTTCGTGACGGCGGCCGCCCGCTTCCAGCCAGCCGTCGCCGACGGCGGTGACGGATTGCCGCACCGGGGCGGAATCCAGGATCGCGGCCGGCGGCACGAAGAGCAGCTCTTCTGGAGTGCCGTCGGCGTGGGTGAGATGGACGCGGCGCAGGCCGTACAGCTGGTCGAGCACGGGAAGGGCGCGGACGAAGTGCTCGCGCCATCGGCGGCCGGCCCAGGCCTCCTGGAAAAGTCCCGCGGCGGCCGGAGAGGCGGCGCCCGGCAGGCCGGGGTCGAACACGGTGGCATCGATTCCCCTGGCCCGCGCCAAGGCGGCAGCCTGCGAGCCGAACAGCCCGGCGCCCACGACCAGCAACTGTGCCATAGGTGGAAAAGAGCTCCCAGGGAACAGGCCAAGATTCCGTGAAATGAACCGCTGGAATCTGGACGCGCCGGCAACCATGGATTATGATGAGAGATCATTATCCGAGCCCCGGCGATCCGGGCTAGAGGCATCCGAAAAAGGACTGACCCCCGTTTTTCGGATCGCCTTTGTTAACTCATTTGCGTCAATTGTACATGTCAGCTTGAGAGGCGCCATGCACGTCAACGGCAACGGCCGGCTTGTCCCGGTGGGCGGCGGTGATGTCATCCCCTTGCTTCGCGACCACGTGACGATGGGGAGACGCGAATCGTGTGACGTTTGCTTGCAGTTCCCCAACGTCTCGGGACTGCATTGCGAGCTGACCTACAAGCAGGGCTACTGGTTCATCCAGGACCTGGGAAGCACCAACGGCATCAAGGTCAACGGCACTCGCGTGCAGAAACGGGCCTTGAGCCCGGATGACACCATCACCATCGCGAAGCGCACCTACCGGATCGAGTACACGCCGCCGGTCGGCATGCACGCCATGGATGAGCTGCTCGAGGACGTGGACGACACGATCGCCCAGTCGCTGCTGGAAAAGGCGGGGCTGGCGCGGCCGCAGAGTCTGCCCCAGCTGCGGAACCCCAACGAGGCGCCCAAGACACGCAGTCAATTCAAGCAGGTGGTCGATCAGGCGATGAAGCAGACCAAGGAAGCCGCCCCCAAGAAATCACCGAACGAACCGACCAAGTGAGCTGGCCCCACAACCGCCCTGCAAGTGCCGCCCACATGCGCGGGCCTACACGCCATCCAGCCATCCCGCGTCGCGAAACCACGCGATTGTCTCCGCCAGCGATGTGCCAGGGCCGCGGCGTCACGCCCAGGCGCCGCACATCCGCGGCCGAAGCCTGGTGTTGAGAACGAGCCCGGCGTGTCGGAACCGGGGCCCGCGATGGGTCGAAGTCGCATTCATGAGATGCGCGATTTGGAATCCCTGCTCGGCGTTCTCCGCGCTGCGTCCTCTCTGATCCGTGTTCTCCGTGGAATCCGTGGTCTTATCCGTGGTCAGCCTCCTTCACGCTCCGCGCGTTTCTCGCGGCGATAGAGGATGAACAGCACCGTGCCGACCACCGCGAAGCCGCCCCACATCAGCCAGCGTCCCCAGCCGAACGGCTGATCGCGCCGCGGGATGCCGCCCGTGATCTCCTCGGCCCGGACGCAAAACTCGGGAAACTTGATGTCCAGGGTGGTCGGCGAGCCGCCCTGATCGACGAACAGGCGGATCTTGCGAATGGTCCGTTCCGTGAACGGCAGGCGGCACAACTCGCGCAGCTCTTCCTTGGGACTGTTCGCGGCCAGACACACGATTTCGTCCTTCTCGCGCCGCATCGCCAGCTTGCCCTTCCGCGCCTTGGCCGGCTCGAAATACTCCTCGTTGGACATGCGTTTTTTCTCGGCGTTCAGCGTTCCCCGGTAGACCAGGTAGCCGTCCCGCTTGGCCTCCGGCCATTGGCCGCGCTCGATGGTCATGCTCGCCGGGGTCGGGTCGCCTTCGACCACGACCTCGAAGCCGCAGCGCACGCCATGGCCTTCGCGCGGCGAAGTGACGTTCGTCCATTCGTAGCCGGCGACGATCTCGAAATCCCCGGCCAGGGCGAAGAACGAGTACAGCATCGTCTCCTGGACGGCGGGGGTCGCGGCCGGCAACTGAAAGCGGACGCCTCCTTTCGGGTCGATGCTGATGGTTTTCATGGGGTTGTAGCCGTAGCGCGCGAACCGGACGGCGAACAGCCTGGGGTCGGTGGTGCTGTCCAGCGCCATCTTCATTTCGCCGGGGGCGGCGGTGCCCGCGAAACCGGCGAGGAACACGGAACACAGGATCGCTACATCAAGTGGCTTCATGGTCGCGAACGAGCGATCAGCGACGCGCTCGGCGAGTCCATGCGTCATTGAACTATCGCGGGAAGCCGAAACTCCTCGCGAAGTCGGTTGGCGTCTTCGCTCGTCAGGTAGTAGATGTAGATTGAAAAACCGGCGGTTGCAACCGGGCGAAATCTGCGGAAGTAGGTGAAACTCGGGTGTGCGTCCGGCCAACACCGTTCTTGACGGCCATGGTCTAATCTCCGCCAAAGGAGGTGGGCTATGTCCACACGCAAAGAGCGGAGTGCGATCAAGGAA
>JAKEET010000060.1 GCA_022616435.1 Gemmataceae bacterium
AAAAACTCTCGGTGATCCACGGAACAGCCGCAAGGCCGGTCCGTGGACTTTCCTCAATTCTTGTGAGGCAACTCTTACCGCTGCCAAATTGTCAAAGAGCAAGACCCGGCCGAGACTGCAAGCGTCTCGCCATCGGGCAAGGCCAGCTGCCTTGCCTACGACTGGCCAGGAACTGACGCATCCTCAGGCGATGCGGCGGTTCGCGACCAGGCGGAATTGTCAATATCGTCCATCTGCCCTGGGCGGGTTCAATCCTGTGGAGACGACCGGGATCGAACCGGCAACCTCCGGCTTGCAAAGCCGGCGCTCTCCCAGTTGAGCTACGTCCCCAGGCCAAAGGATGAAGTCGGAAGGATGAGGGATGCGCAAACGCCTTTTTTTCATCCTTCTGCCTTCAGCCTTCCTCCTTCGGCGAATGGGGATACTTGGATTCGAACCAAGGACCTCAGCTTTATCAGAGCTGCGCTCTAGCCAACTGAGCTATATCCCCTGTCGCGCTCTGCCACGGCGGGCTGACGCCGCGCCGCTCGCCTGGACCAAACAAAAAAGCCAAACCCAATCAGGTTTGGCCCTATCCGTCACCGTCTCCGTTGGATAGAGCTTAGCCTCCCTCGCGAATGTTGATGGTCACGTGGTTCATGAATCAGGCCCCGACAGGAAAGATACGCTCCGACAACGGAAGGTTCACATTCGACGATTGAAATTATACGCCCACCCGGAGAAGTGTCAACGGGAAAAAACGAACCCGCGCGCAACGGCGCGTACGCAAGCGAAGAAACGCAAGGCGGGCGGCGAACCACGGCCGTTCCGCCCGCCCGACTTGCGTTCGATCCAGATCTCGGTCAATCCTGAAGCACGATGTTGTCTCCAGCGCCGCCGTCCAGGATGTCGATCCCGGCTCCGCCAAGCAGAACGTCGTTGCCGGCGTCGCCCAGGAGCGTGTCGACGCCCTCGCTGCCGATCAGCACGTCGTCGCCGTTGCCGCCGTCGATCGTCAGGAGAATCGTGTCGGCCGCCAGGGCCGACGCGTCCACGGCGTCGTCGCCGTCCAGGCCGTTCACGGTCAGGCGGTCGTTGGCGGCGTCCACGCCGACGATGCTGACCTGCGCCGCCAGGCTGGCCGCGGTCACGCCGGTCGCGTCGCCGCTGATCAGCACCACGTCATCGGCGTCGCGCCCGTTGACGATGACGTTGTCGGCTTCGTTGTCCCCGTTGGGTGAACCCAGCGTGCCAGCCAGGTTCAGATTCACCTCGGTCACATCGGCGCCGGCCAGGTCGTTCACGATGATCGTATCCACGCCGCCGAGGGTGTTCAGGTCGACTTGCTCCACGTCGTTGGTGTCCATGACGATGCCGCCCACGTCGCGGGTCAGGAGCAGGCGCGGGCCGTTGGCCGCGAACACAAAGTTCTCGGCGGCATTCGAGCCGTTGAAGAGCAGCGTGTCGTTGCCGGCGTGGCCTTCGATGGAATCGCTGCCGTCGCCCGGGTTCCAGACGAATGTATCGTCGCCGGCGCCCAGGAAGGCGATGTCGTTGCCCCGTCCGCCGTTGATGACGTCGTCGCCGTCGCCGCCGCGCAGGACGTCGATCCCGTCGCCGCCGGTGATGGTGTCGTTGTCCGCGCCGCCGTCGATGGTGAGCTGGATCACGCCCGCCAGGCCGTTGCTTCCCGTCACCGTGTCGTTGCCGCCGTTGGCGTTGACGACGAGCTGCTCGGTCGTGCCAATGCTGATGCTGAACGGCGCGGGGTCGGTTCGATCGAGTTGGATGCGGCCGGCGATGTTCTGGATGGCGAAGTTCTCGGCCCCATTGCCGCCGTTGACCTCGGCGGTGTCGAAGCCAAGGCCGCCTTCGAAGAAGTCGGTGTCGTCGCCGGGGTTCCAGATCATGCGGTCGTCGCCGTCCAGGCCGAAGACCACGTCAGCGCCGTCGCCGCCGATCAGGGTGTCGAGTCCGCGACCGCCGATGAGGAGATCGGCGCCGCCCATTCCGAGGAGCGTGTTGTTGCCGTTGCCGCCGAACAGGAAGTCCGCGGCCGAGCCGCCGGTGAGAACGTCATTACCGTTGGCGCCGACCAGCCTGGCCATCGGGAGAGCGCCGTTCCTTTCGTTGAGCGCGATCCTGTCGTTGCCGTTCTTGCCGAGAACCTGGATGAGATGGGTGTTGGCCACGGTCGGCATAGCACCCAGGACCTTGACGGCGCCGCCGTTCACCAGGATTCGCCCCGCGACATTGCGGCTGATGACGATGTTGTTGGCACGCTCATCGCCCTGGACCTTCAGCGTTCCCGCCCTGAACGACGCGGTTACCGACGGAAGAATCCGTTCCGCCAGGGATTCCAGTTGGGGGACGAAGCGGCCTTGCGGCGGTTTGCGCGCCGGCCGGCGTCCGGCGCCGAACCGCCGAGACAGTATTTGAAACAGGTTGCGGACCATGTTACATCTCCAAGGAAAGAGGCGAACTGGGCGACGCTCCCGGCAGGGAGCTGCCGCCGATGCGTGAATTGGCGCACGTTGGCTTTCGCCGAACGAGTCCTACCAGGTAAATCCCGGCGGTGCGGCGGATCGGCCAAGGAATCGGGAAAGGGGGTGGTTTGTAGCGGAATTCGCGTGAAAAGCGTCGGAATTCTTGCGAATTCCGCTGCGTGAATTGAGTGAACTTACTTCGCGCCGATGCAGTACAACGACTGGTCCGTGCGAATGTAGATCCGGCCTCGGTCGATGGCCGGGCTGGCGTTGAAGATGGCGCGCTCGCCGAGCGTGTTGGTGGCCAGCAGCTCAAATTGCGGCCGGGCGGCGACGACGAACATGCGGCCGTCGCGCCCGAGGTAGTAGATCTTGCCGTCGGCCAGCACGGCGGAGGCGTAGACGCCCGCGCCTGCGCCGGGGACGCGCTCGTCATAGCGAATCTGCCCCGTCGTCAAATCGGCGCAATAGGCAATGCCCAGGACGTCGCTCATCCAATAGAGGTGGCCTTGGTGGACCACGGGCGAGGGGACGTTGGTCCCCTTGGTGCTGGTCCACAGACGATGGGTGCCGGTCACGTCGCCCTTGCCGCCGGCGCGCACCGCCAAGCCGACGACGCCGTCGCGGCCGCCCAGGACGCCGATGACGCCTTTCTCGGCGACGAGCCCGGGCACCATGTACCAGCCGATGTCGGTCTTGCACGACCACAGTGGCGTGCCCGAGGCGGGGTCGAACGCCAGCACCTTGCCCATGATGGCCACGACGAGCTCCTTGCGGCCGCCGGCATCGACCAGCACCGGGGTGTTCCACGATTCGCGGATGCCCGGGGCCGTCCAGACCTGCTTGCCGGTGCGCTTGTCGAGGGCGACCAGCGCGCCGCTTTCGACGCTGGCGTTGATGATCACCAGGTCGCCGGCCAGCACCGGTGAGGCGGCGCTGCCCCAACCGTTGAGGCCGTCGCCGACGTCGGCTTGCCAGAGCTGCTCGCCGTCGTGGCTGAAGGCGATCACGCCGGATTTGCCGAAGAAGGTGTAGATCCGCTCGGCGTCGGCGACCGGCGTGGCCGAGGCGTAGCCGTGGTTTTCGCGGATGCGGTCCTGCTCGGGCGTCTTGGCCGCGAAGGACTTGTTCCACCGCAAGGCGCCGTCGCCGCGGTTGAGGCACAACAGGTGTAGCCGGAGGTTGTCCATCGAGCCTGGCTGGCCCGGAGCGTAGCCGCTGTAGCCGGTCAGATAAATGCAGTCGCCGACGATGATCGGGCTGGAGGCGCCGGGGACCGGCATCTTGATCTTCCACGCGAGATTCTGCTGCGCGCTCCAGGTGACGGGCGCCTTCTCCGTGCTGACGCCCATGCCGCCGGGGCCGCGGAATTGCGGCCAATCGGCGTGCCCGCGGGCCGCGACGACTCCTGAAAGGGCCACGGCGGCGAGAACGAAGTGCCACGTGTAGCTGTGTTGGGGGTGCATGGACGCTTTCCGGAGGTTGGCGTTGACGTCGGCCTCTATTTCAAAGCTTATCATCCACCCCGGCCTCTGCCGAGATGCAAACTTGAGATTGCGTGGTCCGTCGGCCGATCGTTGAATCGCGATATGGCAGAAGGAGGGAAAGAGGTGATGGAAAAAGCTCGGGCCGGAGAGCGCACCCTCCACTGCCCCCGGCCCGAGGGGGTTTTGACCACCGATCAACGGTTGCCGTTTCCGTGGCCGCCGCCTTTGCCGCCGATCTTGGCGGGCTTGCCTTTGCCGTTTCCTTTGGTTGCGTTCACGAATTCAAAGGGCTGCCGGCCGGTGACGACGTCGCTCCCCGCGGTCGCCAGGAACCAATCCTTGCCCGCCGCCCCGGTGAGGCGATCGACGACGCCATCGTCGAGCACCGTGGGGTCGGTCCCCTCGATGGTGAGATGCACGGCCGCGGCCGCATCGCTGAGCGTCGCCACGCGATCGTTGTACGAGCCGGGTCCGTTCCACGTCGCCAGCAGGGTAGCGAGGGCGTCCGCGTCGTCGTCGTAGACGGTGGCGCCGGCGATCAGCACGTCGTCGCCGGGCCCGCCGAGCAGGCGGTCCACGCCTTCGCCGCCGATGAGCACGTCGCGGCCCTGGTGGCCGTTGAGCCAGTCGTTGCCGGGGCCGCCGACCAGCATGTCTCCGCCCTTGCCGCCCTTGATGCGATCATTGCCTTCGTCGCCGAGCACGGTGGCCGGCACGCGGATACTCCCGGCGAGATGGACGAAGTCGTTGCCGGCGAGGGCGTACACCTCGATGGAATTGACTCCGGTGAAGATGCCCTGATTGACGCCGTTGATGAACACCTTCATCGTGGCGTTCTGGGCGCCTGGCTTGCCCTTGGGCACGAAGCGGATGGCGTCGTTGCCGGAACTTCCGGAAACGATCAGCACGCCGTCGACCACCGCCGCGCCGAGCTCGAGCGTCACGGTATGCTCGACCGCGGCGCTGGTGTCGCCGTCCTTGTCGGTGGCGGTCACGGAAAACGTGTTCGGGCCGGGCTGGGTGAACGCGTGATTCACAACGACGCCGGCGCCGTTGCCCGGCGTGGCCGGGACCGTTTCATCGGGCGTGCCGTCGTTGTTCCAATCGATCTCGTAAACGAACCCGAAGGCCTCGTCCGCGGCAGCGTCGGTCGCGGTCAGCGTGAACGCCAGCGACTGGCCGGACGAGCCTGTCGTCGGCCCGCTCACGTCGGCGACCGGCGCCTGATTCTCCACGGTCAACGAAACGGAATCGTCCACGACGGTGTTGACGTCGTCGGTCACGGAGAGGCTGACCGCGTAGGTCCCGTTGTCGTCGGGAGTGAAGCTGAAGGTCGGCAGATCCCCGATCGCGTCCGTGAAGGCCCCCCCGTCCTTCAGCACCGTCCAGGTATAAACGGGTGTGCCGACCGGGGCATCGACCGTGCTCGACAGGTTCACCGCCACGCCTTCGAGAAACGGCGCCGGATCGTCAACCGTTACGACGACCGAGTTGCTGGGAACCAGCCGATCCTCGAGCTCATCCACGGCCAGACGGCCCTTGCACGGTTTAAGGGCGACGCGCCGCGTTGCCTTGGATGGTTGGAAACGACGGGAGATCCATGACGAAAAGGACATCGCGAAAACTCCTGCTCCGGTGGTAAAGAGCCTCGAGAAAAAAAACGACGGGGTAAGGACGGGAGATGGGGCGCTTTGGCATCATGTCCGATCACGCCGCTGCTAACATAATTCCATCGGCAGCACAAGTCAAACGGCATGATGAGAATCGTCCGCGCCGGCGGCCAGCTTGCCTATCTTGCGTAGCCGCTTTGAGTGAAGCGGCGGCGCAACCGGGACGCGACGGGGGGGGAGCGCCTCCTATTCCCAACAACGCTCGGCGACCGGATGGGCGCGCCTTGATTCTCGAAAAAGAATACGGCGCACAAGAAATGACGGCGGTCCGCAAAGCCGCCTGGACGTCGAGAAACGGTCGGGGGTTACTTGGCCAACGGCGTTGTTGCTGGTAGTTTAGCGTGCGAGGCGAAGTCCAAGGGGATGCCATGTCCGAGCAACCAGAAGACGTAGTTAATCGCCGCGAGATCCTGGGCGCCGGCGCCGCCGGCGCCGCCGCCCTGCTGGCCCAGCAACCCGCCGCCGGCGGCCAGGTCGAGGACCGCCACTCCAACCTGCGCATCACCAGCGTCCGCGGCCTGCCCTGCGGCACGAAGGCCTACGTCAAGATCGAGACCAGCGCCGGCATCACCGGCTGGGGCGAGATCACCGGGCTCGATCCGCGCGTCGCCTCCGCCCTGGTCGATTCGCTCAGGGAGCTGCTCGTCGATCAGAACCCGACGCGCATCGAGCACCTCTGGCAGAAGCTGTTCCGCTCGCACCGCGACATGCGCGGCGGCCCGTTCATGACCCACACGATCTCGGCCATCGACATGGCCCTGTGGGACATCACCGGCAAGGCCTGGGGCGTGCCGGTGTATCGGTTGCTCGGCGGGCCGTGCCGCGACAAGGTGCGCATGTATCCCGCGGCCAAGGCGACCAAGCTCGGCACCGGCGGCCCGCACAACTTCTCCGCCAATCCGGACGAGATTGACCGCCTCGTCCGCATGGTGCGCGAGACGCGCCAGCGCCTCGGCCCCGACGCCACCATCATGTTCGACGCCCACTGCGCCGTGCCGCCGGCCATGCTGATCCAGTTCGCGGCGGCGATCCAGCCGTACGACATCCTGTTTCTCGAAGAGGTCGCGGTGCCGGGCAACATCGAAGTCTTCAAGCGGCTCAAGGAACAGATCCGCATCCCCATGGCGACCGGCGAACGCGACCGCACGATCTGGGAGATGATCGGCTACCTGCAGAACGGCTGCATCGACATCCTGCAACCCGACGTCGGCCACACCGGCGGCATCAGCCAGGCGAAGAAGATAGCGACGCTGGCCGAGGCCTATCACGTGCCGCTGGCCCCGCACAACACCTGCTCCGAGCTGGGTCTGTCGGCGAGCATTCACGTGTCGGCGTCGATCCCGTTCTTCCTGATCCAGGAAGGCTACCTCGACGGCCACATCATGCCTGCCGGCGTGGCCCGCAAGACGTTCACGCAAGACAAGGATGGATACGCGTCGTTGCCGCAAGGACCGGGGCTGGGCGTGGAGATGGACGAAGCGCAGTTCGCGAAGGTGAACGCCGACCCGCGGCGCCGCTTTCGCTGGCCGACGCCGACGTATGCGGATGGGGCGGTGAGGGATTATTGATCGGACCACTTCTTCCAAACCCCGTTTAGCGCACGCCCGTCCCCGCGCGTGCGCAAAGCGGGTCCATCGGAACCCGGACATTCATCGGTTCACTGTCGTCGATTTGGTTTGTGCCCGCCGCCCAATCGTCTTACAATCTACTCTTGAAACCTCCTGCCCACCGGCTTCTCCCCGTACAGGCTGGCCATGCGCTACGCTTTCGTTTTGCTGCTAACCTCGTCCGCTTCCGTGCAGGCGCAACCCGCGCCGCGCCCGGTCGAATTCAACCGCGACATCCGGCCGATCCTGTCCGACAAATGTTTCAATTGTCACGGCCCGGACAAGGCCAAGCGCAAAGCCGATCTGCACTTCGACACCGAAGAAGGGGCCCGCGCGGATTTGGGCGGCTATTTCGCCATCGTTCCAGGGAAACCCAATGAAAGCAGGATGCTGGATCGCGTCTCGAGCGCCGATCCGGCGAAGCGCATGCCGCCGCTGGCGTCCGGGCCCGGGCTGACCAAGGAGCAGATCGAATTGTTGCGCGCCTGGGTCGAGCAGGGTGCGAAGTGGCAGAGACACTGGTCGTTCATTCCGCCCAAGCGGCCCGCCCTGCCGCAGGTGAAGCTCAAAGCCTGGCCGAAGAACCCGATCGACGATCACGTGCTGGCGCGGCTTGAGAAAGAGGGGCTGCGGCCGTCCGCCGAGGCCGACCCGGTGACGCTGATCCGCCGCGTGTCGCTGGACTTGACCGGATTGCCGCCGACGCCGGCCGAGGTCGGTGCCTTTGTCACGGAGTATGCGAACGCTAAGCCGCAAGCGAAGGATGCGGTTTTTGGCCGGTTGGTCGATCGCTTGCTGCGTTCGCCGCGCTACGGCGAACGCATGGCCCAGCGCTGGCTCGACGCGGCCCGCTACGCCGACACCAATGGCTACCAGACCGACGGACCGCGGGTGATGTGGCGCTGGCGCGACTGGGTCATCGAAGCCTTCAACGCCAACATGCCGTTCGACCAGTTCACGATCGAGCAGCTCGCCGGCGACATGCTTCCCAATCCGACACTCGACCAGCGCATCGCCACCGGCTTCAACCGCAACCATCGCGGCAACTCGGAAGGCGGCGTCATTCCCGAAGAGTATGCCGTCGAGTACGTGGTCGATCGCGTCGATACGACGGCGACCGTCTGGCTGGGCCTGACCGCCGGCTGCGCCAAGTGCCACAACCATAAGTACGATCCGGTCAGCCAGCGCGAGTTCTACCAGCTGTTCGCCTACTTCAACAACGTCCCCGAGCGCGGCAAGGCGCTCAAGTACGGCAACTCGCCGCCGTACATCAAGTCGCCGACGCGCGAGCAGCAGGTGAAGATGAAGTTGCTCGAAGCGCAGGTTCGCGCTGCCCAAGGCGAATGGCAAAAGCTGCAAC
Source organism: Gemmataceae bacterium (assembly GCA_022616435.1). Taxonomy (GTDB): domain Bacteria; phylum Planctomycetota; class Planctomycetia; order Gemmatales; family Gemmataceae; genus JAKEET01. The sequence continues at coordinate 8,590 of JAKEET010000060.1, forward strand.
CGGCGCTCGACGAGGCGCAAGCGGCCTGGGAACGAGCCGCCGATCGCGCCAACGGCAACGACTGGGTCTATCGCCGCGGCCTACACGCACACTTCAGCTTGGACGCGATGGCGGCCGTCAACGGCAACGGGCAGGCGGCCCCCATGGTCACGCACGGCGTCGTGCAGATGGGACCGGGGAAGATCGGGCAGGGGATGACGTTCGACGGTCTGAGTTATCTGGACGCGGGCGACGTCGGCGCGTTCGGCTTCTTCGACAAATTCACGATCGGGGCGTGGATCAATCCCAGCGGCGCCAAGGGCGGCGCGATCTTTTCGCGGATGGTGGATACCGATCGCGCCGACGGCTACTGCGTCAAGCTTGACGACGGCAAGGTTCACGTCGAGCTGGTCAAGCGCTGGCTCGACGACGCCATTCGCGTCGAAACCGAAACGAGTCTCGCTCCGAATCAATGGCAGCACGTCATGGTGTCGTACGACGGCTCGCGCGTCGCCGGCGGCATCCACGTCTACCTCAACGGCGTGCCGCAGAAGTTGAAGGTCAATCTCGACGATCTGAACCAGTCCTTCAACACGAAAGAGCCGTTCCGCATCGGCGCCGGCGGGGCCAGCCGGTTCCACGGCATCATCGACGACGTGCGCATCCACGACGGCGTGCTGCCGCCGGCGGACGTTGCCCTGGTGGCGACCGCGGACATGATCTCCGATCTTGTCGCCGTCCCCGCCTCACGGCGGACGCCGGCCCAGGCTCACAAGCTGCGCGCGTATTTCCTCGAACAGCATGCCCCGCGGCACATCCAGGCGGGGGACGCCAAGCTGCGGCAAGCGCGTCAAGAGCTGGCGAAGTTCGACGAGACCATCCCCACCACCATGGTCATGGAAGAAATGCCCACGCCGCGGGCCACGCACATCCTGCTCCGCGGCGAGTACGACAAGCCGGGGGCGCGCGTGTTCCCGGGCATCCCGGAAGCGTTCGGCCCGTTTCCGAAGGGCGCGCCGAACAACCGCCTCGGCTTCGCCCGGTGGCTGGTTCGCAAGGACAACCCGCTGACCGCCCGCGTCGCGGTCAATCGCTACTGGCAAATGCTGTTCGGCGCCGGCATTGTAAAATCCGTGGAAGATTTCGGCGCCCAGGGCGAGTGGCCGAGTCATCCGGAGCTGCTCGATTGGCTGGCGGTCGAGTTCATGGATCCGTCCGTCGATTGCTGCGAGGATGAAGCCGACGGCAAGAAAGCGGCGGCGATGCCGGTCCCCTGGGATATCAAGCACATTCTCAAGACGATAGTGACTAGCGCAGCGTACCGGCAATCGTCTCATGCGTCCAAAGACCTTGTGCAGCGCGATCCGGACAATCGCCTTCTTGGCCGCGGTCCGCGTTTCCGCTTGTCCGCGGACATGATCCGCGATCAGGCCCTCCACGCCAGCGGCTTGCTTGTCGAGAAGCTCGGCGGGCCATCGGTGAAGCCGTACTCGCCGCCGGGGCTGATCAAGGAGCTGCACGGCACCGACGAGGACGAGCAAGACCACGGCTCGAGTCTGTACCGCCGTAGCTTGTACACCTACTGGAAGCGCACGGTGGCGCCGCCCGCCATGATGAACTTCGACGCCGCCAACCGCGAGACCTGCGTCGTGCGCGAGACGCGGACCAACACGCCGCTGCAGGCACTCAATCTGTTGAATGACGTGACGTATGTCGAAGCGGCGCGGGTCATGGCGCAGCGCGTGATGAAACAATCGGGGCCGAGCGCCGCGGACCGGGTGACGCTCGCGTTTCGGCTGGCGACGAGCCGGACGCCGCAGCCGGGCGAGCTGGCTATTCTGCTGGCTGGCTTGGAACAGCACCTGGCGCACTATCGTGAAGACAAGACGGCGGCGATGAAGCTCGTGAGTCGCGGCGAGTATCCGCGCAATCCGAATCTGGACGTGACCGAGCTGGCGGCGTACACGGCGCTGTGCAACACGGTGTTGAATCTGGATGAGGTGATTACCAAGGAATAGGCCGGGTTGCGACACCCCAATAAGGAAATCCACAAGGCGTTGCAATACGCCGCATCCAAACGATGGACGATCATCAAATCGCCGAAGGGACATTGTTGGGGTATCATTCGCTGTGCGGGTGGTCGCGGCGCATGCCAGAAATCAGTCTGGTCAACGCCTCGCAGACCCGAGGATCATGCCAAGGACATCGTGCGTTTCGTCGATCGTTGCCCGCATCGCTCCAGCGAGAATGAGGAAGATGAAGACCCATAAGTTCACCCTGATCATTGCAGGAGTCCGCGAATTGACCGCAGAGTTGGCGGACACTCTCTATGAAGCCACGCATGGCGACATCGAGCTGAACATGCGCGACGGCGTTGCCTACCTCGATTTCCAACGCACCGCGGCAACGCTTCGCGATGCGGTAACTTCGGCAATTCGTGACGTCGAATCCGCTGGCGCGGGTGTTCGCGTCGTTCGCGTTGAATCAGAAACCGCAAACACCATTGCCAAGATCAACGCTCAGTTGCTGGGCACTGCTACAAACTAACGAATCGCTTCGAAGGAATAGCATGGCAACCATCGCCTCCCCGTCGTCTGCCGGTCTTTGGAGCCGCTACGTCATGGCCCTCGATGCCGTCACGGAACGCCTGGAACGCATCACCAAGGCGCTGACCGACGCCAACGTGCCCTATGCCATTGTCGGCGGGCAGGCGGTCGCGCTCTGGGTCGCCACCAAGGATCCGGCGGCGGTGCGCACCACGAAAGACGTCGATCTATTGATTCGCAAGGACGATTTACCCCGTGCCAAGGCCGCGGCCCTTCGCGTCAACCTTGATTACTTCGAGGCGCTCGGCGTCGGCATGTTTCTGGATCAGGCGAATCCGAATCCTCGCCAGGGCATCCATCTGCTCTGGGCGGGCGAAAAAGTGCGTCCCGAGAATGCGCTGCCCGCGCCGCGGGTGGATGAATCCGAGCTCCTGGAGCCCGGCAAAAACGTCGTGGCGTTGGCGAGCCTTGTTGGCATGAAACTGATCTCCTTCCGCGACCAGGACCGAGTGCATTTGCGCGACATGATTGACGTCGGCCTGATCACGCGCGATTCCCTCAAGACGCTGCCGCAGGAATTGGCCGTTCGCCTGGACCCCTTGCTGACCGACGCCGGCCGCTGACACGCATCGCCAACCCGCCTCGCCACGGATCTCTTCATGAGCAATTCCATCGGCACAACGTCAACCTTCGGCAAGTGGATGGCGCTGACGGCGGCGCTGTTGGGCTGGCTGTTCGACGGGCTGGAGATGGGGCTATTTCCGCTCACGGCCCGTTCCGCGCTGCTGGACCTGGGTGTTGCCGAACCCGACATTGCCAACTGGCTCGGCGTCATTACCGCGTTCTTTCTGGTGGGAGCGGCAACCGGCGGCGTCCTGTTCGGCTGGCTCGGCGATCGCATCGGGCGGGTGCAAGCCATGATGCTGAGCGTCCTGACCTACGCCCTAGTCAGCGGCCTGGGCGGCTTCGCGACGTCGGCAACGCAGATCGGCGTGCTGCGCTTCATCGCGGCGCTCGGCATGGGCGGCGAATGGTCGCTCGGCGTCGCCCTGATCAACGAAATCTGGCCGGCGCGCTCGCGGGCCTTGCTTGCCGGTCTGATCGGCGCGGCGGCCAACGTCGGTTACCTGGTCATCGCCCTGGTCGGCCGTTCCCTGGTCCAGCACATCCCCGAGACGCGCGGCCTGTTGTCCAACATGGGCCTTTCCTCGAGCTGGGTGGACTATCTCGTCAATGACCACAACCACGGCTGGCGGTTGCTGATGATGTGCGGCGCCGTCCCGGCGCTCTTGACGTTCTTCATTCGCATCTTCGTGCCCGAATCGCAGCGCTGGGAAAGCGAACGCGCCCGCGGCGCCACGTCGCACTGGGCCAATCGCGATCTGGTCGGCGTGCTCATCGGCGCGGCCGCGGCTTGCGGCTTCATCACGCTCTTCACTCACGACGTTCCCTGGTATACGCAGCTTGCCGCCGTCCTGACCGGGCTGGTCGTGGTGACCCTGGGTTACCTGTGGCCGGTGATGCTCTACTTGAAACGCGCCGAAGCCGTCGCCAACGAGCGTTCCGGCGAGCGTTCCGGCGCCGGCAACCAAATCCTGCGGCGCATGCTCTTGGCCGCCAGCCTGAGCGGCGTCGCGTTGCTCGGCACGTGGGGCACGATTCAGCAAGCGGCGCCCTGGTCGGGATCTTTGCCGGACGCGCCCCCGACCGCCAGCTCGCAGACGCAGATCTGGTCGGCCATCGGCGCGATCGTGGGCACCATGCTCGCCGCCCTGACCGCGGACTGGCTCGGCCGGCGCATCACGTACACGTTGCTGTGTCTCGGTTCGCTGGCCATTATCCCGGCACTGTTCATGACCAGCACGTCGTTTGGTTTTCAGTTCTTGCTGCTCAGCTTTCTCGCGGGCGGCATCACGGCGTCGTTCTACGGTTGGTTGCCTCTCTACTTGCCGGAGCTGTTTCCGACACGTGTGCGCGCCACGGGTCAGGGATTCGGCTTCAACTTTGGCCGCGTCCTGGCCGCGATTGGCGTGCTGCAGCTCGGCAACTTGCGTGCTCTCGTCCACCCGCAGGGTTGGGGATTGGGCGAAGTCTGCTCGCTGCTGAGCTTGATCTACATCCTCGGTATGGTCCTCATCTGGTTCGCCCCGGAGACGAAAGGCCGGCCTTTGCCCGAATAAGGCGCGACGCTCGCCCATCTCACGCCGCGACGCTCGCCCGATCGGCGCGCAACAATATGCCCCGGGACAGCGTCGTGGCCATCCCGGGGCTGGGGTTATCACCCCCGAACCAGACTATTCTTTCGGCGCGGGGATGGTTGGGTCGATGCCGGGGGGCAGTTCCGTCGTGGCGCCCGGCGGCAGCATCGTCGGATCCATCGGCTCGATGCTGTCGTTCGCACTCGCGTCGCTGCCGTTCACGATCACCACCGGCTGTTCCACCACCACGACCGGCCGATAGGTCTCGATGTACGTGTACGGCAGGTAGCAGCGCCACGGAGCGTACCAGTAGTACCAGCCGCGAGCGTACGGATGCCAGTAGCCGAAGCAGCTGTAGCCCGGCAGCCAGCAGTGGTGGTTCCAGCAAAAGTCAAAGTGGAAGAAGCAGTGCCTGTGCAGGTGCTTCGGCACGCCGAAGGTCCCGCAGAACAGCGTGTGCTTCGCCGCATCCACCTTGAAGCCGGGGAGCTTGGCGACTTTCTTGTTGCCCTTCAGGTCGAACTTGTCGAGCTTGTCGACCTTGGCAACCTTGCCGTCGCCAAACTTCTTGCCGCTCACGCCCTTGCCGGCATCGCCGATCTTCTTGTTGTCGCCAAACTTCTTGTCGGCGAGAACCGTGCCCGCGTTGATCTTGTTGTCAAACACGTTCTTGTCCAAGACGTTCTTCTCGACCTGGCCGAACGGCTTCTTGTTAAAGACCTGAGCCTTGCCGCCCAGGTCGCCCTCTTTCATTCCGGCCCCGTTGTTCGACACCTTGCCGCCGATGCTCTTGCCGGACTTGGCGGAGACCTTGCCGCCGCCGCCGCCCCCCTTCTTGCCGGCGGCCTCCACCGCGCCGACCGCAAGGGCCAGACCCACAAGAGTATAAAAGAACCGTTTCATGATCCGCCTTTCCGCTGCCGTCGGGCAGCCTTTCCCAAGGCCTCGTCTTCCCCGTCGCCTTGTCGCGATCATGAATAGCAGCCGCCGTGCCATGGATATGGAGCGCAGAACGGTCGTGACATAAAGTATTTTCATAGAATACTTTATGGATATTGATCGAGACCGGAGGTTCGCTCGACCTCGGCCGACATGTCATCATAATGATCATCTATGTATCAATGTGAATACGATGATCGAGGCAGCAAGCTCGCTCGTGCCCTCCAGCGACGCGGGCCGGGCGAGGATTGAAACCTGGGCTATCCTGTGTTCTCGGCGGAGTTCCTAGGCCGGATTTTGGCCCGAAGAATCGCAAATCGGCACCACCGTTTCCGTGGCAGGGTAGATTTCCACTAACTCACGACGAACGAATCGATTGCTCCATATTTGACAGCCCGGCTTTTTTATCCCAAAGTTCCACCAGATGGTTTGTCCCGGTGGCTCCCCCTCCCTTCCGGAACGACCTTGCGCCCCCCCCCGCATGGGTCTCGGTGGCATGCGACCTCGGCAGGGTGTCGCTTCCCTATTGTCCCCTTCTGCCAAAGGATTCACCATGGTCAGCACGGAACTTGGAGCTTGTGAGTGGTTCGTTTGGGATTTGCGGCGCAGCAACCTGCTCGATCGCGGTCGCCTCGATCAGATCGTCGGCGAATTCCTCGCCAAGAACCCGCGGGCCGAACCCCCCGCGCTGTCCGAATACCTCGTCCGCCAGAACATCCTGACCCAGTTCCAGGCTGAACGGCTGTTGCAGGGCAAGACCCAGGGCTTCGTCCTCGGCCCCTTCACGCTGATGGACGCGCTCGGGGCGGGGAGCATGGGGACGGTCTACAAGGCCCAATCGAAGACCGACAACAACTGGTACGCCGTCAAGGTGCTGCCGCGGCGCAGCATGTGGAACGTCCGCATCGCCCGCCGCAAGGTCCGCTCATTCGAGCATTGCCGCCATCCCGCGGTGGTGCCGTTCGTCGACGTCGGCACCGCCGGCGGCATGCACTACCTGGCCTGGCCGCTCGTCGAAGGCGAATCCCTCGAGAAGATGGTGGAGGATCGCGGCCGCTTGCCGGCTGACTTCGCGGCCCACATCGCCTTGCAGATCGCCGAAGGGCTCGACGTGTGCCACCAGCAAGGCTTGATCCACGGGCTGTTGAAGCCGTCGAACGTCATGATCGGCGCCGACAACCAGATCTTCATCCTCGACTTCGGCATCGGCTGCCTGCTGGCCGAGACCGAGGGCGAGTCGCTCGTTGACACCATGTCCACGGCCAACTCGGTGACCAGCGGTCTGGACTGCGCCAGTCCCGAGAGCATCATGGACCCGACGAACCTGACGCCGGCGGGCGATCAGTACAGTCTCGGCTGCGTGCTCTACTACATGCTCTGCGGACAGTATCCGTTCCCGGAAGGCAACGCGGCGGAGAAGATGATGGCCCACCAGTTCCAGCAGCCCAAGCCGCTGCAGGAGCAAAATCCCGATCTGCCGCCGCCGCTGGTCGAGATCGTCGAACGCCTGATGCAAAAAGCGCCCGACGCCCGGTATGGCAGCGTGGGTGAGGCGATCGAAGCCCTCCGGCCGCTGGCGTCAGCCGGCAACGCGCCGGCGCCGGCGCCACGACCTGTGTTGAAGAAGCCCGAACCGATGGGGCGCGTGGCGGTGACGCCGGTGAGCAAGACGCCGTTGAGCAAGACGCCGTCGGCGCCGGCCCCCGCGGCGCCGGTGAAGGCCTCGCCGGCCAAACCGGCCGCCAAGCTGCCCGGGCCGTCCTCGCCGACGCCGCGGCCGCAGACCATCGGCAGCTTGCCGACGCGCGAAGCGCGGACCACGCCCCGGGCGGCCGCCCCGTCCGCGCCGGCGCCGGCCCCCGTTGCCGCCGAGCCCGAACCGGTGGTCAAGCCACGCAAGGAACGCGTCATCCCTGGCGCCGTCACGGATGACGAGGCAACAGACCGCCCGGACGACCAGCTCGGCCCACTCGGCATCGCGCTGAGCGCCGGCGTCGCCTGTGCCCTGGTGTACTTCCTGGCGGTGCTGTTCCGCGTGTTCTAAACACGGGTCATTCGTCATCGGTCACTAGCCGTCGACCCGTTTAGCGCACGCCGGATGCGGCGAACGCTGAACGGGTCGCTGCTTGCGCCTGCATTTCTTGACGCGGCCGCTGTCACTCGCGGCATTTTCTGGTAGGCTGGGACTGTTTACCCCCCCGGTTTGTCGAGGTCCGGAAATGAACCGATGGTTGCGCCGATCGCCGCGGGCGTGGACCGGGGCGATCGTGTTCGCGTTGGCGGGTGTGTCTCTGTTGTTGCGGCAACCCGTCGCCGACGCTCAGAAACCCAAAACGTTCCAGCAACCGCCGACGGCCTTCGAATGCCGCTGGACCGACGAACCGATCACGATCGACGGCAAGGCTGACGAACCCGCGTGGAAGCAGGCCCAGGCGATCGACCAGTTCTACCAGCCCTGGCTCGGCAAGAAGGCGCGCTGGGCGCGGACCGCGACCCGCGCCAAGCTGCTCTGGGACCGCGAGCACCTCTACTTCTTCGCGGACATGGACGACGCCGACCTGTACGCCGACGTCAAGGACCACGACGGCATGACCTGGGACAACGACGTCTTCGAGCTGTTCTTCAAGCCCGCCGCCGATCGACCCGGCTACTACGAGTTTCAGGTGAGCGCCGCGGGCACCGTGATGGACATGTTCCTGCCGCGCCGCGGCGCCGGCGGCTACAAGCGCTTCATCAAGGACGGCGATTTTCATATCGAGGCCAAGGTGCAACTGCGCGGCACGCTCAACAAGTGGCAGGACCGCGACCAGGGTTGGTCCGTCGAAGGCAAGGTCCCGTGGAAGGACCTGATGCGGACTGGCGGCCGGCCCGAACCTGACGAGAAGTGGAAGTTCACGCTGTGCCGCTACGACTACTCGGTCGACTTCGAAGGCCCGGAGCTGTCCACGTGCGCGCCGCTCAAGAGCAAGCCGTTCCCCGATTTTCATCGGCACGAAGATTATGCGACGCTGACGTTCCTCGGCCCGGACAAGACCAAGACCTCACGGCCCTACGGCATCGACAAGCGCATCGCGCTGACGACGTCGAAAGTCAGCGGCTTCCCCGATCCGCCGCCGCCGTACCGCATTCGCAAGGTCTACACCAAGGCGACCATCGATTTTCCACTGTGGGTCGAGCCGATTCCCGCCAGCGACACGCTGCTGCTCATGGCCAACGATTCCAACAGCGGCAACATCGCCGTCTACCGCATGAAGGACGATGCTGACGTGAAGGACAAGCAACTGGCGCTGCGGCTCAGCGACACCGGCTACCACTTCACCTTCCATCCGCGCTTCCAGGACAACGGCTACCTCTACATCGGCAGCAACGGCCCGTCGCCGGGAACCAAGGGGCCCAAGCGCTGCCGCATCGTCCGCTACACCATGGACCGCACGCCGCCTTTCCACATCGATCCCAAATCGGCGAAGCTCATCATCGAGTGGGATTCCGACGGCCACAACGGCGCCGCGGTCGCGTTCGGCCACGACGGCATGCTCTACGTCACCACCGGCGACGGCACGTCCGACTCCGACACCACCGTCGTCGGCCAGAACATGTCCTCGCTACTGGCCAAGGTGCTGCGGCTGGATGTCGATCATCCCACAAAAAGCGAGCCGGGCGGCGCAAAAAGCGAGCCGGGCGGCGCAAGCCCCCGGTTGAATTACTCCGTGCCCAAGGACAATCCCTTCGTGGACCTCAAAGGCGCCCGCCCCGAAATCTGGGCGCTCGGCCTGCGCAACCCGTGGCGGATGACGACCGACGCGAAGACCGGCCACATCTGGGTCGCGCAGAACGGCCAGGACCTGTACGAGCAGGTGTTCCTCGTGAAGAAAGGCGACAACTACGGCTGGAGCGTGATGGAAGGCAACGCGCCGTTCTACTTGCAGCGAAAGCGCGGCCCCAACTTCTTCACCAGGCCGACCGTCGAGCACCATCATTCCGAAGCCCGCTCGCTGACCGGCGGCATCGTGTACTACGGCAATCGCCATCCCGATTTGCAAGGCGCCTACATCTACGGCGACTACTCCACCGGCAAGGTCTGGGCGGTCAAGCACGACGGCCAGAAGGTAACGTGGCACAAGGAGATCGCCGACACGCGCCTGCAAATCACCGGCTTCGGCATCGACACGCGCGGCGAGATCCTGGTGTGCGACTATCAAGGCGGCGGCAAGGGCGGGCTGTACACGCTGGACGCCACGCCGAAAGATCTCCCGCCATCCATCTTCCCACACAAGCTCAGCGACAGCGGCCTGTTTCAATCGGTCCAAGGGCACGTCATGGTGCCGGCGTTGATTCCGTACTCGGTCAACGCCGTCCTCTGGTCCGACGGCGCCGCCAAGATGCGCTGGCTCGGCATCCCCAGGGACGGCACGATCGAGTTCACCACGCACCGCGGCTGGAACTTCCCGGACGAGACGGTCATCGTCAAGTCGTTCTACCTGGACATGGAGGAAGGCGACCCCGCGTCGCGCCGCTGGATCGAGACGCGTTTCCTCACCAAGCAAGGCGGCCAGTGGTACGGCTACTCGTACGCCTGGAACGACGAGCAAACCGAAGGCACGCTCGTCGAGGCCAAGGGGCGGGACCGCGACTTCACGCTGCGGACGCCGGCGGGGCCGAAGACGCTCACGTGGCACTATCCGAGCCGCAGCGAGTGCATGGTCTGCCACAGCCGTGCGGCGAACTTCGTGCTCGGCCTGAGCGAGGTCCAGTTCAACAAGGAGCACGACTACGGCGGCGTCCGCGACAACCAGCTCCGCGTGCTCGAACGCCTGGGCTTGCTGCGCGTCAACTACGCCGCGGAAACCCGGCAGCGCATCCGCGACGAGCTGAAGGCGAAGGGCAAGAACGACAAGGAAATCGACGCGTATCTGGAGCGGCAGACCGGCGCCCGCGACCAGCGGAGCCCGCGGACGTCATGGCTGCTGTCGTACGCGCCGGAGAAGTACCGCAAGCTGGTCGATCCCTATGACCCGAAGCAAGACCTGACGCTGCGGGCCCGGTCGTATCTGCACAGCAACTGCGCGCAATGCCACGTCGAGGCGGGCGGCGGCAACTCGCAGATGGAGCTCGAATTCACCACCCCGCTCGACAAGATGCGGCTGATTGACGTCCGCCCGGTCCACGACACGTTCGGCATCAAGGACGCCAAACTGGTCGCCCCCGGCCACCCCGAGCGCTCCATCTTGCTGCAGCGCATCGTCCACCGCGACAAGGGCCACATGCCCCCCTTGGCGACGCGGCTGGTGGATCGGGAAACGGTGATGCTGCTGGAGCAGTGGATCCGCGCGATGAAGTAACGGCCATTTGCGAGGGTTAGCGAAACAAGAGCGGCGCGAAGTGATACAGGTCGGCCTTCCACACGGCGAAACTGTGCCCACCGCCGGCATGGACATGCCAGACGTGCGGCACCCTCTTCGCCTCGAGCGCGTCATGGAAGCTCCGGCTGATTCGCAAAAGCCCGTCCTTTATCCCCGCAGGACAGCCACAGCAGCTTGAGCTTCTTCGCGGCGACGGCCGGGTCCTTCACCAGGCCGTCCGCCTTCCTAGTGTTCGGCGCGGACGAAAACCCGCCCACCCAGGCGCCGTTGCTGCGCCGACGTCATCTCTCGAAGGAGCGCGATGGTCCACTTCATCGGCGCTCTGGTGGTGGTGCACGCTGGGTTCCGGAAACCCGGTTTCTCCGCGAAACCGGGTTTCTTTGGGTCAACCTGTACCACCACTGGCGCTCTCGGTGCGGTTGCTGTTCATTGTACAACTTCAATCGCTCACCGTTTTCTGATTGGTTCGCCGGCCGCGGAAGACGAGAGGATAAAGAAGCGAGGCGGGTTGGACAAGACGAAGCGGCTCACTCTGTCGCCGGCATCTTGAGGAAGTCGCGATGGCGCAGCCAATCGACACAGGTCTGCGTCCAGCCGACGCACGGTCCGTGTGGACGGACGCCAAAACCGTGGCCGTCGCGGCGTCAATCCCCGCCCGCCCCGGTTCGCCCCACCGCCACGTCGAACTCGCTCAACAGCGGCACCAGCATCGCCGCCAGCGCCAGACCGAATGCGCCGGCGGTCACCACAAACGGCCACAGCGGGTCCGACGACTCTTGCGTCCCCGGCCTGCCGATCAACAGGTTGGTCACGGCGTAGAACACCGCGAACGGACACGCCCAGCTCGCCATCGTCAACGCGCCGGACGGGCGGTCGCCCGACAGCACCCACCACAGTCCGCCGACCCCGGCGAAGATGAACGCCGAAAAGCTGAGCCACTGGTACTCGAACCGGCCGTTGATCACGATCAGATAGATGCAGATGAGCGTGCCGACGGACAGGAAGAAGACGGTGCCGAGGGTGTTGATGACGGCCAGGCGGCTGTTGTCGTTGCGCAACGCGACGTGAATGCCGAGCACCTTGGTGAACGCCATCAAGATCAGCAGATCGACCAGGAGAAAGGCGAGCGCTTCGAGATTGCGGCCCAGGAGCAATTCGGCGTGGCCGCGCGGCGGCGTCGCGAGCTGGCCGCGGACGGCGTAGATGACCGCGAGCACGAGCGGCGGGACGATGTATTCCTTGGTGTTGTACAGGATGCCCAGGAGCTTGCCGTAGATGAATTCCCGGGGCGTCAGGTCGGTGACCATCAGGAGATCGAGGGCGCCGACGTCGCGTTCCGAGGTGATCGACGTGACCGCCTGGGCGCTGATCAAGAGCAGACTGAGCACGGCGATCGGGACCAGGCCGTAGGCCGCCGCCCAGGGCCCGGGCTCGGCGACCGCCAGGGCGTAGTAGCAGACCAGTCCGAAGACCAGGAAATAGGCGAGCTTCACCAGGAACGGGCGTCGGCCGTAAGCGCGCGTCGCGATTTCGCGCCACAAGACCGGGTTGCGCCATACGGGGCGCAGGGGACCCGGAGCGGCGTGGGCCTTGGCGCGATCCACCTCCTCGGCGGCCGCCGCCGCCTGCTCCGGCTGGATGATCGGCTCGCCGCTGGGGTTCCACACGCGCAGCCTGGCCATGGCGATGCCGTTGAGCAGCACCGTCCAGATGCCCATCATGAGGGCGAACCCGTGGGCCGGCGCCAGGCCGTGCCGCGCGCGCGGCGGATCGAGCACAAGCGCCAGGGCCGTGAACGGATCGCACCAGGTTTGCCACAGCTCCACGGTGGCGCGACTGACGGGCGGTTCCTCCCAGAACCAACGAGTCAGGGCCGGCACGAAGGCCAGCGCGCGGACCAAGCACAGGTACAGCACCAGCGCCAGCACGGTAAGGGCCAGCGATTGGAACGTCCGTTCGCGCCACAGCGCGATCAGCCCGCCGAGCGAGCCGGCGGCCAGCGCCGTGGTCAGCAGGATGATGACGGCATCGACGATCTGCCGGCTGTCGATGCCGCCCAGCAGCAGCAGCAGCGCGAGGATCGGCACGCTCCCCGCCAGGAAGAGGACAATCTGCAGCAGGCTGCCGAGCAGCTTGCCCAGGACGATTTCGTCGTTGCGCAGGTCGGTGAGCAGCAGCAGCACGAACGTGCGCCGGTCTTTTTCCTGGGCGACGGCGCTGGCCGCGGACAGGGCGGAAAAGAACAGCAACAGACCAAGCTGGACGTAGGCGAGCAGATGGAAGGCGATGAGGCCGAAGCGCGCGTGGTCGCCGAGGGTCGCGGGACGCTCCCAGCCGACCGTGGTTTGCCAGACCGTGAGCAGCAGGATCCAGAGGCTGCCGAGGAAGATGGCGCGATGAAGGTAGTGTCGGGAGCGGCGCGGCAGCGTCAGCCATTCGCGAATGAAAATCGGACCCAGCATACACACCTGAAGGAAAGCCCGATCCGACTGCCGAAGTCGCGCAGACCTCGGCAGTCTTGCAGGCAGCGTCGCGCCATGATGATTCTCTGTTTACGCAGCGGCCGCTGGGTTCGTTCGTGCCTGCGTCCCGATGAGATCGTTGTAGGGCGGCGTCAAGTGAAAACAAGCTGCTCAGACCCGTTCGGCGACGATGACTTGCCCGGCCGCCTGCGCCCCGGCGTACATCTCCACCAACGCCGGCCACCAGGCGCGGGCGTCGGCCAGTTCCTCGTCGCGTTCGGTTTCGTTCTCGAAATGGGAGAGACCCTGGAGCGCCGCCGCCGACCAGGCCCCAGGGTCCACCGATTGCAGATAGGAAACCAGGCGCGCGATGTCCCCCGCGTCATTCCAGCCCACGTATTCCGGTTGATGCCAGCGGCCCCCGAATCGCAAGTCGCGCGAGCCAAAGTAAGCCTGCTCGATGGGACTGAAGGCGCCGCGGTCGGCGACCTCGGCGCCCAGGCGATCGGGCGCCAGGAAACAGCAGAGCGATTCGAAGGCGATCTCCAGGCGCGGCATGGCGTCGGCGCCGAGGATCAGGCATTCGCCGACGAGGGCCTGCCAGAATGTGCGATCGAACGGCAACCCGCGGGCGACCCCGGCCACCACCGGTGCGGCGCCGGCAGCCTCCGTCTCGAGCAACGTTCGGCAGAGCGTCCGGCAGGGTTGGAAACTGCGCCGCCGCCAACTCTCCGTGAGGGCGGGGCGAAGCGCCTCTTCCAGCCAGGCTTGATTCAGGAGGTAGAAGTAGTGGAGCATGCCCAGCTTACGTGGCTTGCCGCGGCCAACGGTGCCCTTGACTCGACGGGAGGGCTTGGGCTATGGAATGCCGGTTCCTTTAGTTAGCATACGTGCGAGAACCGAACGGGGGAAATCATGGACGATTCCTATCCCGGAAGCTGGACCAGCGCGAGCGTCGCGGTCGCGGAGCTGTTCGGGTTGCCGGAGGAGGATGCGTTGGCGCCCTACAAGGGCCCGCATCATCCGCGCGAGTTCGCCGACAAGCTGTTCGCCTACGAAGCACTGCAGCCGCCCGCGGCGCCGCCGCGGCTCGATCTCCAGCCGGAGCCGTATTCGCTGCAATGGTTTCTCGATATCCAGAGCCAGCGCCACAAGAAATACGCCCGCTGGATCCCCAAGCTCATGGAGTTCGCCAAGCACGCCGGCGAGCGCCTGCTCGGCCTGGGTCACGGCCTCGGCACCGATTGGGCCCAGTACGCGGCCCACGGCGCCCAGGTCGTGGTGTGCAGCTCCTCGTTGGCCCAGCTCGATCTGATCCGCCGCAACTTCGCCCTCCGCGGCCTGTCCGGCGGCTTCCTGCACGCCGTGCCCACGCGGCTGCCGCTGGAATCGGCCAGCGTGGACGTGGCCTGCATCAGCAGCCTGTATCACGGCATCGACCATCCCGAAGGGGTCGTCGATGAAGTCTATCGCGTCCTCAAGCCGGGGGGAAAAGTGCTGGCCGTCACGCCGGCGCGCTACGACGTCGATTTTTGGTACCGGGCCTGCTTCTTCTGGTACCGCTGGCTGCTCCGCCGCAAACGCCAGCCAAAGCCGCAGCCGGAAGAACGCTACACCGGCTGGGCGCTGCGGCGGCTGTTCCACCGCTTCGCCGACCACCGCGTCCACAAACGGCAACTGCGGCGCTCGGAAGTGCCGCACCCGTGGCGCTGGCTGCCGATGCCCCTGCTGGCACGGCTGATCGGCCGCGTGCTGGTGCTCAAGGCGTTCAAACCGATCAGCGCACGATGAACTGCCGGGCCGGCAGCGGATTCGTTGCGCCAAATCGACACACGCGGCGCAACGAATGTTGCGAGGGAATGACGCAAATCAAGCCCCGGCAAAACCTTAATTCGTTGCGCCGCGAAACGAGCGCGGCGCAACGAATCGCGCCCAATGAAAAAAGCCCGCGGACAGGGTCCGTGGGCTTGGGTAGATCGAAAAAAATCGAGGTAGCGGCTCCCAGCGCGAGGCGGTAACCCAACGCGGGCACCGCCCAGCCACTACCCCGATAGGTTGCTGTGGCACTAACCACAACAACCCAACCTTAACCTTGATTGCCGCCGCTCGCAAGGCTTATCCATCTTATCCAGTCATTTTTTATTATCCATTCTTCCAATATTTCCTGATGGCGCGTTTGTAGGGACTACCCCTTCGACTTCGCCGCCCGTTCCGGCCGCAGCGACCGCACCACCGTCCCCGCCCGCCACATCTCGCTGTCGGCGACCTCCTTCAATTCCTTCTCCAGTTGTGCCCGGTAGTCCTTGCGGCTGTTCGATTCGAGCACCCGCCGCGTCTCGGTGCCGTCGGCGACCTTCTGGTACAACTCCTCGAACACCGGCTTCGACGCGTCGCGGAACCGCTTGAACCAATCGAGGGCGCCGCGCTGGGCGGTCGTCGAGCAGTTGGCGTACATCCAGTCCATGCCGTTCTCCGCGATCAGCGGGTACAGGCTTTGCGTCGCTTCTTCCACCGTTTCGTTGAATGCTTCCGACGGCGAATGCCCGTGCTCGCGCAGCACCTCGTACTGGGCCAGCCACAAGCCGTAGATGGCGCCCATCAGCACGCCGCGCTCGCCGGTCAGGTCGCTGAAGACTTCCTTCTGGAACGTGGTTTCGAACAGGTAGCCCGAGCCGATGGCGATGCCCGTGGCCAGGCAACGGTCGCGGGCCCTGCTGGTGGCGTCCTGCTCGATCGCGAAGCTGGCGTTGATGCCGCGGCCTTCGAGGAACAGCCGGCGCACCGTCGTCCCCGAGCCCTTCGGCGCCACCAGGATCACGTCGATGTCCTTGGGCGGAATCACCCCGGTCTGGTCCTTGTAGGCGATCGAGAAGCCGTGCGAAAAGTACAGCGCCTTCCCCGCGGTCAACAACGGCTTCAAGGTCGGCCATTGCTCCTTCTGGCCGGCGTCGGACAGCAGGTACTGCACGATGGTGCCGCGCTGGGTCGCTTCCTCCAGCGAGAACAGCGTCTTGCCGGGGACCCAGCCGTCCTGCGTCGCCAGGTCCCAGCCCTTGCCGGTCTTGTCGCGCAGCCCGATGACGACGTTGACGCCGTTGTCCTTCATGTTGAGCGACTGCCCGCGACCCTGCACGCCGTAGCCCAGGACGGCAACCGTTTCGTTGCCGAGGATGGCCTTGATGCGCTCGGGCGGGTAGTCGGCCCGTTCGACGACGGTTTCGGTGATGTTGCCGATGGTGATTTGCCGCATGGAAGCCTCGGGAGTCAGGAGTCAGGAATCAGGAGTCAGTGGTGAGTGGCCTGTGGCTTGCCGTTTAGCGCTCGCTCAAGCCACACAGCGTCACTGTTTTTTCAACGCGGTCAAACAATCACAGACGCACTACGTTTGCCTCCGTGAAATCAAAACAGTGCTTGCGCATTATTCTGATACAGAGGGCCCAGGCGCCGCAGCGGCCGACCGCCGTCGATTCAGAAACCACCCCAGCGCCATGATGCCGGCGAGCACGCCCACCAGCACCGCGATGGCGGCCGTCAACCCGTACGGGGACCGCTCCACCACGGGCGTGGTGTACAAGGCAAGGCGGCGCAGGGTCAAGGTGCTGTTGGCCGGCACGACTATATTGAACTCGCGCAACGGACCGGCCCCGACGTAGAGGCCGCCCGTGCTGGAAAAGCCGCCGTCCATGGCCCGTGTGGCTTGCCGCCACTGCGAGCCGCTGCGCCAGGTTCCCTGGGCGCCACGGGTAGTGAACTCCGCCCACCGATTCGGACCCGGCGAGACCAGGGACCACGACCTCGTTTGATTGGTGTGCCACACCAGCGTCGGCGGCGGGCCCGTGAACTGGTACTCCAGCCGCAGGTAGAATTGGTCGCCCATCCGTTTCAGGAGGCGCAACTTTGCCGGCGACTTGCCGCCGATCGTGATCGAGTGCTTATCGGAAGCGATGTCGCCTTCGATTTGCCAATCGATGAGCTTGCCTTCGACGAGATGCTCCGTCAACGGCGGCTCGGGCCCGTGGTCGTCGGGTTGCGCGACCGCGCGGCACGCGGTCAACAAGAGCACGAGCAACGGAGCAGAACGCCGCCTGGTCGACTGCCGCATGGTCAACTCGCTGCGAATTGAAGTCCCGTGAATCCCTTTGAGTATAGACAACGCGTTGACCAGGGACAAGCAACTCGGCCGGCGCTGTTGCGTTGGCGCACGCCAACAATGAAGCCGCCATTCCCCGTTCTCCGGTGGAGTATTTCGACGCGCGGGCCGGCCTGGCGCCAATAATGTCTGGAGGACAACGAAATCCCAAGCGTGCTGCTGGGGGTGCGGAGATCCAGTCGATGGAACAAGTCGTGCACGAGCTGCGCAGGACCGCGATGTTGCCCGACGGCGCGGGTGCGTCGGACGGGCACTTGCTCGAGCGGTTCATCGCCGATCGCGATGCCGTGGCGTTTGAAGCGCTGGTCCGGCGGCATGGCGCCATGGTGCTCGGCGTGTGCCGGCGCGTGACCGGCCATGTCCACGACGCCGAGGACGCCTTCCAGGCCGCCTTCCTGGTGCTGGCGCGCAAGGCGGCGGCGGTCAGGCCGCGCGAGTTGCTCGGCAACTGGCTGTACGGCGTCGCCTGGCGCTCGGCCCTGGAAGCGCGCACCAAGGCGGCGCGGCGAACCGCGCGCGAACAACCGCTCCACGATATGCTCGATCCCCATCCCCGCTCCACCGATCGCCGGGAGGCGTGTGCCCTCCTGGACCAGGAACTGAGCAAGCTGCCCGACAAATACCGGTCGGCCATCGTGCTCTGCGAGCTGCAAGGCCGGCCGCGACAGGAGGTGGCGGACCGGCTTGGCATTCCGGCCGGGACGCTTTCGAGCCGGCTGGCCTACGCCCGCAAGCTGCTGGCCCAACGGCTCTCGCGGCGCGGCGTGGCGCTCTCGGCCGCGGGTCTGGCGACGCTCGGAAGTGCGACCATGGCGTCGGCCGAATTGGCGGCGACGACGGTTGCGACGTGCATGAGGCTGGCCGCCGGACAAACGTTGGCCGAAGCTGGGGTTTCGACTGGAGTCGTGAACATAACGGAGGGCGTCATGAAAGCGATGTTGCTGGGCAAGTTGAAGAAATCCGCCTTGCTGGCGGCGGCGGCGCTGTGCCTTGCCGGGATTGGCGTCTGGGGCGCGGCGGTGGCCAGCGGCCAGAACGCCGACCCGCCCGCCGACAAGGCGACACGACCTTCCGTGTCGCGGCCCAGCAAACCCCAGCCGCGGCCTGAGCCGCCGGCGGAAGGCCGCCTCATGGTCTTCCGCGACGGCGCCCTGGCCAGCGTCACTCCCGATGGCAAGGACATCGGCTGGCTCGTGACGAAGGAAGACAAGGTGCCGCTGCATCCGTTCTCCAACAGCTCGTTGTCGCCCGACGGCAAGCGTCTGGCGCTGCTGGTCATCGATCTCAAGGCCATCGAGGCCGCCAGGGCCAGCCGCGGAACGCACAAGGCAATCGCCTATGTCCATGTCCGCGACGCGAACGGCCAAGGCTCCGGGGAGAATCTTGGAGTGAGCGGGACGTTGTGCCATTGGTCCAACGACAGCGCCAAGCTGCTGGTTTCCGACCTGGACGTCATGGAGCTGTCCCGCCAGGGCAGCAAGGTTTCCGAGGTCGTTTCCCAGGCCTGGATCATCGACGTCAAGACCAAGAAAAAGACCGCCGTGAACGTCCCCAACAATCACCTCGTCATTGACTGGTCCCGCGATGGGCAATGGCTGCTCGCGTTGGCCTTCGAGAAGACCGAGAAGAAGTCGGGGTCGAAGCTGGTCATGCTGAAGAAAGACGGTTCCGCGAAATACGACGTGACCAGCCCCGATCAATCGCCCTCGTTGGGCAAGCTGTCGCCGGATGGGAAGAA
>JAKEET010000061.1 GCA_022616435.1 Gemmataceae bacterium
TGCGGTTACTGCCTGCGCGTTCAGTCCGGACGGCGGGCGGCTCTTGAGCGGGTCCTATGACAATACGCTGAAGCTGTGGGACGCGACCAGCGGCCGCGAGCAGGCGTCGTGGAGCCTGGGCTGGCCGATCCGCGGCCTGGCCATCCACCCGCGCCAGCCCCACCTCGTCGTCGCCGCCCTGCTGAGCGGCACGCTCGTCCTGGTCGATACCGATTGGACAACGTAGGTCAGAACTCCGCTTCTGACCGAACCATCCGCATCAAATCCCATCAGACAGAACCGGAGTGCTATCCTACGCCACCCGCGCCATCCGCCGCCGATCCAGCCGGCTCACCAGGTACCGCAGCGCCGCCAGCGCGTGGTTGTGCTCATCCATCGGCTTCTCCCGTTCCGCGCGGTACTCCCCATGCCCCGCCCAGCGGTACAGCCCCGCCTCCGCCAGCAGGTTCGGACACGCCCCCTCCAGCACCCGCAGCGTGCCGTTCTGCAGCCCTTCCGTGACGGCGGCAATCCCCGGCCGCAGCTCGTTATTCCCTTCGCGCATCACGAAATCGGCGCAGCGCAGCTCCGACCGCTCCGTCGCCCCGGAGGGGTCGGCGTACCAGGTCACGTTGCGCGGCAAGAACCGCGCGTGATGGCACAGCGGCTTCTGCCGGGCGTAGTGCTCGCCGACCAGCCACAACACGCCGTCGCGATCCTCGAAGCCCCAGATGGCCGCGAACGGATTGCGAAAACCGAAATCGATGCCGCCGACCGGGTCGATCCCCTCCAGGCCCTCGGCGAAGCGGTCCAGCCTTTGTCCCTCCTCGTCGTCCCGCGCAAAATCATCGCGCGTCAACCGCTTGTCTCCCAACACGCGCCGCAAATTGCGCCACTCCCAGCGCCGCGCCATCGCCCGCCACTGATTATTGATTTCCGCCCACGGGTCCCTGCCGCCTGCCTCCTGCCCCCTGGCTTTCGGAACCACGCACCGCGCGAAATCGGGATACACCAGCCCTTCCACCGACTCGAACGAGCATTCGAATTCCTGCCGGAAGCACGAATCGCCCAGCGACCGGCGCCGTCGCGGTGCGGCGGAAGATGTCGGCGATGGGGCGGCGGGA
Organism: Gemmataceae bacterium; assembly: GCA_022616435.1. Taxonomy (GTDB): domain Bacteria; phylum Planctomycetota; class Planctomycetia; order Gemmatales; family Gemmataceae; genus JAKEET01. The sequence continues at coordinate 1,104 of JAKEET010000061.1, forward strand.
CGCGGGTTCGTAGGTCATGGCGTTGCGAGCCTCGTTTGCGGTTTCGCGTGGTCTACCTTATGCCCACGCGCGACTGCGACCGAAGACACGTTGGCTGCATCCAAGGCACCAAACGCAGCCGCCTGACAACGGCGAAATACGGGCAACGGACAAGTCTTCCCAGGCTCGCCAGCTTGCCGGCCGGCCCGGGAAGTTCCCAGTCTGTTCCGTTTGACTGACTGCGAAGATGCGCTAGAATTTGAAAAGAACACTCGGTATGGAGACCGGGAGGCTATCCGAAAAGGGGTTGACCTCTTTTCGGATAGCCTCTGGGCTGGACTTCCAGGGAGAGGAGGCGATGCATGTGGTATTACAACGCCGATCACCCGCTCCGCCGCTATTTCTCCGGTTTGACGGAACATGCCTTCGTGGACAACCTGGGCCTCGCCGATCCGCGCTTGATTGACTACCTGTCGCTCTTGCTCGCACGCTTCGTGCACATCCGCGACATCCGGCTGTACTCCGGCCGCACGATGGAACAGGTCGCCGACATGCTGCTCGAGGCGGCCGCACTGCCGACGGGCCGCACCTGCCGCGAGATGCACCGCCACATCGGCGACTTCACGCTGTTCTGGACCGGCGTGTATCCCGAGGCCTTGAAGCGCCTGCGCTCGATCCTGTCGAAGGATCACTTCATCGATTACTGCGAGCAAGGCAAGCGCTCATACTGGATCGCCAGCACCTACGAGGACGACGCGTACGCCGAGGAAGCGCCGGTGCTGCGCCGTCTGAGCGAGCAGTTCGAGTTGTGCGCCTGGGGCCTGAACCAGGTGCGCAAGGAATGGGAACAGCACCCGCCGGAAAAACCCGTCGCGCTCTAGACTCGATCCAACTGTCCACGTTCGCGGCGTGCGGCTTGCCGTCTCGCGCTCGCTCGCCCGGTCCGCGTCTCACGGGACCGCCCGCCGCTTGTGCCAATCGGCCCGCATCGCATCTCCGGCGCTCCGGTAGTGGTCCGCCAGGCTCAGGTGCGCCTTCCACAGCCGCGGATTGATCGCCACCGCGGTCCGCAAGGCGTCGATCATCCCCGGCCGGTTGCCGGCGTCGCGCTCGCAGTCGGCGCGGAGCAGCCACTGGATCGAATGGCGCCGCAAGCGGCCGAGCTTTTCCAGATACGGAATCGCCTCGCCGCGCCTGCCTTGACGCGCCAGCATGTCGGCGACGAGAAACAGGGCGTTGCAATGGTCCTGGCCGTCGAGGTTGCCCAGCGCCAGCGCGCTCTGGGCCAGCTCCAGCACGCCGTCGTCCAGTTCCATGTCGAAGCGCAGCCGCGCCAGCGCGGCGTCGAGCGCGCCGTCGCGCAACCCCGCGTCGCGAGCTTCGGTCAGCAGCCGCAACGCCAGCTCCCGGTACCGCATGGCCGTCGCCTCGTCCTTTTGCCGGTTGGCGGCTTCGAGGTATCCCAGGCCCAGCGAGCGTTTCTCATCGAGACCCTTCACGCGCGACAAGTCGAGGAACGGCTTCAGCACGCCGAAACCATCGTGGGCCCGGTCCGGATCGTCCGGCAGCGACGGCGGCTTATCGTGGATGCCGATGCGATGGTGGGTGAACGCCAGATGCGGGATCTCGGTGGGCGAGCGCGGCATGTGGCACTGGACGCAGTCGTTCCGCGGGCTTTGCCGCTGTCGCTGCCGCGGGTCCACCCGGCAATGCTCCGCCCGGTGGCAGCTCAGGCACGCCTTCGTGTAGTAACGCTCGCGGATGGCCGGCCGCGGCTCGAAGTGAGGATCGTGGCAGGTGACGCAGGTCAAGGTTCCCGACGCCTGGTAGCACCGGCTCAGGTGCATCTGTTCGACGTGGCCGACCACCGTCATCGACGCGTCGGGGATGTCGAGCCGGTAATCGTGCAGGAAATCCTGACGCGGCAGGCCCGGGCGAAAATCACTGGGCTTGCGGCCGCGGGCCACGACCGCGGCGCTGGTGCGCAGGTGACATTGCTGGCACACGGCCTCGCCCAGCTCGCGCGACAGATGGGCGGGATTGACGATCGTGGTATCGATCGGCTCGGGCGCATCGTGAGGCGGCGGCGCTTCGTGATGCAGGGCGCGGTGTCGCTCGACGTGCAACGCCCCCGGACCGTGGCAGCGCTCGCAGCCGATCACGGCCTCCTTGATGCGCATCCGGTGCAAGCTGCCGTCCACGGCCTCGGCGTGCCCGGCGTGACAGATCAAGCAACTCTCGCCGGTCGCCCGCTCGAATCCGGAGTGATTGGCGCGGTCGTAGCCGGGCGACATGCCCCAGGCTTGCTTGGACGTGTACCAGGTCACCGGCGATTCAACCAGGAAGCCGTCGGCTTCGACCAGGTACGTCAACGAATGCCGGCCCGAGCCGACCACGTACTTGAGCGGGAACTCCGACAGGACAACTTCATCGGGGCCGCTCGTCAGTAGCAGCTCCCGATGCCAGAGTTGGCCGTCCTTGCGGCGGACCTGGTAGCGGCGCTTGGAGAGGGGATGATCAAAGTCGGCGTCGTGCGGCTCGCGGCCCAGATCGACCTCCGCCATCGACCGGCCCATGCCCGTGCGATGATAGCGCGAGTGGTGGTTCGGATGACAACGGAGACAGGCGTCGCTGCCGACGTAGGCGACATCCGGCGCGGTATTCAAGAACGGACTACTCGACAGCGGAGGCAATGGAAAGCCAGCCGGCTGGACCGGCGGCTCGGGCGGACGCGCGAACCACCACGCGGCGACCGCGGCGGCAATCAGCGCGACCACGACGATCGCGCCAACCCGCCGGCGCAGGCGCGAGCGCGGCTGCCCGGCGCTCACGACTGCCGGTTGCGGAGCGGACGCGTCGGCCATGGCGGTTCATTCCCGAGTGGTTGTGAAAAAATGGGGACAGGCACCGGCCTCGTCTCCGGAATCGCAGGATATGACCAGGGATGGCCGGTGCCAGTCCCCATTTTTTCTTAATCCCGAGTGGTTGTTCCGAGGCGATTGTAACGTGCGCGAGGCATTGCTTCCAAGTTATTCCGAGGCGGTGATGCGGTGCAGCAACTGCCGGTGGCGAGATCGCACGCTGCCGGCGTCCAATTCAGGTCGGTCGAATTGCTTCTTGGCGCCGTTTGCTTATAATGGACGGCTTACGACAACCAAACTCCCGAAGTCGAAGCGACTTCGGGAGTTTCGTTCGCTGGGTGGCTCATGTTCGAAGGCATTACCCGCGGCCTCGGCGAGGCGATCAAGAAGCTGCGCGGCCGCGGCCGCTTGACCGAAGCCAACGTCCGCGAAGGCCTGCTCCAGGTCCGCACCGCCCTGCTCGACGCCGACGTCAATTTCAATGTCGCCAACGAATTCATGGAGCGGGTGACGCAGAAGTCCGTCGGCCAGGAAGTGCTGCGCACCCTCGACCCCAGCGAGCAGATCGTCCAGATCATCTACTCCGAGCTCGTCGAGCTGATGGGCCCGGTCGATCATCGCTTCCACTTCGCCAAGGACCGCCCCACCGTCCTGATGCTGTGCGGCCTGCAAGGCTCCGGCAAGACGACCACCGCCGGCAAGCTGGCCCTGCTCTTGCGCGACAAGTTCAACAAGCGGCCATTGCTGGTGGCGGCCGACTTGCAGCGTCCCGCCGCCATCGACCAGTTGAAGGTGCTCGGCGAGCAGCTGAAGATCGACGTGTACTCCGAGGGCGCGGCGACGCCGGACGGCAAGGGTCCCAACCCGGTGAGCGTGTGCCAGAACGCGCTGGTCCACGCCAAGAACACGCTGTACGACGTGGTGATCCTCGACACCGCCGGCCGGCTCCACATCGCCGAAATGCCAATGGAGGAGCTGAAGCAGATCGACCGGCTGGCGAAGCCGGACGACGTCTTCTTCGTGTGCGACGCCATGACCGGCCAGGACGCGGTCAACAGCGCCAAGGCCTTCAACGACGCGCTCGATCTCAACGGCGTGATCCTCACGAAGCTCGACGGCGACGCCCGCGGCGGCGCGGCGCTGTCGATCAAGGAGGTCACCAAGGTCCCGATCAAGTACGTCGGCGTCGGCGAAAAGCTGCAAGCCCTGGAGGAATTCGATCCCGAGCGCATGGCCGGGCGCATCATGGGGCACGGCGACGTCGCCGGCATCATCGAGAAGGTGCAGCGCGTCCAGGCCGAGCTGTCGCAGGAGGAAATCCAGAAGCAGCAGGAGAAGCTGGCCAAGGGCGACTTCACGCTCGACGACTTCCGCAAGCAGTTCGAGGCGATGGCCAAGATGGGCGGCATGCGCGAGCTGGTCGGCCAGATGCCCGGCATGAGCGAGCTGATCCCGGAAGGCGAGGACCCGGATGAGGCGGTCAAGCGCATCCAGGGCATCATCGACTCGATGACGAAGGAGGAGCGCCGCGATCCCGACATCATCGACCTCAGCCGCCGCCGCCGCATCGCCCAGGGGAGCGGCACCGAGCCGCACGAGATCAAGCAATTCATCGGCCAGTTCGATCAGATGCGGACGATCATGCGGCAGATGGCTAACATGTCCATATGGCAGCGGCTGAAGATGGTCATGGGCATGGGCAAGGCCGGCCTGTTCCAACCGGGCGCCATGATGCCCAAGACCAAGATCGGCACCGGCCACCGCAAGAGCCCCAAGGAACGGGCCGAGGAACGGAAGAAGAAGCGGAAGCAGGATAAAAAAAAACGCTGAACAACCGGCTCGAGATGCCGGAGCGATTGTGGCGACTTTTCGCAGAATTGTCGCAAGTGTATCCGAAGAGCAGTCTGCAAGGAGTCGGCGCCGCCTGTGTGATTCATGTGGAGCACAAAGTCCGGGTCGTGACGATCTCGGACATCAAGGGCGGATGGTGGCTGGAGTTGAGTCCGATCCCGACTTGTGGAGTCCGCGAGGGGTTGTTCCACACTAAAGACGAAGTGCTCGCAATGATTCGTGAGTGGTTGAACTAGAAAGGTAATCCCGTGGCAGTACGCATTCGCATGAAACGCATGGGCCGGAAGAACCGGCCGTATTATCGCATCGTGGCGATCGATTCGCGGCAGCCGCGCGATGGCCGGGTGCTTGAAGAGCTGGGCACGTACGATCCGGCGATCGGCGAAACCGACAATCGGGTGACCTTGAAGCCGGCACGGATCAAGCACTGGATGGGGGTCGGCGCCAAGCCGTCGGACCAGGTGCAAGTGCTGATCACCAAGTACATGAAAAAGTTCGAGGAAGCGGCGGCCGCAGCGGCGTCCCCCGCGGCCACCACCTGACCGGCTTCCGATGCGCTTCGACGTGCTCACCCTGTTTCCGGATATCTTTCAAGGGTACTTCACCCAGAGCATCCTGAGACTGGCCATCGACTGCGGGCTGGTGTCGATCCACCTGTGGAACATTCGCGACTGGGCCGAGGGCAAGCACAAGAGCGTGGACGACCGGCCGTTCGGCGGCGGCCCCGGGATGGTGCTGATGCCCGGACCAGTCTGCGACTGCGTGGAAGCCGTCCAGCAACAGGCCGCCGAGCCCGGCTTGCTGGTGATGCTCACCCCCGGCGGCGAGCGGTTGGCCCAAGGGTTGGTGCGGGAGCTGGCGAGCCACAAGCGCTTGCTGCTCTTGTGCGGCCGGTACGAGGGCTTCGACGAGCGGATCCGCCTGATCCTGAAGCCGCGCGAGCTCTCGATCGGCGACTACATCTGCAACGGCGGCGAAGTGCCGGCGATGGTCGTGATCGACACCGTGGTCCGTTACGTCCCCGGCGTGCTCGGCGACGAGGACAGCGTGGCGGATGAATCGCACAACGCGCCCGGACGCTTGGAGTATCCGCAATACACCCGGCCGCGCGTGTTTCGCGGCCTGGAGGCGCCGGAGATCTTGCTGAGCGGCAATCATCCGGCGATTGCCGAGTGGCGGCGTGAGCAATCGGCGCGGCGCTCGAAACACGGCGGGCCGGGAGCGTCTGGCGAGCCGGGAGCGTAAGCGACCGGAGTATGGAGCGTAACGACCCGTGTACGCTCGCCACAACGATCAACGTGGAAATTCAATCGGAGACATGCCATGAAGAATAAGTTCCTCAACCTCATCGAGGAGAACCAGATCAAAAGCCTGGGCATCCTCAAGATCAAGAAGAAGGACAAGGACGGCAAGGAGAGCGAGGAGGAGATCAAGCGCGAGATCCAGCCGTTCCGGATCGGCGACCAGATCGACGTGCATCAGCGCATCCTGGAAGGCGAGAAGGAGCGCATCCAGGTCTTTTCCGGCGTGGTGGTGTCGCGCCGCGGCGAAGGCATGCGCGAGATGTTCACCGTCCGCCGCATCGTGCAGGGCGAAGGCGTGGAGCGGACCTTCCCGATGAATTCACCCAAGATCAGCAAGATCGATGTGAAACGCACCGGCGTCGTCCGCCGCGCCAAGCTGTACTACCTGCGCGATCGCGTCGGCAAAGCGACCCGGCTTCGGGAGCGGAAAGCGAAGCCGAAGGTCGAAGTGCCGGGCAGCCCCGAAGCGCAGGGCGCCCCGACGACATAGTCATTCGTCATTAGTCATTCGTCATTCGTGGTCGTTTCGTCGCTGGTGACGGTGTCCGATGACTGATGACGAATGACGAATGACGAATGACGAATGACCAAGAAAACAGCCAGGCCCTGGTGGCGCCGCTGGTTCGGCAGCCGCGCCGAACGTTCGGCGGCTCGTTTCTTGCAAAGGCTTGGCTATCGCATCCTGGTCCGCAATTTCACGTGCGACCTCGGCGAGCTCGACCTGATCGCGCTCGATCAGCGCACGATCGTGTTCGTCGAGGTGCGGTCCACCGAGGAAGCCGACGGCAGCCGTCCGGCCGAATCGGTCGATTACGCCAAGCAGAAGCGGCTAACGCGGCTGGCGCTCTATTTCCTGCAAAAGAAGCGGTTGCTCGATCACGCCGCCCGCTTTGACGTGCTGACCGTGAGCTGGCCCGGCGGCCAGGGCGAGCCGGTCATCGAGCATTTCAAGAATGCGTTCGAGGCGGTTGGGGATGCGTAACCGGAACTCTTGCGAGTTCCGCTACACGTGTTCTCCAGTCATCATCGTTCACGCACTCCGCCGCCACAGCCGCATCTCATTCTCTTGCAGCACCTCGCGGCGCTCGTCGGCCGTCGCCTCGTACAGCATTTGAAAAAGAGCCGTATGCTCATCCGTCAATTGCTGTCCGCGGCGCTGCATCATGCGTTGCGCCGTCTGCAAGAGCTGCGGCAGCGGGAACTCCTCGGTCAGTTGGCCGTTCCACCAGGTGGTGAACGCGGGAACGTACTTGGGGGCAAGCCGGCCGGCGGGCAGCAGGTTGCTGAACGCGCCGATGTGGCTGCCCGTGTTGATCAACGTGCCCAGGCCGGTCTTGGCGTGGTCGCCGATGAAGCAGCCGACTTTGTTCAGGCCGGTGTTGATCACGTGGCCCGGCATCGGCACGCTCACCGGCCCGTAGTCGTTGCGCAAGTCGCTGTTGTGCGTCCCCGCGCCGAGGTTGACCCACTCGCCGACGTAGCTGTGCCCCAGGAACCCTTCGTGGTACTTGTTGCTGAAGCCGTGAACGATGCTCGCTTCCACCTCGCCGCCGATCCGGCAGTGGGGGCCGATGGTTGTGCCGGCGCGGATTTTCGCGCCCATGACGTGGGTGTGCGGACCGATGTAGCAGGGGCCTTCCAGGCGTGTGAAGGCGGCGATGACCGCATGTTCGTCGATGATGACGGGGCCCTTGGTCGTGTCGGCGACGACCATCGGCTCGATCCTGGCAGTGGCCGCCGCCCAGAACGCTGCCGGGGGACCGACGATCGCGGGAGTTGGCGCGGGCGTTAGGGCAGGCGTTGGCAGAGACGGGCCCGCTGTTTCCCAATCCGCGAAGTCGTGGCCGATCTGCGTCCCATTCTGTTCGACGAGCTGCCAGGGATAATCGATGAGCTGTCCGCCCACCGCCACGGCGGGAAGCGTGTGCAGCCAGCGCTTCAACTCGCCGCTGACGTCGACGAACTGGAACGAAGCCAGTTGTTCATCCGCGAGGACGGCCAGGGCCACCTGGTCGCCGGCCAGGCCGACGCACGGCGTCGCCGGCAAGGGTGGAGTTTGCGCCGGCGGCAACCACCGGCCGTTGACCAGGGCCACCGGCGCCTGCAGCAGCCAACCATATTCGTTGACCGGCACATCGGGGTGCTGGCGGCGATAGAGCGGCGCGAGGGCCGGCCGCAGGCAAGCGCCCCAATCGACGGCGCCCAGCCGCTGCCGTTGTTTTTCGCCCAGCGTGTGGATGCCGCACACGAGATCGAAGACCGGCCGGGTCGCGCTCAGCGGCTCGAGTTGTTGCCACCGTTCCTCGAACAGGCAAACTCGCATGGTGCTTCCCCCGCGCCGGCGAACCCGATTCTCTGGCTGCGCGGGCGAATCATAATCCGACGCGCCGGCGTTTCCTATCCCAATCAGAGGCCTTCCGTATGTGGGTGGCAGCGATTGGTGAATCCCGGCAAGCCAGCGAAACGATGACGGATGTGGCGGATGGGCGGATCGTGTTTGCACTGCCCGGCGAATTCAGCAGTTTTCTTCTGAAGAAACAATGCAACCCATGACGGCGACCCGGCTTGGCCTGCATAATTTTCGAGGGCGCCTGCGCGCCCGGCGGGGTGGACTGATGCCGAATGATGCCAAGCTCGGTTTGGTGGCTGGGGTTGCGGCCGTGGTGCTGATCGGGGCGATCTTCTTTCGCAGCGATGCCCAGGGCGAGGTACCGGCGCCGTCCAAGACCTGGTCGCCCCAGTTGCCGCCGCCACACCTGCCCCCGCCGCAACTTCCGCCGCAACAACCGTCACCCGCTGACGACAGCCTCCCCCTGCCGCCCCCGCCGATGCTGCCACACAGCTCGTGAGATGCCGAGGCTGATCCGGTTGCCGTCGACCTCGTAGGATTCAATGAAGCCTTCGATGCGGTCATCCCAATCCAGGACCCTGCATATGCACTTCGTCCGTCATGGCGCGGCACTCGTTGCTTGCCTGGCCGCCGGCACGCTGCCTCTTCCGTCGGCCGATCAACCTCCCGCCGACGATTTGCAAGCCAAGCCCATCACCGCCGTCCAGGGCAAGGTCGGCGACTTGCTGCGGCAATGGTGGAAGGACGGGACGGCGGCCGGCAACGCCGGCGATTGGTACGACAACCGCGACGGCGCTCATTCCGACCTGAAGACGAAGCCCTTTCCCCAGTTGCAGCGCGTCGTCTACACCGAGGAAGACATCAAGCTCCGCCGCCACTGGGCCGCCCAGCGCGTCGTGCTTCCCAAGGTCGTCTTCGGCAACTCATCGACCTCGGCGCCGCCGACCGCCGGCGGCAGCAATCCGCGCCACTACTACGTATCCTCGGCCGGGATCGCCTTCCTGCACCAGCAGTACCGCAACAACAACTTGTACATCTACCCGGAGCATCGCGATCACGACCCCGGCCACAACGGCAAGGGCGACAACGCCAAGGGCGACAACGGCAAGGGCGACAACGGCAAGGGCGACAACGGCAAGGGCGACAA
>JAKEET010000062.1 GCA_022616435.1 Gemmataceae bacterium
AGTTGTGGCCGGGCAACACCACCGACGTGACCACGCTGATCCCGATCGTCGATCGGCTGTGGCGGCGTTTCAAGATCCGCAAAGTATGCATCGTCGCCGACGGCAAGAGCGTGTTCTTCAAGGACATCGGCAAGGAGTTTCTGGACCAGAACGGCGGCCTGTCGGGCGCGATCATGCCGGACTACCTGCACCTGAGCGCCAAGGGCTACGACATCTGGGGAAAGGCGATCAAGGCCGATATTGAGAAACTGGTCAAGTAGGCGAACGATTTCATTGTCGTTCGGGATACGGACCGGTGTCGTAGGTCATGTTGGTCCGCACTGGAGGCATGTCGTCCAGACTTCAAGGAGGTATTGTCCATGGAAGGTAGCCGCTGCGCCGAACGCCGCTCGATGCAGCGGCAGCCCGCCGGGACCATTGGTCCCATCCAGATCATCTGCGGGGCCCCGACGGAACCGGTGACCGTCAGCGTCGCCGATCTGTCGCTCCAGGGGCTGGGGCTCCTTGCATCCGCGGCGCTGCCGCCGGGCACGTTGCTGGCCGTTCAACCCGCCGATCATCACAAGCGCGTTCCCAACCTCAGCGCGACCGTGCGCCACGCCACCGCGCGCCCCGACGGACGCTGGGTGCTGGGTTGCGTGCTGTCGCGCTATCTGACCGTGGATGACTTGATAGCGCTGGGGTGAGTCGGAAGTCAGAAGTCGGAAGTCAGAGGTCGGCAGTCAGAGGTCGGTCAGTCGCGCCAGGGGCTGTCGCCCCGTTTCCACCAGTCGGCGTCTTGTTCCCACGGAGCGCGCGGCTCGTCTTCGCCGCGATCCCAGTCGGGACCGGCGCGGCGAATGAATTGCAAGAGCTGCCAGTTCCCGATCGCAACGAGCGCGAAGAACAGCACCGGGAACAGGCTGCCCCCCAGCGAGATGTAGGGGATCAACGGCTGTTTGCGCACGAACTCGATCAGCGCCAGCGCCGCGAAGCCGATGGCCGTGCCCAGCGAGATCGACAGCGCGAGGCGCATGCCGTCGCGGCCGCGATAGCGCTCGCAAATCTCGCGGCTGACCTGTCCGCCGTCGAGGGGCCAGATCGGCAGGAGATTCACCAGGCCCCAAAAGATGTTGATCCGCATCAACTGGAAGATGATGAACCAGACAACCTCGTGCGGGATGACCACGTCGGGCGCGAGCGGAACTCCCACGCCGAACAGGGCGCCCAGCAGGAACAGCGTGATGCCGGGGTTGTAGAGCCAGAAACCGCCGGTCACGAGAGCGGCGAGCAGGAAGCCGGCGCCGGGACCGGCGAGCGAGACGGCGATGCGCTGCCAGCGCTGGGGGACGTCGCCGCTGCCGACGGCCAGGCCGCAAAAGCCGGTAAGCACGATGTGGCCGCGGCGGCCAAACCAGCGCCCCATCAGGACGTGGCCGAGCTCGTGGACCAGGATGGACACGAACGCAATCGCCACCCAGAGCAGCAGGTACTTGAACCGCTCCCCATCGGGTCCGGCGTTGTAGCCGAGGATGGCCGTGCTCAGCCAGAAGAACGGATGGATGCGGACGGGGACGTCGCCGAGGCGAAAGTTGAGGTCGAAGCGCGTTCGCGGCGCCAGGCTGTCTTCGAACAGGTTCACAACAATCGCTCCCCTGTCACCTTGTCACGCTCTCCGCTTCAGCTATCCGCCGCCCGGCAGGGCCACCACCTTCGGCAATGCTTCCAGTTTGCCGTTGATGCGGTACAGGTTCGTCGGCAACGGGGCGTTGCTTCCCCAGGCGATCGCCTGGTTCCACATCGCTTCAACGAGTTCGTTCTGGAAATCGTCGCCGCGGAAGCGGAGCGACGACGGCGTGGGAATGATCGATTGGGCCTTGTGCAACGCCATGCCCTGCTGATCGACGAGCAGCGACTGGCAGGTGACCTGCTGCTCGGTTACCTGGACGATCTGGCCGCCACCCGGACGGAACGGCAGCGGCGGACCGAATTTGGGCGCCTGGCGCAGCTCGTATTCCAAGATCCGCCCGGTGGCGGCGACGTTGGTGTCCACCGACAACGTGACGCCGCCGGCCCCGGTCTTGTAGCCCATGGCTTCTAGGCGCTGGCTGAGGGCCTGTTCGACGGCGGTCTTGAAGCGCGTCGAGTTGGAGTTGACGTGGATCTTGACCGCGGTGCCGGGCGGAATCAACGGCGTGACCTTGCCGGCCGCCGCCTGCGCCGAGATGTCGGCCGCTTGCGGGTCGGGAACGGTCGCGGCAGTCAGCACCGTCCGGTGCTGGCCGGCCTCGTAGCAATACCATAGCCGCCCGTCCGGGCTGACCCCGGCCGCCTTGCTCTTGGCCGGCAGCGTGTACGTGACGATCGGCTGCTTGAAGTTGAAGTCGAACAGGGTCATGTTGGCCAGGACGTGCTTGGGGCCGGCCCAGTTCAGCGGAGCGGCCGCGACCGGGGCGACGACCGGCGTCCAGGCGGCGCCCTTCGCAAGGTCCCATCTGCCGATTTGCATGCCGTTGGCGTTGAAGAAGATCACGGCCAGCGACTTGCCGTCCTGGCTGAAGGCGCACGCCGGCATGGTTTGCATCCCGCCCGCCGCGTCGAGCCGCCCGCGCGACGTGCCCGTGTCGGTGTCGAGGATCTCGATGCCGCTGGCGGCCAGGACGGCGACATACTTCCGCGACGGGCTCAGCTCGGCCGAGCCGCGGTAACCGTCGCCCAGGTACACCGCCTGGCATTCGGGAACTTTCCACAGGGCCAGCTTGCCCTTGTCGCTGAGCGTCAGCAGGCGCTGCCCATCGACGAAGCCGAACCATTCGATCTTGTCGCCGTCGTACGGGAGCCAGCCGGCCAGGTGCTTGCTATCGGCCAGGCTCCAGACGTCGAGGCGCGGATCGTCCTTGGTGGCGCGGACGGCGAGCAGGTTGCCGTCCGGGCTCACCTCGCCCACGGCATGCACCGCCGCCGCCTGGCCGGGCATGACGATCCGCGGTTGCCCGGCATCGACCGCCTCGAAGAGGACCGTCTGCGTGAGCAGCTTGCCGGCGGCGTGATCGTAGCGATCGGCACGGATGAAGCGCTTGGCCGCGAGCGGGTTGGGCGCGAACGAAGTCAGCACGACGGTGTGGCCGCTGGGGGCGAACATCACCTGCGCGGTCTCGGCGGGTGTGGTCCGCAGCGTTAGCGGCGGCAGGTTCTTGGCGACGGGAGCGGGATCGGGCTGCGCGGTCCACGGGCCGCCGCCGGGGACGGGGAGGATCTTGGCGCCGGCCACGTCGGCCGGCTTCGGTTCGGGCAGCGCCGCCGGACCCTGATCGCCGCCGGCGCGGGCGAGCTTCACGTTCGCGGCGATTTCGGCGACGGGCAGAGCGTCGTAGCGGAGTTGCTGGGCGGCGTTGTTGCCGTTGACGACGGCGACATGGTCCTTGCCGACGAAGCGCCGGTAAAACTTGTTGGCGTCGCCGCCGGGCACCGGCATGGTGTGGGCCGGCGCGCCGCTGGCGTAGTCGATCAGGACCTGGCCGTAGAACAGCCAGCCGCTCTTGTCGGGCGCCCATTCCAGCACGGGGCCTTGATACTGATTGGACTGCGGCGCGAGTGCGGCGACGCTTTGCACGAACGCGTGATTGACGCCGACCTCGCCCTTGTCCATCCTCCAGGTGACGAGCCTGGACTTGCCGAAATGCTCGGTGTAGCAGGCCAGCTCGGCGCCGTCGGGACTGAAGGCGAGCGCCTTGACGCCGGCGCCGAAATCCTTCGGGACCTCCAGTTCGCCGACGACTTCGCCCTTGAGCGCCCGCAGGATGACCACGCGCATCGGCTGCCCGCCGCGGCTTCCTTCGGCGAGGGCCAGGTACTTGCGGCCGGGGCTCAGCGCGGCGTGATGTTTGTAGTCGGGCCAGCCGGGGCGCGTGAACTGGTGGACGCGCTCGCCCTTGGGGTTCCACACGTCGTACTGCCGATCGAGCTTGACGGAAACGGCGGTGATGATGTGGTTGTCTTCGAGGAATTCATGGAGCGTGAAAAACGGACCTTCGACGAGGATCGTGGTGACCCACTTCTTCGCGGCCACGCCCCAGACGAGGACGGCGGTGGTGCGGAACTTGGGCCCTTTGGCCCGGCCGGCGATCAGCTTGCCGTCGGGGCTGAGCACCTGTTGGTCGAAGTCGGGATTGCCCTTGATGAAACCGGACGGTTTGCCCAGTTGCAAGTCGAAGATTTGCCACTGGGCCAGCTTGCCGGCGCCGGCGCGCATGGCGACGAAGTGGCTCGGCGTGGACGGGAAGACGAGATGGGGCGAGCCAGCCAGGGATGGTTGCACCTTGAGATTGGCAGGCGCGCGCGACACGTCGATGCCTGGATCGGGTTCGACCTTCCATTCCCCGATCGGCCCCTGCGCTCCCCCGGCCGGCTCCAAGGGCGGCGGCTGGAATTTCTCGGTCTTCTTGGGTGGTCGCGGCTGCTTCGGCATCGGGTTGGGCTGCGCGACCGGCTGTTGTGCAGGCTGCTGGGCGGGCGGTTGCTGAGCGGCGGGTTGCTGAGCGGGCGGTTGTTGCGGCGGCGGGTTGTGATTCACCGGCGGGGGATTCACGGGCGCCGGGTTCGCGTTCGGCACGTTCGGCGGCAAAGCCTGCCCCGGGTTGGCGACCGGCGCCCCGTCCTGCGCCATGACGACGGGCCCTGGCGCCTCACTCCTCAGGAAATAGACCGCGAGGCCAATGGCGATGCCCACCACCAGCACGCCGCCGCCGACACACGCGAGGATGAGGCCGAGCGAGCTCGACTCATCCTGGTCGCGACGCGAGCGGCGCCGCGGCGCGTCATCGTCGTCCGGATCGTCGTCATCCACGACCCGCCGCCGCGCGGGGCGATCGTCGTCCTCGTCCTTGCGACGGCTTCGTGCCGGTTCGGGCCGCGCTGGGGCGGGTCGCGCCGTGCCCGGCCGCGCAGGAACGGGCCGCGCCGGCGCCTGGATCGCGCCGCGATCCGCATCGTTGACCCGGAATGGCTCGGCGCATTCGATGCACTTGATGGTCTTGCCGGCAAAACGGTCTTCGAGGGTATGGGAGCAACCGCAGTGCGAACACTGTGCGTGGATGGCCATGATGTCATCCTGCCGGTGATGAAGTCGCTGAAGCGAGCGGAATCCCTGCGAGCATACCCTATAGCTTGCCGAATTGTGCAGACCAAGGCAACCGATTTCCGAGGTTCGACGAGCGATCATTTGGCCAGCCGCGAACGCACTTCCTCCAAGGTCTTGGCGTCCTTCAAGAACCGGGTGAACCGCCGCAGTTCCGGCACTCCGCCCAGCGAACGAACC
>JAKEET010000063.1 GCA_022616435.1 Gemmataceae bacterium
ATGACGCCAAGGTCGATCTCAAGAGCGGCGACCAGGCGCCGGCGTTCGAGTGCACCGACGATGCGGGCAACGCCTGGAAGTCGGCCGATCACTACGGCAAGAAGATCGTCGTCGTCTATTTCTATCCCGCGGCCATGACCGGCGGCTGCACTCGGCAGAGCTGCGCCTTCCGCGACGACCTGACGAAGTTGGCCGACAAAGGCGTGGAAGTCGTCGGCGTCAGCGGCGACGAAGTGGCCGGGCTGAAGCTGTTCAAGAAAGCCCACTCGCTCAATTTCCCGCTGCTGGCCGACACCGACGGCGCCGTGGCCAAGAAGTTCGGCGTGCCGCTGAGCAAAGGGGGCGAGATCACCCGCGAGGTGGACGGCCAGCAGCACGTGCTCAAGCGAGGCGTCACCGCCGCGCGGTGGACGTTCGTGATCGACCGCCAGGGCAAGATCGCGCTCAAGAACACCAAGGTGGACGCCGCCAAGGACAGCCAGGCGATCCTGAAATTCGTCGAAGGATTGGCGGACAAGTAATCGCCGGCTGACCAATGGTTCGCAGATGTCACCTACCCTTGCCCCAGCTTCGATGACTGCCTGGACGAGCGCCCTGGGTGCGCGCCTGCTCGAGTCGCTGCCGGGCGAAGACCTGGCTCGGCTGGCCTCGGCGCACGGCATCCTGAAAGAGGGCGAGTCGGCGGCCCCGCCGCGGCTGCGGCGCGAGCTGCTGCTGCATGCCGGCCAGTCCGTGGCCCTCCAGCGCGGCATCCGCCTGGCCTGGCGCGCCGCACACGGCGACGTGGTTGCGGCGGCGCACCTCATTCACCTGTCGGTCGCCGGCGCGGCGGCCCAGTGTGAATCGCTACTCGGGCAGTTTTCGCCGGAGGAGATCTTGCTGGAGCTGCTGACCGACGAGCACGACGACGGCTGGCAGTTGGCCCGCGAGTTCGTGCAGGAGCTGCGCGGCGAGACGCTGCGGCAACAGTGCGAGAGCTTGTTGGCCGGCTGGCTCGCGCAGAGGCCCCGGCCGAAGGCGGCCCGCGTGGTGATCTTCGGCGGCCATCCGCGCGACGAGAGCCGGCTGGGGCCGCTGTTCGAGTCCGGCCCGTTCGAGCTGCGCTGGCGGGTCTGCGAGCGGCGGCAGGGCGACTCGGCCGACCGCGGCCTGATCGCCGACGCCCTCAACTCGGCCGACGCGGCGATCATCATCACCGGCATGGCCAGCCACAACATCATGGAGCTGGCCCGCGGCCTGGCCAAGTCGCGCGGCCTGCGCTGGCGGTGCGTGGAAAAGGCCACCGCAGGCCAGCTCACCGCGGCCCTGGAGGAAATGTTCCCGGAGTTGTAGGTGCCGCGAGCCGAGCGGCACCCGGTCCCGCTCGGCTCGCGGGACCTACTGAGGTTGTTCCCTTTCCTTTTTCGTTGGAGGCTGATCATGAAGTATGTGACCTGTGTTCTGGCCCTGCTGGCCCTGGCCGTCGCCCCCTTGGCGTTTGCGGCCGACGAGGAAGTCAAGAGCGGCCTGGCCGTCGGCAAGGCGATCGGCGCGTTCGATGTGGTGAAGTGCGCCGGCGCCCTGGAAGACGGCGTGAAAGTCGGCGACCAGCTCTGCTACCGCTGCAAGTACGGCGGCCGCCCGATGGTCATGGTCTTCTCCCGCAACGCCGACAAGAGCCTGGCCCAACTGATGGGCAAGCTCGACGACGTGGTGGGCAAGAACAGCGACAAGCAGCTCAAGGCCTTCATCAACATCGTCGGCGAAGACCGCGAGAAGCTGGAACAAGTCGCCAAGACGTTCGGCAAGGAGAGCAAGAACGTGCCGGTCGTGGTGCCCGTCGAATTCGAAAGCGGCCCCAAGGACTACGGCGTGAACCCCAAGGTGGAAACCACGGTCATCATCGCCAAGGGCGGCAAGGTGGTGGCCAACCACGCCCTGGACAAAGACGGCCTGACCGAGAAGGCCATCGGCAAGATCCTGGAAGACGTCGATGGCAAGCTGCTGAAATAGCTAGATGTGTCTGAGCTGAAAAGGGCCTCCCGAAGGAGCGTCCCCCCTGCGGCCCGCTGCGCCCTGCGCGGCGGGCCGTTTTCTTTGCATCGATCCTTGCCGGCTTGTCGGGCAAGTGAAGGAGTTGCGTCGCAGTGCACAGTGTTGCTGCGACGGGGCGCACGTTACGATAGGGCGATCGCACGGCTGGGCGCGTCATCCGCATCAGGCGGGATCGCACCGGCCCCACCCCCACGCCTTTCTCCGCCCGGAGGTCTCATGCCCGTGCCCCAACTCGGCAAAGCGCTCAAAGACAAGCTCGTCCGTGGCGACACGGTGTTCGGCACGTTCATCAGTCACGCCGTCAACCCGGCTTTCGTGGACCTCGTGCCCGACAACTCGCTGGATTTCGTGATCGTTTCGGCCGAGCACACGGCGCTCGACCTGGCGGAGTTTCTGCCGGTCCGTTATGCCCTGGCCGCCAAAGGCATCGCCACGCTGGCGCGGACCCACAGCCGCGAGCCGGACGACGTGGCCAAAGTGTGCGACACGTACGACGGGGCCGTCGTGCCCTATGTCGAGGAAGTCGAGCACTGCAAACGGCTCGCAGCGGCGGCCGTCTACCGGCCGCTCAAAGGCCACGCGCTCGACCGCGTCCTCGCCGACGGCAAATGGCCCAGCGACCGCACGCGAAAGTACGTCACCGAAGAGCGCTGCGCCAACACGGTGTTCGTACCCATGATCGAGTCGCTGCGGGGCATCGAAAACCTGGACGCCATCTGCTCCATCCCCGGAGTCAATGCGGTCTTCGTCGGCCCGAACGACCTGACGACGACGATGGGCATTCCCAACGACTACGATCACCCGGACCTGATCGCGCTCTTGGCCAAGATCATCGGCACCGCCGACCGCCGTCACGTCGCCGCCGGCTGCTGGTTCGGCAAGCGCGAGCAGACCCTGCGCACCATGCGGCAGGGGGCGCGGTTCGTGGTCTTTTCCAACGACGGTGCTCTGCTCAAGGAAGCGATCGAGCAGTCCTTCTCGGCACTCCGCAAGGGCTGATGACATGACGAAGCACGATGACATGGCGAAGCGCATTGTCCGCTCGCACTTATTTAGCGGCCTGGTCTGCGGCAGCCTTGTCGCTCTCTGGGCGTTGACGAATCCGGCGCCAGGGGATCCTCCGCCCAAAGCGCTCCCCCCCAGCGAGCCCGCCGATCGCCGCGACGATGGCCCGACGACGGACAAGGAAAAGGAAAGAGACAAGCGCTCCCTGCGCGTGGCCGGTTGTCAGGCGAAGCGGCGCTCGATCGACTGGCGCCTCAAGAAGCCCTCGGACGTGCTGGTGGCGGTGGACAAGAACCTCGCCGAGCTGGAGCAGCTCGTCCACAAGGCGGGCGAGCAGAAGTGCGACGCGCTGGCCTTGCCCGAAGACACGCTGGGGCTGCTCGACTGGTTCGGCGTCAACGAGCAGGCGGCCAAGGAAGTCTTGCCCGAAGCGGTCAAGCGGATGCTCGACCGCTTGGGCCGGGCGGCGGCGAAGCATCGCATGTACCTGGTCGTGTGCAGCGACTCGATCGAAGCCGACGGCGGGGTCTACAACACGGCCTTCTTGCTGGGCCGCGACGGCAAGGAGATCGGCCGCTACCACAAGGTCTGCCCCACCTGGTCCGAGAGCGGCGCCCGGCGGCGCGGGCGGTCGCTGCCCGTCTTTGCGACGCCCGACCTGGGCACGGTCGGCCTGACGATCTGCTACGACCTGGTCTTCCCGGAGACGGCGCGCTGCCTGGCACTGGAGGGCGCCGACCTGATCTTCTTCCCGACGATGGGCACGGCCGCCGTCGGCGACGACGACATCGGCCTGCAGGCGCTGCGGGTGCGGGCGGCGGAGAACCACGTCTGGCTCATCGTCGCCCACCGCGGGCACGGCGCGATGGTCATTTCGCCGCGCGGCAAGATCGTGGCCCGAGCCGAAGGCCCCGACGGCCTGGCGATTGCCGACATCGACCCCTTCGGCGGCCGCGAGGGAGGTGACGCCGGCAACCACCAGCAGGACATGCGGGCAAGGCTCTTCCGCGAGCGCAACCCCGCGGCCTTCGGCATCCTGACCCGCCCGAATCCGCCGGCGCTGGACAAGCTGCCGATCGACATCAGCCGCGAAGAAGCCGGCCGCATCTTCGCCCGAATGCTGACCGTCGGCGAAGAAGAGTTCCGCGCCGCCGAGGGATTGGCCCGCTCCGGCAAGACGGCGGAGGCCATCGCCGCCTTCGAGAAGCTGCGCGCCGACTACAAGGGAACGTGGATCGACCGAGTCGCGCAGGAACGGCTCAAGACGCTCCGACCGGCCGCTCCTGAAAGCAGCGACAAAGGCCCACCTGCAGGAACGAAGCCCGAGGGATAAGGATGCATCACACAGCCAGCGGACCGTCCGAGTTGCCCAGATCACGCTGCCCGACCCGGACGGCCAAGGCCCGGCCGCATCTGTCGTCTTCAGGAGGTCCTCAACCGCGGTCAAACAGCGGCCCCACCGGGCGGCCGTTGTCGGTGATCGGCACCGGGCGGTCGCCGTCGTACAGGCTCTTGGCCGGATCGATGCCCAAGGTCGCGTGAATGGTGGCGAAGAGGTCGGG
>JAKEET010000064.1 GCA_022616435.1 Gemmataceae bacterium
GACATTTTCCCGCCAAAACTCTCTCGCTCTCTGGTGAACACCCCCCTCGGAGTTAACGGGCCGTTTCCTCTCGGACCCCGATGCGTCTCTTGCGAACTGGAGAGTTTTCCGCAGGCCGGCGGCTCGACGCAACCCGTTGCGGGAAAGGCGTGAAACGCGAAAACGCCGAGGGCGGCGGCTCTCGGCGTTTCGCGTAAACCAGAGTGGGGCGTCTGTGGGTAGACGCCCGGTGAAGCTCCCCGACTAGGACTCGAACCTAGAACCTAGCGGTTAACAGCCGCTCGCTCTACCATTGAGCTATCGGGGAAAACGTCGACCGACCCACCTCAAGCGCGTCGCCGCCGGCCAGCCCTGCCGCACCGGACGATGAGTCATCGGGAAGGAAAGCGGTTCGACTTGCAGCCAGTCGAGCGATTCCTGAGAAGACTTTTATAGAATAGGAACGTTTTCCCAGCAAGAGGTTCAGGACTCCATATCGAAGCCCGCGCCGGACAGGGTGGGCATTCTGGGGGATTCATGCGACTTGCGACGATTCACACCTGGGCGGGGCCCCGGGCCGCGGTGCAGCAGGCGGATGCATTCGTCGACGTGCATGCGACCGATGTCCATGTGCCGCCGAGCGTCCGCCAGATCCTGGAAGCCGGGCCGGAGATGCTGGCGCTGGCGCAGCACGCCGCCGAGCGCAAGGACGCCGTCAAGTATGAAAGCGGCAAGGTCAAGTTCTACGCGCCGGTCCACGATCCGCGCAAGATCGTGTGCATCGGCCTCAACTACAAGGACCACGCCGCCGAAAGCGGAGCGCCCATCCCCAAGGAACCGATCCTGTTCAGCAAGTATGCGACGGCGCTCATCGGCCACAACGAGAACATCGTCATTCCACCCGTCAGCCAGGAAGTCGATTACGAGGCCGAGCTGGTCGTCGTCATCGGCAAGGCGGGCCGCCACATCCCGGCGGCGGCGGCGCTGAATCATGTGGCCGGGTACACGGTGGGGCACGACGTGTCGGCCCGCGATTGGCAGCTCAAGAAGGACGGCAAGCAGTGGATGGTGGGCAAGACCTTCGACACGTTCGCGCCGGCCGGCCCGGTGCTGGTGACGAAGGACGAGGCGCCCGATCCGCACAAGCTCGCCATCAAGCTGCGGCTCAACGGCCAGACGATGCAGGACAGCAACACCAACCAATTGATTTTCGGCGTCGGCGAGATCGTGGCGTACCTGTCGCAAGTGTTCACCCTGGAGGCAGGCGACTTGATCTACACGGGCACGCCGCCGGGGGTGGGCTTCGCCAAGAAGCCGCCGGTGTTTTTGAAGGGCGGCGACGTGGTGGAGGTGGAGATTGAAGGGTTGGGCGTGCTGCGGAATCCGGTGGTGCAGGGGTGATTTCCGAGCCGGTTCAGCGAGGTCTCATGCCATGTTTATCGCAACTTGCCTGATTTGCGTCACATCGGCGGCAACGGGACAACCAAAACTGGTGTTTTCCGAGGGCGACGTAGTTGTGCAGCGCCTGTCCGACTTCGACCGGGAGGCAAAAGTTCCCTTGGTTCGCACCACGCTATTGATCAAGGGTGTCCATTTCGCCAGCCAATTCCAAGGAGAAGGCCTGCGGGGAAATGCGACGGATATCCACTATCGACGGTTGCCGGTTACGTACTACCATCCTCGCGGACCGGTCGGCATGGCAATGCAGCCACTGAACTGGTTCTCGCAACCGGTCGATCGAGGGATCGCGGACGCGCGCTTGCCGGCCAGCATGATCGGGCAATGCGTTCCGATCTCGCCGTTTCCCCAGCTTGCTGGGTTGTGGTCCGAGCCTCCATTTGCCGTATTGGGACTGCAAGCGGGGACGATGGCGGCGTATGCCCGTCCCCTGCAGAACGTTGACATTTATGAGGAGCAGTCGGCTCTGGTGAAGCTCTCGGTGCCAACAGATGGCGAACCGGTCTTTGCCTATGTTCGAGACGCCAAGCAGCGCGGCGCCCGGATCCGAATCTTCGAAGGGCCGCGTCGAACCATGATGCACAAGATCGGCGTCCGAAGCTATTACCGATTGGTCATCATTGAAACGTACAACAAGAGCCTGGAAGACACCGACACCCTGCTGCTCACGAAGCAGGGGATGAACGCGCTGATGGATTCCGTCGCGCCAGGCGGCATGCTTTGTTATCACGTCAGCAACCGGTATCTGAACCTGACTGCGGTCATCACCGACGTCGCCAAGAGCCTCGGCTATTCGTGCAAGGGGGGAAGATGCACTTCTCCGGTTTCTTTTGGTCAGTTCACCTCGCGCTGGGTCATGGTCGCTCGCTCCGCCAAGCACCTGGATTGTCTGCGTGAACCAGAGGGGCTTCGCAACGATCCATTGCGCGTGATCCCACCCTACTGGGCGGTACCGCAGCCGACCGGCCGACATTGTTGGACCGATGAGGAGGTCTCCTTCAAGGGATTGAGGTGGGAAGATCAGCGAAAGTAACTGCGGGAGTGATTCCCAGTCGCGTTCGCGATTCACCAATCAGTAGACAGTCGTATAACGCTTGCATGAACATCACCGAAATCATCTGCCAGATCGTCCGTATCCCACACGTCGAGGCCAAGACCGCCAGCAGCCAGGATTCGGTCATCGTGCGCATCCGCTCCGACAACGGGCTGGAGGGCATCGGCGAGGCCGATTCGTCGCCGGAGATGGTCAAGGCGTGCATCGACGCCCCCTTCAGCCACAACATCGCCACCGGTTTGCGCGGGTTGCTGATCGGCGAAAACGCGCTCGAACATGAACGGCTCTGGCAGAAGATGTACCGGGCCACGATGTATTGCGGCCGGCGCTCCATCATGATCACGGCGATGGCCGCGATCGACATGGCGCTGTGGGATCTGAAAGGCAAGCACTTCAGAGAACCGATCCACCGCTTGCTCGGCGGCAATCAGCACAGCCGCATCCTGGCCTACGCGTCGATCCTGTTCGGCAAGGACGGCAAGCAGACGGCGGACATCGCGCGGCGCTGGCGCGAGCACGGCTACCGGGCCATCAAATTCGGCTGGGAGCCGATGGGCCAGAGCGAGCAGCTCGACATCGAATTGGTGGCCGGCGCCCGCAACGGAATCGGCGACGACGGCATCGTGCTGGTCGACGCCGGGTGCGTGTGGGACGCGCGCACGGCGCTGCAACGCGCCCAGGCGTTCGCGGCGTACAGGATCGGCTGGCTGGAGGAGGCGCTGCGGCCCGACGATTACGACGGCTATCGCTGGCTGCGCGACCGCTCGCCCGTGCCGATCGCCTCGGGGGAAGAGGAATGCGGCCGGCAGTCGTGGGCGCCGTACCTCGATCGGCAGGCGCTCGACATCTATCAAGTGGATATCTCGCGGAACGGATTCACGGAGGCCAACTACATCAAGCAGCGCGTCGAGGAGATCGGCGCCCGGCTGTGCAATCATTGCTACACCAGCCCGGTCACCGTGGCAGCCAGCTTGCACTGGCTGTGCACCTGCCGCGACGCGTTCATCTTCGAGGACTGCGTGGAAGACTCGCCGTTGCGGCACGAGCTGACCCACGAGAAAGTGCAGGCGGTGGACGGGTGGATGCAGGTCCCCGACGGTCCCGGCCTGGGCGTGACGCTCGACGAAGGCTTCGTGAAACGGCACTTGATCGCCGAGTCACGTTAACAGCAGTTCACTTCGAATTTCGTGGGAAAGCCGCTCCGTGACGCATGCGCATTCGTCCCGTCTTTGCTACAATTGAGATCGGAAGCATTTCGGCCGGGAGCGCTTATGGAACGTCAGGCGTTTGCACGGGCTCTGCGCTTTCTCAACTATCAACCGGCGGCCAAGTGGACGGCGCTGATCGCTTCGGTCGGCGCGGGCGTGCTGTTCGTGGCACTGCTCGCCGTGTTCGCCTTGTTCGCCGATCTCCTGGTAAGCCACGGCGAGATTCCCCCGTACACACAGCTCAGCCAGCGAGCGCAGCAGCACTACGAGCAGCGGCTCGGGGTCACGGCGGAGCCGGTGACCAGCGAGCGCTGGACGGAGCTGTTGAAGGCGCGTTACGCCGCGCTCGTGAACGACGGGGCATCGGAGCCGGCCGCGGTTCCCTCGGACGCCCAGTTCGCGGCGATCGCCGGCAACGAAGGGCGGGCGCTGGCGTTGTTGTGGTCTCTTGAATTGCCGTCGCTGATCGAGGAAAGCGTGGGCGGGACCGCGGCTTCGCTCGTGAGTGCCGGGTTGCGGCAGCATCTAGCCACGCATGGGCTGGAGCGGGCGGCCGAGCTGCCGCTGCGGGATTTCGGCATCCTCGGGCTGGTGGTGCGGACCCAAGGCGCCGGCGTGCTCAGCCCGGCGCTGGCGCACCTGGCACGCTGGAACTCCTGGATGTGGCGCTGGGGCAACCATTATTACCTGCAGGGTCTGTGCCTGCTGGCGCTTGGATTGGCCGTCGCGCGCCTCGGGCTGCTGTTCCTGGCCAATTACATGGCGGCCCGCACGACCATCGAGGCGGTGACGCGTTTGCGCAGGGCCATCTACCACCACACGCATCGCCTCGGCGCCTTGGCAGTGCGGGCGCTGGGGCCGAGCGAAGCCGTGAGCGTGTCGACGCGGCACCTCGAAGTCGTTCACGACGGCATGTACGCCTGGCTGACCACGTTCTTCCGCGAGCCGATGAAGCTCGTGTTATTGATGATGATGGCCATGCTGATCCACTTCTGGCTGGCCCTGGCGTTCCTCCTGTTCGCGTTCCTGGTGTGGGCGATCGGCGGCCAGATCGCGGCCCACGTGCGCCGTCAGGGCCGCAGCGCCGAGCAACACGCCGCCAACCACATGACCCTCATCCAGGAAAGCCTGATGCTGATGCGGCTCGTCAAGGTGTATCTGATGGAGCTGTTCAACCAGGCCCGCGTCGAGCGGCAGCTCAGCGCGTATGCCGCCGCCCAGCTGCGGCGCTACCGCGGCGAGGCCTGGTACCGGCCGCTGTTCACGTTTCTCGGTTTCGGCGCCGGACTGGTCTTGCTGCTCCTGGCCGGCACGGTCATCCTCGAAGGCCAGCTCGGCGTCAGCGGCGCCATGGTCATGGTCACCGCGCTGGTGTGCCTGTACTGGCCGCTCGTCAAGTGGCTGGAAGCGCGGCGAACCATTCGTCGCGGCCGGCAATCGGCCAAGGTGCTGTTCGATTTCCTCGATCGTCCCGGCAGCGTCGGCCAGGCGATCGAAGCGGAATTCCTGCCTCCGTTGCACAAAGCCCTGGAGTTCGACAAGGTGACGCTCCTGGAGCCGGGGACCGGGCGCAAGTTGCTGCGCGGCGTCAATCTCACCATTGCCGCCGGGAAGAAGGTGGCGCTCGTCGGTCCGGACGACATGGAAAAGCACGCCCTGGTCTACCTGATTCCGCGCTTTCTCGACCCCCGCGACGGCGAGGTGCGCATCGACGGCAAGAACCTGCGCTGGGTCACGCTCGACTCATTGCGCGCCCAGACGGCGATGGTGCTGCAGCACAACCTCGTCTTCAACGACACCGTCGGCAACAACATCGGCTGCGGCGACCCGACCTACAGCGCGCAGCGGATCATCGAGGCCGCCAAGATCGCGCACGCCCACAATTTCATCCAGAAGTTGCCGCACGGCTATGCCACGCCGATCGGCGACATGGGGCATGCGCTGTCCACGGGCGAGAAGTTCCGGATCGCGCTGGCGCGGGCGATCCTGCGCGAGCCGGCGCTGCTCATCATTGAAGAACCGGCCACGCCGCTCGACGACGACGCCAAGGCGCTGGTGGACGACACCTACGGGCGCATCCTGGCGGACCGCACCGTCCTTTTCCTGCCGCATCGGCTGTCGACGATCAAGCATTGCGACCAGGTATTCCTGCTGTATCAGGGCAAGATCGTCGCCGCCGGCGAACATCGCGATTTGCTGTCCGCGAGCGAGTTGTATCGCCATCTCCAGTACATGGAATTCAATGAGTTCGCGGGCGTGTTGAACGCCTCGGCCCCGGTCGGCGCCGACGGCGCGATATGATTCCGTACAACAAACGCGACCGCCGCTGGCGGCGTTTTTTGGAGACCCGCCATGCACGAACGCGAGCTGGCCGTCGCCCTGGAGGCCGTGCACGCGGCAACTGAGTATCTGGTGCAAGAGTACGACCGCTTCCAGCAAATCCCCGACGCCCCCGCCGACATCACCACCGAAGCCGACCGGCAGGCGCAGGAGATTCTCCTGCAGCACTTGACGCGGGCGTTTCCCGGCGACGCCCTGTGCGCCGAGGAAAACACCCCCACGTTGCAGGCAGCCGCGCACACGGGCCCTCGGCTGTGGATCATCGACCCGATCGACGGCACCCGCGGCTTCGCGCAGAAGAACGGCGAGTTCTCGGTGATGGTGGGTTTCGTGGACCAGGGTCAGATCGTGCTCGGCATCGTCGCCCAGCCCGCGACCCAGCGGCTGACGTACGCGACTCATCGAGGCGGGTGCTGGCGGCGCGATGGGGCGGACGCGGCGCCGGTGCGCTGCCGCGTGACGGACGTGGACGGCCTGGAACGCGCGACGCTCACACAGAGCCGCTCGCGTCATCCCGACAAGCCGTCGCGGTGGGTTCAGGGGTTGCGGCCGGCCCAGGTGATCGAATCGCATTCGGCCGGCATCAAGCTGGCGCTGGTCGCGCGCGGCGCGGCCGACCTGTACTTGAATACCTACGACGCGTTCCACGATTGGGACATCTGCGCCGGCCACATCCTGGTCAGCGAAGCCGGCGGCACCGTGACCGGCAGCGATGGCCAACCGCTTGTCTGCGGACTGCCGGGCGCGTGGCAGCGTCATGGCCTGCTGGCCACGAACGGAAAAATCCACGATGCCGCGCTGACCCGTCTGGCGCCGTTGCTGAAATCCCCATGAAGCGGCACGGGGCGTTTGCCAATCATGACTCCAGCAAGTGCAGGCGGACTCGATTCAGCGCCAGCTTCGCCGTGCGGCTTTGCACTTCGGTCCGTGTGCCGATCCAGCTGAAGGTCCACGACGCCACGCCGCCGTCCCAGGCAAGTCCGACGTACACCAAACCGACTGGCTTGTTGGCGGCGCCGGTGGTCGGGCCGGCGCAGCCGGTCGTGCTGACGGCCAGGTCGCTGCCGAAACGCTGACGGGCGCCCAGCGCCATCGCCTCCGCCACCTGCGGGCTGACCGCGGTGTGCTGATCGATCAACTCCTTGGGGACGCCGAGCAGGGCTGTCTTGATGTCGTTCGTGTAGGCCACGATGCCGCCGCGCAGCCAGTTGCTGGCGCCGGGAATGGTCGCGAGCCGATGGGCCACGAGCCCGGCCGTGACGCTCTCGGCAGTGGCCAGCGTTTGCCGCTTGACGGCGAGCAGCCGCAGCACCTCGTCTTGTAATTCTTCCGAGCCCGCCCCGTACACGAAGTTGCCAAGGCGCTGGCGGATCGTCGCTTCGACCGGCGCGATCTGGGCCTCGGCCTCGACCAAGGTGGCGGCGCGGGCGATGATCCGCAGCGAGATGGTGGCGTCGCTGGCCGTGATGCCGACTTCCGGGACGTGGCCGCGGCGCGTCAAGTCCATGACTTTTTCTTCGAGGTGCGATTCGCCCAGGCCAAAGGTGTTCAACTTCCGTTGCACCTGCACGCCGCCCGCTAGGCCCAGGTGCACGAGGCGCGGCTTCACCTCGGCTTCGAACATCGCAAACAGCTCCGACGGCACGCCGGGCATGGCGACGATCGGCGTGGCGCCGGCCATCATCCAGATGCCGGGGGCCGTGCCGTTGGCGTTGGGAATCGGTTCGGCGCCCGCGGGGAAATAGGCCTGCACGCGGTTGCGCTCGGGCATGGGGCGGTTGCGTTTGGCGAACAGGTCGCGGATGTGGACGAAGGATGGCTCATGAAAGATGAGATCGACGCCGCCGACCGTTGCCAGGACTTCACGCGTCAGATCGTCTTGCGTGGGCCCGAGACCGCCCGTGGCCAAGACCAGGCCGGCCCGCCCGGCAGCGATGCGGAAGGCCGCGACATTGTCGTCAACGTTGTCGGCGATGGTCGTGTGCCAGCCGACCGGGATGCCGATCTCCGCCAGGCGCACGCTCAGCCATTGCGCGTTCGTATCGAGGTTCTGGCCCGAGGTGAGCTCGCTGCCGATCGACAGGATTTCGGCTTTCATCAACGGAAGTCTACTTGAATTCGACGCTGTCCACCAGGGTTTGATCGCGCGTCTCCAGGCTGTTGACCTGGTTGGGCGGCGCGATGAAGGTCACCAGGAGCTGCTGGCCGGAGGCGTTGCCGATCAGGTAGGCCATGCGGAACGCCGGCACGCCTTCCATCTTGCCGGCGGCGGCGACGCGGTAGACGGTGTAGCCGTGCGGATGCTTGACGGCGTCGTCGAGCTGCGAATCGCCGTCCTGCTTCCAGCCGGGGGTTTCGTCCATCACGAGCTTGAAGGCCTGGGCGCTGTCGATCTTCGGACCGGTCCACGGCGCCAGGACGGCGTCGGCCAGGTGATCGCCCCGCGCCGTCACCAGCTTCAGCACGCGCTGGCCGTTGTGTTCGCCCACGTCCTGCCACTCGCGGCTGCGCTGAAACTCGAATTTCCCTTTCGGATCGCGATGCAGGATCTTGGTCAGCCGCGCCGGCGGCGGGCCGTCCGGCACGGTCAGGAGCGCGAACTGACCCAGCTCATTCGGCGTCGGAATCGAGCGGCGCTCCAGCTTGATGGTCACATCGGCAGCCAGGTTCGGCGTCGCCGGGCCTTGCTGGCGCTCGTCGCTTTGCCGCCAATCCAGCTGGACGATGCGCTTGGTTTGCAGATCGAAGAGAAGCTGGCTCTTGGCGTCGATGTGGACCGACACCGAGGCGCCCAGCTGGATGCCCTTGACGGTTCCCTGGATGGTGACCAACGCCCGGTCGTCGGTGAGCGCGGTCAGCGTGCAGGTCACTTGCTGCTTCGTCTGCGCGTCCAGGCCGTCCAGCCCGCAGATTCCCTGCACGACCGCCGGCGCGACGTTCCAGCTGTCGCCGACCTTGACCGCCGTGCCCGGCAGCAGCCCCGGCAGCGACAGCGTGTCGAAGTGTTCCAGGAGCTCCATTTCTTCGCCGAACAGCGGTCCTTTCGGGCTGTAGCTGATGAGCTGGTCCTTGACGCGATGGGCAATCACCAGGCTGTGCGTGGCTCGCAAGGTCCGTGTCTGGCCGGCGATGGTTGCCTTGGCGATCTCGTAGTGACGCGCGGTTTTCTCGGCGACGGCCCCTTTCGCTTCCAGCACGCGCTCGGCAAACACGTGCTCGGCCGCAGCGTTGTGCTCGACCGTCTCGGTCTTTCCCTGATTCTGGAACGAGACCTTGCCCCTCAGGTCGAGCGTCAGCTTCACACGATGGCAGCTATCGACGAGCGTTTCTTCCTTGAGCAGCACGGATTGGGCGGACGCGCCGTTGACCAGTGCCAACGCCGTCAAGAGCGTGGACGCAACTCGCAAGGACACGATGAATCTCCTTGAGAAAACAGAGCCCGAGGCGCCGGCGCGGGCCTGGCGCTTCGGGCGCCCGATCGGCTATTCGCCCGCCTTGTTCGGCAGCGCCGTCCGCGGAACTGGCTGGCCGCTGATTTCCGGAACGACCGCGCGCTCGAGGTCGTCCTGCCGGAGTTCGCGCTGCAGCAGGAGCTTCGGGCTCGCGTCCTCGCGCATTTTGGCGACCTTTTCGTTGATCGTTTGTTGCAGCTTGAGGTCGTAGATTTCTTGATACAGGGCCAGGCGCTCTTCCTCGAACCGCTTGGTCAGATCGGCCGGAATGTGCTTGTCGCACTTGAGGATGACCACGGTCTTGTCCGCCAGGCCGATCAGCGGGCTGACATCGCCCTCCTTCAGGCCGAAGGCGATGCGTTCGACGTTGGGATCGCCGAAATGCCGGTGGATCGGCGGCACGCCCTTGCCGCCGTGGGGGCAAAGCGCCGGCAAGTTGTACTTGGTGGCGACTTCGTTGAAGCCCGCCTCATTGGCACTGGCCTTCTGCCAGAGCTGCTCCTTGTACTTGTCGTCCGGCAAGACGATCCAGCGGCACTCGACCTTCGGACCGTAGCGGCCTTCGAAGCCCTTCCGCAGGTCCTCCTCGGTCACCTTGACCATGGGCGCCACGAGCTGGACCATCATCAGCTTGGGCCGGATCACGTCTTCCTTCCACTCGTACATGGTCTTCTTGAATTTCTTGAGGACGAGGTCGTTGAAGTTCTTGCGCGTGAAGTTCTTGCCCATCTTTTCCAGGTCGCGGTCGAGCTGGGCGTCGATCATGGCGTCGGTGACTTCGATGCCGCGCGCCTTGCACGTCCGCTCCACGATGCGGCGATTGACCAGGAAGTCGAGCCGTTCGGCCCCGAAGCGGGCGATCAGGAACTCGCCCAGTTCTTCGCGCGTGATCGGTTCGTCGCCGTAGATGTACGCCACGACGCGCCCGCCGTAGCCGCCGCTGGGAGGTTGCACCGGCTGGCGCGGGTCGCCGGGCTGGCCCGTCGCCGCGTGCCCTTTCGTCAAGACGAACGTCACGACGCCGACGGCGACCATGCCGAACACCGGCGTCAGCTTGCCGAGCACGGCCCGGCTGGGCAGGAGTTTCGCCAACACGCTCCGAATCATGTGCCTCTCCTCCGGCTTGCGCGAGGACCGATCATTTGGACCGAGATGCAGGCCGTATACCTTTCGGGCGCAGGTGGATGCAAGACGAACCGGTCCCACTCGATTTGGCAGTTGTGAGAGAGAATC
>JAKEET010000001.1 GCA_022616435.1 Gemmataceae bacterium
CGCACGCCGCGAGCCCGGTCGCCGGCCGGCACGCTGGCGACAGTCGTCTTGGCGGCGTCGGCCGAGGGCGCCTTGTCGGCGCTGGCAGGAGGAGCGGCCGGCGAGGTCTCTTGGCCATTGGCGGCTTGGACCGTGGACAACACGAGTGCCAACGCGCAGGCGGGCGAGATCGCTTTCATGACAGGACATCCTGCGAACGAAGTGCCGAATTTTGCCCGGCTCCAACCGGGCGCCTCTAGCCGGCTGTCGCCACTTCGCGACGAGCGGCCGGCTCTGTTTCCGGTTTTTGCAACACTCATGCCGCACGCCGGGCAGCGGCAATGCTGTCTGCCAGTGCCCGGCGGCGCGAGGGCTGCGCCAGAGGAATTCTACGCCATCTTTTCGGCAGAAGATATGGGCGGCTTGTGAGCGGACTTGAGGAAAAGCCGTAAGGGACCACAGACGCTGCTGGCAAGGAAACGCTAGTGACGCGACCGGGATTCTTCTTGCGCTCAGAATGACACGATTGGCGACGCGGCCGCCGTGCTCTCGGCCGCGGTCACTCGCCGATCACTTGCCTTAGGGTCGCGAGATCGGGATTGCTGCAATCAACAAAAAACAGGTCGTCGGTGATGCCGGTCTCGCGATCTCCGATCCCGATAACGAACTCACGGCCAGTGGCGTCGTGCATGGCGGCAAGGAAAGTTGCCACGGCTTCGACGTCTGAAAACCACCCTTGCGGCTCGCTTCCCAGCGCCGGCAGGTCAAGATTGAGACCAAGCTCCCAATCCGGTAAGTCGTTGGGCCCAAGGGACGGATCGTCGGGCCGCCGCTGATTTACAACGATCGGTGGCTGTAGCTTCCATGCACGACCGGCCACAAATGCGCGCAGCGATGTCTCGATCTCTGCTTCGATGCCCGCGTTGTCGGCTCCATCCACGTACGCGTAGAGGACGTAGCGATTCATACTGCAAGGTATCTGGCTGAGGGGCGAAGATCGCTGAAGCGCACGACTGAATCTGCGGATGGAGATCTCGCGCTCGCCAACGCGACCGAGATTCTTCGCGGTGCTCAGAATGACACGGCCTTGCAGCCCCGACAGGGGCGCCACGAAGTAGCCGGCGGCGTCAGCCGCCGGAAACGTCGGCCCCTTCAAGCGAAGCCCCGAAGGGGCGGCATGAAGTCTGGCGGCAGATACTAGTGCCGGCCCTTCGGGCCTCCCGTGTCCTCCGACCCGGTGACCGGCGGCTTACGCCGCCGGCTATTGTATGGCGCCGCTTCGCGGCTGCTTACTTGCCTGTGTGCTGCGATCTACTCACGGGCAAACGGACCGCTACCGATTACCCCACCAGCTCCTTCATCGCCCCGTACTTGTTGTGATCGAGCAAGTACTGCGGGCGGCCGGCGCGGTCGATGATCGTGGTGTGATCGACGTCGATGCCCAGGCACTTGTAGAGCGTGGCGTGCACTTCCTGGAAATGGACCGGGCGGTCCTTGGCGTGCTCGCCCAGGCGGTTGGTCGAGCCGATCACCTGGCCGGTCTTCATACCGCCGCCGGCCAGGAGGGCACAGGAGACCTGCGGCCAATGGTCGCGGCCGGCGTCGCGATTGATCTTCGGCGTGCGGCCGAACTCGCCCCAGACGACGATCGGCACGTCGTCCAGCATGTCGGCCCGTTCCAGGTCTTCCACCATCGAGGCCACCGCATGGTCCAGCAGCGGCATCTCCTCGCGGGCTTGCTTGAAGTTGCCGCCATGCCAGTCCCACCGCGAGAAGCCCAGCGTCACGCAGCGCACGCCGGCCTGGATCAGCCGCCGGGCGACCAGGAAGTTCGTGGTCAGCCGCGGCCCGCCATCGTCTTTATTGTTGGACGAACCTTTACCGTAGCGCTCGATGACCTTCGGGTCTTCCTTCGACAGATCCAGCGCCTCCAGCAGCTTGCTGGAGGTGAGCACGCCGAGGGCCTGCTGGTTGAAGGCATCCAGCCCTTCGAAGACGCCCGTGCTGTCGGCGTCGCGGCGGAAGGTGTCCAGCGCCCCCAGCACGGCCTTGCGGTCGCCCAGTCGCTCGAGCGTCACGCCGTTGAGCACCATGTCGGCGCGTCCTTCGGAATGCGGCGTGAACGGCGTATGGGCGGCGCCAAGGAAGCCCGGATCGCCGTTATCGGCCCAGGGCATGTGGCCCATCTTCGGCGACAGTCCCACGAAGGGCGGCACCGAACGGTCGGCCGGGCCGTGCAGCTTCGAGAGCACGGAGCCAAAGCACGGCCAGCCGCCTTGCGGGGCCTGGTCGCCTTTGTGCCGGCCGGTGAGACACTGATAGGCGTAGTGGGCGTCTCGCGCGCCGACAATCGAGCGGATCGGCACAAACTTGTCCATCATCCCGGCGATGCGCGGGAACAGCTCGCAGATCTCGATGCCCGGCACCTTCGTCTTGATCGGGGTGAACTCGCCGCGGATTTCGCGCGGCGCGTCCGTCTTCAGGTCCCACATGTCCTGGTGCGGCGGCCCGCCCGGCAGGAAGACCATGATGATGCCCTTGTGCGACGATCCATTCAGCGACGTCGCGCTGCTGGGCCGTGCTCCGCCCGCAGTCTCGGCCCGCAAGATTTGCGGCAGCGCCATGCCGCCCATGGCCAGGCCGCCGATCTTGAGGAAGCTGCGTCGCGAGAAGCCATCGCAGAACCGCTTGCCGTCAGGCTTGCCGAAGATGGTCAGCATGGTGGGGAGATCCTGGCGGGGAATCGTGTTCGCCGTCCTGCGGCGCAGAGCGGCGGTTTGTCATCGCGCACGACGGCGGACACCTTGGAAGTGCCCCGCAGTCTGGCCGTTATCGTATCGAATGTCGTTGATTGGTTCAACACTGCGGCACGATGTCATGATCGCCATTTCAGAAGCCTGCTTCTCCAAGAAGCCGGGCTTCTGCCCTCGCCGGCTATTGGTCCTTGAGCTTAATCAGGTACTTGTCCGGTTCACCCGTCAGTTTGTCTGTGCAGCCCTCGCAGCACAGCCACACGTCGCGGTCTTTGACGGTGACTTTGATCGGCGCGCCCATCGAGCCAAGCGGCTGGCCGCTCACCGGGCAGTCGCGCTGTTTCTCTGCTGCCGCGCGGTCTTCCGCGGACAGCTTGGCCAGGCTGGCGGCGATCTTGTCGTCGGGCTTCTCCTTGGTCTTGCCTGAGCCGGCCGGCGTCGTCTTCGCCGAATCTCCGCAGCCGGCCATGAGCAAACCGAGGGACGCTGTCGCCATGAGCAGACCTAGTCGCATGACATTTCTCCTTTTGATGAAGCGAACACCGATGAGATGCTCGGCCAACGGCCGTCAGCCGGGAAAGTTTCCTAACCCCACGACCACGTGAAGGATAACAGCGATCGCGAGCAAGGGAAGCAGGAATGCTCTGGGCCAGACGCTTCAGTCGTCCAGCACCATCAAGCCGGGGATGCTTTGCGTTAGCTCGCTAACCCCGTCGTCGGTGATGGGGTTGTTGGAGATTTCCAAGACCTCCAGCCGCTTAAGGCCGCGCAGGTGACGCAGGCCTTCGTCGGTGATGTGGTTGTTGGTGAGGTCCAGTGTCCGCAACTCGGTCAGCGAAGCTAAGCGGGCGACCTGTGCGTCGCAAAGCCCGATGACCGACATGTCCCAGTTGTGGCCGATCCGGCGGAGGGCCAAGGCGCGCAGCCGCCGCAGCCCGGCGATGGCTTGCAGGCTCTCGTCCGCCAGGCGCCGGTTGCCGCCATAGATGTCGATCGATAGCTCCTGGAGCGAAGGCAACCGGCCGACCAGGGCGACCGCCTCGTCGGCTGCATCCTGCTCGACGGTCAGCTTGAGCGAGACGACTTCGGCGAACCAGCGCGGCTTGGTCTCTTCGTCCCAGAACAGCTCCAGGAACCAGTCGCCCTTGGATTGCCACTGGATCTCGCAGCGCGATTGCCAGAGCGTGCTGCTGATGCCGTCGCCGTAGAC
>JAKEET010000065.1 GCA_022616435.1 Gemmataceae bacterium
GCCAGTTGCCGCGCTTCGACGCGCCGGACGAGGCCAAGCTCGATGAACGCGATCCGGCCGAGACGTTGCACATCCTCGATGCCGACGCCAGCCAGCGCCTCGGCCTGGAAGCTGCGGCCCGTGGCGCCAGCTTCGTCCTGATTGGTCCGCCGGGAACGGGCAAGAGCCAGACCATCGCCAACCTGATCGCCGACCGGATCGCCGCCGGTAAGAAGGTGCTGTTCGTCAGCGAGAAGATGGCGGCGCTGGAAGTCGTCGAAGAGCGCTTGCACCGCGCCGGCCTCGGCGACTGCCTGCTGGAGCTGCACAGCCACAAGGCGAACAAGCGGGCCGTGGTCGCCGATCTGGCCCGCTGCTGGCAGGAGCGGCAGACGACGACACCGCCGGCCGGCGGCGAGGACGGCGCGCGTCTGCGCCAGCGGCAACAACAGCTCAACCAGCACGTCCGCGCGCTCCACCAGCGCCGCGAGCCGATCGGCAAGAGCGCCTGGGACGTGCTTGCCGAGCTGCCGCGCTGGCGCGAGCTGCCGCCGCTCCCCTTGGAACTGCCGCTGACGCGATCCGAAACCGCAGCCAGTCAGGGGCTGGTGATCGCCGAAGTCACGCCGGCCAAGCTTGACGAGGTGCGCCAGTTGTTCGAGCGCGCCCGGAGCCTGTGGCACATTCGCGGGACCAAGGACTACCCGTGGACCGGATTCAAGGCCGATCGTTTCACCCTGCAACTGCGCGACGAGATCGCCGGGCTGCTCGACAAGGCCCAGCAGCGCGGCGCCAAGCTCGAGCCGGCGGTCAACCAGGTGTGCGGACAGCTCGACATTAGCGCCTCGGTGCAGTGGCTCTTGGGCCTTGCCGAGCTCCTGGAGCATCGGCCCGGACCAGTGCCGCGCGGCTGGCTGTTCGACGAAGATCTCGACTCGCTGTCGGAAGACGTCGACGAAGCAGCGACGCTGTATCGGCGGCTACAGGAAGGGCGAGCGCCGTTGACGGCCCGCTACGGCGCTGCCGTGTGGAAGCTCGACCGGGACGCCGCCCTTCGCCTGGAGCAAACCTGGCGCTACGCCGCCGCGGCCCTGGCGCCGGGCGACGAGGCCGGCGGCAAGCTTCTGGCCTTGCAGAAACGCCTGCGCGGCTGGGCGGCCGACACGCAGAAACGCTTGCCCACCTGGCACAGCGATCTGCGAGCCCTGGAAAAATGGCTGGGGCTGACGTTGCCGCGCGGCGCCGCTCCGGTGACCACCGTGGCCGCGGTCCACGAGGGCTTCGATCCGTCGCCGCACTCGCTCAAGCTGTTCCTGCGGCTGACGCACCTGTGTCACTCCGATCACCCCCCGGAGCGCACCTGGCTGAACAACGCCGACAAGCTGCGCGCCGCCCAGGAGCAGGTCCTGGCGTCGCGGCCGGACTTCACCAAGTACCGCCAGAATCGCAAGAAGCTTCTGGAAGCCTACACGGAGCAGTTCTTCGACCTGGAGCTGACCCGGATCGCGGAGGGCTACGCCGGGCCCTATCAGAGCTGGTTTCGCTTGTTCAACGGCCAGTACCGCCGCGACCGCCGGGCGATCGCGCGGCGCACGCACAAGTACGAGGCGCCGCCGACGGTGGCCGAGGACGTCGCCATGGGGCGCGACGTGGTGGTTCTCAAGGCCCGTCTCGAAACGGAGAGTCCGGCGCGCTGGCACAAGCTGGGGCGCTACGAGCGCGGCCTGGACACCGACCTCGACGCCGCGGACAAGGCCGCCAAGATAGCCGCGGAAGCGACCGATCTCACCAAACAACTCGACGCCCCGACGCTGCCGGACAAGCTGTGCGAGGCGCTGGCGAGCGGATCGCCGCCGGAGAAGATTCGCGCGGCGCTCAAGCGTCTGCAAGAATCGTTTGCCGCGTGGTGGCACGAGACGCAGGAGCTGGCCCAGGTGTTGCCCATGAGTCAATTACCGGAGACCGGCGCGGCGCTTGAGGAGTCTGCATTGTCGGCGGTCGTCGCGTTTGCCAAGGAGCTGCAGAGCCGGCTGAACCCGCTGGCGGCCGTCAGCGATCCGTTGCTGCAGGCCGCGCCGCAAGCGCCGGCGGACCTGGCGAGCGTGGTTCACGATCTCCGCGAGGCCCAGGCGCTGCTGGATGCCGAAGCGCAGCAGCAAACCGAGGCGGCGGCATGGCAAGCTCGATTCGGGGAGCGCTTCAAGGGCGCCGACACGGACTGGGAAGCCCTGCGGCACACGGTGCAATGGGCCCGGCGGCTGCGCGAGGCCTGGGGCCGCGTCAGCGAGGACGGCGAACCGGAGGACGGCGAACCGGCGATTCCAACGGAGAGCTTGATCGCCGTGGCCGCCGGGGAGAAGCCGGCCCCGTCGTTCAAGGAGCTGCGGGCCGCGCACGAGCAGTTCCGCCAGGCGTTGCATCTCATCGAAAATCGCTTCGACGCCCCGGGCCCGCTGCTCGACGGCAAACCGTGGCGGGAGCAAAGCGATGAGCTGGTGCTGGAGCACGTCGATGAGCTGCGCGAACGCATCGGCGAGCTGACCGACTGGCTCGAATGGCGGCAACTGCCGGAGCGGTTCTGGCAACTCGGGTTGGCGAAGTTCTGGCACGCCGTGACCCAGCTCGAGCAGCCCGACCCGCCGCTGGCCGATCTAGTTCAAGCGGCTTTCTGGAATCGTTGGCTGGAATGGGTCTTTCAGCTAGATCCGGCGCTGGCGGGCTTTCGCCGCGACGAGCATGAACGGGTGCTGGCCGATTTTCGCGCGCTCGACCATCAGCGACTGCAGTCCGCGGCGAGCCGGGTGGTCCAGAGCGTCGCCGCGCACATGGGGGCCGTGGATGAGGGTGAAGTCGCGCTCTTGATGAAAGAGGCTCACAAGAAGACCCGACATCTGCCGTTGCGGCGGCTGTTTGAAGCCATCCCGCGGCTGCTGTTGCAGCTCAAGCCGTGCTTGCTGATGAGCCCGCTGTCGGTCAGCCAGTTCCTGCCGGCCGATCCCGCGAAGCTGCGCTTCGATCTCGTCGTGTTCGATGAAGCTTCGCAGATCGTGCCGGAAGACGCCATCGGCGCCATCGCGCGCGGCCAGCAGGTGCTGGTGACCGGCGACAACCGCCAGCTCCCGCCGACCACGTTTTTCCAGCAAACGCTGGGCGAATCGGAGGAGACCGAGGAAGACCCCGGCCTTTTCGAGAGCGTGCTCGACACCTGCCTGGGCGCCGGCTTTCCGCAGCAATGGCTGCGCTGGCACTATCGCAGCCAGCACGAGCACCTGATCGCCTTCGCCAATGACCGCATCTACGAGAATCGGCTGGTGACGTTCCCCGGCGCGATCGCCGAGGATCCCGACCTGGGCGTGCAGCTGTGCCACGTTGCCGACGGCAAGTACGACCGCGGCGGCCGCCGCGACAATCCGCGCGAGGCCCAGGTCGTCGCCGATCTCGTCTTCGAGCATCTCCGCCGCCAGCCGGACCGGACGCTCGGCGTCATCGCCTTCAGCTTTGCCCAGATGGAAGCCATCGAGGACGAGCTGGACCGCCGCCTGGAGGACGCGCCGGAGCTGGAGCCGATGTTTCACGACGATCGGCTCGACAGCCTGTTCGTCAAGAACCTGGAGACCGTGCAGGGCGACGAGCGCGACGTGATCATCTTGAGTGTGGGTTACGGCCCGGACGAGCTCGGCAAGATCGCCCTCAACTTCGGCCCGCTCAATCGGCAAGGCGGCGAGCGGCGGCTCAACGTCGCGGTCACGCGCGCTCGCCGGAAATTGATCGTGGTCAGCTCGATCCGGGCCCGCGACATCGCCCGGGCGACGACGAAGGGGATTCAGTTCTTGCAACAGTATCTCGACTATGCCGAGCACGGCATCACGGCCCTGCGGCCGACGCCGCCGCCGAGCCCCGAAGCGCCGTCGCGGCACGCGCTGGAAGCCGACGTGCGCCAGGTCCTGGCGGAGCGCGGCTACACCGTGGTGCCGCAAGTGGGTTGCGCGTCGTACCGCGTCGATCTCGCGGTCGTCGATCCGAACCAGCCGGGGCGATTCTTGCTCGGCATCGAGTTCGACGGGCCGATGTACGCCCAGGCGTCCACGGCCCGCGACCGCGACCGGTTGCGGCACGAGGTCATGGAACGGCTCGGCTGGAAGCTGCACCGCATCTGGGGCTTGAGCTGGCTATTGCGGCGCGGGGAGGAGGTGGAGCGGTTGACGCGCGCCTTGGCGAAGAACTGATTCGATTGATGATGGATGATGTTGACGCGCGGGATTCCCCGTGCGCTAAACGGGCCAATGACAGAAGGATGGCGCCAAGCGAACCGATCGGGTAGGAGGGGGCGTTACCGCCCCCGTCCTCCCACACCACCGGACGTACTCAACGTATCCGGCGGTTTCTGTTCTTGTTGATACCGGTCGTAAAGC
>JAKEET010000066.1 GCA_022616435.1 Gemmataceae bacterium
GCCGCAAGCGGCAGTGTCGGGCCGCAAGCGGCAGTGTCGGGCCGCAAGCGGCCAGCGGCCACAAGGACCAACCCGATGCGCGATCGAGCACGCGTGGTCATCGTCGGCGCCGGCATTGCCGGGGCGAGCATCGCCTATCATCTGGCCCAGCTCGGCTGGCGCGATGTCGTCGTTCTCGATCAGGGCGACTTGATCGGCGGCACCACGTCGCATGCTCCCGGCCTGGTCGGCCAGCTTCGCACCAATCCGGCTCTGGCGAAGATGCTGATGCACAGCGTGTCGCTCTACAAGCGCATCAGCGTCGCCGGCGTTCCCGGCTACCGGCGCGAGGGAAGCATTCGGCTGGCGTCCTCGAAGGCGCGGATGGCGCAGTTGCAGCGAAACGCCGTGCTCGCGCAGCAGATCGGCCTGGAAACGCATTTCATCACGCTGCACGAGGCGAGGGAGATGTTCCCGCTGATGGACCTTGGCGGAATCGAAGGGGCGCTATTCCTTCCCGACGACGGCTCGGCGACCGCAACCATCCTCGCGCAGGGACTGATCGACGAGGCCAGGGCTCAAGGCGTCGAATTCCAGCCGCACACACTGGTCACCGCGATCGACGTGGCGAATGGCCGAGTCAAGGCGGTGGCGACGCCGCAGGGCCGCGTCCAGACGGAAATCGTCGTGGCCGCGTGCGGGATCTGGTCGCCGCTGGTTGGCCGTCTGGCGGGCGTGTCGATTCCGCTGACGCCCATGCAGCATCAATATGGGATCACGGCGCCGCTGCCCGAGCTGGCCGGCAAGTGCGTGCCCAACCTGCGCGATCCAGACAAGCTCGTCTATTTCCGCCAGCGCGACGACAGCCTGGTCGTGGGCGGCTACGAACGCAATCCCTGCCCGTGGGACGTGGACGCCATTCCGCGGCGTCCCGATCCCACCGTGCAAACCTTCAATCCCGATCAGTTCCAATCGTTGCTGTGCGCCGCCGGCGAACGCGTGCCCGTGCTTCGCGGCATCGAGCTTGTCCGCAAGGTCAACGGCCTCGAATCGTTCACCCCCGACGGCGAGTTCCTGCTCGGCCCGGCGCCGGAAGTCCACGGCTTCTGGGCGGCATGCGGCTTCTGCGCCCACGGCGTCTCGGGCGGCGGCGGTGTCGGCAAGGTGATCGCGGAGTGGATCGTCCACGGCGATCCGGGCTTGGACATGTCGGCCATGGCCCTGGCTCGGTTTGGCGGCAAGGTGATCGACAAGGCGTCGATTCAGGCGGAGGCGTCCCGCGTGTACCGCACCTATTACGACATCGTGGCAACGTGAGTGGGTGCTTCGTTCACCACTCGACGTGGACGTGATGCGGTCGCGGATTGTGGGATACTGGGCGCGTCGTCGGATTCTGACACGTCGGGCTTACGCCTCGACGCTCGCCGGCGCAGTGGCTGCGCGTTTCTGAGGCCGCCGGGACCGCAGCTGATATAACAACGCCCGGACCATCAACCTCTTCTGGAGCTGACTCATGAAGCGACATCTGTGGACGCTGCTGCTCCCCGTGCTGGGCGTGGCCGTGTGGTGCTGCCGGCCAGCCGGCGACAACGGGGCCGGCGAACTTGCCGCCGGCGAGAAGGCCGACGGCTGGGTGAAGCTGTTCAACGGCAAGGACCTGACCGGCTGGAAGACGCACCCGAAGCATCCGGGCAAATGGTACGTCAAGGACGCCATCCTTTACTCCGGCGGCAAGGAAACCAGCCACCTGTTCAGCGAGCGCGACGATTACACCGACTTCCACTACCGCATCGAAGCCAAGATCAACGACAAGGGCAACAGCGGCCAGTACTTCCGGACCGCCTTCGGCCCCGGCTATCCCAAGGGCTATGAAGCGCAGATCAACAGCACGTTCCCCGACGCCCAGAAGACCGGCAGCCTGTACGGCTTCGTCCGGATCACCGACATGCTGGTCAAGCCCGCTACGTGGTTCACCCAGGAAGTGATCGCCAAGGGCAACCACATTCAGGTCATCGTGAACGGCAAGAAGGTGGTCGATTTCAAGGACGAGAAGAACACCTACACGAAGGGCCACTTCGCCCTGCAGCAGCACGGCCCCGCCAAGGGCGGCCCGGAGGTGCAGCTCGCGGTGAAGCGAATCGAAGTGAAGGAATTGAAGTAGACGGCGAGCGGTTGACCTTTCATGCCTGCCGACTGGCAACTTCCGCCGGGCGTGTCGCGCGGCCTCTGGGAATACCTGCACGATCCCGCGATCGCCCGGACCTGCGCCGAGCAGCTCGCGGACACGCCGCTCATCGCCTGCGATCGCGCCTTTGTGCTCGAACATTGCCGGCCGCCGGGCCGGCTGATCGACCTGGGCTGCGGCGCCGGCCGGCTTGCGATCCCGCTGGCACAGCACGGCTACCGGGTCACGGCCGTCGATCTGTCCGAACACATGCTGGGGATCGTGGGTGACAAAGCGCGTGCGGCCGGCGTTCACGTCGCGCGTTTGCAGGCCAATCTTGTCGAGCTGGATTGTCTCGCCGGCGGCTCGTTCGATCATGCCGCGTGCCTGTTCAGCACGCTCGGCATGATCGCCGGCGCCGACGCGCGGCGGCGGTTCCTGGCGCATGTCCGCCGGCTCGTGCGGCCGGGCGGGGTCTTCGTGGTTCACGTTCACAATCGCTGGTTCCATGTCTGGACAAGTGCGGGCCGCCGGCTGCTGTGGCGGAACTGGCGGCGCAGCCTGCTCGGCCGGGAAACGTCCGGCGATTTCCTGATGCCGCCCCACCAAGGCGTCGGCGGCTTCCCCATGCACCTGTTCACGCGCCGCGAAATCGCCGGGCTCCTGCGCGATGCCGGGTTCGACGTTCTGCACGTGCAGCCGTTGAGCCTGCGCGACGACGGACGCTTGCGGGCGCCGTGGTGGTTCGGCAGCTGGCGGAGTTACGGCTACCTGATGGCGGCCGTGTGAGACCGGCGTGGCGTCGGCCTGTCCTGGAATTGGGAAGCAAGTTCCGGCGGATGCCTGCGCCCGTCCCCGATTGCGCTCGACGAGACGACGCGCGGCAGCCAGCAATTCGTTCATGGCACCATGTCTCCCATGCGGATTCTCAAGAAACGGTTCGACAACAACTCCCTTTTCCATAGCCGCCCCGCCGCCGATCGAGTAAGATGGAGCATCCGCGCCGGGTCCCGCCCTCCGATGCTTGTCCCGACATGACGATGACGACGGCTGCCGAACTGCTCGATTGGCTGGGCGAGAAGGGCTTTGTCACCGCCCCGCAGGTCGATGAGCTGCGCGCCCAGATGGTCGCGCAACCGCCCGCCCAACCCAGACTCGCCGACGCCCATGCCCTGGCCAAGGACCTGATCCAGCGCGACTGGCTGACCCCGTATCAGGTGAATCAGATCCTCCAGGGCAACGGCGACTCGCTCATCGTCGGCGCCAATCGCTTGCGCGAACGGATCGGCGAAGGGGCGATGGGCCAGGTCTTCAAGGCGTGGAACATCCGGCTGGCCCGCATCGTCGCCGTCAAGATGATCCACAAGGAGCACATCGCCAACAACCGGGCCATGCAGCGGTTCCGGCGCGAGATGGAGACGGCGTCGCAGCTCGATCATCCCAATATCGTCCTGCTGCGCGACGCCGACGAGGTGGACGGCCGCCCCTACATCGTCATGGAATTCATCGAAGGGATCGATCTGTCCCAGCGCGTCAAGCAAGACGGGCCGTTGCCCGTGGGCGAGGCGGTGTCCCATGCCCAGCAGGCGGCGCTCGGCCTGCAGCACGCGTTCGAGCGCGGCGTCATTCATCGCGACATCAAGCCCGGCAATCTGCTGGTTGCCAGGACGGCCGGCCAGGCCCTCGTCAAGATTCTGGATTTCGGTCTGGCGCGGTTCGACAACGATACGCCCTTCGCGGTGCGGCTGACGCACGCCGGGAACATTCTCGGAACGGTCGATTACATCGCGCCGGAACAGGCCCAGGACGCGCACACGGTCGATGTCCGCGCCGACCTGTACGGCCTGGGCTGCACGCTCTTCTACCTGCTGACGGGCAAGCCGCCGTTTCCCGGGTCCACGCTGGTCGAGAAAGTCGCGGCCCGGATGAAGGGCGGGCCGCCCAGCGTCCGCGCCTTGCGGCCGGAAGTCCCGGCCGGGCTGGACGCGGTCATCCAGCGCATGATGGCGCGGCAGCCCGAGGACCGCTATGCCACGCCGCTGGAAGCCGCCCAGGCCCTGGCGCCGTTCACGCGGGTCACGGCCGCGGACGCCGCCACCGCGACGATGAATCAAGCAGACCTGGCCGCGGCGCTCGCCGCGCAACCACTGGCGCACGCGATTCCGATCACCCAGCCGCTGCCCGCTGCCATTCCCGTCGTGCACGCCGTGCCGGTCGGCGAGCCCTTCGCCGTGGCGACGCCCGTCGCCGCGGAATCCACGGGCGCCGACGAAACGTTTGGCTTCGGCGCTCCCTCGCTGGCCGATATGCGAGCGCCGGCTGCTCCGGCAACTCCCCGGGTCGCCGCGAAAGTCGCCGCGAAGACATCGAACATCCGCGTGGTGCTGCTGGGCGTCGGCGTCGTCGCGGTCCTGGCCATCGCCGGCGTCGTGGTCCCCATGATGATGCGCGGCGCCCGGCCGCCGGCCAAGGGCGGCTACGGCCCCGGCGCGGAGCTGACGATTCTCCCGTTGGCGCCGGTCACGTTCAAGGAGGGCAACAGCAAGTTCGTGATCGTCAAGATCCAGCGGAAGGAATTCGCCGGGCCGGTCGAGCTGACGGTGAAGAACCCGCCGAAGTGGATCCATGCTCAGACCATCACCTTCTCGGACACACAGGACACCAGCCAATTCCGACTGACCGTGTCGTTCGGCATCGGCGCCATGAAGACGGACCTGCGCGTCGTGGCGACCGCCGAGAATCTGCGCGCGGAGACACGGCTGCCGCTCACGGTCGTGACCAACCGCAACGAAACCGTGCCGGATTAGTCGCGCCACGTGGAGTGCGATGTGGAATGCGGCGGTTGGACGCCGCTTTCTTTCCTTCGATCTTTGTCAGAAGCCGTCCTGTCCGATGACTTCGCCGCCGGCCCGTGTCGCCATGCCTTGCAGGGTCGGGACGGACACGCCGGTGGA
>JAKEET010000067.1 GCA_022616435.1 Gemmataceae bacterium
GGGTCCGCCGCCGACCTTGGGTCCGCCGCCGACCTTGGGTCCGCCGCCGACCTTGGGTCCACCGCCGACCTTGGGTCCGCCGCCGACCTTGGGTCCGCCGCCGACCTTGGGCTGCACGGACGGCCGACTGCCGGACGGTGGACGGGGAGCGCTCACGCTCGGAGACCGGTTCGCATGCGAGACGCCGCCGCTTGGCCGCGAGACGCCGCCCGACGGCCGTGAAGCGCCGCCCGACGGGCGCGACGCGCCACCCGACGGCCGTGAGACGCCGCCGCCACGTCCGCCGCCGCCGCCGCCGCGACCGCCGCCGCCGCCGCCACGACCGCGGCCGCCGCTCACGAAGTCGACGCTGAGCAGCACGATACTCACACCGACAATAACGCAGCCGGTCAACCGTGTGAGATTCTTCATGATGTATTCTCCAGTGCTCGATGTTTGCGATGAGGAATCGGTCTACCGCTTGGCTTGCGGCGGCTTCCGCACCACGATGACAGACAGGCTTGGCATCCGTTCCTCGCCGACGAGGCGATCGACCGACTCGAACAGGATTCGGTCCTTGGCAAGCTGCGTGAGCTGGTTGGTCGACATCACGACCGTGCCGTCGGAGCGCACGCCCTTCATCTTGATCACCCAGGTGTCATCGACATTGCTCCACAAGCTTTCGGCATAACCTCCTTCGGAATCGAAGACCCACGCCTTGATGTGATTGCTGAGCGGATCGCGGCCGATGCGCTGGGTGCCGCTGAGCACGTTCTCGCCCTTGATGCGAATGCTGAAATCCTGGAGGAGGAATGCCTTGTTGGCGTCCCAGCGGTACGATGCTTCCACCAGCGAATCAGGACCTTCATCCACCCAGTCGCCGACCAACCATTCCAGGTCCCGCAGGTGATCGTAAGGACTCAGCACCACCCGGTTGAAGCTGCGCACCCGGCTCATCAGCCA
Organism: Gemmataceae bacterium; assembly: GCA_022616435.1. GTDB lineage: Bacteria > Planctomycetota > Planctomycetia > Gemmatales > Gemmataceae > JAKEET01. The sequence continues at coordinate 943 of JAKEET010000067.1, forward strand.
GCGATCGCCTTTCTTGACATGGGTCGCCTGGTAGTCGGTCTCGGCGGTCAGGGTCTTGCCGTCGGGAAAGAACGTGGTCTTGCCTTCCTCGAGGACGACGTCCGGCGTCACCATCCGCAGGGAATCGACGCTGACGCTGATCCGCGAGTCGGGATCGGCTTCGAAGGAGTCTTTCAGCGCTTCTTCAAGCTCGGTGAGGCCGTGGAGCGTCGTGCCGTCGCTTTCGGTCAGCTCGCAATCCTCCGCGAAGAGCTTGAGAAGGGCCATGACGTCGCGGCGGTTGAAGGCATCGGTGAAGGCGCGGACATTGGCCAGGACCGCCTCCCTGGCGGCGTCCGCGGCGGCGTCCGCGGCTTGCGCCGCGGCGGTCTTGGCGGCCGGCTGTTGCTGAGCCGCCGGCTGAACAGCCTGCTGAGCCACCCTTTGAGCAACCGGCTGGGCAACCAGCCGATGGCGGCGCGGACAGGCGGCGCCAACCTCGTACATCGCCCAGCCGAACAGCACGGCGCCGACAAGGAAGAGATAAGCACGTTGTGTCATCGGACGGCTCCTTTCCGGTTTCGACCGGCCGCGCCTCAAGACTCGCGACCGAAGGACCTGACGAGAGAATGTGCACTCGCGACTATGCCCAGCTACTGTCAAGTGCAGCGGGTGGTTCCCGACACGTTTTCTTCGCGAAGAGAACGGTTGTTCCGGAACCGCGGAAACGTGGGCAGACATACCTGCCTGCCGGCAGACAGAGTGTCTGCCCTACCCATCTTTGTATACGGAGCTTGGACAATTTCCACGAGATTACTTCATCATGAGAATACCATGAGACTTGCCCGAATCCGTGAGACTTCGGCCCGCGGTCAGGGTTTCGATCCATCACCGAACTTGACAAGGGTGCGAATGACCCGCACACTTGAGGGATGGTAAACTGCGGTGAATCCGCGCGCGGATTCTCCGCCCCCCCTGGCCCGGACTTCCCCATGCCCTTGACGCCGTCGCAACGCTCGACCCGCGAATGGCCCCTCCTGGTGATGACCATCGCCCTGGTGGGCATTGTCTGCTTCCCGCTCTGGCAAAACGTCGGCGGCAGCGACGCCGCCTCGTGGTCGAGCTGGACCCGAGAACGCTGGGGGCAACTGCTGCTCGGGCCGGAGCAGTTCGCCTGTTACGTGGCGTTCCTGTGGGCGTTCTTCATCTTCGCCAGCCGTTTCCTCGAAACTCGCCGCCAGCGCCACGCCTTCGCCATGGGCTTGCTGCCCGTGGAGGAAGGCGCCCGCATCCTGTTAGAAGACGCCCGCCCGCTGCAGCGCAAGATCGATCAGATCACCGCGGCCAAAGGGCCGTTCATCCTCGCCAACATGATCCGCCAGGCCCTGGCCAAGTTCGTCATCAGCCGCTCCAGCCAGGACGTCAACAACACCGTCAAGACCCAGGCCGAGGTCGATCACGGCCGGCTCGTGTCCACCATGGCCAACATCAACTACCTCGCCTGGGCGATCCCGGCCATCGGGTTCTTCGGCACCGTCCGCGGCCTGGCGGGCAGCATGACCGTCGCCGGCCAGGGGGGCGAGCAGCTGCGGATCGCGACGCGCCACCTCACGGTGGCCTTCGATTGCACGCTGGTCGCCCTGGCCCTGAGCCTGGTGGTGATGTACTTGATCCATGTGATTTCGCGCGAGGAAGAAGCCCTCGTGATCGACTGCCAGCAATACTGCCTGGAACACCTCGTCAATCGCCTGTATGAACCGGAGCCGCTGAGCGACGCCCCCGCGCTGCCGGTGCCGGCGCGGGATGGGACGCCGCCGGGAGCGATTGCAGGCACCTTGTCGGAGCGGTTGGCCCAATGAGCCTGGTGGGGTTGGAGATCAACGGCACCCGCGTGCGCGGCGTCCTCGGGCCGCTGGGGGATTATCCGCTCCCATTGCCGCTCGAGCCGCCCGCTCAGGAATTGCCCCTGGCGCTGAGCCTGGAGAAATCCACGCTGGAAATCGGGGCCGCGGCGCTGCGCTTGCTGCGGCTGCGTCCACATCTCGTCTGCCACGGCTTCCTGACCAACCTCCACAACGCCACCAAGACCTGGCAAGCGGGCCGGCACCGGCTCGACGCCGCCAAGGCCATGGCCGCCGTCTGGCAGCGGCTCGAACCGATGTGCCGCAGGACCGGCGGCGTCGTGGCGACTCTTCCCGGCTACCTGGCCAAGTCCGCGGCCGAGACCGTGTTCACCCTCGGCCAGCAGTCGAAAGTGCCGATGCTCGGTTCACTATCGGCGCCGCTGGCGGCGGCGCTCGTCGGCTACGCGGAACAAACGTGGATCGAATCGGCCCTCATCGTGGACGTCGATGACCACGCGCTGACCCTGGCCCTGGTCAAGGCCGTGGACGGACTGGCCCACATGCTCGATAACCGGTCGTATCCGCACCTGGGCATGCGCTACTGGAAGGACCGGCTGGTGAACGCCCTGTCGGATTGCTGCGTGTTGCAAAGCCGCCGCGACCCCCGCGACGCGCCGGCCGCCGAGCAAGCCCTGTACGAGCAGCTCGACGGCCTCCTCGAAGCAAGTTTTCAGGGGCGCTATCTCCATCTGGGCATCCAGGCGACGTCGTGGTATCAGAACCTGCTCGTACAGCCGGAGCAAGCGGCGGCGTTCTGCGGCCAGCTCACGCGCCGCTTGCTGACCGAGATCGGCAGTCTCCTGCAGGGCTTGCCTCCCGAAGAGATGCCGACGTCCATCGTGCTAACTCACGCGGCCGGCCGGTTGCCCGGGATCGTCCCGCACCTGCGCGGCCTGGTGGAGGACTGGGTGCGGGAAATCATGATCCGGCAGACGCCGACGCCGATCCCGGACGAGGACTTTGGCGAGGACCTGATGCGCGAGACCGGGCAAGAAACGCCGCGCGTCGCGATCCTGTCGGCCGATGCGCTGGCCCGATCGGCCCATGCGGTGGGGGCCTGGCTGGAGCGCGGCGACTTGCCGCGCGGCCATCGCGACGTGGTGGCGCCGTTGCCGTTGCCGCAGGCGGTGGAAGCGGGTCCGGCGCGGCTGCACTTCCAGGGCCAGGAATACGTGATCCACGAGCCGACCTTCTGCCTCGGCTCGCACACCGGCTGCCACCTGGTGATCGACGCCGGTCGGCACCCGGGCGTCGCGGGCAAGCACTGCGAAATCCTGCACGACCGCCGCCACTACGTGCTGTACAATCGCAGCCAGGAAGGGACGCTGGTCAACGACAGCCCGGTCACCGGCTCGGTGATGCTCCGCGCCGGCGACTGGATCCGCCTGGGCGCCCGCGGCCCCGTGGTCCGTTTCTTGGGGCAGGTGAACACCCGCGGGCTGCTGCCCGCGTAGTTGGTGTGCGGCTTGCCGTTAAGCGTTCGCGCCACAACACGGTAGAGTAATCCATGCTCCAGCGCCATCGCATTCCGACGATCTTCAGCATCTACATGGTGGACGTGCTGTGCTGCGCGCTCGGCTGCGTCGTCCTGCTGTGGCAAGTCAATCATCAAGAGGCGGAAGAACGGACTGCGGCGGCGGCATCCTCGCTGTACGACCTCGGCAAGGCCAACGAGCGCATCGCGGCGCTGGCCGGCGAGCTGGAATACGTCAGGGCCTCGCTCGACGCCAGCCACAAGAAATACCTCGCGGTCAGCGTTGAGCTGGACAAGACCAAGAAGGACCGCGACGACCACGTTCAGCTCGCCCTGGTCCGCAAGCAGGAATACGACCTGTTGACGAAGAACCACCGCGCCGCCGAGGCGCTGCTGGCCAGGTCGAAGCTCGACCTGAAAGATCTGCAATCGAAAAGCGCGGTCACGGCCGCCCAGCTTGCCGACCAGTTGAAGGCCTTCGCCACGGCCGAGGCGCTGATCCTGAGTCTGAAGGTTGAGGTGAAGGACCTGCAGGCCAAGAGCACGCTGACCGCGGCCCAGCTCCTGGACAAGCTCAAGGCCAACGCCGAGCTGCTGGCGAAGATCGCCAAGTCCGAGGCCCGCGTCGTCATCCTGGAAAAGGACCTCGACGCCAGGAAGCTGGAGCTGCTCCTGGCCGGCAAGAAGGCGGACGACCAATCGGCCAAGCTCAAGGCCGCCGACCTGCGCATGTCCAGGCTCGACAAGCAGCTCGTCGAGCTCACCGCCGAGGCCAAGGACGCCCTGGCCCGCCTCAAGATCGCCGACCTGCGCGGCAAGCTGCTCGAGCAAAACGCCGACCGCGGCCAGACCGACCTGTCGGACGCCAAGCGCCGGCTGCAACTGTTGACGGCCGATCACGATGCCCTCAGCAAACGCCTGCTCCTGAGCGCCAAGGACCTGGCCGACGCCCGCGCCCAGGTGGCGTCGCTGCAGGGCGAGCGGCTGTCGCTCATGAACCGGACCAAGAACATGCAGGCGGCCATGGAGAACCGCTTCGCCGGCGTCACCCTCACCGGCAAGAACGTGATCTTTCTCATCGACATGTCCGGCAGCATGGAGCTGCTCGACGCCACCATCATCGATCCCGACAAGTGGCCGCTGGTGTGCGAGACCCTGGCCCGCATCCTGCGCAGCCTGACCGACGTGCAGCGCTTCCAGGTGATCCTGTTTTCCGAGCGCATCATCTATCCATTGCGCAACGAGGGCCGCTGGATCGACTACACCGGTCCGGAGATGGCCAAGGACGTGGCGGCCGCGGTGAAGGCGATCAAGCCCAAGGGGGGCACCGACGTGTACGCCGGCATGGCCGAGGCGTTCCGCTTCCGGCCGCTCGGCCTGGACACCATCTATTTCATTTCCGACGGTCTGCCGGGCATGGGCGAAGGGCTCCCGCCGAACGCGGAGAAACTGACCGAATCGCAAGTCACCGAGGCGCTGTCCAAGCACGTCCGCCAGAAACTGAAGACCGACTGGAACCGGTACAGCGCCGGCCGGCCGCGGGTCCGCATCAACTCGATCGGCTTCTTCTTCGAAAGCCCGGACGTGGGCGCGTTTTTATGGGCCCTGTCGCGCGAGCATGACGGCAGCTTCGTCGGTATGAGCAAGTAGCCAAGACAAGACAATCACGAAAGCACGAAAGTGCGAAAACACGGGCTTCGGAACTCGCTCTTGAGTTCCTGTTTCGTGCTTTCGTACTTTCGTGTTTTCGTGATTTGTCTTCTCACAGCCCCGACCGCGCCTTGGCGATGACCGCGTCATCCGTCGGCTTGCCGTTGTCCTGCGGCTGGCCCGGGCTCAAGATTTGCTCGATCTCGTCCTTGTGCAGCTCTTCCTTCTGCAAGAGCGCCTCGACCAGCGCGTCGAGCTGCTCGCGATGCGCTTCCAGGACCTCGAGGGCCTGCTCATCCGCTTCGCGCAGCAGCTTCTGCGTCTCCTCGTCGATCACCGACGCCGAATGCTCGCTGAAATTGCGCGGCTCCTGGATTTCCTTGCCCAGGAACACGTGCTCTTCGCCGACTCGGAACGACATCGGCCCGAGCCGGTCGCTCATGCCCCAGTGGGTGACCATGTACTGGGCCCAGCGCGTCGCTTCCTTGAGGTCCATCTCCACGCCGGCGTACGGCTGCTTGTAGATCAGCCGCTCGACGGCCCGGCCGCCCATGAGCGTGGCCAGCTTGGCCTTGAAATAATCGAGGCCGTGGTGGTAGCGCTCCTCGTCGGGAACGATCAGGTTCACGCCCCCCGTGCGGCCGCGCGGAATGATCGACACCTTCATCGGCTTGTCGGCTTCGGGCAGGAACCAGGCGACCACGGCGTGGCCGGCCTCGTGATAGGCCGTGCGCCGCTTGTCGTCTTCCGTCAAGACTTCTTCGCGCTTCGAGCCCATGAGCACACGGTCGGCGGCGCGCTCGAAGTCGTCGCGCTCGATGCGCGACTTGTTGTCGCGGGTGGCGATCAGGGCGGCCTCGTTCGCCAGGTTGCGCAGATCGGCCCCGGTCATGCCGATCATCTTGCGGGCGATCGTCTCAAGGTTGACGTCGTCGGCCAGCGGCTTGTTGCGCGTGTGGACCTTGAGGATCTCCAGCCGGCCGCGCCACGTCGGCCGGTCGATGGTCACGTGTCGGTCGAACCGCCCCGGCCGCAACAGGGCCGAGTCGAGCACGTCGGGCCGGTTGGTGGCGGCGATGACGATGACCGCCTCGTTGGGCGTGAAGCCGTCCATCTCGCTCAGGATCTGGTTCAACGTTTGCTCGCGCTCGTCCGAGCCGCCGCCGACGCCGGCGCCGCGCATGCGGCCGACGGCGTCGATCTCGTCGATGAACAACAGGCACGGGGCGTTTTCCTTGGCGGTGCGGAACATGTCGCGGACCCGGCTGGCGCCGACGCCCACGAACATCTGGATGAACTCGGACCCGGAGATCGAGAAGAACGGCACCCCCGCCTCGCCGGCGACCGCGCGGGCCAGGAGCGTCTTCCCCGTCCCCGGCGGACCGACGAGCAGCACCCCCTTGGGAATCTGGGCGCCGAGCCGCTGGAACTTCTCCGGGCTTTTCAAGAACTCGACGATCTCTTGCAGCTCGCCCTTGGCGTACTGCATGTCGGCCACGTCCTGAAACGTGACCCGCATCTTGGATTTGTCGTAGCGGCGCGCCGGACTCTTGATGTAGCTCGACAGGAAGCCGCCGCCCAAGGGATCGCGCAGCCGCGGCAGCAGGAAGAACACGAAGAAGGCGATCACCAGGAGGGTGGGGAACACGAACAGGAAGAACGGCCCGATCCACGCCCCCGCCTCGCCCTCGACGCGCACCGGCACGCCGGCCTCGTCGAGCTGCTTGGTCAACGGCTCGATGAGCCTGTCGTTGATGGTGGTTTCGAGCCGGTTGTACTTGACGTGCTTTTTCAGGTCTTCGGGGAGGTTCTTGGCTTCGTCCTCTTTCAGCTCGCCGACGGCCTGCGACGTGCCGCGGATGGTGACGCTGGAGAATTTTCCCTTCTGCGCCAGCTGCACGAAGTCGGAATAGCGGATCGTGCCGGCGGAGGTGACGCCGTACAAGACCCACAGGATGCCGCAGAACAAGAGCAGGACGATGACCCACAAATAGCCCCCCGGCATCGGTTCCGGACGGCGGCGCGGGCGATTCTGCGGTCCGGATTCACGGGGGGCAGGCATGCCGTTACCTCAACCTGAACAACGACGTTCCATACTCCCGAAGCAACTCTCCCGTGCCGTAGCCCCGAGCTAGTTCGGGAGGATGGAACGTCGGAAGTTTCACTAACAGTGTAGGATAGCAAAACCCGCGATGCTTGGGAACGACCTTGGGGCGGTTTCGGCGGTCAAGCGGACCTTCCACTTGGTCCGCAGGTTGCCGCGAGCGCGAAACGGCAAGCCACACGCGGGCTGTTGTGGAATAATGACGAGATGAACCTGCCCCGCTGGTTGCGGCGGCGCCGGCCGCGCACCGACCTGCACTTCGTGCTGTTGACCCGTCAGGGCTGCTGCCTGTGCGACGACGCCTGGGCGCTCTTGACCAAGGCGCAGGAGCGCTATCGGTTCGCGCTGGAAGCCAGGGACGTCGACTCGTCGCCCGAATGGGCTGCGGAGCACGGCGACTGGGTCCCGGTGGTGCTGGTCAACGGCAAGGTCCGGTTTCGCGGCAAGGTGAACGAGGTGCTGCTGCGGCGAATCTTGGATGCCAAAGATAATGTTGGATAGAACGCCGATTCTGTCGGGAGTCGACAGAATCGGCGTTCTTTCGCACGACCAGCTCTCACGGCGCCTTGTACTCCTTCTGCGCCCGCGCCCGCCATTCGGTGGCGGAAAAGGCCCGTTCGTTCAGCAGCAGCTCGCGGCAATCCTGGGCCTTCTCGGCGTCGCCGATCTGCTCGAAGATCTTCCACAGGTAGTAGAGCGCCTTGGCGTGCTCGTCCTTGTCCTGGTTGTAGACCACGTCCACCCACAGAAACTCCCAGCGGGCGCCCTTGTAATCCGCCTGCTCGTACAGGCACACGCCCAGGGCGTTGTAGGCCAGCGCTTTCAGCTCCTTGTCGGTGGTGTCCTTGGTCACCTTGCGGAGCAGCTTCGTGGCCGCGTCGTAGTTCTTGGCCGCCAGATGCAGCTCGGCCTGCAGCACCTGCGCCTTGACCGCCAGCTTGCTCCCCTTGGGAAAACCCGCCAGCGCCGCCTTCAGCCCCGCCTGGGCCTCGGCCGTCTTGCCGGCCCGGATGCTCACGTAGATCATTTGCAACTGCGCTTCTTGCTTGATGCTCTCGGCCACGTCGGCCTGCGCCAGCTCGCCGAACGTCGCCCTGGCGCCCGGGTAGTCCTTCTTGTCCAGTTGCAGCCGGCCGAGCAGCTCCAGCGCCGCCGCGATCTGCCAGCTGTCGGCGTGCTTGGTCTTGAAGGCCGTGAGCGCCGCGATGGCCGGCGCCGGATCCTTGCCCTCCTCGGTCAGTTGCCGCGCCAGCAGGGCCGCCGCCTTGTATTCGGCGTGGCGCTTGGCGAAGGGCTCGGTGATCTTGGCCGCCGCCTCGGCGTACTTCCTCACCGCCTCGTCCAGCTTCGCCTTGTGGTCTTTCGCCTTGGCCGGATCGAGCGAATCCTTCTCCGCCACCACCGCCGGCCGGTAACTCGCCAGCCGCACGCCGATCGGGTTGACCTCGTAGACGATGTCTTCAATCGTCTCGGCGGCGAACGCGGCGCCGTCCTTGAGCGACACGCCCTTGGGAGATTCCTTGGCGACGTAGCCCTTCACGGCCTTGTCCTTGCCGCGCACGTAGATGTCATCCTGGGCCCGCGCCGCCGTGCCCACGGACAGCACCGCCACGATCGCCGAAATGTGCACAACGTATTTCATGGAGCAATATCCCTGGTTCTTCGGACTCAGTTCGCGCGCTTGCTCGACGCGGTCCGAGTCCTGGGCCCATTGATCATCCCACAGTTCGGGACTTCCCCCGCGATTGTAGTGCAAGATTGCGGTTTTGGATATGCCGTAGGTCCAATCGAGTTCAGAAGCCCGATAGAACCTTTCCTCGCGGGTGGCTCATCATGGGCCTCGCGAAATGGCGGAACGTGGTGCGGCCTTTCTGGCTCGCGCCGGCTCGGCGGTGGCGCCGTTCGGTCGCGGTCGTTCCAGCTCCAGCAGCGCCAGGTCGCACCGGTCATGGACGCCGAGCACTCCCTTGATGCGATACGTCGGCGCCACGGCCTGCTGGGAATCCGGATGGCGGTCGGTCCAGGGAAAACCCCGACGGAACTGCCATTCGGCGCCTGTCGGGCGTTGGGCAAAGGCCTGAGCGATCGAACGCGTGGTCATCACACAGGTTTCCCCGACCAGAAAGCCCGCTCCGGCCCACTCATGGTCCGGGTCTCCGACACGCTGCATGAGCCCCGGGCGTCCGTGCAGGAGGACGACGCATTCCAGGCCGCACAGTCCGTCGGGCGTCAACTCCCGCGTCTGCCTGCCGACGGTTTTCTGCAGCGCGGCAGTCCCTGCTTCCAGGATCTGAGCCAGCGCGTCGCGTTGCCTTCGTTTACCTGGTCTGCCAATGCCGCGGCCAAGCAGGCCGCGGACGCGGTCAACGAAGCGCGTTTGTATGCCGAAGGCATCGTCGAGACCATCCGTGATCCGCTCCTCGTGCTCGACGGCCAGCTGCGGGTACAGTCTTGCAACCCGGCCTTTTACGAGATGTTCCACGTCGACGCTCGGGAAACCGTCGGCCGTTCGTTGTACGAATTGGGCAACCGCCAATGGGACATCCCGGAGTTACGACAATTGCTGCAGGATGTTCTGCCGCACCAGACCAAGGTGACCGGCTATATGGTCACCCAGGAATTCGAAGGCATCGGACCGCGCACCGTGCTGCTCAATGCACGCATGATTCCACGCCGCAGCGGCCGGGAGAACCAGGTCCTGCTGGCCATTGAGGACGTCACCGAGCGCATCCAAGCGCAAGAGCGGCTGAAAACGGTCAACGTCGAGCTGGAGCGGCAGGTCGCCGAACGCACCCAGTCGCTCCGCGAGCGCGAGGAGCGTCTCCAGGCGATCCTGAACACCGCCACGGACGCCGTCATCACCATCGACCGGCGCGGCATCATTCAGTCGGTCAATCCCGCCACCGAGCGCATGTTCGGCTACGCCGCTGCCGAGATGATCGGCCAGAACGCGACGATCCTCATGCCTTCGCCCTATCGAGAAGAGCATGATGGTTACTTGGCGAGGTATCTGCGCACGGGCGAAAAACGCATCATCGGCATCGGCCGGGAAGTCGAAGCCCGGCGCAAGGATGGCACGATTTTTCCCGTGGACCTGGCGGTCAGTGAGATCGAGCATCTGAAGATCTTCACCGGGATCATCCGCGACAGCACGCGGCGCAAGGAGCTGGAGCGCGAGGTGCTGGAGATCGCCGCCCTGGAACAGCGCCGCATCGGTCAGGAATTGCACGACGACGTCAGCCAGCATCTCACGGGGCTGCGCATGCTGGCGGACGCGCTGGCACAACAACTGACCATGGAAACGTCGCCGCACCGGGAGATGGCCGCGAAGGTCGCGTCCGGGCTCGACCAGGTGGGCCAGCAAGCGCGGGCCCTGTCGATGGGGTTGGTTCCCGTGGACGTGCGCGGCGACGGCCTGCAGTCGGCCCTGGAGGACCTGGCGGCCCGGACCACGGAACAGGCCGGCATCGCCTGCACGCTGGACGGCCCGGCGGCCGTGGCGCTCCCTGCCTTTACCGCGACCCATCTGCTCCGCATTGCCCAGGAGGCGGTCCATAACGCCCTGCGGCACGCCAAGGCACGGAACATCACTCTCTCCCTGGTACGTCGGGGCGCCGATCTTGTCCTGTCCATCCGCGACGACGGCGTCGGCATTCCCCTGCCCGCCGATGAAACGAAGGGATTGGGCATCCGCCTCATGCGCAACCGCGCCAGCCTTGTCGGCGGCAGCCTGGTAATCGGTGCCGCGGACGGATGCGGCACCGTCGTGACGTGCGCCCTGCCCTGGAGCGAGTCCCATGTCTAAGTTGAAGACCGTTCGCAACAAGCCGGCAACGACCACGCGTGTCTTCATCGTGGACGATCATCCCATCGTCCGCGAGGGGCTCGCGGCACAGATCGGTCTGCAGCCCGGTCTGGAGATCTGCGGCGAGGCCGACGACCTGGCCGGCGCCCTGGCCCGGATCGAGTCGGCCCGGCCGGACGTGGCCCTCATCGACATCTCGCTCAAATCCGGCAGCGGCATCGACCTCATCAAGCGTCTCCGCGCCCGCGACCAAAAAGTGCGCATCTTGGTGTGGTCGATGTACCCCGAGAGCCTCTATGCCGAGCGCGCCCTGCGAGCCGGAGCGCAGGGCTACGTTCACAAGGGGCAGTCCACGCAGGAGATTCTCGACGCCTTGCGCGCCGTCAGTGCCGGCAAAGTCTACGTCAGCGGCGTGATGGCCGAACGATTCATGAAGCGCCTGGTCGGCGGCCAAGCGCGCGCGCTCCGCCATCGAAAGCTTGTCGGATCGGGAACTGGAAACCTTCGACCTGCTCGGCCAAGGCCTGACCACCGCGCAGATCGCCGCCAAGATGCACGTCAGCCCCAAGACGGTGGAGACCTATCGCGTGCACATCAAGAGGAAGCTGAACGTGGCCACGGTCGCCGAGCTGGTGCAACGCGCGGCGCAATGGGTGCTGGAGAAGGCCTAGGCAGTGCTGTGTTCTGCAGTGCCGTGGTTGGGAATCGAACTGGAGCAAACTCGGACGTAGGGGAATGTACCATGTCTGGACCACGTTGCATCGCCGCTGTCATTCTCTTCGGCACATGCGCCGTCCCGATCCGCGCGGCCACATGGCACGTGCCGCGGGATTTCAAAACGATTCAGGCCGCTGTTGATGCCGCCAAACCAGGCGACACCGTGCTGGTCGAAGCGGGTACGTATCGCGAACAGGTTCGTCTCAAGGAGCGCGTGACCGTCCGCAGCGCCGGCGACGAAGCCAAGGGCCAGCGCGGCTTGCAACGAGCCGAGGCCGCCATCATCGACGGTGGCGGAGCGGCGGCGCCGGGGCCGCCCGGGGTTGTCCTGGCCGAGGCGTCGATCCTCGATGGATTCACCATTACGCGCTTCGGATTGTTTGATCAGAAGGAGTACGACAAGCACTACGCCAGCCAAGGCGAAAACCTGCCTGACGATCGCGGCGCCGTCGGCGCGGGCAAGGACTTTCCGGCCGTGTCGGTCTCGGGGGTGACCGCTGTGGTCCGGCATTGCATTGTTCACGACAACGGCCGCGCGGGCATCGGCTGCATGGGCGATGGCAATCGCTCGTGGGTCTTCCAGAACATTGTCTATCGCAACATGGGCGGCGGCATCGGCATTGCCGACGGGGCCGCGCCCACGGTGGAGAGCAACATCTGTTTCAACAATCTGCGCGGGGGCATCGGCAGTCGCCGGTCGGCCGGTTTGATCCTCAAGAACCAATCCTACGACAACGTCCGGGCGGGAATCGGCATTCGCGAAGGGGCCAAACCGATCGTTCAGGGCAACAAGTGTTACAAGAATCGCCGCGCCGGCATCGGCGTGCGCATGGAGAACACCGCGCCGGTGATCGACGACAACGACTGCTACCAGAACGCCATGGCGGGGATCGGCGCGGGCGATGGGGCTTCCCCGCTTATCCTGCGAAATCGCTGCTACGAGAACACGCTGGCCGGCATCGGCAGCCGCGATGACGCCAAACCACAGATCGTCGGCAACCAGTGCTATCGCAACAAGAAAGCCGGCATCGGCTTCGATGCGTGCCAATCGGGCAAGGCCCTGGTCATTCACAACAAGGTCATCGACAACGACGCGGTGGCAATCGGCATTCACGGCGGCTGGAAGGTCCGGATTGTCGACAACGTCCTGTCGCGTGACGGCGGCATGCCTCCCATCGTCATGGTTTTCAAGGACGCCGAAGCCGACTTTGCCGAGAACACCATTACGGGCAGCGGCGTGGCTGGGATTCGCACCGAGGGTGTCGTCCGCATTGTGAAGAACAAGTTCGAGTGTCCTTCGCTGCGCAAGGGCGGCGGACCGCCGCAGTTTGCCGTCTGGGGCCTGCCCGGTTCGAAGATCGTCTACATGAACAATACGGTCAAGGGCTGGCGGCATGCGCTGCATGCGGACAAGGCCACGGTTGTCGCTTCGTACAACCAAGTTTCGGGCTACTGGCAAGCGGGTATTCAAGTCACCAGACCTGTTGCCCCGGTGGTCGCCATCGGCAACGTTTTTCGGAGCAAGGAAGGCCATCCGGGTGTTGTGGCGCCAACCGGGCAGGGAATCGTCGAGCATAACCGAGTGGAGAAGGGCCCCGCCCCGAAGTAAGAGGTAGGGGCTGGGGCCGATCCCCTACGAATGTGCGGATGCGACCCGCTCCGTGCGGAAATGGCATGATGGGCATCGACAACGCAAGCGCCCAAACGATCGACGGGCGAGGCAAACTTGGTGAAATCGCCATTTCCGCGATTCCCGATCAGACCAAAACGGTTGGCACCCAGTTTGCTTTGGTTGGCAGCGACTGCCTCCGCCGTGGACGGCGGCGTGGTCGGCGATCGCTTGCGCGCCGGCAAGGCAACTACGGGATCATCCAAAATTGAATCGGAGGTGGATCATGTGCCGATCGGTGTTGTTGATTTTGGTGTCGTTTGCGACGTTGGGCGTCCAAGCCCTCGGTCAGGATCCTGCCAAGCAGGATTCCACCAAGGGCGACCTGCAGAAATTCCAGGGAATCTGGCAGCTCGTCTCCGTCCGCAATCCTGACGGCCAGCCGGCGAGCGACGAAGACCTCAAAGCAGCGCGGCTCGTCGTCAAAGGCAACGAGTTTACCTTCACCACCAAGGACGCTTCGATCTCGGGAACGTTCACGATCGATCCAAGCAAGACTCCCAAGACCATCGATTTCGTGCTGAAGGGCGGCAAGCCGGAAGAGAAGTTCCAGGGCATCTACGACATCCGCGGCGACCGGCGCCTGAGTTGCTTTGCGTTGCCCAAGCAAGACCGTCCGCGCGAACTTCGGCCCACTCAGAAGGGCTACCTGATGTTCGAATGGAAGCCGGCGGCACAGTGACGGCGCGGAGCGACCGAATGCAAGTGCCTCCTGTAGGACTCGAACCTACAACCCGCTGATTAAGAGTCAGCTGCTCTGCCAGTTGAGCTAAGGAGGCGCGAGAAACTTCTATTATCGAAACATGCCCGCGTTGCTTCAAGGGACACCGACGAATTCCACACGGTTCGCCTGGCATCTCCATGGCAAGCCGGGAGGGCCGGCAACCGGCATCGTATTGCCCGATCGCCAGCCCCTCCCGACTTGCCAAAACTCAGTCTAATCCACCGCCGGCGGTGAAGCGCCGCGCCACGCGGGTTTCCAGCGTGACAGAACACCTCCCTTGCTCAAGCTGATCAGCACCGCCACACCCAGCAGCACCAGGCTCGCCACGAGCAGATCCAGGCCGGCGATCCGCTGCCGCAGGGTTGCGTAGCCGTGCCACACGCCGGTCAAGAGCCACGCGGCCAGGATCACCCCGGCGCTTCCCTGGGCAAACACGTGACGCAACCACTTTCCGTAGGCGAACAAAAACATGGCCATGCCGAGCGGATAGACCCAAACCGCCCACGCCGGGAGGCCGGCGGCCTCGCCGCCGAGCAACGTCCCCAGCGACAGCCACACGATGACCGCAGAACCAACCACGCGCACCGTGCGGGCGAACCAGTCGTCGAACAGGGCGGCAAGCACGAGCAGGGCCGCCAACGCCAGGTGAAACGCGACGGCCGTCTGCAGCGACGGCGTGAGGACGTCCGCCAGCGGGGCGATCGCGGCCACGGCGGCCAGGCTCCCCAGCACGCAGCGCCAGCTGGCCCACCGCGCCAGCCCGATGGCGAGCTGCACCACGGCCACCGCCGTCAGCGGCAGCGGCCGCGGCGCGACCAGATCGTCCAGCAACAGCGTGTTCGGCGCGACGATCGAGAGGATCAACAGCGCCGCGGTCAGCCCATCCAGCGCGAACGCGACGCGCCGGCTGGCGGCGTAGAGGTAGAACGCCGTGGCGCCGACGACCGTGACGTAGGGCGGCAGTGCGCCCAGACCGCGGGCGAACACATCCAGGAACTCGCCATACACGGGATCGGCGCGATGCCCCGTGAACGCGAGGATCACCAGGCCGAGTGGCAGCGCCAGGGCGACGCCCAGCACATCGCGCCGGCCCGAGACGATGGCCATCTCCAGCACCAGGATCGCCAGGGCGAATCCGAACGGCACGAGGAAGTACGGTCCGAAGATGAGCCGTTCGTTGTCGCCGTTGCCCAGCAGGTGCATCGACCAGCACAAGAGGATCGAGCGACCGACCACGGCCATGGCGAGGAAGACAAACAACGACCATGGATAGAGCGGAAAAGGCCACGGGCTGCCGTTGCCGCGCACGTGGTCGGGGCCGCGGCGGATGGCGGGGAGCAGCGTCAGGAACAGCAAGCCGGCGGCGGGCGAAAAGCCGAACAGGCCCCAGAGCAGGGTAGGGCTGTGCGGTTCGTGGAGGAAGGGCCGCAATGCCAGAGGATAGACGAAGAACAAGGCCAGGATCAGATAGTACGGCATGCGGAACCACCCAGGCAGCCGCAGGCGAATCGCGCGGAGGATGCCTTCGCTGACGACGACCGCGAACATGAAACCGAGAACGCCACAGGCGACGCCGCGCTCGGGGGTGAGGACCAGGACCTCGTCGAACGTCACGGACGTGGCCAGGAACATGAGAACGACCAGGAGCAGCACGGTGCGGACATCGTCCCAGACCGTGGCGAAGCGGACGAGCAGGCAGGCGGCGCCGGCCAAGAGCAGCGTGTAGCCGGCCAGCCCGCCCATCATGAACCAGGTGTCCTCGGCCAAGGTCGGATCGCCGAACGAGATTCGCAGCCCCGCCAGGAACAGCCCGGCGCTCAACACATAGAAGGGGTTCTTGGTGCAGACCCAGCGGAGGAAGCCGCGGGCCGCGCCCGGCCGAGCCGCGCCGGGCGAGGCCGGCACGGACGGATCACGAACATCGCCTGGTTGCGTCATGGGAAATCCCTCGACATGACCGGGAGAATCACGGGGCCCGCACAACAATGGACATGAAGAAGAAGGGAAGCCGAACCCCGAGCCCGTATCTGGATAGTACCACGACGGCGTGCGAAAGTGTCAGGCGCCGGCTCGAACGTTGACGGCGCTGGGACACGAGACGGCGCTGGCGAAGCGGCTCCTTCCGAGGATTGACAGTCGATTAGTCGATAGTATAAATTTATATCAGTTACTAAATTTAGTCATACGACTTACTGGAGCTAACGATGGCCGATCCTGCCGCGGCGGAGGCCTCCGCCAATCCGTTCCGTCCGGGCGCCGGGCATATGCCCCCGTACCTCGCCGGGCGTCGGCACGAGTCCGACGAGTTCAAGAAACTGCTCCGCCAGGACGTCGTGCTCCACAACCTGGTGCTGACAGGGCTGCGCGGCGTCGGCAAGACCGTGCTGCTCGACACGTTCAAGCCGCTGGCGCTCGGCGCCGGCTGGCTCTGGGTGGGCGCCGACCTTTCCGAGGCCATGACCTTGACCGAGCAGCGCGTCGCCGTCCGGCTCATCACCGACCTGGCGGCGGTCACCTCGTCCCTCACGATCGCCCGCGTCCCCGGTTTCGGCTTCCGGCACGTCGATGAAAAGCTCGACTTCGACACCATGCTCGGCTTCTTCAACAAGACCAACGGGCTGATTTCGGACAAGCTGAAGGCACTTCTGGAGTTCGTCTGGCTGTGCTTGCAAGAGCACGGCGTTCGCGGCGTCATCTTCGCTTACGACGAAGCCCAGAACATGTCCGACCATGTCCGCAAGGAAGAGTATCCGCTGTCGCTGCTCCTGGAAGTGTTTCAATCCATCCAGAAAAAGAACGTCCCCTTCATGCTGGTGCTCACCGGTTTGCCGACGCTCTATCCCAAGCTTGTCGAGACGCGAACGTTCGCGGAGCGGATGTTTCGGGTCCTGTTCCTGGATCGGCTCGGCGCCAAGGACAGCGCCGACGCCGTGCTCAAGCCGGTTCAGCGGGCCAAGTCCCCGGTGCGCTTCTCCAAGGAAACCGTGCGGGCGATTGTCGCGGCGTCGGCCGGCTATCCGTACTTCCTGCAATTCTTTGGCCGCGAGGTGTGCGATGCCCACCTGCAAAAAATCCACCGTGGCCGCCGCCCCAAGGTCCGGCTGGGCGAGATCGCCCGCAAGCTGGATTCCGATTTCTACGCAGGGCGGTGGGCCAAGGCGACCGATCGACAACGTGAGCTGCTCACCGTCATTGCCCGCCTCAAAAACGCCGATCGTGAGTTCACGGTGCAAGAGATTGTCGCGGCGTCGAGGCGCGGGCCCAAGCGTCCGTTCAGCCCCAGCCACGTCAGTCAGATGTTGCAGGCGCTGGCCGAAGCCGGACTGGTCTACAAGAACCGGCATGGCCGATACTCCTTTGCCGTGCCGCTGTTCGGGCAGTTCATTTTGCGGCAGGACGGGAACGCCTGAGCGCGTGGCGACCGCCGTTCCGTCGGTTCTCGACAGAGCGCCGTCTTTTCACTGGCATTTCCGCCAACGCCGCGGTATCCAATCATCATGAACACTCTCATCCGCTCCCTGGTCGCTTTCATCGTCCTTTCTCCGGCGCTTCTCTCACCGGCGCTCCTCGCTCCGGACCTCCGCGCCGACGATTGGCCGCGTTTCCGCGGGCCGCGCGGCAACGGCGCCGCCGCCGAGACCACCTTGCCGGTGAAATGGGGCCCCAAGGACAACATCGCCTGGAAGGTGGAGCTTCCCGGGCCCGGGTCGTCGAGTCCGATCGTCGTCGGCGACCGCGTCTATGTCACTTGCTTCACGGGCAAGCAGGCCGCGGAGATCGTTCGCCACGTCCTGTGCTTCGATCGCGCCGCCGGCAAGCTCGTGTGGCAAAAGAGCTTTCCCGCGCCGCAGCCGGAGAATGATTATGCCAAGCACCTGCTCCAGCACGGCTTTGCCACCAGCACGCCGGTCAGCGACGGCGAACGAATCTACGTCCACTTCGGCCGCGACGGCGTCCGCGCCTTCGATGTCGACGGCAAGGTCGTCTGGCACGAATCGGTCGGCAAGATCATCAGCACCTTCGGTTCCGGGGCCACACCGCTCGTCTTCGGCGACAAGCTGATCGTCAACGCCACGGTCGAGCTGGGCGCGCTCGTCGCCCTCGACAAGAAAACCGGCAAGCGCCGGTGGAAGACGCCCATCAACGGCGATTGCTGGTCCACGCCGGCCATTGCCGAGCTGCCCGGCAACAAGCAAGAGCTGATCCTCAACGGCTCCGGCGCGGTCTACGGCTTCGATCCGAACGATGGTAAGGAACTGTGGTACGTTGATTCGCTCGGCGGCCACATCAGCTCGACGCCGCTGATTGCCGACGGCTTGATCTACGTCGTCAACTCGGGCCTCAACGGCAAGCTGACGATGGCGATCCGTCCGGGCGGGATGGGCGACGTCACCAAGACCCACATCGTCTGGAAGCAAACCAAGGTCGGCGCCAGCCACTGCTCGCCGCTCTTGCTGGGCGACCGGCTCTGCTGGTTCAGCACGACCGCCGTCGCGGTCGGCGCCAAGGACGGCAGCATCCTTCTGCAAAAGCGTCTGGAGGGGCTGTTCAACCTGTATTCGTCGCCGGTCGCGGCGGGCGACACGATCGCGCTGTTCACGCGCAGCGGCGGCAGCTACGTGCTGCGGGCCGCCGATCTCGAAGTGCTGGCCGAAAACGACCTGGGCGACGCCAGCGGCATCAACGCCAGCCCGGCGCTGTCCAAGGGCCAGCTCTTCATCCGCTCGAACCGACACCTCTATTGCATCGGAACCGGGAAGTAAGAGACTCTCCGAAAAGGGGTCAGACCCCCTTGCGGACAGCCTCTAAGGCTACCAGCGCGGCCCGCAGTGATGGCCGAAGCCGACGCCGACGTGGAACGCGGGAGGCGGCGGCGGATCGACGTAGACGACGCCGGCCGGGCGGACGACGCGGTAGCCGCGCCGCGCCTGCATGGCGCTGATGACGCGTTCGCTCACGCCCTGTTCGCGCAGGTAGATCACGTCCTGGCTGGATAGGTTGAACGCGGTGCTGGAATTGTAGATCTGGTTGATGATCAGCTCGTCGCCGACCTGGCGCTGCGACATCTGCACCACGTCGTTGACGGTGAGGGCGTTGCGGGCGGCCCAGGCCTCGACGCGGCGCTCGTGGCGATCTTCGGCGTTGCCGACGAGCCCACCGAGGATGGCCCCCGAGCCGGCGCCGATCGCGGCCCCCGCGCCGGCATTGCCGGTGGCGCTGCCGATGGCCGCCCCGGCCAGGCCGCCGATGACGCCGCCGCCCACGGCGCCGCGTTCGGTGTGGTTCATGCTGCTGCAGCCGCAGGCGCAGAGCAGGATCGTGCCAAACCAGGTGGTCGTTGTCCTCATGGCGAAGCCTCCCGCAACGTGGGCAAGGAAATATGCCGCAATCGAGGTTGTGCGTCAAGTCGATGGCCGGTTCGAGTCCAGGACGATTACCAAACGCAGAGGGCGCAGAGGGCGCAGAGAACGCGGAGAATACGCAAAGAAGTCAGAATCACGAAAACACGAAAGAACGAAAGCGCGAAACAAGTCAGCGCATTTCGTGTGTTTCGTCCTTTCGTGTTTTCGTGATTCGCCTTTGGCTTTCCGTGCTTCCCGCGTGTTCGGCTCCGGTCGGTTGCCGTACAATGCCAAGCGAGCGGTCAGTTCTATATCGGCCCGCAGGAGAATGTGGAATGAAGCGTCTCATGTCGTCGGTCATGGCAAGTTTGCTCTTGTTGACATGGCTTGCCAATCTTGCCCCGCTTGCCGCGCAGGAAGCGAAGGCAACGCAGGAAGCCAAAGCCAAGAAGATCATCACGATCGAGGGGATCACCGAGCATCAGCTTCCCAACGGCGCCAAGTTCTTACTCTTTCCCGATCCTTCCGCTTCCACCGTCACCATCAACATGACCGTCCTGGTCGGCTCGCGCCACGAAGGCTACGGCGAGACCGGCATGGCCCACCTGCTCGAGCACATGCTCTTCAAGGGGAGCAAGAACTATCCCGCCGCCGACAAGGCCCTGATCGACCATGGCGCCGGCCGCTCGGCCAACGGCACCACCTGGGTCGATCGCACCAACTACTACGAGACGATGCCGGCCACCGACGAGAACCTGGAGTTCGGCATCAAGTTCGAAGCGGATCGCTTGCTGAACTGCTTCATCAAGCGCGAAGACCTCGCCAAGGAGATGACCGTCGTCCGCAACGAGTTCGAGATGGGCGAGAACAGCCCGGACAACGTCCTCAACCAGCGCATGATGGCGGTCGCCTTCGAATGGCACAACTACGGCAAATCGACGATCGGCAACAGAAGCGACATCGAGCGCGTGCCGATCGAGAACCTGCAGGCCTTCTATCGCAAGTATTATCAGCCCGACAACATCGTGCTGATCGTGACCGGCAAGTTCAACCAGGAGAAGGCGATCCGGCTCATCGAAGAGCACTTCGGCAGCATGAAACGGCCCGAGCGTGTGCTGTCGAACACGTACACCGAAGAGCCGGCGCAGGACGGCGAGCGCACGGTGATCCTGCGGCGCGTGGGCAAGGTGGCGGTGGTCGGCGTCATGTACCACATCCCCGCGGCGACGCACTATGACAACGCGGTGTGCGACGTGTTGAACCTGGTCCTGGGCGATCAGCCCGCGGGCCGGCTCTACAAGGCCCTGGTGGAAACCAAGAAGGCCACGCAGGTCGGCGTCGGCACCTCCAACTGGCACGACCCCGGCGTCCTGGAGGTGTACGCGCACGTGGCCGACAAGGTTCGGCCCGAAGAAGTGCGCGACATCATCATCCGCGAGCTGGAAGACATGAAGCCGATCACCAAGGAGGAAGTCGATCGCGCGATCAAGAAGTACCTGTCGTTCCGCGAACAGTCGCTGGCCAACAGCAAGCGCATCGGCCTCGAATTGAGCGAGTGGATCGGCGCCGGCGACTGGCGGATGCTGTTCATCCATCGCGATCGCGTCGCCAGGACCACCGCCGAAGAATGCAACGCCGTCGTGGCGAAGTATCTGAAGCAATCGAACCGGACCGTGGGGCTGTTCTTCCCGTCCCAACAGGTGGCGCGGACGCCGATCCCGGAACGGCCGTCGGTGGCCGAGCTGGTCAAGGACTACAAGGGGGGCAAGGCGATCGCGGCCGGCGAGGCGTTCGATCCGACGCCGGCCAACATCGAAGCCCGCGTCCGGCGGATCACGCTCCCCAGCGGCGTCAAGGTCGCGCTGTTGCCGAAGAAGACCCGCGGCGAAACCGTCGTCGGGCAGATTGCGATGCACTTCGGCAACGAGAAATCGCTCAACGGTTTCCAGGTGGCCTGCGAGCTGCTCGGCCCGCTGATGAAGCGCGGCACCGAAAAATACACGCGCCAGCAGATCGACGACCTGCTCGCCAAGCTCAGCTCGTCGCTGGCGGTCGGCAGCGACACCGGTGAACTGACGGCCAGCTGGCAGAGCAAGCGCGCAAACCTGCCGGCGCTCCTGGAGATCGTGGACGAGGTGCTGCGCCGGCCGATCTTCCCGGAGAACGAGTTCGACGAGATACGCCGGCAAAACGCCCAGCAGATCGCCAAGAGCATGACCGATCCGCAGCCGCTGGCGGCCAATGCGTTCCGCCGGAAGCTGAACCCGTATCCGAAGACCGACATCCGGTATCAACCGACCCTGCAGGAAAGCCTGGAGCGCTGGCACAAGGTGACGCGCGACGACGTGGTCCGCGTCTACCGCGAGCAAGTCGGGGCGACCGGCGAAGTCGTCATCGTCGGCGATTTCGACGTCGAGGCGACCGTCAAGCAGTTGGAGAAGATTTTCGGCTCGTGGAAAGCCCGGACGCCGTTCGAGAAGATCCGGATGGCCGCCAACACGAAGGTGGCGGGAAGCCAAGAGGACATCAACACGCCCGACAAGGAGAACGCCGTCTACCTGGCCGGGCAGACGTTCCCGCTCAAGAAGGGCGATCCCGACTACGCGGCGCTGCTGATTGGCAATCATCTACTCGGCGGCAACTTCGCCTCGCGCCTGGTGGATCGGCTTCGCCAAAAAGAGGGCCTGTGCTACGGCGTCGGCTCGCGAGTCCGCTCGGATGCCGAGGATCCCTACAGCATGTTCATGATCTTCGCCATCGCCAACCCGCAGAACATCGGCAAGGTCGATGCGGGCGCTCTCCAGGAAGTGAACAAGATCATCAAGGACGGCGTCTCGGCCGACGAGCTGGACGCGGGCAAGAAGGCGTATCTGCAGGACCTGGCCGTCGAGCGCGGCAAGGA
>JAKEET010000068.1 GCA_022616435.1 Gemmataceae bacterium
GTTCACGTAGTTGCCGGCGCTCATCGTGCCGGCCTGGTACAAGCTCGAATCGGCGTCGTAGTCGTCGGTCTGCTCGAAGGTCGTGGTCGTCCCCTGCACGGCCTGGGTCCGCTCGTTGCTCGTGGTCCGCGCCTGCTCCGACAGCCCGGCCAGCACGTAGCTCGACAGGCTCCAACTGCCGTTCGCATAACTGCCGGCGGCGCTGGCGGTGTAGGCGTCGCTGCCTGCGTCACCGGCCAAGCGCATCAGTAATAATTGCGGGCTGGTTCCGAACGTGAGCACCGGCAAATCCGATCGCGATTCCCCAGATCAACTCCACCGCGGGCGCACTTTTTCGTGAGGGTGTAACCTCGAATTGTATCGAAATCTTGTCTCCATCCACGTACCATGCATGTCCGAGATGCGGTTTGAACTTGACAGTTGACCGGCGCGCAAATTCGCCGAATGCCATTCCGGCTGTGACATCAACGCCGCACACCAGCAAATCGCCAGAATATGGTGATGCGGTCGGAAACGGCGACGCCGATGGGTCGAGCACAACTTCAATTTCTTCAATTACGTAACTGAAGTGATGTTCTCGCAGCAACAAACCCAAGTGATCGTAAAAATGCAGGACATTGTTACGGTGGCCATATGGAGGAGGCGGCCCAGGCATTAACGAACGTGTCGGGGATCCAAGCACGCGCTCGTATTTCACAAGTCGTTCACCACAAGTGAACTCAACCTCGTTCAATACGAGTGCATCCAGAGTGACTTCACAAGCCAAGAAAATCAACGGGGACATTCACTATTCCCCCAGCAACATCGAGCTTTCATCAGGTCGGTCGTCCACGATAGGCTTTCGTGGCCGGCCGGGCGGCCGAAGCGTGGCTTGCAGGCCAAGCGTCTTGGCGGTTTGCTCCACCCATGCTTCAGCGCCATACGGTTGTTCCCGCTCGACACTCTGGCGGACACGGGCCAACTCGGCCTCGGTCGCCGGTCGCCGGTTCATGCACCAATTCCAACCAATTCTGCGGGCGCAGGACAGGGCCTGCGTCCAGCCACGGGAGCTGGCTGGGTTCGCGCCAAAAACGCAGGCTGGACCATGGCCAATCTTCGGCTCGGCTGACCAAGGCGGCGCGGTGCTTCCGCCTGCTCCCTCGCTTACGCTTCGGGTTGGTACAGCGCCTATAGATGGCCTGGATCGAGATTGCTCGAGACCAGGCCGGCGTCCTCATCGAGCACCTCGCGAACTTTCCGCGCCAGCGCGTCGGGTGAAAAGGGCTTGTGCAAGAACGGCGTTCCCGCGTCGAGCACGCCGTGCTGGACGATGGCGTCGTCGGTATAGCCCGACAGATACAGCACCTTCATGGAGGGGCGCAACGCGGCCAGCCGCTCCGCCAGCTGCCGGCCGCTCATGTTGGGCATGACCACGTCGGTGACGAGCAGGTGGATGGCCTCGTCGGCGCGTTCGCACAGCAGGAAGGCCTCGCCGCCGCTGGCGGCCTCCAGCACCTTGTAGCCGTAGTTGCGCAGCGCCACGGACGCCAGGCCGCGGACGCCGTCCTCATCCTCGACCAGCAAGATGGTCTCAGTGCCCTGGCGTGGGGCGCCGAGGCCCGGATGCGATTTGCCGGAGCGTGGGGCGCTCCGGTCGCGCGGCAGGTAGATCTTGAATGTCGTCCCCAGGCCGACTTCGCTATACACCTCGATGAAGCCGCCGGATTGCTTGACGATGCCGAAGACCGTGGCCAGGCCCAGGCCGGTCCCCCTGGCGCCCTTGGTGGAGAAGAACGGCTCGAACAGCCGCGCCTGGGTGGCGGCGTCCATCCCCGAGCCGGTGTCGGTGATCGCCAGGCGAACATAGGGCCCCGGTTGGACGCCGGCGTGCCGCACCACGTACTCCTGATCGAGGTGCACGTTGGCCGTCTCGATCAGCAGCTTGCCGCCCCGCGGCATGGCGTCGCGGGCATTCACCACCAGGTTCATGACCACCTGCTCGAGCTGCCCGGCGTCGGCCTTGACCGGCCACACATTGGCGTCGGCGCTGATGCGCAGCTCGATGTCCTCGCCGATGAGCCGCCGCAGCATCTTCTCCATGTCGAGGGCCTGCGCGCTCAGGTCGAGCACCACCGGCGAGAGCACCTGCTTGCGGCTGAAGGCCAGCAGTTGCCGGGTCAGGAGGGCGGCCCGCTCGCCGGCCTTGTGGACCTGCTCGACCAGCTCGCGGAGCGGGTCGCCCGCGCGGAGCTTGCCCAGGCAGATCTCGCTGCA
Organism: Gemmataceae bacterium; assembly: GCA_022616435.1. GTDB lineage: Bacteria > Planctomycetota > Planctomycetia > Gemmatales > Gemmataceae > JAKEET01. The sequence continues at coordinate 2,254 of JAKEET010000068.1, forward strand.
GCCCAGGATCACGGTGAGCAGGTTGTTGAAGTCGTGGGCCACGCCTCCCGCCAGCCGGCCGATCGCCTCCATCTTCTGCGCCTGCCGGAATTGCTCGCCGAGGCGCTTGTGCTCGGTGACGTCGGCCATCAAGAGCAGGATCGCCACGATCTGCCCGCGCGGGTCGCGCACCGGCGCCGTCCACAGGCTGACGTCCACCAGGGCGCCGTCCCGGCGTTGCCGGCTCAGCTCGACGTTGGCGCGGGTCAGGCCTTGCCATTCCTCGGCGATCATCCGCCGAAACTCGTCTGCCCGGTCGGCGGGAATGATCGGCACCGGCTTGCCGAGGACCTCGTATTCGGGCCAGCCGAACATCTGCTCCGCGGCCGGGTTCCACGACAGCACGCAATTGTGGCGATCGAGGGCGACGATGGCCAGGGGCGAGGCCTGCACGAGCGATTGCAGCTTCTCGGTGGTCTTGTGCAGGGTCTCCTCGGCGTGCTTGCGCTCGGTGATGTCCTGGACCTGGCCGAAGTACAGCCGCGGCGCGCCGTTGCGGTCGCGGACCAGGGACACGTTGGTCAGGGCCCACAGCACCCGGCCCGATTTGTGCAGATGGCGCTTCTCCATCTGGAAGGAACGCGCCGCGCCCGACAAGAGTTTCTCGCGGCGGGCGTAGCTCTCGGCCAGGTCGTCGGGATGGGTCACGTCGGCCATCGTAAGCGTGAGGACTTCGCTCATGGAGTAGCCGAACATCTGGGCGAAGGCCTCGTTGGCGCGGACGAAGCGATGGTCGAGATCGGTCAGCACCATGGCGACGTTGGTGTCGTCGAAGGCGGCGCGGAACAGCTCTTCGTACTGGCGCAGCGCTTCCTCGGCGCTGTCGGCGAGCCGGCAGTCGGGATCGTAGCCGGCCTGGCGCAGCGCCGCGATGATCGGGCGCGCATCGACTTCCCGATCCTCCAGGATCACCAAGCGCAACCGCGTTGCCATGGACGCACCACCTCCTCACGGCGCGAGACGCGACGACGGCCTTTTTCGCCCATGCGAGCGCGCATCCTCTCCTTGGGTCGTGCCGACCTGGGCTTCCGCATTTCGGTGAGCGATTTCCGTGCGTTCGACCCCGCGGCGGGATCTCGGTGCGGCTAGCCGGCCAGCTCCGTCAGCCCTGTGCGAATCGCGAAGCGCACCAGGTCGGCGACGCCGCGGGTGTTCAGCGCCTTGGCGAGGTGGGTGCGGTGCATTTCGATGGTCTTGACGGCGACACCCAGCTTCGCCGCGATCGTCTTGGTGCTGTGGCCCTGGCTGATGAGCTGGAGGACTTCGCGCTGGCGCCGCGTCAAGCGGCCCAGGAGGCGCGACTCGGCGCCGGTGCGCACCCGCAAGAACCAGCGGATCGCTTCCTCCGCGACCTGAGTCGTTTCCTGCTGGCCCGATGCCCGGCGCAGCTCTTCCAGATCTCGCAAGACGGCGTGAGGCAGCCACAACATGAGCGGCTGCCGGTCGGTTGTTTCTTCTTGCTGCTTCATCCTGTCAACTGTCGGATTGGGCGCGCCCCCCAACGGGCACGCGGTCGCGCCCGGGGCGTGTCTCGGAAACTGGAAGCCCAAATGGGAAACAGGCAGCGCCTCTGCCGGAGTCGGACCCGGCAGCTCGTCGCGAACTGATCTGACATCGACAGATGAGCACCGAGCGGTTGGGTTTTCCCTTCAGACAACTGACTACTATAGTGTATTTTTCGGATCGAATGTCGGGTTGGCCATCGGGAAAACACCTAGCACCATTACAATCGCCAAACGGACCGAAAAAAGGACACGAAAATGTGAGAAAACCGAAAAAAAAAACGCCGACCCCATTGCGTCCTTCGTAAAGCCCAATGAAGTTTCGACTTATGCCGACCTACCGGCGCTCGCGACGTGCGACAACAGGCCAGATTGCCTCCACGCGATTGCCCCGGCACGCGTAGATCCGATCGTACAGGTTGGTCGTCGGATCGCAATGCGGGACCATGAACTCCAGGCGGTCGCCCAGCCGCGGCAAGTCGGCGCCCTTCTCGGCGGTCACGATGCCGAACTCGTCGCCGCCGGGGCTGTACGACAGACCCTGCCACGCGACTGCCTGACCGCGGACCGAGACGGTCGTATCCAAGGCCTTGTTGCCGGCATCGATGGTGACGCGGCCGGCGTGCGCGGCGCTCACGACCGTGGCCAGCACTGTCAAGCTCGGCTGAAAGTCGTCGTAGACCACCGGATTGGTCCGGCCGCCGATGCGACGATAGTCGACATCCATGAAGACGTAGGAGCCGACCTGCAATTCCGTGACGCCGCGGATGGCGCTATCGATGTTGTACGTGCCGGTGCTGCCGCCCGAGAGGATGCCCGCGTCCAGCCCGCTCTTGGCGAACAGGTCGCGCGTCTCCACCGCCCGGCCCATGGCCTGGCGTGACGTTTCGGCCCGGCGCTCGAAGCCGGGAACGTGCGATGCCAGACCCGCATAGGCTTGCAGACCGCGCAAGCGCAGGTTGCGGCAACGCGCGATCTGTCGAGCCAGGTCCAGGGCCGGCTGTCCCGGCAAGCTCCCGGTCCGGCGATCGCCGACGTCAACGTCGACCAGCACCGCAACGACGACCTTCGCCGCCTCGGCGGCTTCATTCACCAGTTCCACCTCGCGCGGATGGCCAATGGCCAGGAGCACCTCGCTCTTCTGCACCTTCTGGGCCAGGGCGACCATGCGGGCGACCTTGCGGCGTTCGACGATCGGCGACGTGAGCAGCACGCCGCGAATGCTGGCCGCCGCCATGGCTTCGGCTTCCGGGACGGTGGCCACGCACACGCCCAGGGCGCCTGCCGCCGCCTGCCGCCGGGCGATCTCGGGGCACTTGTGCGTCTTGGCGTGGGGCCGCAGGCCGCAACCGGCGGCCCTGGCATGATCGGCCATGGTCCGCACGTTCCGCTCGAATCGATCCAGATCGACCAGCAGCGCCGGGGTCGGCAGGTCGGCCTTGTCCCGGCCGCGATATTCCTCGCCGAGCGCCGGCGCTTCGCCGCCATGCACCGCCGCGGCGCCCACCAGGCTGCTTCCCAACCCCGCCGCCAAAAACCCGCGCCGGTCCATGTGTCACGTCCTTCTCTTACGAGGGATTCCGTCGCTGCCTCGCTTACGCTTCGGGTTGGTGCAGCGGAATCATGCACGCTCATTCAGTCCTTCAAGAACTTCACGGTGCTCAGCGCGTTGCGGAAGTCTTGCTGCCAGATCTGCCGATGCTCCCAGGCGCAATCGCAGTGGAACACGTAGGCCCGGTCGCCGTGGTGCACGACCGCGAGAAGCGAGTAGCGTTTGGGCTCCTCGTTCGACATCAGCTTCAGCTCGGTCACCCAGCCGGCGCGGTCGCCGACGGCTTCCTGAGCGCCGGACTCCGAGGCGCCTTCCTGCGCGGCGAGGAAGCGGTACTTGTCGTTCTCCTCTTGCTTGCGCTTTTCCAGGTAGGATCGGGCGGCGCGCAACGACTCCTTCAGGTCGCTCTGCTTGTCGCTGGAAAACGCCAGGATCGACGCGTTCTTGCGATTGTCGCGTTCGCGCAGAAACCGGCCGAACAGGAACAGCTCCCCCGTTTCCTCGACGTCCCTGGCCCGGCTCTTTTCCCAGGCGCCGCTCGGCACCGTGATCGAAAACGGCGCCCGCTCGGCGTGGAACGTGTCCATCTTGGGCGGCTGTTCCGTCCAGCCGCGGCGCTCGGTGACCAGGGCGAAGCTCTTGCTGTCCTCGAGCTGCCGCTTGACGCGGCCGGCGTCGTCGCCGCGCTCCCACGGCGTCGCGGTGGCGACGAAGAACCAGTAGCCGAAGCCGTGGTGCGGCAGCAAGTAGCATTCGCCGAACCAGGTGACGGCGTTGATGGTCCCCTTGAAGCGCAGGCACTGGCATTCGAAGCCGGCCAGGTCGGACTTGAAGGCCCTGGGGGCCAGCTCCAGCGCGTCGCCAAAATGGCCTTCGAGCCGCTCGATGGCCGCCTTCATCAGCTCGCCCTGGCGGGGACGCTGCTGGCCGTAGTCCTGGACCGCGACCGCGAGCCAGCCCTCCCCTTCTTCATTGACCCAGGCGGTCAAGGCGGCCAGGCGTCTTTGCAAGTCGCCGTCCGGTTTCCAGCGCTCCGGCGCCGTCAGCTTGAAGGCCAGTTCGTCTTTGCTGTTCAGGTTGCGAACCTTGAAAAGGCGTCCGCGACCGCCCGACTCGCCGCCGCTCTGGACAAAGAGATCGCGGATGTTGCCCCGGAACACGATGACGCCGGTGATCAGTGCCGCGAGAATGAGCAGTCCAAAACTGAGCACGACATAGTGCTTCGCCGTCCAGCGGTTCTTGACGACGCTGCGCTTCCGCACGAGGGGCACGTATTCCTCGGCGGGCGCGAAGCCGCCGTCATCGGCAAACGGCTCGGGCGCCGGTTCGGGGAGCGGCGCCGGGGCGTTGACATCGAACGACTCCACGGGCGCGACCGGCTGGGCGATGGGCTGGGCGACCGGCGCCACCGGGGCCGCCACCGGAACGGCGGGCTGCGGCATGGCGACAGGCGCTGCGACAGGGACCGCCGGCGGCGCCGGCTTGGCGACGGGCGCCGCCGGCTTGGCGACTGGGACCGCTGGCTTGCCGACCGGTATCGCCGGTTTGCCGGTCGGCGCCGCAGGCTTGCCGACTGGCACTGGCGGTTTGCCGACCGGCGTGGGCTTTTGATTTTCAACCGAAGGCTGGGCCGGCGGCGGCGCGGGCGGAGACGGATCGACGCCCGATGGCCGAAAGCGGAAGGCGTTTCCGCAGCGCGGACACTTCAGCTGCTCCGCCGCTTGGACTTCTTCCGCCGCGAACTCATGCGTGCAGGTCGGATTGGGGCAAGGAAGCTGCTTCGCCATGGGGAGAGGCTCTCGTGGCAGGCCGCTCGAACGATTGCTCCTTCCATTATGATGCGGCGCGCCGCAAACGCAAGTGCCCCGTAGACGAAGCGGGCCGCTTCGTCTATGGCGCCTCATCGATAGAATGAAGAACAGGCTTATCGCGAGGATGCGCACATGACTCAATCCGCTTCTGCTCCGGCGAGCCCGCAGCCCTTTGTCGAAGATGTTGAACTGCAGGGCCATATCATCGATTCGCTGCTGTTGCCGAAGGTGCTTGACGAGATCCTGACCCGCGGCGGCACGTACATGATCAAGGAAATCCAGCTGGGCCAGCGGCAGGTCGATCCGAGCCACGCCCGGCTGGAAGTTCGCGCGGCCACGGCAGAGCAGCTCGACGACATCCTCGACGCGATCCACGATCACGGCGCCGTCCCGGCGGTGGCGCACGATTGCCGCTGGGAATTCGCGGACATGGACGGCGCCTTCCCCGAAGGCTTCTACAGCACCACGAACCATCGCACGCAGGTGAGGCTCGGCGATGAGTGGATCGACGTGGAAGACCAGGAGATGGATTGCGGCATCCTGCTCGACCTAACCGACAAGGCGGCGCGCTGCATCCCGATGGCGCACGTGCACAAGGGAAACCCGATCGTGGTCGGCCGGCAGGGGCTGCGCGTGTTCCCGTCGGAGTCGGCGCCGCGGCAAAACCTGTTCGAGTTCATGTCGAGCGCCGTCTCCAGCGAAAAGCCCAAGGGCGTGACCGTGCGCGAGGTCGCGGCGGCCATGCAGCGCGTCAAGGAGTCGGGCGAAAAGATCCTGGCGGTCCTCGGCCCGGCCGTCATCCATACCGGCAGCGTGCCGCACGTCTGCGAGCTGATACGCCTGGGCTATCTCCACGTCTTGTTCGCCGGCAACGCCCTGGCCACCCACGATCTCGAGCAAGCCCTGTACGGCACGAGCCTCGGCGTGTCGCTCGACCGCGGCTTGCCCGCCGAGGAAGGCCACGAACACCATCTGCGCACCATCAACACGATCCGCCGGCAGGGCGGCATCAAGGAAGCCGTCGCCAAGGGGGTGGTCAAGAGCGGCATCATGTATGAATGCGTGCGGCACGGTATCCCGTTCGTCCTGGCCGGCAGCATCCGCGACGACGGGCCGCTCCCCGAGGTCATCACCGACGCGCTCGTCGCCCAGGATTTGATGCGCGAGCACGTCCGCGGCGTCGGCTTTTGCCTGATGGTGGCGACGATGCTGCACTCGATCGCCGTCGGCAATCTGCTGCCGGCCTGGGTGAAGGTGGCCTGCGTGGACATCAACCCGGCGACGGTGACGAAGCTCGCCGACCGCGGCAGCCACCAGACGGTGGGCATCGTCACGGATGCGGAGCCGTTCTTGCGGGCGCTGGTGACGGAACTGAAGAACCGCTGAGCTTGTCCGCCGTTTGCGGCTTAGCGCTCGCCGCAACGGGTCGCGATGCTGACTGTTTGGGGCGAACGCTAAGCCGCAAGCGGCATGGGAAATGGCTACCGATCTCATCATCCTCGGCGCCGACACGGATTCGGGAAAGACCACGTTCGCCTTGGTGTGGCTCGGCGCGTTCTCATCCGATTACGCGTACTGGAAGCCGGTCGAAACCGGGCCGTCGGACAGCGACGTGATCCGCGCGCTGGTTCCCGACGCCGTCGTTCATCCACCGGCGCAACGCTTCGCGGACCCGGTGGCGCCGCCCTTGGCCGCGCGGCGGCAGGGAACCAGCGTGTGGTCCGCCGGCCGGCTGGCTGCCGCCAAGCCGCCATCGTCCGGTCGCGCGCTCTTGATCGAGACTTTCGGCAGCCCGTTCTCGCCGCTCAACGAAACGGAATTGCAGATCGAGTTGATCCGCCGCATCGGCGCCCCGCGCGTTCTCGTTTCGTCCACGCGTCTTGGCGCCATCGGCCGCACGCTGCAAACGCATGAGGCACTGTGCAGCCACGGTTTGCCGCCGTTGTTGATCGTGCTGGTCGGTCCGCCGGATCCGTTCGCGGAAGAGTCGCTCCGTCAGCATGCGGGGCTGCCGGTAATCTCGGTGCGGCCGCCCGAACCATGGACCGCTGCCGGCATTCATGAAGCCGCGCTCGAACAGCGACCCGCACTCGCCGCTTGCGGCTTAGCGTTCCCAATGGAAGATCCGAACGCTACGCCGCACGCGGCACGGGTCGGGGATGACGAGGCCCTGGTCGATCGCGATCGAGCATCCATCTGGCACCCTTACACGGCTTTGCGCGACCCAGCGCTGCCGCTCCCGTGCGTCGGCGCCGAAGATGAATTCCTCATCCTCGCCGATCGCCGCCGCATCATCGACGGCATCTCGTCGTGGTGGACCATCCTGCACGGCCATCGTCATCCAGTGTTGATGCATGCGTTGGCCGAGGCCAGCCGGCAGATCGATCACGTTCTGTTCGCCGGGGCAACGCATCCGTGGGCCATCGAGCTGGCCGAGCTGCTGCTGAATTCGATGCCGTGGATCGGCGGCCGGGTGTTCTACTCCGACAACGGCAGCACCGCCGTCGAAGTCGCGCTGAAGATGGCCTATCAATACTGGCAGCTGCGGGGCGAAGGTCAGCGGACTCGTTTCGTCGGCTTCCAGCACGGCTACCACGGCGACACGTTCGGCGCCATGGCCGTCAGCCGCGATCCGGTCTTCTTCGGGCGGTTCGAGCCGTTGTTGTGCCAGGCCGACATCCTGCCGCTCGACCCGAACGTGCTGGACGAACACCTGGCGAGCCGTGCGCGGCAGACCGCGGCGGTCATCGTCGAACCCCTGGTGCAAGGGGCCGGCGGCATGCGCATGCACGCGCCGCAGACGTTGCGGCAACTTTTCGAGGCAACGCACCGTCACGATGTGCTGTTCATCGCCGACGAAGTGATGACCGGTGGCGGCCGCACCGGAACGCTGTGGGCGCACCAGGCGGCGGGAATCGCACCCGATCTGGTATGCGCCGCCAAGACGTTGGCCGGCGGCGTTCTGTCGCTGGCCGCCACGTTGGCGGCGCCTCACGTCGTTGCCGCGTTTGACAGTGACGATCGCACGCACACCTTCTTTCACGGGCATTCGTTCACCGCCCATCCGCTGGCGTGCGCCGTGGCCATCGCCAACTGGAAGTTGCTGACCGAGCAGCCGTTGAACCGGCCGAAGGAACTGGAGTCGTTCTGGATGTCGGCGCTGTCCGGATTGCGAACGCATTCCGTGGTGAAGAACGTGCGGATCCGCGGCAGCATCGCGGCCATCGAACTGGACCTGCCCGGCGGATATCTCGCGGACGTCGGCCAACGGATGCGGCAGGTTTGCCTGGAGCAAGGCGTGTTGTTGCGGCCGCTCGGATCGGTCCTGTACGCGTTGCCGCCGTATTGCACGTCGGCGGATTCCTTGAACCGCATTGCCTGCGCGATGAAGGCTGCCGTGGATCAGGAAAAGCGCAACGATTCGCACGTACTCTCGTAACTCTCTTCGAGATCGAGCGGCACGGCGAAGTTGTCGGCAAGCCACAGCGGCAGCGCCGGCAGCGGCTGGCCGATCTGAAGCGTCTGCAGCCACGCCTCGAGCTGCCAACCCGTTCCGGCGTTCACTTCTTCGGCGGCAGTGCCAGCGTCTCCTCGCCGACATTCACCGGCGCTCCCGCCTCGGGAACCTCGACGTGCGCCGACCACAGAATCCCGTTCACGATCATCCGCCGAAACGGCTCGATCTGGAAGTTCTTGTACGGATGGCCCAGCGTGGTGGCGAACGCCCGGCCGCCGTCTGGACGCTCGTTAGACCCAGCCGACGATCACCTCCTTGCCCTTGCGCTCGGTGACCTGCAGCAGCGGCTTCGCCTGCCGGATGGTGGGGTTCATGTAGAATTCATCTTCGATGTCGTATTCCTTCCAGCCGCGGCAGATCGGATGGCCGGGGATCAATTGCTTGAGCGGAGATTTGCCGCTCGACAGGCCGACATTGCTGACCCACGTGCCGCCGAGATAGCTGAGCCACGACGGCCCAAGCCGCTCGAGGTTCTTCTGGTTCACCGACGAAGCCCAATGAATCGTCACCAGGCCGACGCCTTTCTTCATGAGCTGGTCCACGTCGTTGCGATGCGGCCCTTCGAGGAGCAGCTCGGCCGCGGGGCTGGTGTAGACGACGATCGACTTGACGCCTGCCAGCGACTTGGCGTCCTTGGGCCAGCCGTTGGAGACGACGGTTTCGACCCCGGGCGTCAACTCGGCGCACTTGGCGAGCACGCCGCAGGTGTGCATGTACATGTGCGTGCCGTGCGGATGATCGGGGTCCTTGCCGATGAACAGGATCCTGGTCTTGGGCTGGCCGGCGTGCGCCGAAGCGCAAACGCCGACGCCGAGGAGGAACGTCAGGATCTTGGTGGCGATGCTGGACAAGGCAACTGTCCATTCAACGATGCATGGCGCGGGCCGGCGACGTGACCCTGCTGGAACAGATAGCGGTTGCGACCGGCGGGTCAAGTCGCGGATCCCAACCCGAACGCTGGGCCGCAAGCGGCGGGGTCAGAACGTTGAACCCCGCGCCCCGGCGCGCGATAATTGATCCGCCGTTTCGCCGTGACCTGTGCCACGATTGCCCGGGAGTCGCCAATGTCCAAGTCACATCTCGTCATCCTGATCGGTGCGTCCTGGTTGATCGCCTCAAGCTCGTCGCCCGCCGCCGCCCAGCCGAACGAGGCGCCGGCGCCGAGTCGCAAGTACGACCTGCGCATGGTCCGCGTGGGCGACACGTATCAAGGATTCCGCTTCCGCCCCGACACGGGCGAAAGCTGGCAAATCACGGTGCTGGCGTGGCGGAAAATCGTGGAAGCAGACCAACCCGGTCCCTGCCGGCGACTACGACGTCACCACGATTGCCACCGACAAGTCGTGGACAGCGTTCCGCATCGACCGCGCCTCCGGGACGACCTGGATGCTGCGTGCGGATGTTTGGGTGAAGATCAAGGAGCCGGCGCCGGAGTGAGGCAAGGAAGAGACGCAACTCAAATCCACCGTGAAAGCTGGACGATTCCGCAACCATCCGCGCAGGCGTACAGCATTCTGCCGCATCACCTCGACCACATCCGAGCGAAAAAGCACCATGGCCCGCATTCGTTAGAAAACACCCGGGCGTTTCATGCCATCCAGCCCTGGATTCCCCCGCCGAACGCGGGTATCCTAAGGGAGCCTCGTGCGCTGAACCCAAGATCCCGTCGCGCTGGATCGTATGGCGCCTTTCCCGCCTCGGACTTGTGCCGTTTGCGGTGCGCCGCTGCCGGGACCGGCGGCCGGCGGCGGCCTGTCCGCGCGCTGCCCGTCGTGCGACACGGCGCTGGGCCCCAGCAGCCAGGTCGACGACAACAAACGGCGTGCGCGCCCCACTTCCGATCAGTCCAGTTCCGATAACGCCGGTTCCGATACCTGTCGTCTGCCGCCCCGCTCCAACGATCCGAAAGAAACGGCCGAGATTCGCCCGCCCGACCAGGACGGCGCCGACACGTTGAACGTGCCCGTGACGGATGCCGGCGGCGCCGACGGGACGATGGGCAAGGCCGACGCCGGCAGGACTCTTGACTTCGATCCCACCCAGGAAGGACAGGATGCGCCCGCTGGACCGGACGATGGGCGCCGGTTGCCCGGCCAGGCCTTCATCGGCCGCTTCCGGGTGCTGGATGTGCTGGGCCGCGGCGGGTTCGGCACGGTCTATCGCGCGTATGATCCGTTGCTGGACCGCGAGGTGGCCCTGAAGGTGCCGCGCTTCGCCGTCGACGATCGCGACCTGCTCGAGCGCTTCGTGCGCGAGGCCAAGGCGGCGGCGCGGCTGCGGCATCCCAACATCGTCGCCATCTACGAAAGCGGCCAGGCCGGCGACTATCCGTACATCGCCTCGGAATTCGTGGACGGCGTGCCGCTCTATCGCATCCTCCGCGAGCGCCGGCTCGACACCCGCACCGCCGTCGATTGGGTTCGCCAGATCGCCGAGGCGCTGCACTACGCGCATCAGGAAGGCATCGTCCATCGCGACATCAAGCCGGCGAACATCATGGTCACCCAGGGGGGCCGGCCGCAAGTGATGGACTTCGGGCTGGCCAAGCGCGCCGCCGACGAGGCAGCGCACATGACCACGGAAGGCCAGATCATCGGCACGCCGGCCTACATGGCGCCCGAACAGGCGCTGGCCCGCAGCGAAGACGTGGGCCCGCGCAGCGACGAATACAGCGTCGGCGTGGTGCTGTACGAGATGCTCTGCGGCAAAACGCCGTTCTCCGGCGACGTGTGGTCGGTGATCTCGCGGGTCAGCAATGTGGACGAGCCGCCGCCGTCGCTGCGGTCGATGCGTGCCGACATCCCCCGCGATCTGGAGGCGTGCTGCTTGAAGGCGCTGGCCAAGGCGCCCGACGCCCGCTATCCGACCTTGCAGGCCCTGGCCGACGACCTCAAACGTTTTCTGGACGGGCAGCCGCTCGTGGCCCGGCCGATCAGCGCCACGGAAAAGCTGATCCGCTGGTGCCGCCGCAACCGCGGCATCGCCTTCCTGGCGGGAACGCTCGTCGCCTTGATCGTGGCGATTGCGATCGTCGGCTTCGTGCTCGCCCATCAGTTCAAGCAACTGGCGGATACGGCGACCCGTGAAGCCCTGGCGGCCACCAAGGCGCGCGAGCTCGAGAAGACCGCCCGGTTCGCGACCGAGCGACTCCTCATCGACACCTACACCGAAACCGGCCTGGCGGCCGACACGAACGGCGACGCCCGCGAAGCGATCCTGTGGTTTGTCAGCGCCGCCGCCCAGGCAGAGCAGCATCCGTTGCGGCAACGGCACAACCATATCCGCGTGCAATCGTGGCTCTCCGAGGTCGCGCGGCCCGTGCAAGCCTTCGAGCCGCCGGGGGGTTGGAACCGGGGGCTTCAGTACCATCCGTCCGGCCGATTCCTGCTGTGCGAGGCCTGGGCGGCCTGCGAGGTCCGCGACGTGCGCGACGGCGCCGTCGTGCAACTGCCCGTGTCCACGCCGATCGACGCCGCCGCGTGGAGCGGCGACGGCAAGTGGCTGGCGCTGGCGACGGGGCAGGTCGTCAAGGTCTTTGAGTTTCCCCAGGATCGCGAGATCGGGGGCCGCGAGATCGACAGCTTCGAGCACCCTGATCCGGTCCACTGCATGGCCTTCAGCCAGGAGGGCGGCCGCCTGGCGGTCGGCGGCGCCAGGACAGCACGGTTGCGCAACGTGGCGGACCGCACGTTCGCGACCCCCGCGCTGGTTCATCCCAAGGAGATCGTCGCCGTGGTGCTGAACAAGGACGGCAGCCGGCTGGCCACGCGCTGTGAAGACCAGGCCGTCCGCGTCTATGCCGCGGCCGCCCTTGCCGCGTCGGCCGCCGCCGAGCCGTTGTTGCCGCCGCAGCCGTCCACGGCCCAGGGGAAGGGTCAACTGCCAGTCTTCGTCGGCAACGATCGCCTGGTGATCGCCGATTGCGGCAAGAGCCTGCGCTGCTGGGACGTTGACAAGCAGAAGCTGATCTGGGACCAGCCGTGGAAGCGCGCGCTGTGCCTGGCGGCGTCGCCGCTGGGAGATCGCCTCGCGGTCGCGGAGAATTTCGACGTCGTCCTGCTCGACGCGGCCACCGGCAAGCCCCTCGGCAAGCGCATCAGCCACCGCAATCTGGTGTACGACGTCGCCTTTCATCCCTCAGGCGCCCTGGTCTTGAGCGGCAGCGGCGACCAGACGGCGCGGATTTCCCAGGTTCCGTCGGGCGAGCCGATCGTGCCGATTATCCCGCACAATGAGATGGTCCATCGTTGCACCTGGTCGCCGGACGGATCGACCTTCGCGACGGTGCACTGGGGCGATTCCCTGGTGCGCGTCTGGAAGTTGGGCCGCACCGCGGCCACGGACTACGCGGTGTCCACGCCCGTTCCTGTTCCGTTCGTGAAGGTGAGCGCCGACGGCAAGCATTTTTTGCCTTCCGGCATCGACATCTCGCGCGAAGCGCGAGAGCTGCGCGTGCACGACTCGACCACCGGGGCGGTGGTCGGCAAGCCGGTGGCGGCGCCGGGACGGATCAGCGATGGGGACTTTGTCGTCGGCACGTCGCTGGTCGTGACCGGGGGCGCCGCCGGCGGCGGTGGATCGGAAACGCATCCGCGCGACCAGGGCATGGAGAAACCGGGCCTGGTCCGTTTCGTCGATTTCGAAACGGGGGCCGCGGCGTTTGCCGACCTGCAGACGCCGTCGGAGCCGGTCGCGGTCCGCTGCAGTCCAGACGGAAAGGTTGTGGTCGTGCTGTGCCATCTGGGCCAGGTCCTCCTGGTCGATACCGCGACCGGCCAGCGGCGCGCGGAGCACCAGGCTTTTGAGGGCAGGCCGGCGGATCACGGTTACGTGATTCGCGACCGCATCCGGTTTTCGCCGGCGGGGAATCACTTCGCCCTCTGGGGTTGCGGGCCGCAGGTCGAGATTCGCGACGCCGCCATGGGGGCGCTGCGGACGTCGGTGCGCCATTCGCGGGCGATGATCCACGACGTCCAGTTCGCGCCCGACGGCCGGACGTTGGTGTCGTGCTCGTCCGACACGACCGCACGCGTGTGGAACACGAACGGGGAGGGCGCCAACGGGGCGGGGCCGAACGCCGAGACGCCGGCCCTGCAGGTGTTGCAGCATTCCGGCTGGGTCTTCAGCGCTCGCTTCAGCGGCGACGGCCAACGCTTGCTGACGGCGTGCTCGGATCGGCAGGCACGGCTGTGGGACGTGAAGTCCGGCACGACGATCCTGACCACGCCGACCCTGAATGACGAGGTGTTCGACGCCTGCTTTGCCCCCGGCGAAGAGTTTTTCGTGGTCGGCACGCGGGACGGGCGCGTCAGCGCTTGGGACGCGACGCTGGGCAAGCTGCTGGCGCCGCCGCGCCGGCTGGGCAACATGGTGTATCAATTGACGCTGACCGGCGCCGCCCCCCACGTCATCGCCACCGGCCGGCTGAATCCGATTCGCGGCGTCGATCTGGGCAGCTGGGTTCGCACGCCGGACGAACGGCTCAGCGGCGCGGACCTGCGGCTCCTGGGCGAGGTGGTGTCGTCGCAGCGCATCCATGACGGCGGCGCCGCCACGGGCCTGTCCAAGGATGAATGGCTCACGCGCTGGCGGGCGCTGCAAGCGAAGAACCTAGACGTGCCGTGAGAGACTTTCCAGCCGGGTGGGTTTCGAAGACTTCACCCACCCTACATGGTTACTACATGGTTACGGGGGGGGGCATGAAATCGTCACAGCTCATCGCCTGGGAAATTCACCATCCGCCCCGGATGATCCTCGAGCCGGCGCCGCCGGATCGGACCTGGATGGATCAGACCGACGGGCGGCACGCGTACCGCTGCCTGCCCCTGGTCATCGCCAACCAGGCCGGGTGGATCCTGCGCAGTCCGACGGCGTTCAGCGTGCGCTGGAACGGCGGTCCGCGCCGGCAAGATCTGCGCCTGGGGTTCCCCCGCGGCCGCAAGGATCAGCGCATCTGCAGCCACTTCGGCGCCGGCATCCTCACGATCGGGATGCCGTACCTGTTCCGCACGCCGCCGGGGGTGAATCTGTGGGTCAAGGGCCCGGCCAACCTGATCAAGGACGGCATTCAGCCGCTGGAAGGCGTCGTGGAAACCGATTGGAGCGAGTTCACGTTCACGATGAACTGGAAGTGCACGCGGCCGAACTGCCGGATTCGCTTCGACGAGGGCGAGCCGATCTGCATGATCGTGCCGGTGCCGCGCGGCCTGGCCGAATCGCTCGAGCCGGCGTGCCTGCCCTTGGCCAGCAATCGGAAGCTGCACAAGAGCTATCATGCCTGGGAGGAATCCCGCATCGGCTTCAACCAGGCCCTGGCGCGCGAGGACGACGCCGTCGTCGCCCAGGGCTGGCAGCGCGACTACATGCTCGGCCGCGACGGCGCCGGCCGGCCGTTTCCGGGGCATCAAACCAAGCTCCACCTGCGGAGCTTCCGTGGCGCGGAGAGGTCTGCGATCAGAGGTCAGGGGTCCGAGGTCAGAGGTCAAACAAAGGTGACCTCGTAGGCCGCGACCTCTGACTTCTGACTTCTGACTTCTCTGACCTCTGACTTCTGACTTCTGACTTCCGACCTCTGACATGCCGCGATTCGAGCTGGTCGTGTCCGCCGAGAACAACGCTTACCTCGTCTGGCAGGCGATGCTGTTCCATTACTCCTGTCTTCACTACCAGCGCCAGACGCCGATCGTGGTGGTCCACAAAGACGACGAGCCGCTGTTGCCGGGGTTCGAGCGCATCCGGGCGGCGGGCGGCATCGTGCAGACGGCGCCCAACTATCGGGGCTACGGCGGCGTCCACTATCCGCCGCGCAACACCGCGGCGACGCTGCGGCACGTCGTCTCCGCCGCCGACTATCTCGTGGTGTTCGATCCCGACATGATCTTCACGCAGCCGTTGCCTCTCGACGACCTCGGCCTCACCAGCCGGCAGATCACCTTCGACCGGCTCACGTACCTGGACCCGGACGGCGCTGACTATCAACCGGCGCTCGACGAGACGAGCCGCCGCGCCGGCGTGGCGCCCGAGCGGTTGCGCGCCCGGCCGATCAACGGCGGCGTGCCCCATGTCGTTCCCAGGGAGCTGCAAGAACGGCTGAGCGACGATTGGCTGGCCTGCATGGACCTGTTCCCGACGATCGAGCCCAGGGCGCTCGACGAAGCCGGCGCAGCGTCGCGCGCGTGCCACATCGGGCCGCACAAAGACTGGCTGGCCACCATGTGGGCGCTGGTGTTGGCCGTGCATCGCCTAGGCTTGGAGGCGGTGCTGACGGATTGGTGCGCGTTGAATTACGAGGGCCATCGACCGCTGCGTGAGGATGGCAGCGAGGGCAGGATGGTCCATTATTGTTATTCCGACGCGGGCTTCGACAAGCGCGACTTGGACAAGCATGTCTTGGACAAGGACGCCTTGGACAGCCGTGACGCCGCCGAGCTTGCCGCGTGGCAGGTTGCCCCCGGCGATGACACGATCAGCGGGACCGTTCGCAAGCAGTTCCATGAGGCGAAGGCGTTCTATCGGCAGGCGGACACGTCGGGCCCACGCCGCTGACGCCGCGACGCTCGCGGCGAATCTTGAGGGGAATTCAATTGCAGTCAGGTGACAAATCAGTAAACTCGGTTGGCCGTCATACTCTCCCCGAACTACTTGCCACGGAGGACCCATGCCTCGCCAAGCACGCCACGCACGCCAAGCAAGCATGCAGCATTCGCCGCCGCCCCCCCCGTCGCCCCCGCCGCCGCCGCCCCCTGCACCGCCGCCGCCCTCGCCGCCGCCGGCAAAAAAATAGTCTGGCCTGGCCATGGGCGCCGCGTCAGTCGGCCGATCGCGTCGGCAACGTTCACGTCGCCGACGCGGCCGTAACAGCTGCGCGCAGCGTCCGCGCTAGCAGCTGGTGGAAGTGATAGCCGCCCGATTCGCGCTTCACGCTGAATCGCCCAGTGTCGTACGACCGGCTCTTCAGGCCGCGCTGCACTTCTTCGCACACCTCTTGATCTTCCAGCTGAACCTGGTGGGCCACCGCCATGCTGTCGGCGATGAACTTTTGGGCGGCCGGGCCTTCGGTCTCGGCGAAATAGAAGTCGAACAGCACCCGGCAGCGGTCGGGGCCGAGCGGCAGCACGAGGTTGGTGTCCATCACGCCCTGATAGAGGTTGACCATCAGGTTGGGGAAGATCCACCAGTAGTACGCGAAGTCGCCGGTGCGGACCTTGTTCACCAGCGGATCGTCGGACGGCTTGATTGGGCTCGATTGCACGCTGGCGTGGGCGAAATTGTCGGTGCGATATTGCGAGTAGTCGAGCGCCCCGGCGAGGCCTGGATGAACCGTGTTCACGTGGTAGCCGCCGTCCTGGTAGTTGTCGACGAATACTTTCCAGTTGCAGGCGATGTCGTACACGCGCCGGCCGGCGAACTTCAACTGCTCGAGGCCGGCGCTCTGGGTGCGCTCGGGAAACGGCGTGAGAGAATTGTGCAGCGACTGCGGGGGCGTGCCCTGGTGGACGAACACGAACGGGCCGCAGGTGTCGATCGTCAGGGCCGGCAGGCCCTGATCCTCCTTGCAAAACTCCTGGACGCCGTCGAACTCCGGCGTGCCGCGGAGCCGGCCGGTGAGATCGTAGGTCCAGCCGTGGTAGCGGCAGCGCAGCTTCGCGACCTTGCCTTCGGGCTGGTTGATCACCTGGGCGGCGCGATGGCGGCAGACGTTGTGCATGGCCCGCAACGTTCCCTGATCGTCGCGCACCACCAGGATCGGCTCCCCCGCGATGTCGATGGTCACGAACGAGCCGGGCTCGCGCAGTTGCTCCAGCCGCGCCGCGTAGTGCCAGGACCCGCCGAACACGGCGCGGCATTCGAGCGCGTAGATTTCCGGATCGAAGTACCAGGCGCTGGGGATCGTGCGAGCGCGAGCGAGCGGGAACTCGTCGTGAAAGGGCTGGAGTTTGTCGTGCAGCGAAGCCATGCCGGCGCCTCCTTCCAGGAGTATTGTCCCGGACGAATCGGGCGCAGGCAACAGAAGTTAGGCGCGGCTTGCCGTTTCGCGTTCGCTCAAGCCGGCCGCCGTTGTCAGGCTCGCGAACGTAAAGCGGCAAGCCGCGGCGTTACTTCCTCATGCAATACAGGTGCTTATCCGACCGCAGAAACAGCGCCCCGTCCGACGCCACCGGGCTGGCCAGGAAGGTTTCCGGCAACGAGCTCGTCGCCAGGATTCTTGCTTCCCGCCCCGCCTGCAAGACGCTGACCACGCCTTCCTCGCTGGCGACGTAGATCTTGCCGTCGGCGGCCAACGGCGAGGCGGAGAATGTGCCGTCGACCCGTTCGCTCCAGAGCACCTTGCCGGTGGCCGGGTCCGTGCAGCTCACGACGCCGCGGCCGCTGACCGTGTAGACCAGGCCGCGGTAGAAGGTCGGCGACGTGTAGCCGGTGGCGAGCTTGTTGTTTTGCCACACGACTTCGGGAGACGCGGCGCCGTTGCCGAGCTTCAGCGCCGTCAATTTGCCGCCGGGGACGAACAGCATGCCGTCGCCGGCGACCGGCGACGGCGCCGAGCCGCACTCGCCGTCCCAGCGCCAGACTTCCTTGCCCGTGGCCGGATTGTGGGCGGTGAACCGGCCGGGCGTGCTCAGGATTACTTCGGCCTTGCCCCCGTTGTCGATCACCAGCGGCGTCGTCCAGTTGATGCCGCGCGGCCGCTCGACACGCCAGCGATTCGCGCCGGTGTTCGCGTCGATGCCCGCGACGAACGACTCGCCGACGTTCTCCATCGGCACGATCAGGATGTCTTTCCACAACGTCGGCGACGCCGCCATGCCGACGTTGTTGCCGATGGTGGGGTGATCGCCGGCCAGCGACCGGTACCAGACGAGGTCGCCGTGTTTGTCGAGGCATACGAGGTCGGCGGTGGCGAACAACGCGTAGACGCGCTCGCCATCGGTCGCCGGGGTCGGGGCGGCCATGTTGGTCTTGGGATTGCACAAGGTCGTGCCGGTGGCCCAGAACTGGCGTTCCCAGAGCTGCTTGCCCGTCTTCACGTCGAGGCACAGCACATGCAACCGTTTCTGCTCGAATCCCGACGCGGCGGTGACGTAAGCGCGGCCGTCGGCGATGACCGGGTTCGACAGCCCTCGGCCCGGCAGCGCCACCTTCCAGCGGATGTTTTCCTGGTCGCTCCACTGCGTCGGCAGGTTTTTCTCGTCCGCGACGCCGGCGCCGCCCGTACCGCGGAATTGCGGCACGTCGGCAGCGGCGAGGATGGGCGCGAAGAATAGCAAGAAAGCCGTGGACACGGCAAGCTGTTTGTTCATGTTTCCCCCGGGTAAGTCGTCATTCCCCGCCGGTGGCGGACGGCAGTTTCTGCGTCACCACGGTGACCGGCACGGCGCCGCCGATGGCGTCGCAGATGCGCAACTGGAACGACCATTGCCGGGCCCACGCTTCGTCCTGATGGTTCTGGCAAATCTTGACGAGGATTTCGTTGCGGCCGGCCCGGAGAGTTCCTTTGCCGACGTGCTGGTCGATCTCGACGCCGTGGTGGTACTCCTCGCGGAAGAAGATTTCCTCGCCGTTGAGCCAGATGCGCAGGGCGTTGTTGCTGCCGGCCCGGATCTCGACCGGCCGCCGCGCCCGCGCTTCGACCACGCTATAGCAGTACACCGTCGCCTCGCGCATGCGCTCGGCGGCGCCGGCCTTGTCGTCGGTAAACATCTTGTTGAGATCGACCAGCCCCAGCTTTCTCAAGTCGGCGACCGTCGCCGGGGGCTCAGCGGTGTACTCGAGCCAGCGGACCTTGCGGCCGTCCTTGCCGTCGTACACCGCCTTGAGATCGACGCCGCGCTCCGGCAGATAAGCCGTGCGGAAGCCGATCCCCTTGACGTTGTCGAACGGCCCGGCCAGGGCCCAGCGGGTGATGAAGCCGAGATGATTCGTGAGATCGACCGTGACGCCGAGCTTGTCGAGGCGCTGGGCGGCGAACTTGACCTGATCGTGATCGCGGGCCGCCTCGAGGATTTTCTGGTACGCGGCGCGCGCGGCATCCTCGTCCTTGGCGTCGAACAATCCCTGAGCCTGCTTGAGCAGCACGTCCACGGCCTCGCGGCGAAGCTCCTGGCCGGGGTCGTTGACCATGCCGGGCAACAGGCGTTTCGGCGCGGCGGCGTCGACCTTGACCAGCCATTCATAGGCCAGCCGCCGGGCGTGTCCCGCGTGCTTGGTGTCGCGAACGAACCCTTCGAGAGGCGCGGCGGCCAAGGTGCCGGCCGCCAGGGCTCGCGCCGCCACGGCATCGACGGCGGAACGCAGCCAGTTGGCGGCGATCGGCGATGCATCGTCGAGGCCCGCGAGGACTTCGGGGAGCACGGCAGGCCCTTGCTGGACCAGCTCGCGCCAGGCCTTGCCGGCGGCGACGTTCCCCTTGCCTTCCTTGCCGACGGCCTTGATCTGCGCGATCAGGGCGTGGGTCTCGGCGGCAGGCGCCATGGCCGAGGACGCGAGCAGGACGGCGCTGCACCAGAGAGTGCGTGACATCATCGGATCCTCGCGGCAAAAGGAAACGGCAACAAGAAACCCGGTTTCGCAAGAGAAACCGGGTTCCTGGTGATGATCTACTGCCTTCGAGAGGCGGGTCAAGGCAATTCGCTGAGGCGAGCGTCGTGGCGTAAGCCCGACGTGGACAGGAAACCGCCGCCGATGGTGGGATGCTGGCACGGCGGGCTGACGCCGCGCCGCTCGCTCTGGAAAGGAGATTCACCCCATCTTCGCCCGGCTCAGCACCGTGTACGTCGGTCCCTGCGGCGTGAGCTGGCTCGACATGACGTGCACTTCGCGCACCAGCGCCGCGCCGGCCTGCCAGGTTTCCAGCTTGGCCATCGCCACGGCCAGGCCCGCCGGCGCCTGGTTGCTCTTGAGCCGGCCGAGCGTGACGTGCGGCGTGTACTTGCGATCTTCACGCCGGTAGCAGCCCAGCTCCAACAGCGGCGGCTCCAACGCGTCGTGCAGGGCGCACACCTCGCCGGCGCCGTCGGTGATGCCGGCCCAAAAGACGTGCGGCCGCCGCGGATTGGGAAAGCACCCCGCGCCCGCCACCGTCAGCGAGAACGCCGGGAGCGACTGCGTCACCGTTTCGACCGTGCCGCACAGCGCCGGCAGCTCGCGCTCGTCCACCTCGCCGAGAAACAGCAACGTGAGATGCAGGTTCTCGGGCTCGACCCACTTCACGCCCGCGACCGACTTCGCCAGCGTGTTCTGCAAGGCGACCAGCCGGTCCCGATTGGCCTTGGCCAGCTCGATGGCGATGAAGGTGCGCAGACGAGCCATGGCAATCTCTCCTTCGACGAGAATCTATGCGATCGCTGCCCGTGTGGAAACCGTGAATCGGGTTGCGCTTGCCCCGGCACGCCCCCGCGGCAACAATAAGAGGCGGCGCCGGGCGCTGTTGGCGCCGCCGCATGAGAGAAGGCTCATGGATCACGAACCTTCACCGCAAGATCCACCGGATGAGATGGCCGACTGGCTGGCGACGGCGCGGACCGGCTCCGCCGACGCGCTGGGCCGGCTGCTGGAAGCGTATCGGCGCTACCTGCTCGACGTGGCCAACGCCGAGCTGGACACGGTCCTGCAGGCCAAGGCCGGGGCGTCGGACCTGGTGCAGGAGACATTTCTCGAAGCCCAGCGCATCTTCGATCGCTTCGGCGGCGGCGCGGGGGCCGATCTGCGGGCCTGGCTGCGGGCCATCTTGCTCAACAAGGTCGCCACCTTCACCCGCCACTATCGCGACACCGCCAAGCGCCATCTCGGCAAAGAAGTCGGCCTCGACGCCGGCAGCGACCTGCAATTCCACCCGCCGGCCCCGGGCGACTCGCCCAGCAACCTGGTCCACCGCGCCGAGCAAGCCGAGCTGGTGACCGCCGCCCTGGAACGCTTGCCGGAACAATATCGGCAGATCATCATCTGGCGGCAACTGGAAGGCCTGCCCTTCGAGGACATGGCCGCCCGGCTCCAGCGCAGCGTGGACGCGGTGCGGAAGCTGTGGTGGCGGGCGATTCAGCAGTTGCAGAAGGAGCTGCAGAAGCGGGAGTAGACAAGCGGCCGGCCGAGAAGCTGCCAAACCGCCAACACCGCCAACTCGCCACGCGTCGGCGGCGAACGCGTTTCCGACGCATGTTGAATACTGATAACAAGTTAGCGTCGAAACTCACCCTGGATCGCCGCTGGCCTTTTCGGCGGTGATAGGTTGTTGTACCTATTAGCCTGGCGCCTGACTGGAATCGATAAGTTCTGATTGCATCAGCAGTTGCGACACATTTCACGCGTTGATTGTCGTCAATTTGCGGGGTCCGGCCTGCCAACGTGCCACGCCTGCCAACTGCGTCGCTCGGCTGGGTTACGCCGCCGGGACGCGCAATCGGCTGTTCGGGGCTGTTCGGCTGGCGCCGTGCCTTTTTTTTTTCGAGACATGCAGCCGGTTCAAGACCGCAAGACCAGCAGATCGGCGAATTGCGTCGGCTGCAAGCTCTGATAATCGGTTTGGCGAACCTTGAGGTATTCCCAAGCCACACCGGTGAGGGTCGTGGCATTGTCGCACCAAAGTCGCGCCGCCCGATCCTTGTGTGCGACATTCACGTCCTCTTGTCCCTTGGTCTCAACGAGATAATGGGTTTCCGGTTGGTGGACGACGACAAAGTCCGGCTCATAGTAGCGCAGATTCCCCAGCGAGTCTGTGTACTCGATCACGAAGCCGAATTGCTCCGGTAGTTTCGCGAAGCGCGGCACGTCGTCGGCATCGCGCAGAAAACGGGCGAACTCCTTTTCGAACTCATTGTCGCACGGCACCAGATTGAAAACGCAGTTAGCCGCGCTCACCGTGGCGCGTGACCATGGGAATCGGGGACATGTGGACAGCGGCCGCCCCGCCGCCACGAGCTGCGGCTCCAATTCCTCGACCACCAGCTTGCGCAGCTCTTGCACAAAAGTCCGCACCGTGACGTACTGGGCGACGTTGCTGCCGATGGCCTTGATCATTTCCGCCACGTCAAGCCGCACCGCCCGCCCGAACGCCTTCGTCTCCAGGAATTCGCGCACTTTCGGCGCCAGCGCGGCGAACTGCGCCGGCAGCTTCACTTCCTTCGCGATCCGCCGCGCGTAGTAGCCGATCACTTCCTCGGCAGTCTGCGGCTCAGGAATCTTGTAGTCGCGCTCGATCACCTTTTGCAGCGTCAGTAAATCGTAGCCTTCATAACTGAATTCCTGCGCTTCCTTGGTGTCGGCTTTCATCGGCAGCACCGGCGCATGGAACTTCGACACATCGAGTCCGGCAATCTCCTCGGCGAGGGTCTTCTTGCGCACCAGAATCGGGCTGAGTTGCGGCAGCGCGATGTCCTTGGCCATCTTGTCCGGGTCGGGAGCGATGGTGACGATCGACACCTTTTGCTTGCCGATCTCGAAAGTGTCGAGCTGGAAGTCCTCTTCGCGCTCCAATTGCTCCACGAACTCGATGAACTTCTTGTTGCCGATCACGTCCACGCGCTCCACGTAGCCCGGCATGTCGCGAAACATCAGCCGCAGCCCGCGGCCGACGGTTTGCTCCGGCAAGATGTTCGCCTTGGCGGTATAGGGACGCAGGCCGACGATCACGGTCACGCTCTGCACGTCCCAGCCTTCGCGGAGCATGACGACGCTGACGATGCAGTTGACAGGGCTCTTGTTGTCGTCCACCTCGCGCGCCACCTTGCGGGCCACGTCGAGGTCCTTCTTCGAAACTTCGCCGGACTTGTCGGTGTGAATGATCAGCAGCTTATCGCCTCCGAACTCTTCCGGGTACTTGTTGCGCAGCCAGTCGCCGACGTCGTCCGCTTCCGCCGTGTCGTTCATCATCACGAACAGCACCGGCTTACGATTGAGCGAAGCGAGTTGCTCGCGGTACTCGCGCCAGCGCTCGACGCCGGCCGTCAGGTACGCTTGATAGCGCACGCTGGCAATGTCCGACTTCTGCTCGTGAATCCCCTTGGCGATCCCTTTCAGCGGCCGCTTGACGATGTTGTCCACAATCGCTTGCTTGAGCGGGTAATCGTAGACCGTCCAGGAGAATAGTTGGCCCTTGGTGTGCCGCGGCGTCGCCGTGAAATCGAGTTGGGCCGCGATGCCCTCTCCTCCCCTGTGCCCCTTTTGGGGAGGGAGGCCGGGGGTGAGGGGTTCTTCGCCGCCCGCCAACGCCGTGTGCAGCCGCCGGATCGTCTTGTTCCACTCGCTGTCTTCATCGTGGGTGTGATGCGCCTCGTCATTGAGCACCACGACCGGCCCGCCGCGCGCCGCCAGCCGCGGGAAGAAGTCCTCCACTTCCAATCCCTGGGCGGGCGGCTTCGGACCCATCACCGCCGCCATCTCGTCGGGCTCTTCGCCCGCCGTCTCCGGGCGCTGGTATAGCTGCTGGATGTTCGTGAGATACAACGCTCCGAGCGAGCTGCCGCGCTCCCCTTCGCCGCGCATGTAGCACTGAAAATCCCAGAAGACGCGCAGCTCTTCGGGAATCACCGGATCGACGGTGAAAACTCTGGCCCCGGCGAAGTCGGTGCGCAGCCGCTCGAAGACGATGACGTTGGGCGCCAGCACCAGAAAGGTCTTGGCGAAGTCGTCCTTGGCCTCGGCGACGGCGTTGAAGTATTGCCAGGCGATGGCCAGCGACATCACCTTCGTCTTGCCGCTGCCGGTGGCCATCTTGATGCAATAGCGGGCGAAGTCGTCGAACTGCAAGAGCTTGAGGTCTTGGCGGTTGGCGAAGCTTTCCAAAAGCTGCTTCTGCCGGCGCACTTTGGCGATTTCGTAGAGGTAGACGAGCGTCTCGATCGCCTGCTGCTGGGAGTAGTGGTACGCGAAGCGTCGCCGGTTCGGCAGGCGATGGTCGGTGTGGAACCAGAAGTGCAAGAGCCGCCGCGTGGTTTCGGTGGCGCCATCGTAGCCGCGCGAGCGCCAGACCTCGACGCGCTGCCGCAAAGCCGGAACGCATGGCGCGGTGGTCAGCTTGAGATCGTAGAGCGGGGCGGCGGCGGATGCCTTCTTGCGGGCCATGGGCGGTTCTCGATTGCTGAGGCGCTCGCGCTATTGTTGCAGCGCCGAAGCGAGTTGCAAGAACCGATTTCGGGACTAAACGGATTATCCAACATCTCATGGGATTTAAACCCGCTTGGCCATCACGATGTAGGTTTTCCCGCCTTCTTGTGCGTCGGGGATTGGCTCGGGCGTGACCGATGTAAAACCGCATTGTGTAGACATCCAAGAAAAGGACCGGATGACACAATCCTTGCAACGCAAGCAGGGCTGCTTCGTCGATCAGATGGCGAACGATGCTCGTGCCGTAGCCCAAGCTTTTGATGGTTGGATTGACAGCCAGGAGCGGAATATACGGGTGGAGCTTGTCGTCGGTGTACTCGCGACAGTCGTCGCACACGTCGAGCGTCCCGAAACCCACGAAATTGCCCGCGGGGTCACGGTACGTCCAGATCCGACAGTTGCCAAACTGAACTCGTTGTGGGATGTCGTCGCGGAGCAACCGTCCGACAAAGGGATCATCGTACGGCCAACCCGAGATTGCCTCAAACTCGGGGCTTTCGAGGCTGATCAGCACCGGAGTAAGCGCGATCGGCACGCGGTCGGCCATGCTTGGCTCCGCCACCACGACGAAACGATGAATCGGGTAGGAGGGGGCGTTACCGCCCCCGTCCTCCCACACCACCGGACGTACTCAACGTATCCGGCGGTTTCTGTTCTTGTTGATACCGGTCGTAAA
>JAKEET010000069.1 GCA_022616435.1 Gemmataceae bacterium
AGCAGGTTGGTCTCCAGGATGCGGTAGTCGTCGTAGGAGATGTGCGTGAAGGCCGGCCCGCCCTTGACGTCGCCCAGCGCGTAGACGCCCGGGACGTTGGTCTCCAGCCGCTCGTTGACGCGGATGAAACGCTTGTCGTCGGTCGCGACCCCCGCGGCGGGCAGGTCGAGGCGCTCGGTGTTGGGCAGGCGTCCCGCCGCCACCAGCAGGTGCGAGCCCGACAGGGTCCGCTCCGCGGCGCCCGTCCGCACCGTCAGGCGGACATCGCCGCCCGCGCCTCGCTCCACGCGCTGGGCGTCGGCCGACAGCAGCGTCTCGACGCCGTCCTCGCGCAGGATCTTGTTCACCTCCTCGGATACGTCCGCGTCCTCGTTGGGCAGCAATTGCTGGCCGCGCTGCACGATGGTCACCGCGCTGCCGAAGCGGCGGTACATCTGGCCGAACTCCAGGCCGATGTAGCCGCCGCCGAGCACCAGCAGGTGGGCCGGGACCTGATCAAGTTCCATGATCGAGGTGGAGTCCAGCGCCTGGACCTGGTCGAGGCCCGGCAGCGCGGGCGCCGCCGGCCGGGCCCCCGTGTTGATGAAGACCTTGTCCGCCGTCAGCCGGCGCGTGCCGCCGTCGTTCAGGGCCACCTCGACCGCCTTGGCGCCGATGAAGCGGGCCTCGCCGAAGAGCAGGGTGACGTTCGGCGTCTTCTCCAGCCTGCTCTGGCTGCCCGAGCGGAAGCTTTCCACGATGGCCTGCTTGCGCCGGCGCACCCTGGCGAGATCCACGCGCACGGGGCCGGCCTCGACGCCGTAGTCGGCCGCCCGGCGCGCCAGGTAGGCGACGCGGGCCGAGGCGACCATCGTCTTGGTCGGCGTGCAGCCGACGTTGACACAGGTGCCGCCGATGTGCAGGCGCTCGACGAGGGCTGTCGAGTAGCCGGCCTTCGCCAGTGCCAGGGCCAGCGGCTTGCCCCCCTGGCCGGAACCGATGATGATGGCGTCAAAACGCTCCGGTGAAGTGGTGTTCATGAGGGGCTCCGTGCGCACGGGACCGTATTTTACCGTCCGCCCCTTGATTTTCGCGGCAATCGACGGGCTCGGTCAGGCTTTGCCTTCTTCATGAGCGAACGCAGCGCGCGATTGACGGCCACATCCGTGGGAAATGCGGCGCGCACCTCAGGAGTCAGCAGCGCGAGGTTGGTGGCGGCACGGTAGGCTCTCAAGTGTTTGCCGCGCGTGCCCCCCTGGAGCGTCGCCAAGTCATACTCGGGTCGCAGGTCATCGTTTGCCGGCTTATTCTTGCCGTTCTTCATAGGACTTTCTCTCTTTGCGCGTCATCCGACGAGCGCTGATGATTCGGGTCCGATCACCACGATCGGTATGTGAAACCACGAGAGAGCGGCCATCGCTCGAAGAGCCAAATGTCAGGAATCGGTCCTCTTCCACGGAATGATCGGGATCGAGAAACGTCAGAGCCAACGGGTCCCCGAAGATCGTAGCCGCTTCCTGAAATGAAACGCCATGCTTCGTAAGATTACTAAGTGCTTTGTCGTTGTCCCATTCAAACTCCATAGTCCCATCGTAAGAAGACTGAACCGGTCGATCAAGAAAACTCCCGTCTCCAAAGCCAGTGACCGCCTATCCTGGCACTTCACTTCTCCACCGCCGCCAGCACCTTCTTGACCAGGTCCCTCTGAAACCCCGGCGGGAACTTTTCGGCCCTGCCCAGACGGACGAAGACCAGATCGAGACTCGGCACCAGGCAACCGTCGTTGTACAGGTGGCCGTACGTCTGCACGAAGTCGGCGGGGACGTCCTGGTAGCGCGCGGCGAGCCACCACTGGGCGCCATAGGCGGGGTTGGCCTTCGTGCCGCGAAAGGCCCAGTCGTAGTAGCCGGCGGGCACCACCTGCTTGCCCGCCCAGTTGCCCCGGTGCATCGCCAGGTACAGGAACCGCGCGTGGTCGCGCCCCGAGCAGTTGAACGCTCCCGGCGAGCAATACGGACCGATATTATTCCCCTTGCCGCCGGTCTTCCCCCACCCGACATTCTCCATGCCGATCGGGTCGCACAGCCGTTTCCTGATGTACGGCAACAGGTCCATCCCGGCCGCATGGTTGAAGACGAGGATCAGGTGCAGTACGCCGGGGCTGCTGTAGTTGAACATGGTCCCGGGCGGCCCGGTCAGCTTGGCCCAGGGTGAGCCCCTGGTGTGGCCCAGCGCCATTTCGAATGGTCCGGCGACGTTCTTCGCCTCGTCGGGGATCTTCAAGCCTTCACGCGGGATGCCCGAGGTGGCGAACAGGAGATGGCGCAGCGTGATGTCGGCCCTGCGCGGGTCGGAGAGCGGCAGCGCCTCCGGCATCCATTCCTGGTTGCAGACCTTCGTGTCCAGCGTCAGCTTCTTGCCGCCGGGCAGCTTGCCTTGGTCGCTGTCGTCCAGCAGCAGCCCGAAGGCGACGCTGATGTAGGCTTTCGTGCTGCTGTAGAAGCCGGGGGCTCTGTGACGTCCCCATTTCTTGAGCCATTCCTCGTTGTACCATTCGCCGGCGATGTAGCCGCGGCGGATGACCAAGAGCATGCTCGGCCCCTCGGCCCGGAGATTGTGTTCCCAGGCTTTGGCCAGCTTGTCCCAGTCCATGCCCGCCTTGTCGCGAATCGCCGCCTTCTGCGCGGCGCTGGGCAGTCCATGGTCGGGGAGCAACGTTCGCCATCCGCCCTTGCTTTCGGGAGGCGGGAAGTAGTCCGTCAGCTTGACCGGGTCGCCTGCCGAGGCCGGCAGCGCTGACAACAGAGCCGCGACGATTACACGATGTGCTGTCATGGTTTGACCTCCCTTGACTTTGCGGCGGAAGCCCTCGGAGAAGATCATGCAGCAATCAGGCGAGATCGAAACGGTCAAGGTTCATCACCTTGTTCCACGCCGCGACGAAGTCACGCACGAACTTCTCCTGGGAGTCCTCACATCCGTAGACTTCCGCCAAGGCCCGCAGCTCGGAGTTCGAACCGAAGACGAGATCGACACGCGTGCCGGTCCACTTGCGTTCGCCCGTTTTGCGATCGCGACCTTCGAACACGTCGGCGTCTTTCGAGGCCGCCTTCCACTCCGTGCCCATGTCGAGCAGGTTCACGAAGAAGTCGTTGGTCAGCGCCTCCGGCCGCTTGGTGAAGACGCCGTGCCGGGACCCGCCGAAGTTGGTCTTCAGGACGCGCATGCCGCCCACGAGCACCGTCATTTCCGGCGCGGTCAGGGTTAGCAATTGCGCCCTGTCCACCAGCAACTCCTCGGCCGATACGGCGTAGCGGGTCTTCTGGTAGTTGCGGAAGCCGTCCGCGAACGGCTCGAGCACGGCGAAGGATTCCACATCGGTCTGCTCCGGCGACGCGTCCATGCGTCCCGGCGTGAAGGGAACCGTCACCTGGTGGCCGGCATTCTCCGCGGCCTGCTCGACGCCCGCGCAACCGGCCAGAACGATGAGGTCGGCGAGAGAAACCTTCTTGCCGCCGGACTGGGCGCTGTTGAACGCGCCCTGGATGCCTTCCAGGGTCTTGAGCACCTTCGTCAACTGGGCAGGCTGGTTGACTTCCCAGTCCTTCTGCGGCGCCAGCCGAATGCGGGCGCCGTTGGCGCCGCCGCGCTTGTCGGAGCCACGGAAGGTGGACGCCGAGGCCCAGGCGGTCGAAACCAGCTCCGCGACCGACAGACCGGAAGCCCGGATCTTGGCCTTGAGGGAGGCAATATCCTGCGCATCAATCAGTTTGTGATGGACCGCGGGGACGGGGTCTTGCCAGACCAGCTCTTCGGCCGGAACCTCCGGGCCGAGATAGCGTGCGCGCGGGCCCATGTCGCGATGCGTCAGCTTGAACCACGCCCGCGCGAACGCGTCGGCGAACTGATCCGGATTCTCCATGAAGCGCCGCGAAATCTTTTCGTAGGCCGGGTCGAACCGCAGGGAGAGATCGGTGGTCAGCATGGCCGGCGCGATGCGCTTCGCGCGGTCGTGGGCATGCGGCACGGTGCCGGCGCCCGCGCCGCCCTTCGGCGTCCACTGGTGGGCGCCGGCCGGGCTCTTCGTCAGTTCCCATTCGAAGCTGAACAGGTTCCAGAAGAAATTGCCGCTCCACTTCGTGGGCGTGGTGGTCCAGGTGACTTCCAGGCCGCTAGTGATCGCGTCAGCGCCCTTGCCGGTACCGTAGCTGTTCTTCCAGCCGAGGCCCTGCGCCTCGATGCCGGCCGCTTCCGGATCGGGACCCAGATTCGTCGCAGGGGCGGCGCCGTGGGTCTTGCCGAACGTGTGACCGCCCGCGATCAGCGCCACCGTTTCTTCGTCGTTCATCGCCATGCGGCGGAAGGTTTCGCGGATGTCCCTGGCCGCGGCGATCGGATCCGGGTTGCCGTTGGGGCCTTCCGGATTCACGTAGATCAGGCCCATCTGCACCGCGGCGAGCGGATTCTCGAGGTCCCGATCTCCGGAATAGCGCTGGTCGCCCAACCAGGTCTTCTCGGCGCCCCAGTAGACGTCATGATCCGGCTCCCAGACGTCCTCGCGGCCGCCGCCGAAGCCGAAGGTCTTGAATCCCATCGTTTCCAGGGCGACGTTGCCCGCAAGGATCATCAGGTCGGCCCAGGAAATCTTGCGGCCGTACTTCTGCTTGATCGGCCAGAGCAGGCGCCGCGCCTTGTCCAGACTGACGTTGTCCGGCCAGCTATTGAGCGGCGCGAAGCGCTGCTGGCCCCGGCCGCCGCCGCCGCGACCGTCGCCGATGCGGTACGTGCCGGCGGCGTGCCACGCCATGCGAATGAACAAGGGTCCGTAGTGGCCGAAGTCCGCCGGCCACCAGTCCTGCGAGTCGGTCATCAGCGCTGCCAGATCTTTCTTCACGGCAGCGAAATCGAGGCTCTTGAACTCTTTGGCGTAATGGAAGTCCTCGCCCATCGGATTGGACCTGGAGGAATGCTGGTGCAGGATGTCCAGCCGCAGCTGACTGGGCCACCAGTCTCGGTTCGATGGGCCGCCGCCAACGGTGTGATTGAACGGGCACTTGCTTTGTACGGTCATATGCACTTTCCTTTCAGGTTTGCTGTACAGCTACAGGTGATTATGGTAATCGGCGTCGTATCTCCCAGAACGAAGTTCAGGTGGATCGCTGAATTCTTAGGAAGTGGAACGGCGATTTGCGAATCGCTTTCGATGATGAGCGGGATAGCGAATGCCTATCGCGGGATGACATGATGAACCCAAAAAGGCCAACCCGTGCGGGTTGGGACCGCATCCTACTTTCTAGCCCAGTTCACCGGGCTTTCCGCGCAGCGGTGTAGGCCCGGGCGCGAACCGTTGCAGGGGCTGTCCGTGTCTTTCAGCCCGGTTCACCGGGCTTTCCGCGTAGCGGTGTAGGCGCGGGCGCGAACCGTTGCAGCGGCTGTCCGTGTCTTTCAGCCCGGTTCACCGGGCCTTCCGCGTAGCGGTGCAGGCCCGCCGTTGACGGCGGGTGGCCGGGGCCGCGCTGTGGATTTCGAGCCCCGTTCACGGGGCTTCGCGCGGTTCGGCTTGAGCCTCCTTCTCGATCTCCGTTATCCGCTCCAACCGGTCTTCGACCTTCCCGCGCGCGTGGCGCTCCTTCTGATTGCGCGCGTACTCGATCACCCACGGCAAATCCTTGGTCCCGAAACTGACGACGCCGTATCCCCCTTGCCACGCCAGCAGCTTCTCGCCGAACTTCTGATTGACTTCGTGGGACGAGGAACCTTTCAGCTGGCCGACGAGTTCGCTGATGAGAATCGTGGGTGCAATCGAGATCACCAAATGCACATGCGTCTCGATGCCGCCGATCTCGTGGATATAGACGCCAGGCGTGTTGATGCAGCGGCCGCGCAGGTAGTGGTGGGTTTCGGCTTCGACCTTGGGAATGAGCAATGGGGAACTGTCCTTGGTGTGCCAGGTGATGTGCAGGTTGATCTCGGCGTAGTAGTTGCGGGCCATGGGTGGTCTCCGGGAAGGATAGTGGCTCAAGCCGGAACATCGAGAAGCCCCGTGAACGGGGCTCAGCGGAAATGATTCTGACCGACCGCCAACCCGCCGTCAACGGCGGGCCTACACCGCTGCGCGGAAAGCCCGTTGAACCGGGCTCGACTGCGGGATGACGCCATGGACGCCACAACGTCTGTATCGCGACGATGCGCTGTCGCCGCGTAGCTTGGGACAATCGGTCCTCGCATCGCGCTGTCTCTCTTCCAGCCCCGTTCGACGGGGCTTTCCGCACAGCGGTGTAGGCCCGCCGTTGACGGCGGGTTAGCGGGGCGACACGGAGTCACTCAAGCGGCGTTTTCATTCAAGCCCCGTTCGACGGGGCTTCTCGCAGTTGGGCTTTAGCCACGCGGTCAGCGCGGCCGGACATGCAACTCTCGCCGCGAGGATTACGACACCTTGCGGATGAGCCAATTCACCAACCCGGCGTCAATCACAAGATCAGCGAGTTCGTTCGGTCCGAGAACGGTCACTCGGGCATCGTCAGTTCTCGCCTCCTCACCGGTGTGGTAGACGTAGAACATTTTCTGGTAGTCACCAAGATCATCCAAGGCTGCCACATATTTAGCGAACACGTCGTTCGATGTATTGGACTTTACCTGGACGAATGCGCGTTCCCCCGTGCTCGGCAGTATAAGATCCAGGTCCAGCGTTTTTTGCGTCTTTCCGACCGCGCCCAGGCGTCGCCAACCACTCGTGGTGAAGATCAGGTCGACTAGGATTTCAAAGTCGCGCGGTTCAAGTTTCTTCATCAACTCTTGCGCAGAGGCCTTCATTGCCCGAACTGCGGCCAAAGCGCGTTCCACTTCTGGAATCGTGACGCCATTGATACGGCGAACTACATAGTCCCATTCGACGACTTTGCAGGAGGTTCCTCGGTACGCCGCAAGTTTGGTAAGCGCGCCGGACAATCGATCCTGGTGAGAGCAGAGCCTTTCAGGTCGTGCCGGTTCCACCCTCCCACGACCTTTCGATAAACACCATGGCCATCAACATGTCGTACGGGCGGTGTTGGTTCGAGTAGGCCCCAATACAATCGCTCACCGATGAATGTGATCCACAGAGTTGTTCCGTCGTCTTCGCAAAACAACCGGACTTCCTTCGTGAATCTGCTTGCTGTCCCTTTGGATTCAGTCTCTGCAAGGAAACTCTTCTTCACATGAATTGAGAGACGCGACAAAAAAGGCCAACCCTTCCGGGTTGGCCTCACATCGTCGCATAATTGTCACTTCTTCTCCTCCGCCCCCGCCCCCACCAGCTCCTCCGCCGGCGGCGGGGCCGGCGCGGTCTTCGAGATCGCCTCGAACACCAGCTTGTCCTCGCCGCCGACGCGGACGATGATCGTGTCCTTGCCGGCGAACTCGCCGCGGAGCAGTTGCTCGGCCAGCGGGTCTTCCAGGTAACCCTCGATGGCGCGGCGGAGCGGGCGGGCGCCGTATTCGATGTTCGTCCCCTTGGTGATCAGCAACTCCTTGGCTTCCTCGGTCAGCTCCAGGACCAGGTTCTTCTCGCGGAGACGCTTCTTCACCTTGTCCACCTCGATGTCGATGATCTTCTTGAGATCGTCCTTCGTCAAGCCGCGGAACACGATCACGTCGTCCACCCGGTTCAGGAACTCGGGACGGAAGTTCCGCTCCATCTCCTGCTTGAGCGTGCTCTTCATCGCCTCGTAGTTGGACGCCTCGTCCTTCTTGCCGAAGCCGAACTTCTCCTTGCCGGTGATCTGCTCGGCGCCGATGTTCGTCGTCATGATGACGATCGTGTTCTTGAAATCGATGGTGCGGCCGAAGCTGTCGGTGAGCCGGCCTTCCTCCATGATCTGCAAGAGGCTGTTCCACACGTCGGGGTGGGCCTTTTCGATCTCGTCGAGCAGCACGACCGAGTACGGCCGGCGGCGGATCTTCTCGGTGAGCTGGCCGCCTTCCTCGTAGCCGACGTAGCCCGGCGGGGCGCCCCAGAGCCGGCTGACGTTGTGCTTCTCCTGGTACTCGGACATGTCGATCTGCACCAGGGCGTTCTCGTCGCCGAACATGAACTGGGCCAGCCGCTTGGCCAAGAGCGTCTTGCCGACGCCGGTGGGGCCGGCGAAGATGAAGCTGCCGATCGGCCGCTTCGGATCCTTCAGGCCGGCCCGGCTCTTGCGCACGGCCTTGGCGATGCAGTTGATCGCCTCGTGCTGGCTGACGACGGTCTTGTGCAGCTCGTCTTCCATCGTCAAGAGGCGGGCGGTCTCGTCGGCGCCGATGCGGGTCAGCGGCACGCCGGTCATCTTGTTGACCACCTCGCGAATCACTTCCTCATCGACGACGCCTTCGGTCTCCTTCTGCTTGTCGCGCCACTCGCGCTGGATGTTCTCCTTCTTCTTCTTGAGCTTGTCGGCCGTGTCGCGCAGCGACGCCGCCTTCTCGAAGTCCTGCTCGGCGACGGCGGATTCCTTCTCCTGGTTGAGTTGCTCGATCTGGGCATCCAGCTCCTTGAGGTCCGGCGGCCGGGTCATCGCCTTCAGGCGGATGCGGGCGCCGGCCTCGTCGATGACGTCGATGGCCTTGTCGGGCAGGCAGCGGCCGGTGATGTAGCGGTCGGAGAGATCGACGGCGGCGCCGAGGGCCTCGTCCTTGATCTGGACGCGATGGTGGGCCTCGTAGCGGTCGCGCAGGCCCTTGAGGATTTCGAGGGCCTCGTCCTTCGACGGCGGGTTGACGATGATCTCCTGGAAGCGGCGGGCCAGGGCGGCGTCCTTCTCGATGTACTTGCGGTACTCGTCGAGGGTGGTGGCGCCGATGCACTGGATTTCGCCGCGGGCCAGGGCCGGCTTGAGGACGTTCGAGGCGTCGATGGCGCCTTCGGCGCCGCCGGCGCCCACCAGGGTGTGCAGCTCGTCGATGAACAGCACGGTGTTCTTGGCGCGGCGGACCTCGTTCATGACCGCCTTGATGCGTTCCTCGAACTGGCCGCGATACTTGGTGCCCGCGACCATCATGGCCAGGTCGAGCACGACGATGCGCTTGTCGCGGAGCAGGTCGGGGACGTTGCCGTCGACGATCATCTGGGCGAGGCCCTCGACGATGGCGGTCTTGCCGACGCCGGCCTCGCCGAGCAGCACCGGGTTGTTCTTGGTGCGGCGCGACAGGACCTGGATGACGCGTTCGATTTCGTTTTGCCGGCCGATGACGGGATCGAGCTTGCCCTGGCGGGCGAGGTCGGTGAGGTCGCGCCCGAAGGAGTCGAGGGCCGGGGTTTTGGATTTACCCTTGCCGGAGGTGCGTTCGCCGCCGCCGCCACCGCCGCTGGTGCTTTCGCCGGATTCCATGTTATGACCCAAGAGATTGAGAACTTCCTCGCGCACATCCTCGAGCTTGAGGCCGAGATTCATGAGGACCTGAGCGGCTACCCCTTCCTGTTCGCGCAGAAGGCCGAGGAGGAGATGTTCCGTGCCGACGTAATTGTGATTGAGGTTGCGAGCTTCTTCGATGGAGTATTCGATGACTTTCTTGGCCCGCGGGGTCTGCGGCAGCTTCCCCATGGTGACCATGTCGGGGCCGGCCTGCACGATCTTCTCGACTTCGAGACGAATCTTGCGCAGGTCGATGTCGAGGTTCTTGAGCACGTTGGCGGCGACGCCGGTTCCCTCTTTCACCAGCCCGAGCAGGATGTGCTCGGTGCCGATATACTCGTGGTTGAACCGTTGCGCCTCTTGATTGGCGAGCTGCATCACCTTGCGGGCGCGATCGGTAAAGCGTTCGTACATGGGTGCGTTTTCGCTCCGTCTGTGTCACGCCTCGGCAGGGTGGATGGCGTCCAAGACCCATCATGGCGAGTCGGGTGGTTCCGAAGATTCCACCCACCCTACAGAAGCCGGGAGAACCGGGAACATGGTCGCTCGTTGAGGGGAGATGACACACCTCCATGCCTCAAAGCCGCGGACGTCCATGCCGCTGCGACTATCCGAGACCTCGAAAGCCGGACAGTTCGGAATACTCGGTTGAAGTCGGGGGCTCGCGGCCACTAAACTCGCTTGCAAGCATCGTTCCGCTGGTGGTCTTCCACAGCATTCTATGGTGGGTGTTTGGACAAATCAAGGCAAGGGGAAGCGTGGAAGCGTAGCGCGAAGCCTCCCTCGCCGGAGCCGCTCCGCGGACGTCGATGGCACTCTTCGCCGACCGTTCCCGAAGTGCCGCCAACACGATAGACTGGTGTCATGGAAATCGTGAAGGAAGTCACCGACGGGGATGGATTCGTCATCACCGCCTATCTGAGAGACAAAGCGGTAACACTTGGCTTCCGCATCCGCTGTGTCAAGTGACACGACGTACCGCGAGCGCACGGCCATGCCCAAGAAATCGCCCGATCACCCGCTCATCAACTCGCGTGAGTACAAGTTCATGCTCCGCGCCGGCCCGTTCGTCGAGCCGGCCGACGGGCTCAAGAACCTGTGGGACGAGGTCGGTGCGCTGGCGGAATCACTGGGCCTTCGCGCCAAGGGCGAGTTCGACGCGAAGGCGCCGAAAGAGCGAACGATCACGTTTTTCGACACGCCCGACCACACCTTGCGCCTTAACGGTTTCGTGCTGCGCAAGCGTGTCAAGCAAGGCAACGGCAAGGTCGAGTACACGCTGAAGTGCCGCTCGCCGGACCGCTACCTCGCGGCGGGCGCCGAGCTGGCCGCGGCGGGTGGGTTCAAGGAAGATCGGAAATTCGAGGAAGACGTGGGGACGCCGTTCGTGAGCCGGTTTTCGCACTCCAACACCATCGACTTCAAGGACGAGGACAAGGCGCCCTTCTCCGGCGCGCCGCGGCGGCTGAAGGACGCGGCCCGGCTGTTTCCCGCCCTCGGCCGCCTGCGCCGCGACGCCGCGATTGTTCCAGGCGACACGCCGCTGGCGGCCGTCAACGGCATCGAGGCGTACGAGCGCGTCTACCAGGGGCCCAGCTTGATCTTCGGCAAGGATTCCCGCCGGTCCGTGGATGCGAGCGTGGTGGTGATCCTGTGGACGCACGGCAAGAAGGGACGCCTGTGGGCCGCCGAGTTCTCGTTTCGCTACGAGAACGGCGACGAAGATTTCCCCGCCCACGCGGCCGGTGCGGCCAAGGGCTATTTCGAAGCGCTGCAGGCCGCCGACTGGGCCGATCGGCATTCCCAGACCAAGACGCAGCTCATCTACCTGGAGTAGACGCCGCGCGGCCCGTCCGCGCGGTTCGCCAGGCGGAACATTTTCACCAGCTTGCCTCGGGGCAGAGGTGCATCTTGTCCAAAGGCGCACCGCTGATCGTCCGGGCAAGAACTCCCGATTCTGAGGCTGCTGGGCAAGCGCCCTCCCCCTGGCAAAGGCGCTAAGGGAGGAGCTTTCGCCGCAGCAGGGCCGAAACTAAAGAAACACGGAGGATGGATCGAGCCATTCCCACGGCTTCCAACGTCATGACGACGACGGAGGTCTCAAGTTTCCTTCACGAGGAGTCAAATCGTGGGCCATTCGCTGAGCTTGTTGACGGCGGCGCTGCTGGTGGGCCAGACGCCCCACCCGTATAGCGGCGTCTCGCAGAGCGGCCGGAACTGCAGCTGCAACAACGGCACCCGCGGCTATATCGTGGCGTCGCCGGATTACTATCGGGAGACGCAGCAGATCGGCGGCTGGAAGCGCGGCTCCACCATGACCACGGAATGGCGCAGCAGCTCCGAATGGCGCAGCTCTGATTGGCAGAGCGTGCCCAGCGAGACCAGCTGGATGGACAATCGCCCGATCCTGTCGCGGTTCCGGAGCTGGTTCCGGGGCGACAGCCCGGCGCCGAGCCGCATGGAGACCGTGCCCGGCGCCCAGCCGATCATCGGTCAGCCGGTCATTGTGTCGCCGGGCACGGGGCATGACTACTATCGCCGGCTGCCGACCACCAGCGAACCGCCGCTGAACAAGGTCCCCGCGCAGCCGGTGGTGCGGCCCGAGGGCGCGGCCCCGTCGGGCGCGGCGCCGTCGTCGCTGCGGCCCGCGCCAGCGGCGACGCCCCTCGAGAAGCAGTCATCGGACAAGCCGTTGTCGGTGGAAGTGGCCCCGATTGAGTTTCGTCCGGCCGGACACGGCATGGCCGGACACGGCTCGGGCGTCACGCCGGCGATCGCCACGTCGACCGCCGCCAATGGCGCCGCCGTTGCCCCGGCGATGGTCGCCCCGGCGCCGATGGGCGCCGCCGCCCTGGGGACGCCGAGCGTGGGGACGCCGAGCGTGCCGACGCCGACCGTGCCGGTGTCGAGCGCGGCGCCGGCTCGTCCGAGCCCGATCAGCGCCCGCTTCGCCGACAAGGTCGGGCAGCCGGGCGATTACAGCTGGATCACCGGCCAGCTCGAGATCCGCAACGGCGCTTACCTCCTGCACTACGCCTCGCCGGACACCATCGATCGCTTCAACGGCTCCTTGCCGCTGGCGACCGAAGCCAACCTGAGCACCTTCCGTTCGGGCGACCTGGTGTCTGTCCACGGCAACGTCGTGCAGCAGGGACGCAGCACGGCTTACCGGGTGCGGAGCATCGACCTGATTGAACGGTAGAAGACTTTTGATTCTTGATTTTCGATTTGACCGGAAGGTCATTCCGCGGGGCGGGTCGCACTTGCAGGGTGCGTTCCCGCCTCGGCGTGTCGAACGGCCCAATCAACAATCGAAAATCAAGAACTCGAAAATCGAAAACGTCCTACGTCAGCGGTTCATACTGATTGTGCAGGTGCCGCAGGGCTTCGTCCGGGTTCAAGTTGAAGACGGCCTTGCCGACGGTTTGCCAGTGGCCGCCGTGGAAGAAGAACACGGCGGAGGCATTCTTGAGATTGCCGACGGCCGGCAGCCCTTCCATGTCGCTTCCCGGGATCGCCTCGAACTGGATCGTCACGCCGACGAACGCCGCCAGGTGGCCGGTGGCGCGGTCGCGAACAAACGTGACCGGGTCTTCCCATTCGCAATCAACCCAGCGCAGGCCGCGCGGCTTGCCGGTGGCGCCGGCGGCGCGCAGGAACTGCGCTTCCAGACGCTCGCGCTGCAGCCGGAACAGCTCGCGGGCCCGGGCGGCGTTCACTTCCCGGCCGAAGGTGCGCAGCCGCCGGCCGAAATACACGGCGGCGCCGCCGGCGATCAGCACCAGCGGTGGAATCAGCCAGGGCCAAATGTCGCCAACCTCCATGGCGCTCATTGTATGGCGGCGCAAGGCATGTCGCCCAACGGTTGATTTCCCGCCGCGACCTCCGTACCTTTGATGGATCATGATCACCATCCAAATCTGGAACCACGCCACGAACACCGTGGAAGCGCGCGACCCGTCGGCCCTGACGGCCGAGCGCGACGCGCTGCTCATCACCAAGGACGTGGTGTGGATCGACCTGCAGCAGCCCACGGCCGAGGAAGAGCAGCTGGTGCTTCAGCAGTTCTTCACGGTCCACTCGTTGACGCTGGAGGACATCACGCGGCTGCGGCGCAAGCCCGGGGCGCCGCATTTGCCCAAGGTCGAGGAGTTTCCCGACTATCTCTTCGTGATCGTCAATCCGTTGACGCGCGAGTTCCAGCGGCACATCGGCAAACCCGTCGAGCGCCCCGACGGCTCGGCCCGGCCGTTCACCCAGCTCAGCATCATTCTCACGCAACACATGCTGATCACGCACCACGGCGACCCCATGGGCTGCACCGATCAGCTTCAGGCGTATTTGCAGCGGCACGGCGCCCAGGCCCATCGCGGCCCGGATTACCTGTGCCACTTGATCCTCGACCACACCGTCGATGAATACGTGCCGGTGCTCGACTACATCAACGACAACCTGGAGCACCTGGAAACGCACGTGCTGCAGAAGCCGCGGCCCACGCTGTTTCAGCGCATGCTCCGCTTGAAACGCGAGATCATCCTGTTGCGCAAGACGCTGATCCACGAGCGCGAAGTGCTGGTGCGCCTGTCGCGCGGCGAGTTCGCCCTGGTCGATGAGCGGGAAATGGTCTACTACCGCAACGTCTACGACCACCTGGTGCGCTTCACCGAATTGATCGAAAGCTCGCGCGAAATGGCCTCGGACATCCTGCAAACCTACCTGGCGGCCACGTCCAACCGGCTCAGCCAGATTATGAAAGTCCTCACGATGATCTCCACGATCGTACTGCCGATGACGTTGATTTCGGGGATCTACGGCATGAACTTCGAGAACTCGGAATGGCCCGACTTCCACGCGACCTGGGGCTTCCAGTTCGCGATCGCGCTGATGCTCGTCAGCGGCATGGTTTCGCTGCTGCTCTTCTACTGGCGGAAGTGGCTGTGAAAGGTCAACACTCGAACCGCGGAGGTCGCAGAGTAACGCAGAGTCGACTCGGGAAGTTGTTCTGACTTCCGCTAGGTCGCCCGAAACAGCCGGGCGATGCCGCGCAGCGTCCCGCATTCCAGCGATTCGACATGTGCCTCCGGGAACTGCGATGACACCCAGGAGCGACGGTTGGCCGACGCCGTGATCACGCGGCGAATCGGCGCGCGTTGGCCGAGGGCCGTGAGCGCTTCCTGATGGCGTCGCGCCATCTCGTCGAGCAGCGCCGCGAGCAAATCCATGCGGTCGCTGCTCAACTCCAGGTAGCGAAACGCGGCGCGGCGGGCTTCCACTTCCAAGGGATCGCCGGCCAGGAACGGCGGATCGAAGCAGACGCGCAGCTTGCGATCGCGCGCCGCCGGGATGGTTCGCTGATAGAACTCTTCTGCCGCTTGTTCGCGAAAGCAGAGGTTGCGGAACCATTCCAGGGCGGCGCCGCCGAGCGGATTGTGGCTGACTTGAACGAAGCCGGGACCGACGCCCTGACGATGGATCAGCCGCCGCGGTCCGGGCGTCGGCCGCTCGGTCGCCGCGGCAAGCGTTTCGATGTTGCCGGAGATGTGCAGCACGTCGCCCGGCCCCATGGGTGACGCCAGCATCATCGTGCCGATGTCGCCGGTCCCCAGCTTGACCGGAGTGCCCGCCGGGACGGCCAGCTCGGCAGCGATCGCGGCGCGAAGGGCGCCGACCGTCGCGCCGGCATCGATGACGTCCGGCAGCCAGGCGCGCTCCATTTCGAAGTAATCGCACCAGCGTTGCGACCAGGCCTGATCGGCGACCGTGCCGAAAAGCCCGGTCACGCTCGCGTTGCCGGGGTCGAAGGCCTTGACTCCGGTCATGTGGAACGCGAGCCAGCCGTTGACGTGCAGGTAACTGCCGACACGGTGGGCGATGTACGGATCGGCGCTATGCTGTTGCCGCCACGAGATCGCGGAGATCAGCCCCGGCAGCGGCCGATTCCCCGTCGTTGACAAGAACTCCTCGCCCACGTGGGCCCAGACCTGCCGTGCGGCCGGCCGGCCGCGGCGGTCCAGATGCGTCCAGACCGGCGCGACCGGCCGATCGTCTTTTCCGAGCAGCACCAGGCCCGGCATGAACGTGCACAAGCCGATGCCGGCGACATCGTCGCCGGCGCAACCGGCGACGCCGGCCTGGCGCACGGCCTGACGCGCCGCGCTGGCGACCGCCTCCCACACGCGCTGCGCTGGCAGCTCGGCAGCCTCGGGCGTCGGCTGATCCTGTTCATACGCGACCTGCGAACCCGGGCCGCGCGCCGCGCCGGTCGCGGCATCCACCAGGCTCGCCGCCGCGCGCGCCGTCCCCACCTCCAGCGCGAGAATGTTCATCGTGGCTTCAATATAGGGTGCGTGGTGAGGGGTGAGTAGTGAGTGGTGAGTTGCCCAGATCGCGCGACCGGCATAATCGGAACATCCGGATTCCGAATGTGACGGGAACTCCGAAATTGACTGATCTGCCGCCTGAACCTTCCATATAGAATCGTGCGGCGGGGACGAGGTGTTCGTCCCCGATCGAAGGACCGGCCACGACGTGCATGCCGTATCCTGGCCGGGTTTTTTGTCGCCCGCGTCCGGTCGTAATGAGTTTGCTTGCCGTCGGACGTGTGCCGTGGGCGTGTTTGCCCGCGCCAACCGCGTAAGCTATGGTTGGCGCAGAATCGGTACATTGCTGATTCCCGACAACGCAAACCCACGGCGACGTGGGGACGCAAAGCCATGGGCCAACAGCCGCGGCGCCCAGAGCCCGCTCCTGATGGCAGCCAGGTTACCGAAGGAATCACGGCATGCTGTTTCGGTGGATGCGGTTTGGGCCAGCGCGCTCAAACCAGCCGGCGCCACGGTCGCCGGCGCAACAGGCTCGGGCGCCCCTGGGCTTC
Source organism: Gemmataceae bacterium (assembly GCA_022616435.1). Lineage (GTDB taxonomy): Bacteria > Planctomycetota > Planctomycetia > Gemmatales > Gemmataceae > JAKEET01. Next base: position 16,225 of record JAKEET010000069.1, read on the forward strand.
GACACGCTCGAAGATCGCTCGGTCCCCTCGACGCTGACCCATTCCGAGTGGCAAGCCCAGCGCTTTCACCTCGACGACGTGGCCGTCGCCAGTGACGTTTCCCCGTCGGCCGCTGCAGGCCAACCTGTCAACCAGAGCTTCGGCGCCTTGATCGGCCTCGATCGGGCGTTTGCCGACTACCCCTATCGCGGCCAGGGCTACAGCGTCGCCGTCATCGACACCGGCATCGACTACCGCCATCCCGACCTCGGCGGCGGCTGGGGCCAGCGCGTCGTCGCCGGCTACGACTTCGTCAACAACGACAACGACCCTCTCGACGACAACGGCCACGGCACCCACGTCGCCGGCATCATCGGCAGCTCGAACGGCGCCTATTCGGGCGTCGCGCCCAGCGTCAATCTCATCGCGCTGAAGGTCCTCGATGCCGCGGGCGCCGGGTCGTTCGGCGACGTGGAAGCGGCGCTCCAGTGGGTGGTCCAGCATCAGGCGCAGTACAACATCGTGGCCGTGAACCTGTCGCTCGGCGCCGGCAACTTCGCGAGCAACCCCTATTCGTATCTCGAAGACGAATTCAACGCCCTCAAGGCGCACGGCGTCGTCATGGCCGTCGCCGCGGGCAACAGCTTCTATTCCTACGGCAGCCAGATTGGCCTGGCGTATCCGGCGAGCAGCCCGGCCGTGGTCTCGGTGGGCGCCGTGTGGGCCAGGGACTTCGGCGCGGTCAACTGGTTTTCCGGGGCCAGGGATTTCAGCACCGGGCCCGATCGCGTCGCCAGTTTCTCGCAGCGCAGCGGCGGCCTCGACCTGCTCGCGCCCGGCGCCCTCATCACCAGCACGTACCTGAACGGCGCCTATCAATCGATGGCCGGCACGTCGATGGCCGCGCCCGTCGTGGCCGGCGCCGCCGCCCTGCTGCATCAGGCGCTCGACGCCCAGGGTTCACCGGCCCATCAGGACGCGATCCTGCAGCTTCTGCAATCGAGCGGCGCCGTGGTGTTCGACGGCGACAACGAGCACGACAACGTCGTCAACAGCGGCCTGACCTTCCGCCGGCTGAATGTCGCGGCGGCGCTCGCCGGCATCCCCGGTTCCACCGGAGACGGCAGCCCGGTGCTGAGCGCCATCCCCGACCAGAACATCAGTCCCGGCGGCAGCCGCACGATCAACTTGATCGCGCACGACCCCGACGGCGATCCGATCACGTTCGCCGCGCGGATCGTGGGCGGCGACAACAGCCTGTACACGCTGCGGCAACAGCTCGGCCTGACCTATCTCGGCGACTACTACCTCAACGCCTGGGGTCACAACGAAAAATGGCTCGGCGGCGCAAGCGACCAGTGGTATTGCCTGCTCCCCAACGGGGAATTGCGGCGCTGGGCCGGTACGATGAGCGCCACGCTCGCCAGCGCCAATCTGGTCGCCACGGTGAGCGCCGCCTGCTATGCCGACCCGAGCCTGCTGTGGAACGCGCAGCCGTCCGGAACCCCCGCAGCGACGCTGACCTTGACCGGCAATCAACTCACCTTGCACGCCGGCGCCGGCTACGTGGGGACGTTCCAGGTGGAAGTGACAGCCAGCGACGGGCCGCACAACGTTACGCGGACCTTCCGGGTCACGGTGGCGAATCAGGCGCCGGTGTGGACGACCATCGCCAACCAGACGCTAGCCCGCACCGAGGACCAGCGCACGGTCACGTTCACGGTCTCTGATCCTGAAGGCGACGCCTTGACCGTCAGCGCGGCAGCATCGCCGGGCGGTGCGGTCCTTTCGATCCACGGCAATCAACTGACGATCGACCCGGCCGATGGATACGTGGGCAGTTTCACGGTGTTTGTCACGGCCGGCGACGGCATCAACAGCTCAACGATCTCGTTCAATGTGGAAGTGGCCAACGCAGCGCCGACCCTCGACGTGCCGGCGAACCTGACGATCCGCCGCAACCGGAAGGGCTTCGTCTGGCTGGCAACCGGCGATGCCGACGGCGACCGGCTCACCTTCACGGCCCGGATGCTGCCGAGCAACTATCTCGCCTATCAGCTCGACCGGCAGCTTCGGTTGACCTACCAGGGCTCGTATTTCCGGAACTCCTTCGGGCTGAAGGAGAAATGGGTCGCCACGGTCGATCCGCAGGGACACGAGGACTGGTACTGCATCTTGCCCAACGGCGACCTGCGGCGGCACGGCGGCACCTTGATGGCCACCCTGGATTCGACCAACCTGGTCGCCAAGCTCGGCCGGGCCTATTACCTCAAGCCGCAGCTCTTATGGAACGCGCGGTGGCGGACCACCCCCGCCGTCAAGCTGGCGGTGAACGGCAACCTGTTGACGATCGCGCCGCCCAGGGGTTACGTCGGCCAGTTGTTCGTGGAAGTGAGCGTCAGCGACGGCTACACGACGACGCGGAAGGTGATCGGCGTGCGGGTTACTTGACGGGCAAGAATTGGCGAGCCCATTCGGCATCCTGGGGGTGCAGGCGCGGCTGCGGCTCAAAGCGATAGATATGGTCTTCGTAACCGGCAGCATCGTAGACTTCATTCAGTAACTGTTGAAGCTCAAGGATTGCGTCGGCATGGGGAGGACGCAGCGGAATGCGAATCGGCGGCAAAGGCTCATGCAGTTTCAGGGGCCAAAGACCCAACTTCGGCCGTCGTTCGGCGCGGGCGACGAGCACGCAATAATCGCAGTCCGGCATGTCCTTCGCAGGCATGCGAGGATTGCCGCGCAGCAGGTCAATCTCAACATAGTGAATTCCGCGGGCCATGATTTCCCGGCGCTTGGCGATGAACTGCTCACGGTCCTCCAGTTTCTTGTTGGTCGGGCTGAGCAACTCGATGACCGTTACCAGCGAATCGTCGTATTTGCTGAAAATCTCGATATAGCCGCTGCGCTCGACGTCGATGACAGTGGGCGCTTCGATTTCACAGAAAGCCTCTAGTACAGCAACCGACGCTGGTCCCCCGTTGACAGTTGGCGGCCGAGTAATCCCGACATCCGCCCGACCTAACAGCCTTCGGTCCTCTGCGGTGGAATCGTGGATAAAGAGGTGTTCGTTGACCTTGGCATAGAAATCTGGCCGAATCTGCGGCACCAACGCGTCGCGCATCACCATGCACAACGACTGATGGAAATCCTGCCATACCGAGTCGTTTTCCAGATACGGATTCATCCCAGGAAATGGCGACGGCATGGCATATTCTCGACGATGAGCGACACCACTATTCTACTTTGGCATAGCGCGACTTGGAACGCCATCACAGCGCCGCTTCCAGCAACCCCACAATATCGCGCTCCGTCACCGGCCGCGGGTTGAAGCGCGCCGTCCATTGCTGGGCGGCTTCCTCGGCCAGGAGCGGCACGATGCCGCCGCTGACGCCGCAGGCGGCCAGCGTCGTGGGGAGGTTGGCGAACTTCATCAACCCCAGGATGCGCTCGGCCAGCAGGTCGCTGGCGACGGCGATGTGGCCGTTGCTAAGCCCCGCTTCTTCGATGAGGTCGCCGTACAGGTGTTCGACCGCCGGGGCATTGAAGCGGATGACGTGCGGCAGCATGATGCCGATGGCGAGGCCGTGCGTGACGCCGTAATGGGCGGTCAGCGGATTGGCGCAGGCGTGGCAGACGCCGAGCATCGAATTCTCGATGGCGGTGCCGGCGAGGAAGGCGCCCATCTGCATGGCGCCGCGGGCTTCGAGGTCGCCCGGATCGCGCAGCACCTTTTCCAGGTTCACCTCGAGCAAGCGCCAACCTTCACGCGCGAACATCTGCGAAACCGGACTGCGCTTCGACGTTACATACGATTCGACCGCGTGCGACAGGGCGTCGATCCCCGTCAAGGCCGTCACCGCCGGCGGCTGCGAGACCGTCACCTCGGGATCGAGGATGGCGATCTGGAAGGCGGCCTTGCGGTCGCCGCAGGCCATCTTCATGTGCGACTGCTCGTCGGCGATGAGCGCGTACGACTGCGCCTCGCTGCCGGTCCCGGCCGTGGTGGGCACGCCGATCGACGGCAGCATCGGCTTCTTGGCTTTGCCGAAGCCCTTGTAGTCGGCCATCTGGCCGCCGTTGGTGAGCAGGAAGTTGATCCCCTTGGCGCAATCCATGGCGCTGCCGCCGCCGACGCTGACGATCAAGTCGATGCCGAGCGATTTCGCGAAAGCGACGCCTCGTTCGACGTGCATGCTGGTCGGGTTCTCCTCGACCTGATCGAAGACAAAGACCTGCAGGCCGGCCTCGTGCAGCGATTGTTCGGCGCGCTGCGGGTGCCCGGCCGCTTCCAGACCCGGGTCGGTGACCAAGAGCACGCGCGTGTCGCCCAGCTCCCGCGCCAGCTCGCCGAGCCGGGCGATGGAGCCGGGCCCGAACACGACCCGCGTGGGCGTGTGGAAGTCGAACGGCTGCAACGGCCAGGTGGATGCTTTGGAAAAGCGGGCGAGGCCTGGCGTGGCGGTGAGCGCCTGCATGGTGGGGTCCAGGGACCGGAGAGATTGTTCTATCATGTCGGAAAAATCGAACGGACGCAACCGGGGAACGACGGAATCTCTCCGTCCTGTTGGACGCTGTCGGCCGGGAGGTTATTTGCCCTCCCAGCGGAATACCCGGTGATTCAGGCTGTCGACGATGTACAGCACGCCTGCCGGATTGACATGGACCCCGTGCGGCTCGTTGAAGGAGACCTTGAGGGGCTCGCCGCCGCTGGCGGAGTTTCCCTTCTTGCCGGTCCCGGCGAGGCGGACAATCATGTTGTCCTTGGGCAGGTACTTGCGAATGACGTGGTTGGCAGTGTCGGCGATGATGACGTTGTCATGGAGATCGACACACAGGTGTTTGGGTCCTTTGAGCTGCGCCGCACGCGCGTCGCCGCCGTCGCCGCTGTTGCCGGCTTTGCCGCTGACGCCAACCACCGTGCGGATCTTGCCCCGCGGATCGACGACGCGCAGCGCATGGCCGCCGCGCTCCAGGATGTACAGGTTCCCCTGCCGATCGAAGCAGGCCGCCCGCGGATCGACGAGGGGGGCGGCCTTGGCGTCGGCGCCGTCCTCGGGCACGCCGCGCTGACCGTTGCCGGCGGCCAGCACCACCCGACCCGGCTTCCAGTGCACCACACGAATGCGGCGATTGTCAAGGTCGGTGACCGCCAGCTTGCTGCGCTCCAGCTTGGCGCCCTCGAAGTCCCAGGCGACGCAGAAGACGCCGCTGAACTTCGCCTGCAGCGCCGGCCCGTCGTCGCCGGCATAGGCCTTCGTGCCGCCGACGCCGGCGAACGCACGGACCATGCCCGTGTTCGGATCGAGGATCCGGACACGGTTGTTCCAGGTGTCGGCCAGGTAGAGAAGTCCGTCGGGGCCGACGGCGAGGCTGTGCATGCCGTTGAAGGTCGCCTTGCGTCCGGGGCCGTCGTCGCCGCCGTCGCCGCTGGCGCCCGTGCCGGCGAGGATGGTCAAGATCCCCTTCGTGTCAACTTTCAGGACCCGGCCGCCCTTCAGCTCGGCAATGTACATGTTGCCGGTCTTGTCGAAATCGATGCCGAAGGGTTGATTGAGCTTGGCGTCGGTCGCCGGCACGTTTTCGACCTGCGTGCCGCCGCCGGCGATAAGCACCAGGCGGTCGGCGCGGGCGACGGTGGGAATGAGGACGACAACTAGAAACAATGTGAAGCATCGCACGTTGTCGCTCCTCCGCCCATTGATTCATTGCGCAGCAGAACGCGCAATCCAATGAGATTGCCGCAACTGCTTGTCGTGCTTGCGGTTGATTCATTGCATTGCGCGACACACACACAACACACACACACAACACACACACACGCAGAACTATTTCTTGGCAGGCGTCGCCGCGGCTTGCTCGGCGGCCAGGTCTTGCAGGGCCTTGGCGGCGGCGACCAGGCGCTCGCCGTGCTCGGCGACGTATTCCTCGGGACCGCCCTTGACGGCGACCGCCTCGGCGATCCGGGTAGAGGGAATCATCTCGATCGCGTCCCAGGGGCACCAGCGCTCGCACAATTCGCAGCCGATGCACCGTTCCAGGTCGATGTCCACGAACGTCTGCAAGGTCGTCAGGGATTCGCCGGGCACCTTGTAGATGCAGTCCACGGGGCAGACTTCGACACAAGCCTCGCAGCCCGTGCAGTTGTCGGCGTAGACGACCGCGAGTTCCTTCGGCAGTTTCTTGCGTGCCTTGCCCGCGCCTTTCGCCATGGAAGTCACCTCGGCGGTGGAATGAATCGAAGGGTGAACGGTTGCCGCTCTGTAATTCTACCTGGCCGGCGGACAAAGGACAGGCTTCGAACACCGGTCCTATCGCAGGTAAGGCCCGTTCGCGCTGGCGCCTTTGCCTCATCTAGGCGGATGCAGTCCTAGCGCCGCCCATAGCAGCCTGATCTGGACGACCCGTGGGTGATTCATCTGCAGAGCAGCGACCGTCGCGCGTCCGACTGGCGTTTGTCCGACGATGGCGCCGAAATCGTCGCTCCAGCGAAAATGTTCGTCCCACTCCTGCAGACGCGGGTGATAGAGTCGGACCCGACGCCCGCTCATCGGATCGTTGGCCGAAATGCGGTGGCGCTTGGCGTTGTTGCAAACCGGGCAGGCCAGGCACAGGTTGTCGGCTTCGGTGGGACCGTCGAGGGCACGCGGGATGATGTGCTCGATTTCGAACGGCTCGGGACAAAGTTCCTGCTGCAAGCGGCAGTATTCGCACAGGTAACGAGCGCGCCGCCCCACGGTTTGACGAAGTCGGGCCGAGATGAAAGGCCTCTTTGCCATGGGAGAGACCGCCCCGTGTCCCTATCGGGAACCGCCGCGCGGCTTGGCTCGACCAATCGTCAGCGCCAACTCATGCGTCTTTTTCTCGAAGGCTTCGACGAGCCCGTCCAGCTCCACGCTTTCGGCAGCATTCAACGTTCCCGCATTGCCCTTGGCGAGCAATTCGCGCAGGCGCTCGCGCTCTTTTGCCGGCAGACGATAGCTGCGGCGCAATCGCAGGGCCCGCGCCCGTGCCTGTTCCGGATTCGGCAACTCTTGAAGAGCTAGGACAAGACGCTTCCTTTCAGGAGCCGGCAGTTGCCGGGCGGCGTCGAGAATCTGCTCAGCCGTCAAGTCAACGGATGCCACGGTTTCGTCCGTCTGCTAGACAAGAGGTTCGTGATCAAGTATACCGCAGAGCACGTTGGAGGCAACGCCGTTCACGGCGCTGGCCGCTCTTCGCGACGCATTGCATTGCCAGGAGAATGACGTGCGACGTTTAAGCCGGCGCCGCTTCACCCCGCCTTCCGGGGTGACCGCGCCAGCCTCCCCCTACTGCCACCGCCTCGTTTCGGGTAGAATGAAGTCTCCGATACCTCTCCGTATCAGCTTGAGCAAGATCGTCTCATGTTCGGGGCCCCGGACGGTCCCACCCTTATGCCGGACGAGGAGGCACGTTCGAACATGGCTGCCGGCTCGGGCGAAGGCCGCATGCAACTCGGCAAGTACCGCGTGGTGAAACACATCGCCACCGGCGGCATGGGGGCGGTGTACAAAGCGGTGGTTACCGAAGAAGGCGAGGAGCAAGGCCGGGAAGTCGCCCTCAAGGTGCTGTCGCCGGAAATCGCGGCCCGACCGGCGATGCGCGAGCGGCTCCGCCGCGAATGGCTGCACGGCGCCAAGCTCTCCCACGAGAACATCGTCGAAATCTATGATTGCGACGAATCGGACGGCATGTACTTCCTCGCCATGGAGTACGTGCACGGCAAGAACCTCTACGAGTACATCGAACGCCACGGCCCGCTGGCGCCCAACCTCGCGCGGTACCTGCTCTTGCAAATCGTCGCGGCCCTGGAGCACGTCCACGAGGCGGGCCTGATCCACCGCGACATCAAACCGTCCAACATCCTCCTGACCCGCAAGAACGGCAAGCCGGTCGCCAAGCTCGCCGATCTCGGCCTGATCCGCGAAACCAGCGACGAGGAATTCCGGCTGACGCGCGAAGGTCACACGGTCGGCACGGTGGACTATCTGGCGCCTGAGCAGGCACGCGACAGCGGCTTGGCCGACATCCGCAGCGACATCTATTCGCTCGGCTGCACCCTGTTCCACATGGTGACCGGCAACCCGCCGTTTGCCGACGGCAACCTGACCGAGCGGCTCTTCAAGCATGCGCAGATCGAGGCGCCGGACGTGCGGCTGTTCAACGCCAAGATTCCCGCCGACCTGGCCATGGTGTGCCGGCGCATGCTGGCCAAGAAGCCGGAGCATCGGTACCAAACGCCGAGCGAGCTCCTGGCGGCGCTGACCATTCCCAAGGAAACACCGTTGTCCGAGAGCGCCGAGGTGACCGAGTTTTCGCTGGAAACTCCGGAGAAGCCGAAAGAACCAGCCGGTCCAACGCCGGCCCAGCGCGCCGCCGCGGCGGAATTCGCGATCGCCCAGCGGGCGATCGCGGCCGGCGATCTGCGCGCCGCCATCAAGCTGCTGATCAACTGTTGCCGGCTCGAGATCGGACAGGTCGCCTATCGCGAAGCGTTGCGCGAGACGCTGATGCGGCAGCGGGCCGCCTCGGGGGGCCTGACGCGCGGGCTGCGAACCGCCTACCGTCGGGCGCGGCTCTGGACCGCGAAGAAGCTGCGCAAGCCCTGGCAAATCCTCGAACAGGGCGAGTACGTGTTGGCCGATCGTCCCAAGGACTTGAAGGCGCATCTGCTGCTGTCGGAGGCGGCGCTGACGTGCCGGGCGGTGCTGGTGGCGTTGTGGATGCTGGAGCAGGCCGAATTGACGCACGGCCCCCACCCCGCGCTGCATCGGGCGCGGGCGCTGACGTATGAGTACGAAGGCGACGCGGCCCAGGCGATGATCGCCTGGGAGCAAGTGGAAAAGGCCGACCCCGGCAACGCCGAAGCCCGCCATCACCTCAAGGACCTGTCGGCGCGCGAAGCGATGATCCGCAATCGCTATGAAGAACGGCTCGAGACGCCGCAGCTGTGAAAGCGGCTTGTGGCGGCAAGTTTCCAACTTGCCGCTGCGCGAGGTTCGGCCGCGGCAAGTTTGGAAACTTGCCGCCACAACGCCTCGGCGTTTGCAAAACCTCGAGAAATGACCTACCTATTGAATGTTGGCAAACTTCCCTCCGATGGGTGACGCATCCGCAAGCAGCGGCCTCGCGGTCCGCGTGCCTCCAGTTCTTGACCTGCTCATTCTCTCTTGTCTTGGGCGGCCGGTTCCCCGCACGCCGGTTTCTCAGGAGCATTGAGGCTTGCCCGTGATTGCCGGCCCGACCGTCTCCCCTGGGCGCTTGTGGAAGCCGACGCTCGTCGCCGCCGGCGTCGTCGTGGTTGCGCTGGGCTTGAGCGCGCTGGCCGGCTGGCAATGGAGCTGGGATTTTCTGGTCCATGTCCACCCCAAGTTCGCGCCGATGCACTACAACACTGCGTTCGCCTTTGTCGCGGGCGGACTGGGGCTGTTGGCATGCGCCATGGGCTGGCGCCAGGCCAGCTGCGGAGCGGCGTCGCTGCTGCTGGTTCTCGGCTTCGCCGAGCTGCTGCACGCGTTCGGAGCGGTGGACTGTGGTTTGGGCGACTGGTGGCTGGCGCCGCCTTCGGGAATGGAGTTTTTCCGGGCCGGCAATCCCAGTGCCGCCTCGGCGGTGTGCCTGTGTCTGGCCGCCGCATCCCTGGCGCTGATGAACCTGCCGGCAGCGCAGGGCCCTTCGCCGCTGGTGCTGGCGCTCTTGGGGACGGTGCTGCTCTTCGTCAACCTGCTGGCCGCGCTTGGCCTGCCGCTGGCGTTCGCGTTCGGCATCGTGCCACACGCGCCGGCGGCGCAGCTCGCCTTCCAGGAACTCGCCGGCTACGCCCTGTTCGGCGCGGCGACCCTGGCCTTCGCCTTCCGCGCCGATCTGGCGCAGACGCCCCGGGTGCAGGCGACGCCCCGGCCCTGGCTGCCGTTGTTCGTCGGTCTTGGCGGCGTCACGGTCACGGTCCTGTTCTGGCAAGCGCTGACCGCGCAAGAATCCCAGCGCCTGCAGCGTGTGGTGCGGTTCGAGGCCGCCCAGGTCCAGCGGCAGCTCGTGGAAGGCATCCCGACGCGCTTCCAGACGCTGGCCGACCTCACGCGCCGCTGGCGCGCGCCGGACAACGCCCTGACGCCGGACGCGCGCGACGCGGTCGACCGCTACGTCGCCCAGCAGCCCGGTTGCCTGGGCGTGGCCCTCGTGGCCCCGCAGCGCGGCCACGTCTGGCTCGGCAGCCATGACCCGGCGCGCACGCCGCCCGCCTCGATCTTCACCGACAACGGGCCGGTGAGCCAGTTCGTCAACACGGCCGCGGGGCAACACAGCGTGCGGGCGCAACGAGTCTGGGAGGTCCAGACCAACCTGCTGCTGGTCTACGCGCCGCTGAGCGCCAAGAGGCCCGGCGACGGCGGCGTGGTGGGGCTCTACCGGTTGCGTGATTTTCTCGACTCGCTGCTGACCTTCAACATTGCCCATGGCTATGCGGTGGCGCTGTCGGACGGGCCGGAAGAGTTCTACAACCGCTTCGGCGCGGAAACCGCCGATCAGCACGATCTCGAGCGGGCGCTCCGCGTGACCGTGCTGGACTTCGACTGGAACGCGCGGGTTTGGCCGACGCGGGACGTCATGGCCGGGGAGGCGTTCGCCCTGTCGAAGCTGGCGCTGGTCGCGGGCTTCCTCATGTCGTCGGTCCTGGCCGTGACCGTGTGGCTGGCGCAGACCGCCCGCCGCCGGGCCAGCGCCCTGGAAAAGGAAATCGGCGAGCGCACGCAAGCCGAGATCGCCCTCAAGCGCAGCGAGGCCAAGTACCGTTCGCTGATCGAGAACCTGGACCAGAGCGTGTTCCTGCTCGATCGCGAGCTGCGCTACCGCGCCGTCAACAAGCACTTCTGCCGCGACCGCGGCTGCAGGGAATCGGACTTGCTCGGCAAGACCGACCTCGACCTGCTGAGCCTGGCCCAAAGCGCCAAGCACGGCGAGGAGCTGAACGCCGTCCTGCTCGAAGGCACGAAGCTGGTCCTCGAAGAAGAAGTGACCCGCGACGGAAAGCCCCACATGGTCCACCGCGTGCTGACGCCGGTCAAGGACGACGACGGCCAGATCGTCGGCGTGCTGGGGATCTGCTGGGACGTCACCGAGCAGCGGACCCTGGAAACGCACCTGCGGCAAGCGCAAAAGCTCGAGGCCATCGGCCAGCTGGCCGGCGGCGTGGCCCACGATTTCAACAACCTGCTGACGGCCTTGCTAGGCAACCTGGAGCTGGCCCTGGCCCAGTTGTCGTCCGAGGAGGAGCTGCGCGACATGCTGCTGGCCGCCGAAAAGGCCGGCCGCCGCGCCGCCACGTTGACCAACCAGCTCCTGAGCTTCGCGCGGCAAGGGCAGATGAACCAGCAGGCGGTGAACCTGAACGGCTTGATCGACGAGGTGGTGGCCCTGCTCAGCCGCACCATCGATCCGCGCATCCAGCTCGAAGCGCAGAAGGACCCCAAGCTCGTTCCGGTCCTGGGCGATCCCGGGCAACTGAATCAGGTCATCATGAACTTGTGCCTGAATGCCCGCGACGCCCTCGCCGGACCGGGACGCATCAGCCTGGAAACCGCCCACGTCGCTGTCGACCAGACCTTCCTCAATCAGCACCTCGAAGCGCGTCCCGGCTTGTTCGTCCGCCTGCGCGTCGCCGACACCGGCTGCGGCATGACGCCGGAAGTCCGGGCCCGCATCTTCGAGCCGTTCTTCACCACCAAGGGGCTCGGCAAGGGGACCGGCCTCGGCCTGGCCACCGTCTTCGGCATCGTCAAGCAGCACCAGGGCTGGATCGAGTGCCACTCCGAGGTCCATCGCGGCACCCAGTTCGACGTCTACTTCCCCTGCGCCACCGCCGCGGCGGAGGAGCCGACCCCCGTGTCCCACGCGCTCACCGATTCGCAGCTCGTCGGCCACGAGACCATCCTGGTCGTCGACGACGAGCCGTTGATCCGGCAAATGACCACCACGGTGCTCACGCAGCGCGGCTTCCGCGTCCTCGAAGCCGCCGACGGCGACCAGGCCGTGACCCGCTACCGCAACGAAAAGGATCACATCGACCTCGTGATCCTCGACCTGACCATGCCGAAGCTGTCCGGCCAGGAAGCGTTCCGCCAGCTCCGCCAGATCAATCCGCAGGTCGCCGTGCTGTTCGCCAGCGGCTACACGACCGAACACATCACCGAGGAAGAACAGAATCAGATTCTCGGCTTCGTGAAGAAACCCTTCCGGCCCAACGAGCTGGTGCGGACGGTGCACGGGGCGCTGCGCAAGGTCCGGCGCAGCCGCTACGTTGCCCGGGTGGCGAGCTGCTGAGGCGGCGGAAGCCGTTTTGGACCGCGCGTTCCGAGACACCTTCTTGAGCGATTGAGCGATCCGTGCGCTTGTGCAATAGCGCGGAACGGTTAGAATATGCCGGCGACAGACACCGTCCTGCCTGGGCCGTCGCATGCCCCCCGCCACCGTCGCCGATCTGCTCGCCGCGCTGCGGACGCATCGGTTGCTGACGCCCGAACAGCTCGACGCTCTCGCCAAGGAAGCGTTGCCGGTCGACGTCCGCGCCCTGGCCAGAGCCCTCGTCCAGCGCGGCTGGCTGACGCCTTTTCACGTCAACGAGGTTTTCCTGGGCCGCGGCGCCAAGCTGTTGCTCGGCTCGTATGTGCTCCTCGAAATGCTCGGCGAAGGCGGTATGGGAGCGGTGTACAAGGCCCGCAACTGGAAGCTCGGCCAGACCGTCGCGCTCAAGCTGGTTCGCAAGGAGCGGCTGGCCAACCCGGCGGCCGTCAAGCGTTTCTATCGCGAAATCCGCGCCGCCGCCAAGCTGGAGCATCCCAACATCGTCCGCGCCTTCGACGCCGGCGAAGCCAACGGCACGCATTTCTTCGTGATGGAATTTGTCTCCGGGCAGGACCTGAACAAGCTCGTCAAGACGCACGGCCCGCTCGACGTGCGCACCGCGTGCGAGTATGTTCGCCAGACGGCACTCGGCCTCCAGCACTCCCACGAACAGCGCATGGTCCACCGGGACATCAAGCCGCACAATCTGCTCTTGCAGGTTGCAGATTGCAAATCGCAGATTGACGGGCGGCATGCGACCGGCAAATCTGCAATCTCAAATCTGCAATCGGAAATCATCAAAATCCTGGACATGGGCCTGGCCCGCATCGACACCGATGCCGACGGCGAGCATTCGAGCACGATGACGCAGGAAGGCACAGTCGTCGGCACGCCGGACTACATCGCGCCGGAGCAGGGGCTCGATTCGCACAGCGTCGATATCCGGGCCGACCTCTACAGCCTGGGCTGCACGCTGTACTTTCTGCTGACCGGCCGGCCGCCGTTTCCGGGCGGCACGTTCATGGAAAAGCTGCTCAAGCACCAGCAGCAAACGCCGGCGCCGCTGCGGCAGCTGCGCGGCGACGTGCCGGCCGAGGTCGAAGCGCTCGTGGCCAGACTGATGGCCAAGCGGCCCGACGAGCGCTATGCGACGCCGGCGGACCTGGTGCACGACCTGGATGCCGTGCTCAGCGGCAGTATGCCGACGTTGCCGAGCGCCGTGACCATGACCATTCCGGCCGACGAAGTTGTCCCAGCGCCGAATGTATTCGCGGAAGCGGTGCAATCGAGCGCCACGCAGGCGGTGACGTCGGGAATCGTCAAGCGCCCACCGCTCGTCGCGGCTCAAGCGGGAGACGGCCGGGCGTTGCGGCTGGGGCTGGTGTCGGCGGGCGTGTTGATCATCGCTGTGCTGCTGATCGTAACGGTGCGCTCGCTGTTGTCCAATCGCAAGCCGCCGGAACCTGAGCCGGTGGCGGACGCACCGGTCAAGAAAAAGCCTGGGCCGTCGCTGGCGGAGATCGCGGCGGCTCAAGACCGGGAACGAATCGAGGACGAGCGGAAACGGAAGGAGGCGGAGGACAAACGCATCGCGGAGGAAGAGGCGTATCAGGCGCTGCGCGCGAAGGAAGCCGAGGCGCCGTTCAAGGCGCTGCAAGCCAGATTCGCGGAGAAGGATGTCACGTTCGCGTCCTTCGCCAAGGAAGTGGCCGCGTTCAAGGCCAAGCACGGCGGCACGCCGGCGGCGATCCGCGCGGCGGAGATGCTGATGAAGCTGCCGAGCCCGCTCGATCAGCTCGATGCGAGGAAGCTGCCGGAGGATTGCGTCGCGGCATGGCGAGCCGCGGGGCGTGCGCACCCGGATGAGCTGGTCGGCGTGCTCGGCGAGCATCGCGGCCGGCACTGGGCGCCGGTCCGATCCGTGGCCTACAACCCGAAGGGAGACGTCCTCGCCGCGACCGGCAACGATGGCTGGGTGATCCTGTGGGACCCGGTCACTCGAATTGTCAGGCGGCAATTCAAGTCCCACGACCGGATTGTGCATGCCGTGGCGTTCAGCCCCGATGGCCGCACCCTGGCGACGGGCAGCGACGACGGCTCGTGCAAGCTCTGGGATGCGGCTACGCTTCAAGTTCGGCACACGCTCAGCTCTCCGGGCGCCGGGGTGGTCTCGCTGTCCTTCAGCAAGGATGGACAGTTCATCGCCACCGGCAGCAAGGGCGTGGTGAGGATCTGGGACGTCGCCGGCGGCAAGGAATTCCGCGTTCTGAAGCTCTCCGCCGACTGGACCCATGTCGCGTTCAGCCCCGACGGCCGACTGGCATTGCGCAGCAGCGATGGCTTGAGGCTCTGGGACCTGAAGGCCGGTCAGCAAAGTCGCCGGCTGGAAAAGGAGCTGGCCGGCGGGTTCCGCCCGCCCGTGTTCAGCAGCGACGGCACGCTCATGGCGTTCACCGACCCCGCCGGCGCCCTGCGCTTGAGCGAGGTGGACACGGGCCAGGTCCGCTGGCGGGAGGCGGCCACAGGCGGCACGCCGGAGCTGTACACGATGATGGCGTACTGTCCGAAGGATCGTTACCTGGCGTCGGTCACGCCGGACTCTCGGATCAAGATCTGGGACGCAGCGAGCGGCAAAGTCCTCCACACCTTGACCGGGCACACCGGGGGCATCGACGGCTTGGCCTTCAGTCCGGACGGGCAATCGCTCGCCTCCGGCGCCTGGGACGGGACCGTGCGTGTGTGGGAGGTGGAGAGCGGCAAGGAAGTGCGGCCGCTGACGGGGCACACTAGCCATGTCTGGTCCGTCGCCTTCAGTCCGGACGGCGAAACGTTGGCTTCGGGCAGCGGCGACCATGCGATCAAGCTCTGGGACCCGCACACAGGAGGCGAACTCCGCACCTTGAAGGGAAACGACCACGCCGTCCGCGCCGTGGCCTTCAGTCCGGATGGCAAGACCCTGGCATCCGGAGGTGAAGATAGCACCGTCAAACTCTGGGATCCCGCCGCGGGCACTGAACTCCGCACCATGAAGAATGCACGCTCGGTACTTTCCGTGGATTACAGTCTCGATGGCAAAGCGGTGGCCTCGGGAAGTTCTCGCGGCGTCGTGAAGCTCTGGGACCCGGCCGCGGGCAGCGAACTCCGCACCTGGCAACACAATACCGTCCAAGTCTATTCGGTGGCGTTCAGGCCGGACGGTAAGACATTCGCCTCGGCAAGTCATGATGGCACGGTGAAGCTTTGGGACCCGACCATGGACGACGAGCTCCGCACCCTGACGGGGCACACCGCCCAAGTCGTGTCCGTGGCCTTCAGTCCGGACGGAAAGTCGCTGGCCTCGGGAAGCCATGATTTCACGGTGAAGCTCTGGTACCCCGCGGCGGGCAGCGAACTCCGCACCCTGACGGGACACTCGAGTTACGTTCAGTCCGTCGCCTTCGGTCCGGACGGCAAGACGCTGGTTTCCGCCAGCTTTGATGGACGGATCATCTTCCGGGAACTCGCAACCGGCGCCCACCTGCACGAATGGCAACTCCCGGGTACGGTCCTGGCCGTCGCCTTCGCCGCCGACGGCCGCCACCTCGCCACCGCCAACGGCAACGGCACGGTGTACATCCTGCGGCTGCCGCGCGAAATCCTGGACGATGGTTTTGCACCCCTGTTCAACGGCAAGGACCTGACTGGCTGGAAGGTGCTGCCCGGTCAGACACTCGATTGGAGCGTCCGGGACGGCATCCTGTCAAGCGGCGGGAAGATTGCCCCGCAGTATCTCTTCACCGAACGCGGCGACTTCAAGGACTTCCACCTTCGCGGGGAGGCAAAGGTCGCCCGTCAGGACAATACCGGCGTGTTTTTCCGCCTTCCGTTCGCCGACCCGGTTCGCTCACCCGGACATGGCGCACAGCTTGGACTACCGAACATTTTCAACCGGGGGCCGGCCATGACCAGAGTCTGGCAGTACAGCAAGCCCACGCCGCTCGATCAATGGATGGTGTTTGAAGTGATCGCCCGCGGCAAACAATTCACCGTCAAGTTCAATAGCGAGGCCGTGGTCGACGTCAGCGATCCTGACGCGGTGGTGACGCCGGGTCACATTGCCCTGGAGCAATACGCGCCCGGCACCCACGTGCAGTTCCGCAAGATCGAGATCATGGAGTTCCCCGCTCCGTTCGGCAAGGACCAATAAGGCTTGGCGAACACGCCAACGATCCAAGTCCAGCGTTTTCCGGTTGCGCCGCATCAACGCTCACGGTTGTTTCGTTGAACGACCGCGTTTCACGAGGTAGCCGATCATGCTGCGAGATCAACTCCGCGCCGGCGTGGCGCACGTCGGCCTGGCGCTGCGCGAGCCGGAACATTTCGCCGCCGCCTGGAATGAAGGCGCTGCCCGTTACTCGCTGGCAGTGTGGGCGGCGCTCGCCGCGACGGCGATCCTCGGCACCACCACCTACGGCATGGTCATGGGGATGCTCGGCGGCCCCGGCGACGTGCTCGCCAAGGCCTTGTCCTGCACGCTGGCCGCCGGGCTGGCGTGGGGCATCCCCCTGCCGGCCTTGTACATCCTCAACAGCATGGCCGGGTCGCGGTTGCCGGCCAGCAGCACCCTCCTGGCGGCACTGGTCACCACCAGCTGGGGCGGCCTCGCCATGATCGCGTCTGTCCCGATCGGCTGGTTCTTCACCGTCGCCATCCCGCATCCCGGCTTCGCGCTGCTCGTACACCTGGTCGTGTTCACCGGCGTCGGGGTCGCCATGATCGACGTCTTCGGCCGCGTGCTGCGGCGTCTGGAGCCCGAGCGCGGCACAGCGCCCTTGTGGTGGCTCGGGCTGGTCGGCGTGATCGGCGCCGAGCTGTTCTACTTTCTGGGGCTGTTTGACTTCGGGTTTGTCGGTTCGTGATGCGTTTCATGAGAATTCACATGAATACCGCGCAATTGCCTCTGGCCGCACCCCCGGGAATCGCTGCGCTCATTCCGGGGCTTGGGGATGACAATCTCAGCGGCATGGGATTGGTGGAGTTGATCCTGAAGCGCCCAGACCGCCGCCGTCAGCGCCAAGGTCCGGCGGCAAGTGGACGGCGTTCGCCGCCGTCTGCAGACGGCGCGTCGGCAGCGCGACATGCTGGTCGCACGCCAGCGCGCCACGGAAGCGCGCCGGCAGCTCCTCGGCGTGCTCGACGAATTCCCGACGGACGTGGCTGGATTCCAGGAGTTCAACCGGCTGTCGGCGAAGGAGGCGCAGTCCGAGGCGGAGGCCGACGCGCTGCATGAGCTTGCCGGCGTCAGCGCCGATGACGACGGCAGCGCGACGGAGCGCGAGGCGGCGGCGTGGATCGAGGCAGAGTTGCGCCGCCTCAGGGGTCAGCAGGGATAATCCACAGGTTAGCGACCGCCGCTTGCGGCTTAGCGTTCGGAGGGCGCCTGCAACCGCCAAGCCGCTTGCGGCACGTCCCCCGATGCCATGAACCTTGCCACCACGTTGCTGTTCTACGTCCTGGTCGGCGCCGCCGTCGCCGGAGCGATCTTGCTGCGTCACGATCGCCTGAGCCGCGGCGACCGGCTGTTCCGTGCGATCACCGCGGTCTTGTTCTGGCCTTTGTACCTGCCGCTGTTCCTGCAGCATTCCGCGCCGGGTTTGACCGGGCCGGGTTTGGCCAATCTACCGTCGCCCGCCAACGTCGCTCCGGCGTCTGCGGCAACCGGCGAGCTGGGCGTCGCGATCACGCAAGTGGAGGCGGAGCTCGATCTGGCGCTGGGCAGCCTCGACGGCTGGTCCGGCGGCGTGCTGGCGCGTGAGCAGGATCGCTTCGCGGAGCTGCGCTCGGCGTGGCGGCAACAGGCGGCGCGGATCGCCGAGCTGGATCGACTGCTGGCGTTGCCGGCGTTCAGTTCCGGCGATATGCCCGTGGCGGGAGAGCGCGTGCAGGCAAGCGAAACCGCCCGGCGTGAGAACATCCAGCGGTTGCAAGCGATCCGGCAGCGGTTGCACGATGACCTGCTCGGCACGCTCGCCAAGGTGCGCGAGCTGGCCACGATGATCCACCTGGCCCGCTACACCGGAGCACCGGCGGCGCGTGCGGAAGAGTTGGTGGAGGAAATCGCCGCGGCCGTCGCGGGGTTATCCGAAGTCGCAGGTTGGCGAGAAGCTGCCGGAGCGCGGACGCACGAATGATCAAGCCGCGACCGCACCCAATTCTGAGGGATCCGGCCTGAGCGCCAGCGAGGGGCCCTTCGCTGGCGCTCAGGCTCGAATTACCAACTCGCGCAAGGCGAGGTAGCTACCGGGCCGTCAACGCCAGGTTGTGAAACCCCTCCTGTCCGCCCGCGTCGCGGGCGGCGAGGATCACGTCCACCCGCGCCGCCGCGAAATTCGCCGGCGGCGTCCACCGAATCAGGCCCTTGGCATCGACGGTCATCCCTTTCGGGGCGCTGTCCAGGCGGAAGGTGACCGGCTTCTTGCGGGCGTGAACCTTCGCCTGGTACGTGAACGCCTGGCCGCGCTGGAAGCCGGCCGGCGGCGTCGACGTGAACACCAGGAAATCGCGCCCGCTGTTGTCGAGGGCCGCCTCCAGGTCGGCGGGATACAACCGCAATTCGTCACGCGATCCCGGCACGATGATCAGCAGCTTCGCCCTGGGAATCAGGTGCAGGCTGTGTTCGATCCCCAGCCCCCTGAGTCCTTCCCAGCCGTAACGGCAGACCGCCGTGTTCCGATAGGTGGCGATCGGCTCCTTGTCCCCCAGCACGAACACGCTGACCGTGCCCACCGGCTGACCGAGGCCGCGGCCGCCGACATCCTCGATGGTCTGTGCGTGGAGATAGTAGGGGCCGTGGTGCGCGGGCAGGTAGAGATGGCTGGCAAACCCCTCGCCCTCGCCCATCGAGAACGGGACGTTGGTCACCGGCGTGACGCGATCGCTGACCACGCCGTAGCCGCCGGCGTAGACGTGGCGATCGTCGGGGCCGGGCATCACGAACCAGGTCCCCTTGTGCTGGCCGAACTTCTGCGGGCCGCCGTCGGTGAAGACGACGGTGTTGACGCCGTTGGGCATGCCGTAGTTGCCGGTGTGGCCGAAGACGCGGCCGGTGGCGCCGGCCCAGTAGTTGCCGCCGTCGAGGCGGTGTGTGTGTCGCGGCTCCTTGGCCTCCGGCAGCGGGATTTCGCGAAAGCGTTCGATGTCATAAAGTTTGGCCCCATGGCCGGCGACGCTGACCAGCAGCGGGCCGTGGGAGGCGTGGCCCATGCAAAAGGACTCGATCTTCCCTGGCGGCAGAATCAACACAGCATCCAGGTCGCGAGCGCCGTCCAGCAAGTTGAAACGCCGTATGTCGCGCATCTGCGGTGAGAAGACCACGAGCTTGGTCATGCCGGCGGCGAACCGGATGTCGGGTTCGGCCGGGCTGATGTAGCGGGTCACCTTGGCTTCGTTGACGTCGAAGATGCCGATCTGGCGGATCTGCGGGAAGTGCAGCACGAGGAAACGTCCGCCGCCGCCGACGCGGACCGAGCCGATCGGCGCCGGCATCTTGACCGAGGTCTCCGCCTGAATCGGCGCCGGTTTGATGTCGAGCGGATCGGGCAGAGGCGGCAACCCAAACGGCGGCAACACACCTGGTTCGTTTTCGTTCTTGCCGATGACGCGTGCGTTGTTGCCGCCGCGCACGCCGCCTGGCTTAACCTCTGGAATGCCGCCCGGATTGGCGCCTCGATTGCCGCCGGGGTTGCCGCCGGGATTGGCGATGGGCCCCGGCATCGGGACGGGCGCCGGAGCGAGCCCGGTGAACTTCCAAAGGATGACGCCGACGATCGCTCCCGCCGCCACGACGCCCACGATCACCAGCGTCACGATCACACCGGCGGGAATGGACGACGGCTGCCGCACGGACAATGCCGCGCCGCGCCGGCGGCGCTCGCCGCCGGCGCGGTCATCGCGGTCGCGGCCGTCGCGCTCGTCAGGGTCATGGCGGTCGTCTGCGTCGCGATCCAACCGCGGCGGCGCCGGCGGCGCCGCGACACGTTCCGCGGGCGGCCGCTCCGTGATATGCTGCGCGAGGGCTGGGGCGGCCACGGGGGGCGGCGGCGCCGGCGGCGCGATCAAGATGGCCTGGCACTGCGGACAGCGGACTTTTTGGCCGGCGAATGCCGAGCTGATCTGAATCACGGTGGAGCAACGCGAACAGCGGAAACGCAAGTTCGCCGGCGCGGCCGGAACCGGCGGTACGACAGGCGCCCGGGCCGGCGGCACGGGGAGCGGCGGCGGCTGAGCGGCGACCATCTCTTCGGGCTCGCGTTCACGCCGCGGACGGCGCCGCTCATCGCGCCAGTCGCGATCGTCGTCGTCGTCCCGATCGTCTTCGTAGCGGTCGTCGGCGCGGCCGCGGTCGCCGCGGCGGCGGTCGCCGCGCCTGTCGGCATCCGGCGACTCGGCCAGCGGCCAGCCGATCAGATACACGGCAGCCAAACAGCCGAGCACGAGGCCGCCGGCGATCAACGATAACGTCAGTCGCCATTCATCCGCGCGAAACGCTTGGCCGCGGCTGGCGTAATAGAATCCAATCGCGAAGCTGACGCCGAATGTGATCGGGAGCGGCAACAGGGCGATCACGCCGAGCAGTCGAGCTGCCGTGCCGCGCACGACGCGGGTCTTCGTCAGCGTGAATTTGCCGGCGATGAGCGCGTAGCCGCCAAGAATCAGCATCCCGATTGCGACAAGATCAAGCCACATTTTGGTGTCCGCCCTCCTATCGCCTCCGGTCGGATCGTAGTGCCCTGCCCTGCCCACCTCACCGGGGCGCTGCCCGGCGGCACCGGTGCAGCGTCATCAACGCGAACGAGGTCCCGTACGGCTGGTGGTAGTCGTACAGCGGGTAATCCCACCACGAGCCGTCCTTGGATTGCAGCCGGATCAGCAATGTCGCCATGTGATCCTGATAGAGCGGTCGATCCGCTGCCGGCAACTCGTGGATCAGGAGCCCCGCGTAGTAATGGCCGAAGTAGAAGAAGTAACCCGCGACGGCGTAGAACGATTCGTGCGGGATCGTCGTCTTGCGGGCCATGTCGAGCCAGCCGTTGCGGGCGAACAGCCGGTTGAGCCAGTTCTTGACGATCGGATCGGTCACCTTGTCGTCGCCCCACAGCCGCAGCGCCAGGTTGCACGCCTGGGTCCGGCCGAGACTGCCGCCGGGGCGATTGATCGGGTGCTGCGGCACGTATTTCAGGTACTCGCCATAGAGATAGCTGAAGTCCGGCAGCCGCTGGCGATGGATCGACGCGACCGCCCCTTTCACCAGCTTGTCGGGGACTTCGACGCCGAGGTCCTTGGCCTCGCGGAACGCGACCAGCGCAGCGGCCGTCACGAAGCTGCACGAGTCGCTGCCGGGGCGTTGCGACTCCGTGCGGAAGTCGTAGTAGCCCCAGCCCTTGTCCACCGATTCGTAGCGCATCAGGAAGCCGATCTGTTCCTTGATGAGGCCCGCGATCTTCTGGCGGCGCTCCGGATCGGGCAACCGCTGGTGCATGCGAACAAAGGCCTGGATGCCGTAGATGTGCGACCAGCAATTGTAGATGGCGTCGCCGTTGGCGCGGCGGACCTTCGGAAGATGCTCCATCAGCCAGGTTTCGCCGCGCTCGATGGCCTGGCGAACTTCCTCGGACTCGCCGCCGGTCTCGATGAGGGCCGAGATGCACATGGCGGTGACGGCGGTGTGAAACGCCTGATGGGCCCCCGGAATCGGCGCGTAGATTTCGACGCCGCCGCGCAGCCGCGCCGAGCCCCACGAGCCGTTCTTGTTCTGCGTCTTGAGCAGGAACTCGACGCCGCGGCGGATGGCCGCGTCGATCGCGGCCGGGTCGGGCTGCGGCACGGGGTCGAGGCGCGGGCCGGTCTCGGCGAGCGGCGCCGCCTTGGCTTTGGGCCTGGCCGGGTTGTCGTCCGCGGCGCCGGCCACCCAGGACCAGGCGCTGCCGAGAAGGATCGGCACCAGCAGACATCGCCCGACGGACGCGCTGTGTTTGCGAGTCATCATTTCTCGTCCTCCTTGATCTTGTCCTTGCCCTTGGCCGGCGCGGCCGGCGGCGTCTTCTTCTGGTCCGGGCGTTCCAGCAGGATCTCCTCGCCGGCGCTCAAGCCCGACAGGATTTCTGTGTTCCCCTTGCTCGTTCGTCCAGGCCGCACTTCACGCTTCTCGTCCTTGCCCTGCGGTTTGACGACATGGACGAAATGAATATCGTCGTCCTCAAAGACGGCGCCGGCGGGGACGGCGATGGCGTCCTTCTTGACATACGGCACCAGCTTGACCGTGCATGCCATGCCCGGCAGCGATCCTTGCCCGGCGTTCACCGCGGCGACGGCTTCGAACTTGCCCGGCGCCGCGGGAATGACTGAGATCTTCTCGATCTTCGCCGACAGCTTGGCGTCGGGATTGAACGTCGTCTCCGCCTTCCCCGCGAGCCCCGGCTTGACGAGCCCCGCGTCCTTCTCGTCGATCAAGAGCCGAACCACGACGGGCCCCGGCTTGACGATCGTCATGAACACTTCGTGGTCCGAGATCGTGCCGCCGGGCGACAGCCGCGCCGCCAGCGCCGTGGACGCCTCCCACTGCCCGTGACTGAACTTGCCGTAATAAGCGACGCCGTCGGCCGGCGACTTGATCATCATCGCGTCCCGTTCGCGCGCCAGCATCTCGAGGGTGTTGCGCAGCCGCTCGGCGTCGAACTTCATCTTGGCGAGTTGCTGCCGCTTCTGCGCAAGGGCCAGCGAGTGGGTTTCTCGGGCCTTCGCCAGCAGCAGCGTCTGCCGGGTCACGTTGTCCTTGAGCAGCTTGTCCTTGCGCGGCAACACGGTCTTGAGCATCAAGTCGCGGCTGATCTCGGCGTCCTGGAGCTCGAGCTTGGCCTCATCCGTGAAGAACTTCTGCCGCTTGAGGATCATCTGCTCGGTGTCCTCGGTGAGGTCGTTGGCCTTGTACATCTTCTCGAGCTGGCGAAGCTGTTCCTTGGCGAAGTCGTAGTAGAACGAGGCGTAGCGGACGAGCTGGTGCGCCCGCTGCTCCGCCTGGGGCCGGCCGGTCTTGAAGTAGTACGCCAGGTCCTCGTCGGCCTCGCGCTTGGTGCGCTCGGCGGTCTCCATCTCCAGGGGCGCCGCCCGCTCCGCCAGCGGCTGCTCGCGCTCGGCGATCTGCAGCGACGCCAGCGACCCCTGAAGATCGGTCTTCATCTGCTCCATCACCTGGTCCAGCTTCCGTGTATCGAGCGCCACCAGGATTTCTCCCTGGCGGACGCTCGAGCCGTGCTCGACGATGGTGCGGATCGTCATCGGCCCGCTGGTGAAGGGGACGTTGATGAGCGGCTCCGGCCGATGCGCGATCGCCACCGTCTCGGCGGGTTCAAGCACGCCCTTGAGCGCCAGCTCGACGCGAAACGGCTTCTTCTCGACCTTGTGGGTCGCGGGCTTCTTGGCCGGCTCCTTGGCCGGACCAGCCTTGGCGGCGGCGCCTTTGGCCGACTTGTCCTTGGCCGGTTTCTTGTCCTTGGCGTCGCCGCCGGTTTGAGCGGCCGGGGCCAGGGCGATGACCAGCCACGCTGCCGCGACGGCAACGCATGCAACGGTCGCTTTCCAGTTCCTCATGTCTCACCGATGTTTGAGTAGGAATGAAATTGCCGCACGTTCCACAACGATTGCTGCGTTTATATCCGAAGTGCCGAAACGATGCCAGTGGCTGGGTTGAACCTGGGAGTAGGTAGTTTCTCGGCCGGTCTTGCGTTCGCGACCGTTTCCGGCTATCGTCCCCGCCCTTCGCTCGCCCCTTGGAAATTGCGGAAGGCGCAGCCATGAACATCCTGCGCGGCAAAGGCCGCAAGTTGCGAACCGCGGGCACGTTGCTGGTCGCCGCGGCGGTCCTGCAGGCGTCGTGCGGCACGATCCTGCACCCCGAGCGGCGCGGCCAACCGGCCGGCCGGCTGGACATCGGCGTGGTGGCGCTGGACGGCATCGGCCTGTTGCTGTTCCTGGTGCCGGGGGTCATCGCCTTTGCCGTCGATTTTGCCACGGGGGCCATCTACCTGCCGCCCGAGTACTCGCACGCCGGACCGCTGCCGGGAACGTCGCCGCGCGAAGTGCGCATCGAACCGGCCGAGCTGTCGCCGCAACGGGTGGAAACGATCGTGCGCGAACAGACCGGCAAGACGGTAACCTTGCAGCCAGGCGGCTATCGAGCGATGCGTCTTCAGAAACTGGACGAGTTCACGCCCCGGACCGTCGCGGAGCTGGAGGCCAGCGCGAATCCCGCGAACGTGAACTTCCGCGGCAGCGATGAGTAGGGATAACCGGGACTTGAATCCACGGCGTCACTCGCACGCCACACATCGTCCGACCGGTCAGAATCGGAGTTCTAACCCACGGCAATATGAACGCGGCCCTAACGGAGCTGCAGTCGTTGCAGGCTCTCCTGGGCGGCGAGAGTCAGCGGGGCGGCCGGCGCGCCCTTCGCCAGGCGTTCGAGCTCGGCACGGGCCGCGTCGGTTCCCAGGCGCTCCAGAAGCTCCACCAGCCGCAGCTCGCGGAGCTGGTCGCCGGCCGGGGCGTTGCCATCCAAACGCTTCAGGATGGCGGCGACGCGCTGCCTCATTTCGATCGTCGCGGTCCGGTCGGCGGCGGCCTTGTCCAGGTGGCCGCGAATCGCGTCGCCGAGCTTGGTCAGCTCGTCCTGGGCCCGTTGCCGGGCGGCGAAGATCGGGCTGTCGAGATCGCGAATTGTCTTCGCGACCAGGCCTTCATCCGGCAACGGCGTCGGTTGCACGTGCTGCCGGGCCAGCTCCATCGCGGCCGGCGGCGTGGCCAGCAACCGGCGCATGGCCCGGAACGCCAGGCGGGCATCGTCGCCGCCGAGGTCTTGCCACGCTGCTTTGGCGTCCGCGCTCGCCCCCGCGTTCGGGCCGGCGTTCGGGCCGAGGTTCGCGCCGGCGATCGGGCCGAGCGCCCACACGGTCACGCTGCCGTCCTGGCTGCCGGTGACCAGGTGCCAGCCGTCCGGCGCGAAACCCATCGAAGTGATCGTCGATGCGGCCACCGGCAGCGACAGGCGTTCCTTGCCGGTGGCGACTTCGATGATCTTCAGGTTCGGCGTCTCCGGGCTGCGCACGCAGATCATGCGGCCATCGGCGGCGGTCACGAAGAACGTGCTGCGATTGGCGGCGCTGGCCAAGAGCAAGGCGG
This sequence comes from Gemmataceae bacterium, assembly GCA_022616435.1. Classification (GTDB taxonomy): domain Bacteria; phylum Planctomycetota; class Planctomycetia; order Gemmatales; family Gemmataceae; genus JAKEET01. The sequence continues at coordinate 41,776 of JAKEET010000069.1, forward strand.
GGGGCTGCTTCTTGTCGGGGCGCGCCGGCTGCCACACGTCGCGGACGCGGGTGCCGGCATCGAGATCGACGGTGCGAATGGCGCCGTCCTTCGTGCCGACGATGGCCTGCCGTCCGGCCACGAAGAGCCGGGTGATGTGGAAGTCGTGGGCCTGGTCGCTGAGCTTGCCGATTTCCTTGCCTGTGGCGACGTCGATCACTTGCAGGTAGCAATGATGGGCACGCTGCGCCTTGGCCCCCTTGGCCTGGCGATTGTCGTAGGAGTGGCTCAGGATGACGCGCTCGCCGTCCGGGCTGAAGGCGACGCAGCCGTCGCCCTTCCACGTCTGCGTGTAGGCGGCTGCTTCCGCGCCGGTGGCGGCATCGACCACGCGCAGCTTGCCGTCGCTGCCGCGGAAAGCGACCCGGCGGCCGTCCGGCGACAGCCGCGGCATCGGCACGGAAGCCGTCGTTGCCGTCCGGAGCGCGAAGGCCGACGTGGTGCTCGTCGTCGCGCCGGGATGCCAGCCGGGGAATTGCTTCAGTTCGGTCCCCTTGGCAACGTCCCAGAGGCTGAGCGAACGATCGCTGGCATCGCGGCTGGCGGAAACGAGTGTGCCACCTTTCGAGTCGAAGCCGACCAGGAAGGGATTGCCGGTGTGGCCCGAAAGTCGTTTGAGCGACTCGACGCCCTTGGCGCCCTTCGGAGACGGGTTCTTCCAGTTCCACAGATAGATCGACGGGTCGCCTTGCTGGACGATGGCGACGCGGCCGCCGGCCATTTCGACGTCGGCGCAGCCCGAGTTCAAGCCGGGGCGCGCGGGGCGGCCGGTGTCCGTGGCCAGGAGATGGACGTGCGTGGACGGCGACACTCGCGCCAGCACGTTGCCGCGCGGCGCGAACGCGACGGTCGTCGAGCGCGTGCTGTACGCGCGCACCGCGCCAAAGACAAGGGCCGTGGATGTCGAGACGCTGCGGTGATCGTGGACGGCCTGGCGCGACAACACCTTGCCGGCGGCGTCGAAGCGAATCACGACATCCTCGCTGCCGCCGGCCGTGCCGAAGGCGATCGAATAAAAGGCGCCCACGCGCTGGCCGTCCGGCTCGAACCAGACGTCATGGACGCCGGTCGCGAGGGCACGGCTGGCGGCGACGTTGCCTTCGGTGTCTTGCAGATGCGCCGGCTTCCATGGGACGTGCACAAGGCTCTGGCCGGTCGCGACGTCCCACACGCGCAGCGAGCCGTCGGTGGACGCCGACAGCAGCCGCTGGCCGTTGGCCGAGAACGCGAGCTGCTGCACGGCCGATCGATGCCCCGTGAACGTGCGGACGCGCTGGTTCTGGTCGAGCTGGCCCTGGTCGAGGCGCCATAGCCGCACACTCTGGTCGTCGCCGGCGCTGGCCAGCGTCTTGCCGTCCGGAGCGAAGGCCAGGGCGAGGACGCGGTCGGTGTGGCCGGTGAGCTTGAGCACCGGCGCCTTCTTGCCGGCGGCGAGCACGTAGACGGCGTGGTCGGCGATCGGGGCGTGGGCGAGCAAACCGGCGTCGTGCGCCAGGGCGAAGCTCCCGGTCAGCGTTCGCCGCAACGCCAGCGGCAGATTCGGCATGGCTTCGGCCGGATCGTCCGCGCGATTCAAGGAAAACGACGGCCGCTCCTTGCCGGTGGCCAGGTCCCACACGCGGACCACACGGTCCGCGGCGTCGCCGCTGGCAAGCGCCTTGCCGTCGCCGGAGAACAACAGCGTGAGCGGCATCTGCGCCAGCAGCGTGCTCCCCTTGATCTCCGGTTTCTCGGCACGGGGAATGTCGAGCAGCCAGCGCAGGCGGCCGGTGGCGGCGTCCCAGACCTTGATGCGTTGGTCGATCCCGGACGAGGCGAGCAGCGTCTCATCCGGCGAAAAGGCCAGGGCGCGGACGGCGGCGCCGTGGTAGAACGGCGCCGGCCCAAGCCGCGCGGCCATCCCGGCCGGCCCAACGCCATTCGGCGTGGGCGCGGCCGGTTGCGCGGCCAAGGGCGCCGATCCCGCCCAGAGCGCGGCAACACCAGCCAGAAACGTCGAACCACAAATGAAACACGCGCGCTGCGGCAACATGGCTGTATCCTCGGTGACATCTCATCGGGAAGCGTCATCCCTCGTGAGGGCCAGCCGAGCGGCGTGAGCCGCCGGATGGTGCAAGCCCGCGGATTCCGCTGACGCTTTTGGCAGCAAGCACGGCTGACAGCGGCGTCAAGCGGAGCTGCCTTCCGCCGCTGCTTCCAGGATCTCCACGATCTTCTCGATCTGCTCCGGATCGTTGAACACGCGGCGGGCGGCCCGCAGCCGCTCCTGCCACCAGATGCGGAAGAAGTCCTTGTAATCCACCGGGCCGAGCTGCTCGCGCATCTTGTCCAACTCGGCTTGCTCGTCGGGACTGAGATGGAGCTGATCGTTCTCGTCGAGCGATGGGGATTTGCGGCGCGGCGTGGGTGGCCGCATCTGCAGCCGGGCCAGCTTGCGGCGCGCGTAGTCCAGGGCGGTGAGGCCGGCGTGGTCCATCAGGCTCGCGTCGGCGCCGGCGGCCAGCAGCGCCTTGACCGTGGCGGCGCTCGGACAGAAGCCCCCGACGTTGGCGATCAACGGCGTCCGTCCCTTCGGCGAAGCGCAATTCGGATCGACGCCCCACGACAGCCGCTCGGCCACCAGGTCGGCGTCGCCGCGCTGCGCGGCCAGGTGCAGCAGCTTCTCGAAGCGGCGGCGATGCTTGGGATCGCGTGCCATGTCGCCTGGATCAGCCATGTGGTGATTGTATGCGAGCGCTCTACGCTTCGTCACCGTCGAACTCGTCAAGGATGGCCTTCGCCCGGCGCCGCATCGCCATCGTGCGGAACATCTGGGTTGCAGCAGGCCCCAGCAGATCAGGTAGATGCCCTTCAAGGTCGGCCGGTACACGTCGTGCCGGGCGTCGTAGTACAGCCACCCGCGGTCGACCTGCTGCTCGTACTCCGCGATCAGGACCTGGTCGACGAGATAGTTGAGCCCCTCGCCCGGCGCGTACAGCGTCTTCCGCGAAGCCACGCCGTGCTTGCGGATCACGAATCGGTGCAGGTCATAGAGCTCCTCGGGATCGATCACCGCCGGGACCTGGGTGCGGATCGTTTGCGGATCGGGCGGGAAGGCCGAGAGCTCGGTGGCATTGAGGGTGTCGAACACCTCACCCGACTCGAAGCGCGTGCTGAATTCCAGATAGACGGTCCGCATGGTACTCGGCCCGCGGGCGACCAGGGCGGTCACCATCGCCTTGTCGCCCGTCTTGCGGTTGACGAGCATGATCACGTATGCGGTCACCATCGGCGGCCCGGGGACCTCGGCCATGGTCGGCTCGGCGAAGCCGAGCTCGAGCAGGTCGCTCGCCTGCGTCATGAGGAAGTGGCGGAGCGACTTGCGGAGGACGCGGCTGTCGAGCTCCTCGATCTCCGGATGGGCGGGAAAGCGCTGCATCGGCCAGATGGCGAGCGGCATCAGCAGGTAGAAAGCGGGGATCAACAGCAGCAGCCAGAGAAGCCAGTGCCACTGAAGATCGCCAAGCATGTCACTCACTACTCACTACTGGCCGCCCGTGCCGAGGGTCGAGATCGAGCGTTCGAACGCCGGCCGCAGGGCGTCCCAGTCCGACGCCCGGCAATCGCAGAACACGTCGAGCGCGGTCTGGTTCAAGAGCACGGTGGCCCGGAAGCCTTTGCGGGAGCCGTCGGTGTAGGCCGAGCGCCGCGCCTTGCCGAACCGGGTCATTACCGTGACCGCCGGCTCTTCCTTGTAGGACTTCGAATCCTTGGGCTTGCGCATGTCGTGGACCTTGGCCACCGGCGAGAACTCGTCGTCGGGTTCCTGGCCGCCGCCGAGGGCGCGGGCCACGTCGCCGACCAGCGAGCCGGTGATGTTCTCCTTGACCGTGATGGTGGCGTTGGGGCCCTTGATCTCGGCTTCGCGCTTGCCCGCCAGGCCGTAGCCCGCGGCCTGCCAGCCCTTGGGATACTCGAAACCCCATTCCATGCCGTCGGAGTTGAACTTGGCAAATTCGGTGACCGGCTGTGCAGGCGGGCCGCCGCCGGCCAGCGAGATGATGATCCAGACAATGAACACCAGAAAGAGGACCGCGACCAGCCCCATGCCGCCGAAGCCGGCGATCTTCAGCCAGTTGGTCGTCGAGGCCGGCGGCTTCTTTTTCTTCTTCTTTTTCTTGCGGGCCCGGTCGTCATCTTCGTCGTCGTAGTCATCCGGCTCGGGGCGTCGAGTCTTGCGGTCACGTGTGGGTTCACGCATGGATGCACCTCGCGGCTTGCAATGTCGGAAAAAAATGAGTCGGTAGCCAGGTACGTTGCAGGGAGTTGTAGGCATCGGCGGCGGCATCCGCCAGCCCCGTGAGCTACTTTCCGGGGTCAGGCAAGGCGCCTCCAGCGTGCACCCAGTCCGGGCGATGCAAGCCTAACGAACCACTGCGGTTGTGGCGAATCCGCCCACGCCGGCGAACCGACTTTGGCCGGCCGCCGCGCCCTGGATATAATGTACGCTCTGTCCCACCGATTTCGATCCGTTCACGAAGCTCGTCCAACGCGTTGGAGCTGTGTCATGCCGGAAGCCGCCACGATCCTGCCTTTGCGAAAACCGGACGTCGCGCTCGACGAGCCGTCCTTGTACATCAACCGGGAGCTGAGCTGGCTCGAGTTCAACCGCCGAGTGCTGGACGAAGCCCTCGACCCCGCCGTGCCGCTGCTGGAGCGCCTCAAGTTCCTGGCGATCTTCAGCTCCAACCTCGACGAGTTCTTCATGGTCCGCGTCGGCGGCCTGAAGCAAAAAGTGTCCGCCGGCATCGCCGTCGGCTCCGGGGCCGACCGCATGCCGCCGCGCGAGCAGCTCGACCGCATCAGCCAGTCGGTGCGGCAACAGTTCGCCGACGGCAATCGCTGCCTGCGCGAGCAACTGCTGCCGGCGCTGGACAAGGAAGGCATCGTCATCCACACGGCCAAGGACCTGACCGACGACCAGCGCCGGCGCCTGAGCGACGTGTTCCGCCGCGAGATCTTCCCGGTGCTGACGCCCCTGGCCATCGACCAGGGCCACCCGTTCCCGCACCTGCTCAACAAATCGCAGAACCTGGCGGTGCTGCTGCAACGGCCGCGCAACCTGCAGCGGCTGTTCGCCGTGGTCCAGGTGCCGGCGGTGCTGCCGCGGTTCGTGACGCTGCCGTCGGAGCGCGGCGTGGCGCTGGTGGCCCTGGAGACGGTGATCCGCCTGCACCTTCCCGAGCTGTTCCCCGGCATGCAGCTCGACAACGCCACCCTGTTCCGCGTCACCCGCAACAGCGAGTATGAGATCGACGACGACGAAGTGGAGGACCTGATCAAGGCGATCGAGGAGGAAATCCGCAAGCGCCGCCGCGGCTTCGCCGTCCGCCTCGAGATCGAGGAGTCCGCGCCCCCCGAAGTCAGCAGCTTCCTCTTGCAGGCGCTCGACCTCGACCCGGACGACGTCTACACGGTCCCCGAGTTCCTCGACTTCACCGGCTTCTTCCAGGTCCACAGCCTGCCGGGGTTTCCGCACCTCCGCGACCCGCAGTTTGTCCCGCAGCTCGTCCCGGAGTTCGCGGCCTCGCCCAATGTCTTCGCCGCCATCAAGGCCCGCGACATCCTCGTCCATCATCCGTACGAATCGTTCAGCCACGTCGTCGACTTCATCGAATCGGCCGCGGCCGACGAACGCGTCCTGGCCATCAAGCAGACGCTCTACCGCACCAGCAGCGACTCGCCCGTGGTCAAGGCCCTGCAGCACGCCGCCGACAACGGCAAGCAGGTCACCGCGGTCATCGAGCTGAAGGCCCGGCTCGACGAGGAGCGCAACATCCTCTGGGCCCGCGAGCTGGAAAAGGCGGGCGTCCACGTCGTCTACGGCTTCGTCGGCCTCAAGACGCACTGCAAGGTCGCGCTGGTGGTCCGCCGCGAGGACGACGGCATCCGCCGCTACGTCCACCTGGCCACCGGCAACTACAACCCGCAGACCGCCCGCATCTACACCGACCTGGGCTTCTTCACCTGCAGCAACGAATTCGCCGACGACGCCTCGGCCCTGTTCAACTACCTCACCGGTTATGGCGAGCTGCCGCAGTGGCGCAAGCTCGTGGTGGCGCCGAGCCGGATGCAGTCATTCATGCTGGAGAAGATCCAGCAAGAAACCGCCCACCAGCAAGCGGGCCGGGCCGGCCGCATCATCGCCAAGATCAACGGCCTGCTCGAGCCGGCCGTGGTCCAGGCCCTCTACAAGGCCAGCCAGGCCGGCGTACGCATCGACCTCATCTGCCGCGGCATCTGCGCCTTGCGGCCTCAGGTCCCCGGGGTCAGCGAGACCATCCGCGTCACGTCGATTGTCGATCGCTTCCTGGAGCACAGCCGGGTGTTCTACTTCCACAACGCCGGCGATCCGCAGGTGTACATCGGCTCGGCCGACTGGATGGACCGCAACCTGAGCCGGCGGGTGGAGGTGGTGTTCCCGGTGGAAACGCCGGAGCTGAAGCACCGGCTGATCAACGAGGTGCTGGCCATCTCGCTGGCCGACAACGTCAAGGCCCGCGAGCTGCTGGCCGACGGCAGCTACCGCCGCGCCAGCCGCGACCCGAGCCAGCCGGCGGTGCGCAGCCAGGAGCGCTTCCTGGAGCTGGCGGCGCTGAACGCGCAACGGCGGCTGCCGGAGGCGGCCCAGCAGGTGCAGCCGATCCTGCCGCCGAAGCCGCCGCGGGGACGGCGGAAGCGGCAGGCGAAATAGGAAGCTGGCCATTCTCGACGGCGATCCCGGACTGGGCAAGTCGTTCATCGCTCTCGATCTGTGCGCGCGGCTCAGCACCGGCCGCCCGATGCCCGACGGCAGCCCCGCACCGGTCATTGCGGCAGATCTGGGCCGCCAACGAAGCCCACGGCTTCTCGCTGAAGGCGCTCCGCGCCGCCCGCGCGCACCTCGAGATCTCCTTCCACAAGGTTGCCGCCCCCGCCTCCCTCCCGGCTGGGGTTGAGCCGGACCTTCAATCCCTCCGGTAGGTAGGCCAGGAAGGTGCCGGCTTGCAAGCGTTTCGACAGATGCCGACCCAGCTCTTCGAGCCAGGCGGACCTGGGCAACTCCGCCTCCAGCCCCTGCAGCAACGCCGCCTGCTCGGTCCCCTTCCGCTGGATGTGGCGATACAGCGCCAGGCGGAGTTCCCGTTCCAGGGCGAAGCCCTCGCCGGCGGCTTCCAGGAACACGACCTGCCGGCCGTTGAAGTGAGCGAAGTGGTTGCTTTCCACCCGGTTCAAGTCAAACGCGCTGAACGACCTCTTGAGGCCGGCCTGGGCGCCGGTTTCCGGCACCAGCGACACGACCAGCACCAGGTCGTTGGGCGAGCCGGCGGCCGCGCGGCGGGCGAGGATGCCGCGGATGTTGACGAACAGGCTGGCCACGTCGGGGGCCGAGAGCACGCGCCGTTCGTGGAAATACAGCACGTCGAAGCTCATCGCCGTCTTGTAGAGGTTCCTCTCCACCTGCACCGCTTGCGTCGCCTTGATCATGCTGGCGCGCAGGTCCTTGCTGGTGGCCGCCTCGGATTGCGGAACGACGAACACGAAGTGGAGGTCCTGGGCGCGATTGGGCCGCAGGCACAGCGCCTGGCATTTCTTGCGGCTGCGCTCGTCGGGCGGCAAGCTAGGCAACGACGCGTCGATGGTGTTTTCCGGCAGGTCCAGCACGATCCAGCTCTTGAAGCGGCGTTCGCGCGGCTTCGTCGGCGACGCCGCGGCCAGCTTTGCCGGGATCTGCTGCGAGCCGTTCACGTAAATGCGCACGTCGTGCGGTTTCTTGAACAGATCGTCCTTCTGACTGCCCCAGCGGACCGTGCCTTCCAGCAGCACGCGCCCCTTGGGAACGGCCATGAACCGGCGGGTGCCGTCCGGCAGGACCTCGAACTTGATCTCGGGCGCCGAGGGGCGATCGTCGATGCGGAGCGAATCCAGCAACAGCTCGACCGGCTGCGCCGCCACGCTCAAGGTCAGCATCGCGACCCGGGGACCGCCGTCGTTGACCGCTTCGATCTTGAGGACGTTGCTGTCCCAGTCGAGCGGCAGCTTGGGGGTGTTGAACTGATAGATGCCGGGCGCAACCGTCTCCATCTTCGCCGCCTGGAACAAGGTCTTGTCCTCGCGGGACACGGTGACGCGCTTGAGCGGCTTGGCGGAATGGACCCGGAACACCAGGCTCACTTCCGGATCGGGAAGGGTCACGTCGGCCGCGGAGCTGGGAGAGACCAGCTCGATGCGCGGCGGCGGCGGCGGCGTTTCCTTGTAGACCACCGTGATCGGCTCGGACGCATCGGATTGCGCCTCCGCGTTGCTGAGGACCACCTTGATTTCGTTCGGATGGACTTCCTTCCCGTCTTCGACGATCAGCGGCACGTCCTTGATGGCCACCGACCAGGCGCCGGCGTCGTCGGCCTTCTTGAACTGGGCCGAGGCGTATTGCCGTTCGCGATTGTTCACGAGCACCTTGACCGAGCCGTCGAGCGGCCGCGTGCGCGAGCGCACTTCCGCTTCGATGTCCACGAACGGCGTCGAGCCGACGAGCTGGTGGCGCAGGGCCGTCACCCGCGGGGGGAAGACGTAGTCCACGGAGAACTCGGCCGACGACGGGGCGCCTTTCCAGCTCGCCGCGTGGTTCAGCAGCAGCTTGACGTGGTTGCGGCCCGGCGTCAGACGGACTTTCTGCGCGGGGAGTGATTTCGCCGTGGAGGCCAGCTCGATCGGCGCCCCTTGCTTGCCGTTGTGGACGATCCGCGCTTCGAGCGGGTGCTCCACCTTGCCGGGGACGCGCGGCGGCAGCAAGTCGGCCTCCAGCGTGATTTCCGCCTGGGCGTCGTCCTTGGTTTCACGCACGACTCGCTCCGGCGCCTTGACAGCCAGGGCCGGCAGTTGCGGCCGGTACAGCAACGGCACGGTTTCAAAACCTTCCGGGCTGACGGCGGTCTTGGCCGTGATGCGGATGGTCTGCGTGCCGGGCCGCAGCTCCACCTCCTGGGCAAACGCGATTTCCTTTTGGCCGGCCTGGAAATCGCTCAGCCTGGCAGGCGCCGCTTTCTCGTCGCGACGCCACGCGGCCGACGCGATCTCGGCCTGCGCCTGGATCGTGCCGACGATGCGCACGCGGGGAACCTCGACGAGCGCCTGCTGGCCGGTCTCAAATTTCAACAGGCCGTCGGCGTCGTCGATCGGTTCGATCCGCCGCACCACGATGACCGGCGCCGCGGGCTTGTGAAAGACCCTGACGGTCAACGTGTGGCGCTCGTCGTCTTCGAAGCCCGCGAGCGCCGGATCGTTCTGCGCGACCGCCTTGATCAGGTTGCTGCCTTCCTTGAGGTTGAAGCGCTTCTGGACAGCTTGCGGCTCTGCGGCGCGGTCGAAGGCTTCTTCCGACGGCATTTTCTGATCATTCAGCCAGTACGAAATCTTGCACTTGGGGCCCTCGCCGGGCGTCTCCAGCTTGGCATGGAACACGTACTCCGCCGAGGCGGCCGTGTCGTACTGCCCGCCCTGGTCCTTGTCCGGGCGCGGCCCTTGCGGCTCGAACACCAGCCGCGGGGCGGGAGGCTGATACCGGACGGTCCAATCCTTGGTGAAGGTCGAGGGCGGCTTGCCGGCCTCATGGAGCTGGACCTTGACGCGAATGCGGTCGCGGCGGCCGCGCGCGTCAGGTCCCGGCAGCGCCACCGTCCACAGATTGCCGACCGGCGCCTCGAGCGGCTGCGCCTTGCCGTCGTTGAGCCGCCATTCGAGGACGTCCTCCGCTGCCGGCGTGAAATCGAGGATGGCGAACTGGACCTGGCGTTCCCGGACCAGGTAATCGCCGTTGTCGGCCGTGGCGGCGCCGAGCGGGTCCTGGATCCTGGCCGGCGGCCGCGGACCGGTGGCCTCCTTGTGTTTGTCCAGCGCCTTGGCCAGCGCGCCTTCCGCCAGCAGATGCCGCAACAGGTCCTTCTTGTAGAACCGGTCGTGGTACTGGTTCAAGAGGGCGAACTTCGTGGGTTCCGCCGCATTGCCGGTGTTGAAGTGCCAGCCGACGTACTTTTCCGCCACAGGCCCGCTCGCGTCAAACGGACCAACGGGATTCCAGCCGAGCCACTCGCGTCCGTCGGCCGCCACGAACAAGGTGAACAACGGCTTGCGCACGTCAACGCCCTGGACAACCTTCAGGCTAACGTCCTTGACCTGCTTGCCGGCGCGGATGCGCAAAGCTACCTCGGCGTTGGGCTTGACCATCCAGAACAGTTCCTCAAAGTCGCGGGAAGTGGGCAGCGGCTTGACGCCCAACTTGCCGCCCATCGGTCCCAGGACTCCGAGGATCACGCAGTCCTCCGGCAGCCGGCCGTGAGCGGGACTGTCCTCCTCTACCTTGGTCACCACCAGCTCTTTGCCTTTGAGCGCGGTGTGGACGCCCGGCATGCGGCCGTGGCGGTCGAGGACCTCGCCCAGGTCGGTGAGGCTCCAGACGCACACGGTCTGATCGTTGGCGGTGGACGCCAGGAGCCGGCCGTCGGGAGAAAACGCCAGGGAGTTGATCGGGGCGGAATGGCCCTCGTAGCGGCGAACGTGGGCGCCGGTGCGAGCGTTGTACAGGTCGAGCCGCGGCGACCCGGTCGCGGTCACGTAGCCGGCCACCGCCAGCAAGGGCGTCTGCAACGGCGCTCGCGGCGGCAGCAACGCCCAGACGTGCCGGCTCTGCTCGGCGGCGATGCGGATTTTCGATGCTTCCTTGCCATTCTGCAGGACCTGGATCACCAGGGGCTTGGCCCCGGCCGTTCGGGCTTCCCAACCATCGGCCTGCGGCGCCACCGGCGTCCAGTCTTGCACCTGATCCGTCAGGCGGCGCTTGTCGACGTCGACAACCAGATCGCCGTCGCGCAACGCGGCGCCCTGTGCGCGCGGCGTGCCGCTCAGTGCCAGCCCCAGCAAGCTCTTGCCCTTGCCTTTCGGAGGGCCCGCTTTCGGCTCGACAAACGTCACGAAGCGCATCGAAGCGCCCGCGCTTTGCAGCGTCTGCACTTTCCCGTCCGCGATGTTCTTGTCGAGCAAGTCGCGCACGGCGTAGACGCGGATGGAGTGGTTCGACTTGCCGCCGACCGCGATGTGGCCGCCGCCCGGCGTCGCCGCCAGCACCGGCGCGCTTTCCAGTCCCAACGAGACCTGGCCCACGATCTTCGCCGCGCCGCCCAGAGGCAACTCAATCAGCAGCAGACGATTGTCGACGTCGCGCCCCTTGGCATCCAGCTGGCGGACCACCACGGCCGCATACTGGACTCCGCCGGCCGAGCTGAGCGCCATCGCGTCGGGGAAGTAGTACGTTTTCTGCGGCGCCGGGAGGGGAGCCTGGTCTTGAAGCTGCGCCGGCGCGGCCGCCGGGTTCCACGTCTTCAACTGACCCTGGTTCATGGCGAAGCTGCCCGACAGGACGCCGCCGTCTCCGGGCAACTGCACGAGGTTCGTATTCTGATAACCGTCTTCAACCCTCGCCAGCTTTTCCTTGGGTCGGTCCACATTCCAGATCCGCAGGTAGCCGCGGCGCTGGCCGTTGGCATTGTCGTGACTGTCGCCCCAGGCGATGGCCACGCGCACCTGATTCGGCTGGTCGCCGGTGTGGATCGCGGCCAGCCCGGGGGCGCGCAGCCCGTAGGACCGCTTCGGCAAGGTCGTCACTTCGCCGAGCTGCTCTTGGGTGCTCACGTTCCACACGCGCACGTCGCCGGACTTTTCCTGGGTGTCGGCATCGTCTTCTTCCGCGGCCGACACCAGGATCGGCGGCTTGTCGGCTCGGGAGGGCGCGAAGGCCAGCGCCACGACAGGCCGGCGGTGCCCGAACAGCCGTTTCAGCGCCGGGCCGCGCGTGGAGAAGACGTAGATGACGCCGCGGTCGAGGCGCTGCTGCTCGTTCAAGGCCGAGGCTTGCCCCAGCCGGCCGGTTTCGGCAAACCCGGCCGTGCCGCGCATGGCGCCGAGCCCGGCCACCGCCAGCCAGTCGCCGTCGGAGGAGACGGCGATCGCATTGATGGCTCCATCCATGCCGGGGTTGATCGGCACGCGATAGTGGCGGCGCTGATCGAGCTCGAAACGCCCGCTGTCGGCGTTCAAGCCCCAGGCGCGGACGACCTTGTCGAAGCCGGCGGCATAGAGGGTCTTGCCGTCGGGGCTGAACGCCATGGCCGCCACGAAGCTGGTCGGCCCGCCGGCTTCGAGCCGCAGCAGCGGCACGTTGCGTCCCGGCGGCGCCGGCGGCTGGGCGGCGGCGCTCGGGGCCATGCTCGTGACCAGAAGCAGGGAAAGCGTGGGAATGCGCGCGTACATGGGAGGCCGCCTATCGAGAATCTGCCGGGCGGAGCCGACATCAAAATTGTGCCGACATCATGGGGGAAATGATATCTGCGTGCAATTCTACGCAGCGGCGGCGGTTAGACAAGGCGCGAGCGTCATCTGGGAAGGTGTCAGACCCGGTCGGAGTAGGCGTGCGGCTTGCCCGACCTGCGAAATGAAGTGCGCGTGTGGCTTGCCGTTTAGCGCGCCCAATGACCCGTCAGCGCTGACATCCTTTCGCGAGCGCGAAACGGCAAGCCGCACCGCCATACGCCGATTGAGCGTCGACGCAACTCGCTGGCCCGTCGACACCCCGGTTCGGACAGCCTCTCAGAACGGCACCCGCAGCTCCACACGCACGATGTCCGTGTACCAGACCTCGCCGGTCAGCGCCCGGCCATAGCCGATATAGAGGTCCGGGCTGACGATCCGGTAGCCGTTGCGGCCGCCGTTGCCGAAGCCGACGCGGACGCCGAACTTCGCGTTGACGATCGTGTCGCCGGAGGCGTCGAAGACCTGGCCTTCGGGAAAGGCGAATTCTTTGCCGTCGAGCACGGTCCAGCCCAGCACCTCCACGATCGGCGTGACGCTGAAGCGGCAGTTGTCCACGACGGTGTAGCTCACGCCGGCGCCGTAGCGCAGGATCTCGCCGGCGAAGTCGGTCCCGTCCACGGGAATCCACACGCCGAACTGCCCGAACACCGTCGCCCGGTCGCCCACGGCGCTGGCGTACAACAGCGACGGCTCGAGGCTGACGTGGTCGGTGCCCAGACCGCGATCCGGGTCGCCCGTCGGGACGAAGACGCGGCCCTGGAACGACAGCACGCGGCATTCATTGCGCAAGAACGCGTACTTGAAGCCGAAGTTCATGTCCGCCAGACCGGCCTCATTCGCGTTGCGCTCGGGGTTCAGAAAGCGAATGGGCAGCTCGACGAAGCCCGACAGCCGGTTGCAACGATTGGCCACTTCGAGGTACAGCGATATGTCCTGATAGTCGACCGAGGTTTCCTCCAGGATCGGGCCGGGAGCGTTGGGATCGACGCCGGCGGTGCGGAAGCAGCCGCACTTGGCATAGAAATACTCGGCGCGGTCGGGCCGGTTGTTGTCGTAGGCGCTATCGTAACGGAGCCGGAAATGGCTCTGCGGCAACGCATTGTCGAGGTAGCCCGGGCTGAAGGCCACGTCGCGGTCGCCGAGGGCCGCGGTCGTGCGCGGCGCGGGCGCGAAGTCCACCTCGGGCGCCGCCACGGCCGGCGGGGCCTGGCCCGGCGCCATCGACGGGGCAGGTTCGCAATCCGGCCGGCAGTGCGGCGCCAGGCGGAACTGCGCCTGAACCGAAGACAAGGCGAAGGCGAAAAAGCTCACGCCGCTGAGCACCAACCTGGTCAGATGGCGTGGAGAGGACATGGTGGACACGGAGGTTCCTCCTTGAAGCGCGCGACACGTCGTGCCGTTCCTCGTGGGCGTCGGCCTGGCAATATACATCGGCCCGGCGCCGTGACGATGCGTGAAAAACTGACTCGGATTACGGAGCGGAGACGGCGACGGATCGTGATGTGCCGGTTGGACGGGTTGTGCCGGGGCCGGCGGTAAGTCGGCGGTTCGGTTTCTAGACTCGCGACATGAGGTCGCCGCGTCCATCCGCGGCCACATCCATCAGCTCAGCCAGCTCCGTCCGGCATTTCAACTTCTGCGGTTCGGGCGCCGCGGCCACGGCCTTCTCGGCCCAGTGCGCCGCCGCGGCGGCGTCGCCGATCACGGCGTGGGCGGCCGCCAGCGTGCACAGACAGCGCCAGTCTTCCCACTGCGACAGCTCACAGGCGCGCGTCGCCAGCTCCAGCGCCATCCGGCCGTTGCGCTGCTCGGGGCAGATGATCCAGTAACGGGCGTAGTTGTCATGCGCCTCGGGCGCCTTGGGCGCCATCCGGATGGCGTCGAGGTGATCGACCACGGCCTGGTCAAAATCGCTTCGCGCGGCGTGGGCCAGCCCGCGCTGGTGGTAGGCGTTCAGATAACCCGGATCGATCTGGATCGCCTTCGTGAAGTCGGCGATCGCCGGCTCAATCGCTCGTCGGGCCATGTGGGTTCGGCCGCGACTGACGTAGGCCGCGGCCAGGTCGGGCCGCAGCTCGATGACCTTGCCGAAGTCGGCCAGGGCGTTGTCGTAGTCGCCCTGCTCATAGTGGCTGTCGGCACGGTGGTAATACGCCAGCGCGAACGACGGCGCCTGCCGCACGGCCGCGCTGTATTCGGCAATCGCGCGGCCGCACTGGTTGCGGGCCCGGTGGATGTCGCCGCGCAGGAAGTACGGATCGGCGAAGGTGGGCCGGAGGCTGATCGCCTGGGCCAGATCGCGCAGGGCGTGGTCATAGTTGCCGCGCATCAATTCGATAAAGCCGCGGCTGTAGAAGGCGACGGCGCGCTGCGGGTCGATGCGGATCTCGGCGTCGTAATCGGCAATGGCCTGGTCGTAGTCGCCCAGGGCGCCATGAATGAAGCCGCGATTGTGATAGGCGTTGGCCAGGTGAGGTTGGCGGAGCAGGGTCTCGTTGCAATCGGCCAGGGCTTCCGGATAGCGCCCCAGGGCGGCGCGGGCGAAGGCGCGATTCAAGTAGGCCAAGGTCATGTCGGCGTCGAGGCGCAGGGCGGCCTCGAAGTCGGCGTGGGCGCGTTCATAGAGGCGCCCCGCCATGTAGGCCAGGCCGCGGTTGTTGTAGGCGGCGGCAAAGGTTGGGTCCAGCTGCAGGGCCCGATCGAAGTCGGCGATGGCCGCGGCATAGTCTTTGCAAGCGGAGTGGGCATATCCCCGATTGTTGTACGCCTTCGTGAACTGCGGATTCGCCTCGATGGCCCGGCTGAATTCGACGATGGCCGCGCGATACTCGCCGCGGCCGGCGTGGTGCATGCCGCGGCTGTTGTGGGCGGTCGCCTTGACCGGGTCGGCAGCCCCCGCCGGCGCCGGGGCAGGCCGGTTCGTCTTCGTTGGCTTGGGGTTCCGGCCGAACTGCGCAAACACCGTGTCGGCCGCCGGCGCGGGGCTGCGGACCTCCAGGGCCTGTCCGCAAAAAGGGCACTGGCCCCCGGCCGCGCCGGGCTTGCGTGGGAACACGGTACCACAGCTAGGACATGCAAGTGTCATTTTGCGAATGAGCGCCAACGGAGGTTTACATCCGCCAGTATGTTTTTTTCGTTAAATTCGGACGTTTTTGATCCCTTTCTTGTTGCGTTCGCTGGATGTTTTAGGGATTATTCAGCAACTCGCTTGCCTTTCGGGGCCTTGTTGTGTTCACGGGTTGACTCTCAGCCGCGGGCAGCGCCTCATGAACGCCCGCGCGAATTCACCGCGAGAAAGCGGACTGGGGCCGCGAATCCATCCATCGTCCCGGAGCGAGGGCGACCGTGGGATCTCCTGGCATCCTGCACGGCCAAGCGTCTTGACAGTTCGCGGGCGGCGCCTCACCGGCGCGCCACGAACACCGGGCGTTTCAACTCGCTTGGTCCATCGACGAGCGCGGTCGCGTCGGCGATCCTTCCGGCGGCCGGAACCCGAACGGACTTGTGGCTCTTCTGTCGCCGCTCACACCAAAACATTCGTCGTCTCGATAACGCGGTGCCCTGACGCGGCGGCGGCAACTTCGTTGCCGTTGCTCGCGCAAACCGACGGGCCAGCCGAACTCCGTGCCAACCGCGCTGGCGTCTGCTCAAGGAGGCAGGTGCAATGGGTTCCCTCACCAAGTGGCTCAGCAAGCTTTTCGTGGGCGGTGCGCGCCGGCCCGAGCGCCGGCGGCGTCGGCCGTTCACGCGGCGCCGCGGCCGGCTGGCGCTGCTCCTGGACAGGCTCGAGGATCGGCTGGCGCCGAGCATCACGCCGATTCCCGATCAGACGATCGGCGAGTCGAGCGCGCTGCAATTGACGGTGACGGCGACCGGCACGGCGCCGATCGCGTACGCGATCGACAGCGGGCCGGTCGGCGCGACCATTGAGTCGTCCACGGGCGAGTTTTTGTGGACGCCGCCGCCGACCGATGCGATCGGCTGGTGGCGCGGGGAGGGGAACGCAGTGGATGTGGCGGGGGTGAATCACGGTTCCTTCGTGGGGAACGCGACCTCGGCCATAGGCCAGGTCGGTCAGGCATTTAGCCTCGACGGCACCGGGGATTACATCGCGGTTCCGGACAGCACCGCGTGGGACTTCGGCGCAGGTGACTTCAGCATCGACTTCTGGACCAAGCTGGATGTGGTAAAGACCACGATCTTCATGCAGCAGCAGTCGGGAGCGTCTGCCGGCGGTTTCGAGATCAGTTACCAGACGCCCAACGGCGGCATGCTGGGCTTCGCCCGCAATCCGTTCGAGTTCGGCGTCGTGCGTTCCTGGGCGCCGCAGGCGGATACGTGGTATCACATCGTGGTCACCAGGAGTGCAGGAGTCTACCATCTCTATGTCGATGGCGTTGAGCTTGGCGGCGCCCCGCCGGCGTCCGAAAATGGCGGCCCGGTGGCCGACGTCAGCGGGCAGGTCCGGATCGGCGGCTACAGCATGGCAGGCTTCGACTTGGATGGCCTGATCGACGAAGTAGGTGTCTATCACCGCGGGCTCTCGGCTGCGGAAGTCCAAGCGATCCACGCCGCCGGCAACGAAGGCCAAGGCCCGCTGCCGGCGCCGACCGATTCGGTGAGCTGGTGGCAGGCGGAGGGCAACGCCAACGACGCCAGCGGCGCCAACCACGCCACGCTGGTCGGCGCGACCACCGGGCCGGGCCGCGTCGGCGCGGCCTTCGATTTCGACGGCGTCAACGACTACGTCAACGTCGGCGATCCCGCGGACGGCAGCCTCGACTTCGGCGCGGGCGATTTTTCACTGGACTTCTGGGTCAATCCACGGGCCAATGCGGCGACGTTCATCAACAAGGGGTCGCACGCCGGGTTGCCGGCCGGCTCGCGCAGCGGCTTGTTTGTCACGACTGGGTCGGATGGCACGCTGACCGTCGAACTCTCGTCATGGGACGTCAACGGGTTGTACCACGACTTCAGGACGGACGCCGCCGTACCGCTCAACACGTGGACCCACATCGCCGTCGTGAGAACCGCGACCGCCGTCGCCGTCTACTTCAACGGCGTGCCGCAGCCGGGAACCACGGCGGGAAACGCGAGCGCCAGCCAGGTGACCAACGTCTCCACGAGCGCGCCGATGCGGCTTGGCGCGCGGGACGATGGCACGATTGGCAATGTCGTTCACTTCCTCAACGGCCGGCTCGACGAGGTCGCCGCCTACCACCGCGCCTTGAGCGCCGCCGAGATCAAGCATATCCACGACAACGGCAGCGCCGGCAAGGGACAGGTGTCGCCGACGGATGCGGTGAGCTGGTGGGGGATGGAAGCATCTGCCACGGACGTCGCCGGGGCAAACAATCCTTCGGCGACGAATGCCATTAGCTTCGTCACCGGCAAGGTCGGGAGTGGCGTTACGCTCGGGTCCGGGGGGTTTATCGATATTCCGCATGCTGTCGACCTCGCAAATCAGCGTTTCACGCTCGATGCCTGGGTGCGGCCCGACGGCGCGGGGCCAAACAATGATGAGTTCGGCAGCGTGATCGTGCAAAAGGGCCTGGCGCCGGGAGCTGCCGCGGTCTCCGCCAGCCTGTGGTGGAGCGCCCTGGACAGTCGGTTCCGCTTTGGTTTCGGCGCCTTCACCACGGAGCGGATCGTCTCGACGAATACATTCACCACAGGCCAGTTCTACCACGTAGCGGGCACGTATGACGGCGCCACCTTCCAACTCTTTGTGAACGGCGTGCTCGAAGGGCAGATGGCGCTGGCAAAAACGATTTCCTATGACGCGGCTATACCGTGGACGATCGGATCTGGCGCCGCCGTGTACCGCGGACTCGGCGTTGCTCGCACCTTCAACGGCGTGATCGACGAAGTCGGCATATCCAACCGCGCGCTCAGCACCAACGAAGTCCAAGCGATCTACACCGCCGGCAGCGACGGCAAAGGCCACGTCGGCAGCTACACCCGCTCGGTGACGGTGCAAGCCACCGATGCGGCGTCGTTCACGTCCACCGAACAGTTCGACATCCAGGTCGCCAACACCGTCGTCTGGGACGGCGGCGCGGAAACGTTCAACTGGAACGATGCCGCCAACTGGAGCACCAACACCCTGCCCGTAGCCGACGATCACGCCTTTGTTCCCGACCTCGCCGGCACGCCGACGATCACTTCCACCGCCACGGCGGCCATCCGCAGCCTGGTGAGCCACGAAAAAATCAGGATCAACGGCGGCTCATTCTCGGTGGCCCAGGCGTCGCAGATCAACGGTCCGCTCGAACTGTCCAGCGGCGTGCTCACCGGCGCCGGGGCGCTGTCCGTGTCGGACGCGATCACCTGGACCGGCGGCGACATGCTCGGCAGCGGCGCCACCAATGCCCTGGGCGGCATGGCGATCACCGCGGCGGGCTGGAGCATTGCCCAGCGGACCTTGAACGTCAGCGGCACGGCCACGGTCACGGGATCGGGCGAGATCCAGCTCAACAGCGGCGCCGTCGTCAACAACCTGCCGGGGGCCACGTTCGATCTGCAAAGCGACGCCGACTTGCGCTGGGCGCTGGGCGCGACGCCGGGCGTCTTCAACAACCAGGGGACGCTCAGGAAATCCGCCGGGGCCGGCGAAAGCCGGTTCGATCAAGTCACGCTGAACAACACCGGGGCCGTTGAGGTGCAAGCGGGGACGCTGAGCTTGACGGGCGCGGTGAGCCAGCATTCCGGCGCCACGCTGACCGGCGGCACGTGGCACGTCTCTGGCAACGGTTTCCTCGACATCACCAGCGGCAGCGACATCACGACCATCGGCAGCGGCGCCACTGTGACCGTCAGCGGCAACACCGCCTTTTTCCCGAAGCTGCGCAACCTGGCGGCCAACGACGGCACGTTCAACATTGACGGCGGGGCCGCGTTGGCAACGACGGGAAACTCGTCGAATAGCGGAACCCTGTCGATCGCGGCGAGCAGCGGCGCCGCGGTGAGCGGTGCGCCCACGTCGGGACTCATCAGTGGTTGGCGCGCGGAAGGAAATGCGTTGGACGGCACGGACGGCAACCACGGCACGCTCGTCAACGGCGCCACCTTCGCCGCGGGCAAGATCGGCCAGGCGTTCAGCTTCGACGGCGTCAACGATTACGTCACCGTCGCCGACAACCCGTCTTTGAGACCGACGAATCTCACGTTGGCCGGTTGGGTCAACTTCAGCAGCGTGCCCGGGGGTCTCGTGGCCATTGTTGCCAAGACGGTCGGCGCGGGTGCTTTGAACTCCTATGCGGTTTGGTACTCCGGCGGCGCGCTCCACGGCACGATCTGCGACAACGCCGGCTTCGACCCGGTCAGCTACAACTTCACGCCGACCGTGGGACAGTGGTATCACGTCGCTTATTCGTTCGACGACGCGTCCAATACTCAGTCGCTCTACGTGGACGGCGTGCTGCGCAATACGGCCGCGACGACACGGTCGATCGCTTACGACAACCATCCGTTCCAGATCGGGTCTTCCATCGAGGCGGAAGCCCAGGCCGTCTTCTTCCCCGGCCGCATCGACGAGACCATGATGTGGAACCGGGCGCTGTCGGAAGCGGAAGTCGCGGCGGTGAGGAACGGCGGCACGTTCACGCAAACGGCCGGCGCCACGACGGTCAACGGCGCCTTTACGGCCGCGGCGCTGGATCTCCAGGGAGGCGCCCTTGGCGGCTCGGGCATCATCCACGCGAATCTCAGCAACGCCGGCACGGTCGCTCCGGGCAATTCGCCGGGCATCCTTACGGTCAACGGCAACTACACCCAGGCGGCCGACGGCAGCCTCGACATCGAAATCCAGGGGACCAACCCGGCCACGCCCGATTTCGATCAGCTCATCGTCAACGGGACCGTGACCCTTGCTGGCGCGCTAAACGTAGACGTGATCGGCGGTTTCACGCCGGTCAATGGCAACAGTTTCAACATCATCGACAACGACGGGACCGACGCCATCACGGGCACGTTTGCCGGCCTGGCGGAGGGAGCCGTCTTCGCCGCGGACGGGACGACGTTCCAGATCAGCTACACGGGCGGCACGGGCAACGACGTGGTGCTCAGCGTTGTCGGCGTCACTGTCGCCTGGGACGGCGGCGCGGGCACGTTCAACTGGGGCGACGCCGCCAACTGGTCGGGCGACACCCTGCCCGGCGCCGGCGACGACGTCGTGATCCCGGATCTGACCGGCACGCCAACCATCACGTCCAATGGCACGGTGTCCATCAACAGTCTGTCCTCGAACGAGGCGCTGGCGATCGCGGGCGGCTCCTTCACGTTGGCCGCAGCCTCGACCATTCATGCCGGCCTCGAGCTTAACTCCGGAGGGACGCTCACGGGTGCGGGGACGCTGACCGTCACGGGGCTGCTGACCTGGCGCGGCGGAACCATGTCCGGCGCGGGTGTGACGAACGCCGGCGGCGGCATGTCCCTGACCACGCCGAGTGTCAAGACTCTCAGCCGCACGCTCAACAATCAAGGGACGGCGAGCTGGTCCGGCGGCAACGTCGCCGGCGCCGGCAGCTTCGTCAACGAGTCCGGCGGCGTCTTCAACGCTCAGGCCGGCGGCGTCAGCTTCGCCCCGAGCTTCGTCAACCAGGCCGGGGCCACCCTCAATCACACCGGCACGAACACGATCTTCCAGACCGGCGCCTGGACCAACGACGGCCTCGTGAACGTTGACGGCGGCAACCTGCAACTGGGCGGCCCCAGCTCCAGCAGCGGCACCTACGACATCGACAGCGGCGCGACGCTTCATACGCCCGGCGCGCACACCTTCTTGGCCGCGTCATCGGTCATCGGGGCCGGCAACGTCCAACTCAACAGCGGCAACGCGGTCCTGTCGGGCACGTACGCGATCACGGGCGCGACCACGCTCAGCGGCACGGCCACATTCAACATGGCCTCGGTGACGTTCGCGACGCTGGTCCTGGGCGGTGGATTGCTCGGCTCGGCGAACATGACGATTCCCACGAGCGGCAGCTTCACCTGGAACAGCGGCACGCTGGGCGGCAGCGGCGCGATGACGGTGGAAGCCGGCGCCAGCGTCAACTTCAACACGGCATCGTCGAAGACGCTCAACCGCACGCTGAACGCCCACGGGACCGCGACGTGGACTGCCGGCGCCGTGGCCGGCAGCGGCGCCTGGGTCAACCAGGCGGGCGCGGTGTTCAACGCCCAGGCGAACAGCTCGTTCAGCCCGAGCTTCGTCAACCAGGCGGGCGCATCGTTCACCGGGAATGCCGGCGCCGGCGCCACCGCCACGCTCAGTGGCGCTTTCGACAACGCCGGCGCCGTCCAGGTCACATCCGGCGCCCTGACCCTGTCCGGCGCGGTCGCCCAGCACTCGGGCTCGACGCTCACGGGCGGCACCTGGACCGTCAGCAATGCCGCCCTCACGTTTTCTGCCGGCAGCAACATCACGACCAACCAGGCCAACGTGACATTGAGCGGGACCAATTCCACGTTCGCCAAGATCAACAGCCTGACCACGAACCAAGGATCCTTCAGCCTGCAAGATGGCCGGGTGTTCGTCACGGCCGCCGATATCACCAATTCCGGAACGATGCTGATCGACGCGACGAGCCGGCTGCAGACCGGCCTGGCGAACCAGGTGAGCCAGTGGTCGGCGGAGGGTGATGCGACCGATTCGGTGGACGGCAACCACGGCACACTCTCGGGAAGCACGGTCCTGTCGACCGGCCGGATCGGCGCCGCCTTTACCCACGATGGCTCGGACGGCGGCGTTCTCGTGCCCAACAACGCCAACCTGCGGTTCAGCGCCGGCGACTTCAGCATCGAAGGCTGGATCAAGACTTCCGCCACCTACACGGGGCCGGGTGGAGTCATCGTGCACAGCTATGGCGGGCTGCCCAACTACCTGTTGTACTTCGACAGCGGCACGGGATTGCCTCAGTTCTATCTGCGTGACGGCAGCGGCAATGTTGTCACGGCCACCGCAGCCACGAACATCAACGACGGCCAGTGGCATCACATCGCCGGCGTTCGATCCGGAACCAGCGCTCTGCTCTACATCGACGGGGCATTGGCGGCCAGCGGCGCCAACGCCAGTCTTGGTGCAATTGACGCGACGCAAAGCTACGTGAAGATCGGCGCCACCTACACCTCGACGGGCTTTCTGACATCGACGAACTTGACGGAAGGGAAATTCAACGGCCAGATTGACGAGCTGAGCATCTATGGCCGAGCTCTCGCCGCTGGTGAGATTGCTTCACTCGCCTCGGGGGATCGCGTCGTCCAGGCCGCCGGCACGACCAACCTCGGCACGAGCGGCATCCTCCACGGCGGCATCGAAGTGCAAGGCGGCAGCCTGGTCGGCGCCGGCACGGTCCAGGGCGACGTCGAAAACTCCGCCACCGTCGCCCCCGGCAACTCGCCCGGCGTCATCACCATCGACGGCAACTACACGCAGAGCGGCGCCGGCACGCTGGCCATCGAAATCGGCGGCACGGGCGAGAGCCCGCCGGAATTCGACCGCCTCATCGTCAACGGCACGGTGACGCTGGCCGGGACGCTGACCGTCAGTCTCATCAACGGTTTCACTCCCGCCGAGGGCGCTGCGTTCACGATCATCGACAATGACGGCAGCGACCCGATCAACGGCACTTTCAGCGGGCTCGCCGAAGGCGCCATCGTCACGGCGGGGTCCCAACAATTCCAGATCAGCTACCAGGGCGGCGACGGCAACGACGTGGTGCTCACCACGCCAGGCGCGAACATTGTCGTGTCCAACACGAACGACGCCGGCGCGGGTTCTTTGCGCCAGGCCATTCTCGACGCCAACGCCAATCCCGGCCCGGACACGATCAGCTTCAACATTCCAGGGTCAGGCGTGCGAACGATCAGCCCGGCCTCCCCCCTGCCGGCCATCACCGACGCCGTGATCATCGATGGCTACAGCCAGCCGGGCGCCAGCGCCAACACACTGGCCGCCGGCAGCAACGCGACCCTGCTCATCGAGCTGGACGGCACGAACGCGGGGGCCGTCTCCGGCCTGACCGTTGCCGGAGCGGGGAGCACGATCAAGGGCCTCGTCATCAATCGATTTGGCGTCATGGGCGTTCTCCTGAGCGGCGCCGGGGCCACGGGCAACTTGATTGCCGGGAACTTCATCGGCACCGACGCATCGGGCACGGCCGACCTGGGCAACCTGTCCTCCGGCGTCAAGCTCGACGGCGGGGCGCATGACAACACCATCGGGACGAACGGCGACGGCGTGAACGACTTCGCGGAGGGCAACGTCATCGCCGGCAACGCCAGCCACGGCGTGTGGATCGCCGATGCCGGCTCCGACAACAATACCGTGGCGGGCAACTACATCGGGACCACGCCGATGCAGACCGCCACGACCGCGCCGGCCGGCTTGGCGGCGTCCGAAGGCGATACGCATGTCGGGGTTGGCGTCGCGAGTCCGTACCGTTTTCAGCAGATCGTCGCCGCCGCGGACTTTGCCGGACCGGTGCTGATCACCGGCTTCCGCGCTCGTCCGGACACGGCCCTTGGAAGCGCCTTCAGCTCGACCTACGCCGACTACCGGGTGCAGTTCTCGACCACCGCCACCGCCGCCGGCGCGATCAGCACGACGTTCGCGAGCAATATCGGCGCCAACGTGGTCACCGTGTATTCGGGATCGGCCACGGTCGGCAGCGCTTTCACGGGACAATCCGGCGGGCCCAAGGACTTCGACATTGTCGTGACGCTGACGACGCCGTTTCTCTACAACCCCGCGGCCGGCAACTTGCTGATCGACATCCTGACCAGCTCGGGCGCCACCGTCGCCTATAACATCGACGCCCAGAACCTGGGCGGCGCCTGGGCGATCGCCGGGGGCGCGGCCGCGGCCACCGGCGGCGCCCTGCCCGCCGTCGCGCTTCAACTTGTGGGAACCCCGGCCAATCTCGGCAACAGCGCCAACGGCGTCAACATCACCAGCGCCAACAACACCATTGGCGGCCTGACGGCAATTCCCGGAACCGGCGTGGGCAACGTCATCTCCGGCAATAGCCAGCGCGGCATCGCCCTCGGCGGCAGCAACAACGTGGTCCAGGGCAACATTGTCGGCCTTCATGCCGCCGGCGGCGCCGTCCTGGCCAACGCGTTTCAGGGCATCGACGTCAGCGGCACGGGCAACACCGTCGGCGGCGTCGACGCCCGCGCTCGCAACATCATCTCGGGCAACAACGGCGGCTTCGGCGGCATCCTGCTCACCGGGGCGAACAACACCGTCGCCGGCAACTACATTGGCACCGACATCACCGGCACGCGGAGCCGGCCGAATCCCTCCGGCGGCATCCAGATCATCGGCGGCGCCAACAACATCATCGGCGGCACGGCCGCCGGCGCCGCCAACGTGATCTCCGGCAACGGCCAAAGCGGCCTGCTCATCACCGACGCCGTCAATTTCTTCGGCTTCAACCATCCCGCCACCGGCAACGTGGTTCAGGGCAACTTCATCGGAGTGACGCCCGACGGCGCCGCGCCGCTGGGCAACGCGCTCCACGGCGTCCACGTGCGCAACGCGGACAACAACACCATCGGCGGCGCCGAGGCCGGCGCCGCCAACACCATCGCCGGCAACCGCGGCGACGGCGTGCGCCTGGAGGGCAACGGCGCCTACGCAGGGCCGGTCAGCTGGTATCGCGCCGACGGCAATGCCGACGATCGGCAGGGCCTGAACCACGGCGCCATCCAGGGCGGCATGAGCTTCGTCAACGGCACGGCCGGACAGGCCTTCCAGTTCGACGGTACGAACTACGTCGAAGCGCTCACGACCAACATCCCCACGGGAACGGCCAACCGCACGCTGGCGGCGTGGGTGAACCTGGCGGCGTATCCCACCAACACCACGGGCCACTTCATCGCCGTCTACGGCGCCATCAGCGCCGACACGGCCATTCAAGGCCAGGGCTTCGGTCTCGCCATCATCAACGACACGTTCGCGTTCTATGAGGGGCGGATATTCACGTTCTTTACCAGCTCGCCCTCGATTGTCGTTCCGTTGAACGAATGGGTCCATCTAGCCGTCGTGAGGAGCGGCAGCCAGGTCAGCTTGTACAAGAACGGCGTGCTGATCGGCAACCTCTCGAAGCCAAGCCTCAACACCGCCGCCGGCTCCACGCTCTACATCGGCCGTGTGCCGGACCCGACCTACGGCGACCCGCGCGCGCTCACCGGCCTTGTCGACGAGGTGGTCATCTATGATCGCGCGCTGAGCGCAGCCGAGATGCAAAGCGTCTACAACACGGGCGGCTTCAGCAAGCGCGGCAACGTGGTGCTCGGCAACTACATCGGCGCCAGCAGCGCGGGCGCCGCCGGCCTGGGCAACGGCGAAGCGGGCGTGAGCGTCGTCAACTCGGCGGCGAACGTCGTCGGCGGCGACAGCGCCGCCGGCAACGTCATCAGCGGCAACGCCGGCAGCGGCGTGGCCCTCATCGGCGCCGGCGCCACGGACAACCAGGTGATCGGCAACACCATCGGCATGGACGCCGCGGGCGCCGCCCTTCCCAACGGCGGCAGCGGCGTCGCCGTCAGCAACGCCCAGTACATCTTCGAGGCAGAAAACTTCACGTCGAGCTCGAGCACCGCCACGCACTCGTGGCTCGTGCAGCCGCCGGTCGCGCCGGCCGCTGTTCCGCGCCTCAACTATCGCGGCTCAGGCTACATCGAACTCTTGCCCGACGCAGGCGCCGGCAACACCAACCCGGCCACCTTGTTCTCACCCGCCGTCTCGCCCCTCGTCAACTACGCCGTGTACATCAGCGAGCCCGGCGTCTACCGGCTGTTCGTGCGCGCCGACGGCACCGGCGGCGCCACCGCCGGCAACAGCGATTCCCTCTACGCCCGCATCGTCGAACGCAGCGACGGCGCCGGCGGCGCCATCGCCGACTGGTATCGCGTCGCCACCAACAGCGACGCCGATTTCTCGACCTCCCCCTGGCAAGGCAGCGGCGGCTTCGAGCAAACCAGCGCCTCGGGCGGCAATGTCGCCATGACCTGGTCTATCCCCGCTCCGGGCCTCTACACCATCCAGCTCGCCTACCGCGAGGACGCCGTCGCCGTCGACGCCCTCGTCTTCCAGGCGAACAGCCTGCCGGCCCCCACCGGCGACGGACCGTTCGCGACCGATCCGACGCCACAGCGCAACACCATCCGCGGCAACCTCATCGCCGGCAACGGCAACCTGGGCATCGACCTCGGCGTCGACGGCGTCACCGCCAACGACGCCGGCGACGCCGATGCCGGGGCGAACAACCTGCAGAACTTCCCGGTGCTGACCGGCTCGGAGGTCGCCCCGAGCGGCACACGCGTCCTGGGCACGCTGAGCAGCGCGGCCAACACGACCTACACGCTCGACTTCTACTCCAGCGAGATCGCCGACCCCAGCGGTTTCGGCGAAGGCCGGCACTACCTCGGCTCGGCCACCGTCGCCACGGACGGCTCAGGATTCGCTGCGATTGACGTCATGCTGCCGTCGGGCAGCGATTACCTCACGGCCACGGCGACCGACCCGCTGGGCAATACTTCCGAGTTCTCGAACGCCCTGTGGACGCATCACACCATCGTCACGAACACGAATGACTCGGGCGCCGGCTCGCTGCGCAATGCCATCGTCCTGGCCAACGCCAACGCGGGGGCCGACACGATCAGCTTCAACATTCCAGGCGCCGGGCCCCACACGATCAGCCTGCAATCCGGCCTGCCCGACATCACCGGGCCGACAACGATCGACGGCTGGAGCGAGCCCGATTTCGCAGGCGCGCCGGTGATTGTCCTCAATGGCGCCGGCGCCGGGGGCGCGGCCGGCTTGCGCGTGCTGGGCGGCGACAGCACCATCCGCGGCCTGGTGATCAACAATTTCGATGCCAGCGGCTCGAACTCCGGGGCCTATGGCATCCACCTCCTGAGCAGCAACAACATCGTCGTCGGCAACTACATTGGCGCCGACGTCACCGGCATGTCGGCGGCACGCAACCGCGACGGCATCTTGATCTCCGCCTCGAACAACCGCATCGGCGGCACGGCGCCCGGCGAAGGCAACGTCATCTCCGGCAATGCCCAGCACGGCGTCTTCCTCAACGGCGCCATCGTGACAGGCACTGTCGTGCAGGGCAACTTCATCGGCACGGATGTCACTGGCGCCGGCGCGCTGCCGAACAACTCCCATGGCGTCGCGATTTGGGGTGGGGCCGCCGGAAACACCATCGGCGGAGCAGCGGCGGGCGCCCGAAACATCATTTCGGGAAACGCCCTGAGCGGCGTCGATTTGGGCAACTCCACGACATCCTTGAATACTGTTGAAGGCAACTACATCGGCACCGATGTGACAGGGACTGTGGATCTGGGCAATGGCCGAAACGGTGTACTGCTATTCAACGATCCTCATGATAACGTCATCATCCACAATGTGATCAGCGGCAATAATTGGAGCGGCATCGGCATTAGTGGCGCAGGCACCACGGGCAACCAGATTCTGGGCAACTACATTGGGACGGATTTCACAGGCACGCAGGCACTGGCCAACTCGTTGGGCGGCATTGGCATCTCGGGCGGCGCTGCGAACAACATCATCGGCGGCATCACCGGCGGGACCCGCAACGTCATCAGCGGCAACACCGGCATTGGCGTCAACATTTCCGGCTCGAGCGCTGTCAACAACGTCGTCCAGGGCAATTACATCGGAACGAATGCGACGGGCACGGCAGCCCTGCCCAACAGCGGCCTGGCCGGCGTGCAGATCACCGGCGGGGCCTCGAACAATACCATCGGCGGCAGCGCCGCGGGAGCAGGCAACGTTATCTCCGGCAACGCGACGCTCAATGTCATTATCAGCGGCGGCAGCGGCAACTCCGTGCGCGGCAACTTCATCGGCACCGATGCCGCGGGAACCGCCGCGCTCCTCAACGGTTCTGACGGCATACGCGTGACCGGCAGCGCCGCCGCCACCAGCATCATCGGCAACGTCATTTCCGGCAACAGGTTCGACGGCATCGACGTCCGCAACAATTCCTCGGGCACGGTCATCCAGGGAAACACGATCGGCATGAACGCCGCGGGGACCGCTCCAATTGCCAACGGCACCGCCACCACCGTCGGCCACGGCATCAATTTCGAAGGCGCCACGGGCAGCACCGTCGGCGGCGTAGCTCTGGGCCAGGGCAACCTCATCGCCGGCAACCTCGGCGACGGCGTTTTCGTGTTCACAGGCTCGACCAATAACTCGATTCGCGGCAACTCGATCCACAACAATTCGGGTTTGGGAATCGATCTCAACCCCGACGGCGTCACCGCCAACGACGCCGGCGACGCCGACACCGGCGCCAATGGACTGCAGAACCATCCCGTGCTCACCGGCGCTTTACCCGGCGCGACCTCCCGCGTCGGCGGCAGCCTCCACAGCACGCCCAATACCCAGTTCACGCTCGACTTCTACGCCAGCGCGGCCGCCGATCCGTCCGGCTATGGCGAGGGCCAACGCTATCTCGCTTCCATCACCGTGATCACCGACGGCAGCGGCAATGCCACGTTCGCCGTCGCCTTACCCGCGGCCACCATCGCGGGTGAAGTCCTCACGGTCACCGCGACGGACCCGCTCGGCAACACGTCCGAGTTCTCGGCCATCCAGCTCGTCGTCAACCGACCGCCGTCCATCACGATCGACAACGCGCCCGCCGTCGGCGAGGAGGGCACGCCGATCCATCTGGAGAGCTCGGTCACCGATCCCGACCCGTTGGAATCGTTCACCTACATGTGGACGGTAACCAAGGACGGCGACTTCTATGCCACGGGCAGCGACCCTGACTTCACCTTCACCCCCGACGACAACGGCGTCTTCGTGGTCGCGGCTACGGTCACCGACAGTCTGGGGCTCGGTGCCAGCGACACCGAGACGATCATCGGCGCCAACGTGGACCCAAGCTCGGCCAACATCTCCGTCGTGCCGGGCGTGGATGAAGCCGGCCAGGAGCTGCCGATCACCTACGACGCCCAGGGGCGCGTGCTGGCCGTGCGCGGCCAGGCCATGGTGTTCGAGCTGACGGCGGTCGACGCGGGGCCGGTCGATCAGAGCAGCTTATTCATCTTCCGCGTCAACTGGGGCGACGGCATCGAAGAAGATCTGACGGTGACCAGCGGCGCCCACGTGATCCACATCTACCGCCACGAAGGCGCCTTCTCGATCCAGCTCGTGAGCGTCACCGACAAGGACGGCGGCGTGTTGGCCGGGAACCCGGCAGCACTCACGGTCAACAACCCGCTCGACGCCGCCGACGATGCGGTGTTCACGCAGAAGGTTGCCGTTGTCTCCGGCGGCTACACGCTCCTGGTCGGCGCCGCGACCACCGGTTCCAACGTTGTCTTGACGCAGCAATTGGCGACGCAGCG